>NZ_JBMFZG010000001.1:0-1041384 GCF_048890225.1 Maribacter luteocoastalis
ATTGTTACGAAAATGCCGTGGCAGAAAGGGTAAATGGTATTCTAAAAGACGAATTTTATCTTGACCAGACCTTTGATAGCCTGCAACACGCTAAAAGAGCAACAAAAAATGCAATTAATTTATACAATGAAATTAGGTTACATTTATCTTTAGAATATAAAACACCGAATATGGTATATAAATTAACAGCGTAAATTCAATTTTAACCTGTAGCCATATTTCAGGACAAGACAATATCGATGAAAGTATAATTTTTAAGTATTTTAGCCAGAGGGTAATAAGATAATCGTGGACATATAAAAATAAAGTCTTTATATCAATTTCTCATCTGAATTCGAACTAATATCGAACTAATGCCTCATCACACTCTAGCTAAAATACTATAAAAATTAATGTTACAGAGCAAAACGACTACATTCAACAATAAAACAGTTATTTTCTCGTAACCCTTTTATACGCATAAAAAATGCTCAAATAAAAATCTTAATATGAGAAAACTAAGCCTGGTTATAGCTGTATTGTTTATAGTATCATGTAATGAATTACAACAAGTAGTAAACCAACTACCACAGTCTACTACTATTGGAAATGAAGAAATTGCAAATGGTTTAAAAGCTGCGTTAGACAGAGGAATAACCAAACAAGTGAGCAAACTTACCCAAACAGATGGTTTTTATAAAAATGACTTGGTTAAAATTCTACTACCAGAAGAATTGCAAAAAGTGGACAAAACTTTAAGGGATATAGGTCTTACCAGCTTAGCAGACGAAGGTCTCAAAGTCCTTAACCGTGCAGCAGAAGATGCGGTATCAGAAGCTACACCAATATTTGTGGGTGCAATAAAGGATATGACATTCAATGATGCAAAGACGATTTTACTTGGTGATGATAAAGCAGCAACAACCTTTTTAAGTAATAAAACTACTACTACATTATATCAAAAATTTAACCCAGTTATTAAATCCTCATTTACTAAAGTTGGTGCCGACAAAGTGTGGAGTTCCCTTATAAATCGCTATAATGCAATTCCTTTAACTAAAAACGTCAACCCAGATCTTACAGATTATGTGACCACGGAAGCATTAGATGGAGTATTTACCATGATCGCTGTGGAAGAAAAAGAGATTAGAACAAAGATTTCCTCCAGAAACACTGAATTACTGCGTAAAGTCTTTGCATTACAGGATTAAGAATATTATTTCATAATCCTCACAATAATTCAAAGTTATTGACGTTAAAATTTTAAGAATCAGATTCTTAAAAGTAAACAACATACATTTTCAAATTTTTGAGTTAGTATTTTTTGAGTTAGTTAGTTAAAAACCGATGGGAGCATCGGTTTTTCCTTTTATATATAACAACTACTATTCTTTCCTAAATAAATAATTTTCAATGCATCAACACAGTATGTGTCTAAGGTAAACTATTATCGGGAGTTACTATTTTAATACTTTTTTAAGGTTATAGTCCTTTTTTATGATTAATTTAAGACATAGCTAATTCATCAATCAATTCAACATGCAAAACTTAAGGATCTTAATCACATTCTTACTTTTTACCTCCCATTGTTTTTCAAGCAATACAAAACCCTCCATTATTGGGATTGTTAAGAAGCCACAAAAAGAACTACTGTCGGACATAGATAAGGCCAATTATTTATTCGAAGAGCATAAGTATCCTGAAGCAATAGAAACCTATCAAAAGGCACTGAACAATCCTTCCATTAGAACTGCCCCTATATTCAAAAAGATTGCACAAAGCTACTCAGCTATGGACAATGTAGATGAAAGTGTTACGTATTTGGAAGAATATCTTACTACTGATTTTAATACCGATGTTTTAAACGATTCTTGGTTTGACAACATTAGAGATTCCGAGCAGTTTTTCCAAATTTCAGAAAAATATGAGCCAAAATTCAGTATCTGGTCCTTCATGTACCTCTATGTGGCACTAATAGGATTCTACACCGGTACCATATTACACTTTAATTCGAAAGTCGAAAAAATTGCCAAAATTTTAATCAGTAGTTTTATTTTTATCCACTCCTTTTTCATCCTTCATATTTGCTTAAATATCACTAACTACCAATACCAGTTTCCACATTCCTATTTAATGTCTACATGTTTTTCATTTTTATACGGACCCTTACTCTACTTTTATTTTAAACGAATTACAGAAAATTATCAATTTAAAAAAACAGACCTTTTACACCTAATTCCAACTATTCTCTTTTTACTATATGCATTCCCTATTTATTCTCTTTCCGCAGAAGATAAATTAGCATTGATGTTAGGTAGAACCAACGAAGGTTTAAATCCAGGAGATTCTGCGGACCTAATTATCTTAGTAATACTGAAACTGATATCCCTTATTGTATATGGTTTCTTCATCAGAAAGCTTTATCTCGATTCTAAAATCAAAAATCAAGAAAGTACAGGCGATAATAGAATCTGGAAGCGTAATATTTATCTGATACATATTGCCTATGTCATTTGCTATGCTGGTTACGGTATTTTAATAAGTAACAATGTTATGTCTGGTTTTCTGTACCACTCCCAAGTTATCTGTATGGCTTTAATGGTAATGTACATAGGGTACTGTGCAAATGTTCAACCTAGTGTTTTTAATGGTGATTTTAAGTTGAACAAACTATTGTTTAAATATGAAAAATCTGGTTTAACCCCTAGTTTGTCAAATGAATTAAAAGAAAATCTAATCGCCCTATTTGATAATGAAAGAATTTATAAAGAAAATGACATCAATCTAGAAAAGCTGGCAACTAAATTAAACACTACTCGCCATAATGCTTCACAAGTAATTAATGAGCATTTTAATATGAATTTTCACGAGTTGGTAAATACATACAGAATAAATGAGGCCAAACAAATATTTGACAATGACCATCAAAGAAATTTAAACATCATTGATATTGCCTATGAAGTTGGTTATAACAATAAAGTAACATTTAACAAGGCATTTAAAAAAGACACCCAACTAACTCCAAGTGAGTATCAAAAATTGTACTTGCAATCCCAGGTGTAAAGACTACGTAATTAATTATCGGCTACGTAAACGTTTATAAGTATTTCCCATAAAAACAAAAAGAGCTATTTATTTTATAGTCTACCCATTAAGTATAAAGCAGCTCTGAGCAACTACTTCAAAGAGGAAATTTTTTCTGCTATTAGGAGTTTTGTTTGAATTAGTCATCAAACCTTTTCAGGGCTGCGATTTACTTGAAGAAGATAATCCTACCAATTTTAAATAATCGTTAAAGTCACATTAAGTTAAATTTCAACAAAAATGTATTTAGATTTTTATAATACCGTAAAAAATAAATAAAATAGTTAACGATTTACAAATTTAACTAGATCGCTTAAAATTGTTATAAAAGGTAAAACAAGCGTAAACTTTCATCGGTAACGTAAACGTTTATAAGTGTTTCCCACTTTTCAACAAAGTCCCTTTTACTTTGGCTTGAATGACTAATGCAAAACAGCTCGGAAACAATTATCAATTAAAACAGTTCCAATACACTTTTCAAAAAAAAAGTACTTCACTCACGTGATAACCTAACTGTTTAAAACTCCATTTTGCACTTAAGTTATTCATAACTAACTCATTTAAATTTTAACGTATGAAAAAAAAATGTATTTGGTTGTTTATGCTTTTTCTAACTGGGATGACTTGGGCATATACACAACAAAAAACGGTAACAGGTAATGTTACGGATGAGGGTGGCGTACCGTTGCCAGGTGTTAACATACTTGTTAAAAATACGACAACAGGTATCCAAACAGATTTTGATGGAAACTACAGCATCCAAGTAGCAAGCGGACAGGTTTTGGTTTTTTCCTATATTGGACAGCGTACAGAAGAACGTGTTGTAGGTCAAGAAAACACTATCAATGTCACCATGGTGGAAGATGCACAATCACTACAAGAGGTCGTGGTAACGGCACAAGGTATTGTAAGGGAAAAACGTTCTTTAGGATATTCTGTAACCACAGTAGAATCCGAAAAAGTGGAAGCTAGACCAGAAGCGGATATCGGCAGGGTACTAAGCGGTAAAGTTGCCGGTGTAAATATTACTTCAAACAATGGTCTTTCAGGATCTGGTACAAATATTATTATTAGGGGCTACTCTTCCGCAACACAATCAAACCAACCTCTATTTATTGTTGATGGCATACCATTTGACTCTGGCACCAATACACAATCCAACTTTTTAGATGGTAACACAGAATCTAGTAGGTTTTTGGATATTGACCCAAATACCATAGAAAGTGTAAGTGTTTTAAAAGGATTGAGTGCAACGGTATTATATGGTAACCGAGGTAGGAACGGTGTTATTTTAATTACAACAAAGAATACCTCGTCAGGTGAAACACAGAACAAGAATGAGGTAAGTATTACTCAATCTGTATTTGCTTCCAAGGCTATATTACCAGATTATCAAAACAATTATGGTGGTGGTTTTCACCAAGGGTTTGGATTTTTCTTTAGTAATTGGGGACCTAGATTTGATAGGACAGACGATGATGGCATTGCAAATGCAGGCCAATTCCTAGATAATAATGGAGGTAACTTTGCCATTCTTAGACATCCATTAAATTATATAGCAGATCAAACATTAGTTGCAGGCAATGAAGACCTATTGGATGATGCCTATTTGTATAAACCCTACAATGGTGTAGAAGACTTCTTTAAGACTGGGTTTGTATCCAGTACCTCAGTTAACATTAGAGGTGGTTCAGAAAAAATAAATTTTAATGCAAACTATGGTCGTACTCATGATGTTGGCGTTACACCAGGAAATACCTTGTTAAGAAACAATTTCAGTATTGGTGGTAATGCCCAATTAAGTAATAAGTTGGTAGCATCCGGTGTATTCAACTTTATCAGAACCGGTTATAAATCACCTCCAAATGCCGTAAGTACGGGAAGCGGGGCCGCTTTCCAAGGTTCTGCTGTTTTTGGAGATGTTCTTTATACACCAAGAAGCGTAGATTTAACCAACTTGCCATTCCAAGCAGCAGATGGTAGAAGTGTATACTACAGATCTGGTAATGATATACAGAATCCATATTGGACCATTGCCAATTCTAAAACCTCACAAAATACCGATCGTTTTCTTGGTAACATTACGTTAAGCTATGGTATAAATGATTGGCTTGACTTGTCCTATAAAATGGGCTTGGATACCTATACAGAGTTTAATTCCTATGGTCAAAACAAAGGAGGCGTAGATGGTCCAACACTGGGTATATTAAGAACTTTGGCCGTAAGAAACTCCATATGGAACCACGACTTTGTACTTAGTGCCAATAAAGAGATAACAGAAAATTTAAATATACAGGCCACACTTGGTGCAAATAGCAGAAGGGATGTTTATTCACAAGATGGTCTTGAAAGTACCGGACAATTAGTGTTTGGTGTTTTGGAACATTATAATTTCACCACCCCATCATCTATTAACTCATTCTCCTCAACCAATATCAATCAAGATTTTGAGGAAAATTTAGTAGGTATATATTTGGATGCAACATTCTCCTACAAAGATTATCTGTATTTAAATGTTGTAGGTAGGAATGATTGGTCATCAACTCTAGAAACAGAAAACAATTCCTTGTTCTATCCTGGAGCAAGTGTTTCTTTTGTACCGACAGAAGCTATTGAAGGACTTCAAGGAGATGGACTCAATTATTTAAAGCTACGTTTAGGATACGGGTCATCAGCAGGTTTTCCAACACCATTCAACACTAGAGATGTGCTTACCCTAGGTGCTAGAAATCTAATTGACATAAATGGAAACGTGATTTCTGGCAATACGGTTTCCAATACACTAGGTAACAGAGATCTAAGACCAGAGCGGGTTGAAGAGTTTGAAATTGGGGCAGATATGAGGTTATTCAATCGCCTAAACTTTAATATTAGTTTATATGATAAGGTTACAACAGATCTTATTACCAATAGAACTTTGGATAGCTCTACCGGGTTCCTTAGTACTTTTGTAAATATTGGAGAAATACAGTCGCAAGGTGTGGAGATCGACTATGATTTAGACATATTAAGACGTGGAGGTGACAAATTTGGATTCAATATAGCAGGAAATTTCACGGCCAATGAAACTATTGTTACCGATCTTGCAGAAGGAACCAATAATATTTTATTGACGCAGGCCATTGCTGGTGAAGCGGCAAATTATGCGGTAGAAGGAAGGCCTTTTGGTGTGTTTTTAGGAACCACTTTTTTAAAGGATGATAATGGTAACAGAATCGTTGGTGGTAATGGTCTATATCTGGTTGACAATAACATTTCTGAAATTGGTGATCCAAATCCAGATTGGACAACAGCACTGATACCTACATTTACATACAAAGGTTTTACCCTGTCGGCCAATTTGCAATACAGACATGGAGGTGATATTTATTCAGTTACCTCAGCAGCTCTTATTGGTCGTGGTACAGTAGATGCGGACACTCCAATAAACAGAGAGTCCAACTACGTGCTGCCCGGTGTTCAGCAAGATGGCACACCAAACAATATAGCGATAAGTTCTACAGAATTTGGTTTTAACACCTTTTTTGGTGGAGACATTAATGAGTTAAGTGTATTTGATGGAACTACCATTAGGGTTCAAGAAGCATCACTTGGATATTCTTTACCAAAAGAATTACTGAAAAAAACACCATTTGGTAGCTTGTCCTTCACATTATCGGGTTCTAACCTTTGGTTTAAGGCTGTTAATTTTCCAGACAACATAAACTATGATACCAACTCATCCAGTACAGGAGTAGGCAACGGACAAGGAATTGACTTTATCACTGGTCCGTCTACAAGAAGGTATGGATTTACAGTAAGGGCATCATTTTAATTTATAAGACTATTAAACAAAATATTATGAAAAAAATAATAGAAAAATCAGGAACAATGCTCATCTGCCTTTTGGTAGCCTTGCTGGTTGGCTGTGATACAACAGAACTTGCAGTTGTTCCGAGTCCAAATGCCCTGAATCCAGAGCAGGCAAGTGTAGATTTCTTTTTAAATCAAATACAACAACAAGTAGCAGAAATCCATTCTGGTGAGGAAGACCGAAACGAAAATGGACTAAGCCAGTTTGGAATGCAACCTGTGCGTATGTTAAACGGGGGCGGTCCAACATATAGAGAACTTAATGACCCTACAGATTTTGACCGAGTATGGGATAATGTATATGCAAGGGCATTAATAGACATTAGAACCATGAACCCCTTGGCAGAAGGAGCTGGCCAATACACCCATATTGCTATTGGTCAAATACTTGAAGCCTATATCATGATGTCCATGGTAGATTTTTTTGGTGACGTTCCTTATTCTGAAGCTGTGAAAGGTGGTGAGGGTATCTTAAACCCTATTGTTGATTCTGGTGCCTCTATTTATCTGGCATTGGACCAATTACTTATGGACGCCATTACTAATCTAAATAAAGATGAACTTACATTACCAACAAATGACCTGTACTATAACGGTGATGAAAGCAAATGGAAAAAAGCAGCAAATACCATGCGTTTAAAGTTGTATTTGCAAACAAGATTGGCAAATGAGGAAGGTTTTGGCCCATCAACGTCCACTTCCGTAATCAATAGCTTAATTTCTTCAAATCAGCTTATATTGGATTCATCCGAGGACTTTCAATTTCAATGGGCAACAAGCAATGCTGCCCCAGATAGCAGACACCCTTATTTTACAGCCAACTTTGACGGTCAAGGGCCTAGTTCAGACTTCTACCTATGCAATTACTACATGAACCTATTGGCAAACCAATATGGTGATGCCGATCCAAGGATCAGATATTATTTTTATAGACAAGTGGGTGACTTTTCTGGTGCTGATGTTGTTACCAAAGAGTGC
Organism: Maribacter luteocoastalis; assembly: GCF_048890225.1. Taxonomy (NCBI): domain Bacteria; kingdom Pseudomonadati; phylum Bacteroidota; class Flavobacteriia; order Flavobacteriales; family Flavobacteriaceae; genus Maribacter; species Maribacter luteocoastalis. Next base: position 7,894 of record NZ_JBMFZG010000001.1, read on the forward strand.
TTCACTGAAGTTTCTACACCTTCTTGGTGGGCATCAAATGAGCCTTATTGCGTAGTACCCAATATTAACGGATTTGATGGCCTTTGGGGAAGAAACCATTTGGATAACGATGGTATACCACCAGATCAGCAATTCAGGACTTTATTTGGAGTATACCCTGTAGGAGGTCCTTTTGATGATAATTCTTTCAGAAATGTTTCCGGGTCTGCTGCAGTTAATGAAGGATTGGCCGGTGCTGGTATTTCACCAATGTTAATGTCATCCTACACCTATTTTATGCTGGCAGAAGCATCTTTGACCTTGGGAACAACTGGGGATGCCAGAACCTACATGGAAAATGGCATTAGACAATCCATCTCAAAAGTTATTTCATTTGGTTCTAGCCTTGCTACCAATTCTGGTGTGGTACCTACTCAAACCGAAATAGATGACCACATCTTAGACATATTGAATGCTTATGATGCCGGTAATGAAACAGACAAACTTAGAATCATTGTAGAGCAATATTTTATAGCACTTTGGGGCAATGGTATAGAGGCATATAATACCTACAGAAGAACAGGGCAACCAGACAACCTTACACCAGGTTTCTTTTTAGCAGATTCAGGAACATTTCTAAGATCTAATTGGTATTCACAAACGGCAGCCGACAACAATACCAATTTAACTCAAAAATCGGCTCCGGACACACCGGTTTTCTGGGATACCAATTCAGAAGGTTTTGTAGACTGATTTAATAACTCAAAAAAGTAAACGATGAAAAAAATAATAAAACCAATTATTGGCTTAATGCTCTTAAGCGTGGCATTGATAAGTTGTGAAGAAAAGGAGAAAAACCCTTTAAGCCTTTTAGATCCAGAAAATTCAAAATCACCCTATGTTCGTATTGTGGTTGATGAAAATATTGTTGCAGCCGGTGATATTGCCAACAGTAGTTTTAGTGGGGAAGTAAATGCCCTAGACGGTAACGTTCAGTCGTGGGAATTAAGTGTAAGCAGAGAATCTGGTGGTGTTGCCAGTGATACTATTCCACTGACAACCATTACTAGTTTTCCAAGCACCATATCCATTCCGTATACGGATATTGCAAGTAGCTTAGGTATTTCCATAGATGATATTTCAGGGGGCGATTTTATACGTTTTCTTGGTAAATCTACTGGGACGGATGGTGCTGTTTTTACTTTTGAAAACTTTACAGGAAGTATTACTGGTCAGCAAGAGCAAAGACAAGCTTACAATTTTATTGTATTGATTAAATGTTCACCAATTGGTGATACCCCAATTGCAGGAACTTGGACAATTGATATGGATGATCTGTATGGCGATGGCTGGGATGGTGCATTTGTGACATTTGAAATTGATGGGGTTTCAACCAATTACACTTTTAGTGCAGGTTCGGAGGCCAGTTTCACCGTAAATGTCCCAGAAAACGCAGGTAGTCTGGTTATTTCATATACTAGTGGCGCCTTTGAAGAAGAGCATGTATATACTATAACAACACCTAATGGTGAGGTTAGAGGGCCATTTGGACCAAACCCCTCCCCTTGCATTAATTAGTATTGATATTTCCCTATAACAAAAGACCATCTTATTTATTCATCAATCAAATAGGGTGGTTTTTTAACCTCTATCTAAGATCAAAGTGAATACCAAAAATAAATTATTGCATAAACCGAAATAAGTCTATAACAAACCAAAGGCAATACTACTAAAATGACAACTTAATGGTGTCTTTTTAGTAAAGGTTAGGTAAAAATGCATCGGAAAGGGAAATGTTTATAGGTCTTACCCGTTATATATGTAAAATACATTTATTTAGACCTTGTAATCTAACTATAAATTTAAATCAGCCCTGGGCATCCTTAAATAAAGAACTTCTGTTTTATTTTTTAGAGTGGTTATTTGAATTAGCTATCAATACCCTCAGGGCTGTATTTATTTTCTAAAGCATATAAACCATCACGCATGAACATTATAATTCTGATCTATAATTGATTGATCACTTTCACCCGCTTTTTCCTTTTTAAAACTTTCCATACCTACCAAATAACCAATTACCATTCTATTAAATAATTTTGGTTCCTCAACATTAACTACATGTCCACAATTTTTGATGATAAAAAGATTTGTATCTATTTGTCTTGATGTTAATTTTCTAATGGTGGGTAAAAATAAATAATCTTCCTCCCCCATAACATACAATGTAGGTATACTGTTGTCTGAAAATCTAAACAAATGTAATAAAGGATTTATCTCAGTAGTTAATGTAAACCATCTTAAAAACTCTTCTTGATAAAGTTTTTTGGCCTCACGAACAAATAAACTTCTTGATTCCTTATGGTTCTTATTAGGCATAATTACAAAGGCAAAAAACTTATATAACCATAAATAAGGCAAAATGGACTTAAACATATTTCCCAATTTCATTAACATTTGGGAACGAAAATCCAGTTTCATTATGGCACCCCCCATAATCAAACTATCCACCCTATCTGGATAATTTTCTGCGAGGTTTCTTATTAAAATAGTGCCCAAGGATATACCCACAAAATGAGAACTTGAAATTTTTTCATGATTTACTACTTCAATAATATCATCGGTAATTGCATCAAATGTGTACTTCTCATCTAAAACACTAGTCATTTTAGGTTTAGATTCACCATGACCCCTTAAATCCAATAACAATATATTGTAGACCTTTTTAAACTCCCTGATCTGTTTGTACCATATTGATGAACTCCCACCAGCCCCATGGACAAATGTTACCCACGTATGGGAAGTTTTGTGTTTGTATGTAATATAGTGTAACAATGTTTACCTCAGCACCTTTTTTATAGGACAATTGCACAATGTAGATAAACTTTTTTAAATGATAATGTTTTACTTCTTAAAACTAGTAATTAATGGTTATCATCATTAATTACTCATGGGTTTTGTTAAAAAAAAGACAAATTACCTGAATATTAGTCCTAGAACGTATGAATCAGCGTCCAAAAATTTAATTGGCACGTATATTTGTTAGAACAAAAAAGTATTATGGAAAAGCAATATTGTAAAGTAGGAACAGTAACGCCAATTGCAGCAAAAGCAGACGCTATTACTATGTTAGAATATCAATACCAGAATTTTTTGGACAAAGCATCGAATATGCAATATTCCAACACAAAATTGGGTGAATTTTTTGAGCAGAAAGCAATAAAAATAAAAAAGTCTCTGGAAAACTTAATCTAGGGATTTCTTATATTTCTGAAGTTCTTCCTTCATTTGCAATTGAAGTTCTTCTGCCTTGTTTTTAGAGGCCTCAGCAAAATCTTCTCTATTTGACGCATAGATAATACCCCTAGATGAATTTACCAACAAGCCCACTTGATTATTCATTCCATAGTTACAAACCTCTTTTAGGCTACCTCCTTGAGCGCCAACTCCTGGAACTAACAAAAAGCTATCTGGCGCTATTTCCCTGATATCTTTAAGATATTCCGCTTTAGTGGCCCCAACAACGTACATTAAATTTTCTGAGCCTAGATAGTGTTGGGAAGTTTTAATTACCTGTTTATATAATTCAAGGCCATCAATACTTTTGGTTTGAAAATCAAAAGCACCTTCATTTGAAGTCAATGCCAATAAAATAGTATGTTTATTTTCAAAAGCTAGAAAAGGCTCAACTGAATCTTTGCCCATATAAGGGGCAATGGTAATAGAATCAAAATTCAAATCCTCAAAAAATGCCTTGGCATATCGCGTTGAAGTATTTCCAATATCACCACGCTTAGCATCGGCAATAGTAAAAATATCAGGATAATTTTCATTAATATAATTAACCGTCTTTTGTAACGCCATCCAACCTTTTACACCATAAGCTTCATAAAACGCAACATTAGGTTTATATGCTACACAAAACTTCTGGGTGGCATCAATTATAGATTTATTGAATTCAAAAATCGGATCTTCCAATTCCAATAAGTGCTTTGGTATCTTATCTAAATCAGTATCCAATCCAACACATAGAAAGGATTGTTTTTTATGTATTTGAGTAACTAAATATTGGGTGGTCATAGGTTAAATAAATGCTAATACAATCTTTTAACAGCTGCTGTCTTCTTAATAGGCAAATAGCGAAAAAAAAAACACCATTTAAATATGGTAATTTTATATTTAGAATATTTCAGATGCTTCTTTAAGTTTTTCTGTGTTTTCAACTAAACTTAATTCATCTATAATCCTTTGAATATCACCATCAATGATGTTGGACAAGTCATATAAAGTTAAACCAATCCTATGGTCCGTTACCCTACCTTGTGGATAGTTATAGGTCCTAATTTTAGCCGATCTGTCTCCACTACTTACTTGTGAATTTCTTTTAGCCGCATCCTCCTCCTGTTTCTTGGCCAATTCCATATCGTACAATCTTGACCGCAATACACGAAAAGCTTTATCCTTGTTTTTATGTTGTGATTTTTGGTCTTGACATTGAGCTACCAAACCAGTTGGGATATGAGTTAACCGAACCGCTGAATATGTTGTATTTACAGACTGCCCACCAGGTCCTGAAGAACAGAAAAAATCTATACGCACATCCTTTGGGTCTATTTGCACATCAAAATCTTCAGCTTCCGGAAGTACCATAACGGTAGCGGCACTGGTATGCACTCTACCTTGGGTCTCGGTTTGTGGGACACGCTGCACCCTATGCACACCAGCTTCAAACTTTAACGTACCATAGACATCAACACCAGAAACTTCAAACTGAATTTCCTTATAACCACCACTTGTTCCTTCACTCAAATCAATAACATTGGTTTTCCAACCTTTGCTTTCACAATATTTGGTATACATTCTAAAGAGATCACCCGCAAATATACTGGCCTCATCACCACCAGTTCCAGCACGAATTTCCATAACTACATCTTTGGCATCCTCTGGATCTTTTGGAATCAACATAAGTTTAATTTCCTCCTCTAACGCGGGCAGCTTAGATTTTGCTTCTTCCAACTGCATTTTTGCCATATCCAACATCTCCATATCACTACCATCAGCAATAATTTCCTCGGCCTCGGCTATATTATTGGTATATTCCAAATACTCATCCCGCTTTCCAACCAAAGCTTTTAGGTCGCTATACTCCTTGGTCAACTGCACATAACGCTTTTGATCAGCTATAATATCTGGCTGGATAATAAGGTCTGAAACCTCATCAAAACGTTGTTTTACAATATTTAACTTATCTATCATTTGCTTACTTCACTTGTGCTGCGAATTTACGATAAATTTACACATTAAGTAGCGCGAAGTGTTGCTAACACTTTACTAAAAACATAAAGATCTTGAATTTAAAATACGTCTTAGAATTAACCTTTGAAAATTAAATTTAGGGCTCTTGATCTAAGATAATCCCACTACTTTTATAAATAGTTTCATTTTCCTTGATTATGGCCTCTGTACCACCAAGCTGATTCACCAGTGATAAGCCCGCATCTTTACCCATTACGAGAATTGCAGTTGCCAGCGCATCACAAAGTTCGGCACTTTTGGCAAAAACGGTTACTTGTACCTCCCCAGAAGTTGGTATTCCGGTAAACGGGTTTATAATATTTGAATATTTCTTTCCATTAAAAAGAATATATTTTTTTGAGCTTCCTGCTATAGCCACAGAGGACTCTAATATTGGTAACCAAGACACTACTTTTTTCTGATTAGATGGGTTCGCAATTCCAATCAACCATTTTTCACCTGTAGCTTTGGTTCCCCAAGTGGTAATATCACCAGATGCATTAATTACACCAGCAACAACCTTTTTAGATACTAACAATTCCTTTGCCCTATCTGCAGCATAACCTTTGCCAATAGCACCAAAAGAAATTTTCATACCTGGTTTTTTCAAAAAAACAGTCTTTTCCGAATTATCTAGAATTATACTTTGGTGACCTATTTTACCGATACCATTTTCTATTTCTTGTTTTGAAGGAATATCCGTCATTGAACCATCAAACTTCCATACTTTATCCATCGAAGCAAAAGTAATATCAAAAGCACCATTGGTAATTTCAGAAATTTGTTTAGATCTATCTATGAGTTTGAATAGTTCTATGCTAACTTTTACTGGTTTAATCCCTGCATTTTGATTTATCAACGATGTTTCTGATTCTGGGTCCCAGGAAGAAATTAATTTTTCTATTCTTCTAATTTCTCCAACGGCTTCTTGAATATTAATATAAGCCAACTCCTCATTTACAGATACTACTGTAAAATCAAAACGCTCTCCCATTAAGGTTAACGATTTCTTTACGGTCACATATTTCTTATCCTGACCATACACCATCAACATTAACAAAGAGAATATGATTGATAAATATACCCGCATCTTAATTTAAATTAGGATATATAGATTAAGGTAAAACAAGCGTATACATAAAAAATAACACCATACCGATTAGAATAAACCACTATTTGGGTGAGTACAGGGAGCTTTATTTTCAAAATAATAAGATAAGGACCTCTGTGTTTTATTCAAAAACACGCAAATTACTTCCGTTAAGTTCAGTATTAAAAATTTTCAAAGGCTTGGCAACACTATTAGGAATGGTATTTAAAGGAGAACCATCTTGGGCAAATTTAGAACCGTGCACATCACAATGGAAGATTCCGCCCTCTTGATTAACAAAACGTACTTCGTCATAACTTTGATGACTGCAAACTTGGCTCGCCGCAACAAAATTTCCTTCCAGATTTCTTACAACTACAACTAAATTCTTTAAAATATAGCCTCCATTATTGGCCAATTTAGCGCCTTCTTCCGAGTTTAAATCCACCGTAAAATCGACACCCGTAGGAACTTCAACAACGTTGCCATCTATGCCGCCATCTTTAGAACACCCTCCCAAACATGGAAAGGTAATGGCAAACGCGGCTCCTACACCTATGCTTCTTAGGAATTCCTTTCTCTTCATAACTACATCTTTACAATAAATAACGTAGTAAAAAGACTAATCGTATGCCCTAATACATATAGGTTCCGTAAGCACTTTTTATAGTGAGTTTTTTACTGGGGGATGCCTCTACCCTACCAATAATTTTAGCATCGACATTAAAACTTTTAGAAATCGCAATTATATCTTCCGCAGTCTCTTGGTTTGTATATATCTCCAATCGATGTCCACAATTAAAGACCTGATACATCTCTTTCCAATCCGTACCAGATTGTTCTTGAATTAATTTAAAAAGAGGCGGAACTTCAAAGAGATTATCCTTAACAATATGAAGGTCATCCACAAAATGAAGAATTTTAGTTTGTGCACCACCACTACAATGCACCATCCCATGAATGTCATTGCTATTGTATTTGGACAAAATCTTTTTTACGATTGGCGCATAGGTCCTTGTAGGGGAAAGCACCAATTTACCAGCATCCAAAGGAGCATAGGGCACTTTATCGGTAAGTTTTGTATTGCCTGAATAAACTAACTCTGAAGGCACTTCTGGATCAAAGCTTTCTGGGTATTTTTCTGCTAGATATTTTCCAAAAACATCGTGCCTGGCAGAAGTGAGCCCATTACTGCCCATGCCTCCATTATACTCATTCTCGTAGGTCGCCTTACCAAAAGACTCAAGACCTACAATAACATCTCCTTCTTTAATATTGGCATTATCAATTACATCCTCTCTTTTTAACCTAGCAGTTACGGTAGAATCTACTATAATTGTACGCACCAAATCGCCAACATCTGCAGTTTCACCTCCTGTAGAATGAATGGTAATACCATGCTTGAATAAATCAGTGATCAATTCCTCGGTACCATTTATTATAGCTGAAAGTACATCTGCCGGAATCTTATTTTTATTCCGTCCAATGGTTGATGACAACATAATATTATCTGTTGCACCTACACAAATAAGATCATCAATATTCATGATCAATGCATCTTGTGCTATTCCCTTCCAAACTGATAGGTCACCAGTTTCTTTCCAATACATATAAGCAAGCGAAGACTTTGTTCCGGCCCCATCTGCATGCATAATCAAACAATAATCTTTATCCCCCGTCAGATAATCGGGTACAATTTTACAGAATGCCTTGGGAAAAAGACCTTTATCTATATTTTTTATAGCATTGTGTACATCTTCCTTAGAGGCAGAAACCCCTCTCTGATTGTATCTTTCACTATTGGATGAGGACATAATATTTGTTTGCGGCAAAAATAGATGAATTGATTAATATTCCAAGATAATTATCCGTACTGGAACAGAATTTTACTTAATAAACAACAACTCCCTATATTTTGTCATTGGCCATAAATTATCATCAATTAATTTCTCTAGTTCATCGGCATGTTCGCGTATCCCATCAAAATAAGGCTTTATTCCATTACAATAACTTAACGCCTTTTTATGGGAGTTTTTTTCTAAATTTGCTTTGAGCATAGCATCGTTCATGGCATCTGCCATTTTTTTAATTTTGGTTAAATGCTCCCCCATTTCCTCAATCATGGCCAACTGCCCTTCTGAAAAGCCTTTATGGGCGGCACCATAAATTTCCTTTAAACCGGTCACATTTTTAATTAAAGTATTTTGATACGCAATGGCTGCAGGTATTATATGGTTATAAACCAATTCTGAATACACCCTACCTTCAATTTGCAAATGCATTATATAAGAATCCAACTCTACTTCTTTGCGGGCGCCAATTTCTACCTCGCTCATAACCTTCATTGACTTAAATAAGTCTAAGGTTTCTTTGGTTGATAAGATATCCAGTGCCTCTGGCGTATTCTTATTATTACTTAGTTTTCGTTTTTTTGCCTCATTTTCCCATTCCTTACTATACCCATCACCATCAAATCGGATTTTTTTAGAAGTTTTAATATACTCACGCAACACATTAAAAATGGCCTCATCTTTCTTTAAATTCTTTTTATCGATTAAGGCATCAACTTCTTTTTTAAAGTCTTTTAACTGTTTGGCCACAATGGTATTTAGAATGGTCATTGGTTTGGCACAATTAGTTTTTGCACCAACACCACGCATTTCAAACTTATTTCCGGTAAATGCGAAGGGTGAAGTTCGGTTACGATCTGTATTGTCCAGTAATATTTCAGGTATTTTACCGACAACGTTTAATTTAAGCTCTGTTTTTTCTTCAGGTGATAACTTTCCTTTTGAAACACCTTCCAGCTCATCTAAAACACTACTAAGCTGTGTACCGATAAATATTGAAAAAATTGCAGGTGGTGCCTCGTTTGCTCCCAATCTATGGTCATTACTTGCAGAGGCTATAGAGGATCTTAACAACTCTTCGTAATTATCCACAGCTTTTATGGTATTGATAAAAAATGTGAGGAATTGAAGATTCTTCATTGGCGTTGAACCAGGGCTCAATAGGTTAACCCCTGTATCTGTTGCCAATGACCAATTATTATGCTTTCCTGAACCATTTATACCTAAAAATGGCTTTTCATGAAACAAGACCTTAAAATTATGCCTGTCAGCAATTTTATCCATAACATCCATCAACAATAGGTTATGGTCCACTGCCAAATTCGCCTCTTCAAAAACAGGTGCCAGTTCAAATTGGTTAGGTGCCACTTCATTATGCCTTGTTTTAACTGGTATACCTAATTTGATGCACTCCTGTTCCAAGTCGCTCATAAAACTCAAGGCCCTATTGGGTATAACACCAAAATAATGATCATCAAGCTGCTGGCCCTTAGCGGCTACATTGCCAACAAGCGTTCTTCCCGTAAGCATTAAATCTATTCTTGAATGTGCCAATGCTTTATCAATCAAAAAATATTCTTGTTCCCAACCAAGTGTCGCATTCACTTTAGATACATTTTTGTCAAAATACTTTGCTACACCGGTAGCAGCGTCATCAATAGCACCTAAAGCCCTTAATAATGGTGCTTTATTATCCAATGCCTCTCCAGTATAACTAACAAAAATTGTGGGGATACATAACGTTGTACCATAAATAAATGCAGGAGATGTTGGATCCCAAGCGGTATAACCGCGAGCCTCAAAAGTATTTCTAATACCTCCACTTGGAAAACTGGAAGCATCTGGCTCTTGTTGTACTAATTGACTTCCACCAAACTTTTCTAAAGCAGTACCATCTGATAAAAGATCAAAAAAGGCGTCATGCTTTTCGGCTGTTGCCCCTGTTAAGGGTTGAAACCAATGGGTATAATGCGTAGCTCCCATGGATATGGCCCATCCCTTAATGGCTTCCGCAACCTGATCCGCAATTCTTCGATCAATTTTTGAACCCGAAACAATAGCGCCCTTTACGCTTTCCAATGCCTCTTTTGTCAAAAATTGTAACATTTTATGTTCATTAAAAACATTACACCCAAAAAGATCTGAACGCCTACCTTTTTCCTCAATTGCTATTCTATTTCTACTACGGCTCTCCGCTATTGCCAGAAATCTAGATGATGACATACTATTACATTTTATTAATTCCACAAAATTACACCCTAAAAATAGATATTTAACAAAATACCCATTAAAAAACAGGGGCATCTTACAATTAGTTGAAAATTACAAGAATTACCCCCTAAAAAATTCATAGAATCCTATAAATAATCTATTTTTGGATGTCTTTTAAATCAGTAACATAACGACCAATTATTATGAGTAAAACAAAATTAGAATACATTTGGTTAGATGGATATTTCCCAACGCAAAATATGCGTAGTAAAACCAAAGTAGTAAACGAATTTAGTGGTAAACTTGAAGATTGCCCTATGTGGTCTTTTGATGGTAGTTCCACGAGACAAGCAGAAGGTGGTTCTTCTGATTGTTTATTAAAACCTATTGCAATTTTTCCAGATCCAGCCAGAAAAGATGCCTATTTGGTAATGACCGAGGTTTTAAATGCAGATGGTACTCCACACGTATCTAATGGTAGGGCAACAATTGATGATGATGATAATGATTTCTGGTTCGGTTTTGAGCAGGAATATTTCATCATGGATACGGCTACACAATTGCCATTAGGTTTCCCAATTGGTGGATATCCTGCACCACAAGGAATGTACTACTGTTCTGTAGGTGGTAAAAATACTCATGGTAGGGATATTGTTGAAGAACATGCCGATTTATGTATTGCTGCCGGAATCAATTTTGAAGGCATCAATCAAGAGGTGGCTTCTGGACAATGGGAATTTCAATTGTTCGCAAAAGGTGCCAAAAAAGCAGGTGATGAAATTTGGGTAGCTAGATATTTGTTAGATAGACTTACTGAGTCCTATGGTTACTACATCGAATACCACCCAAAACCATTAGGAAAAGATATGGACTGGAACGGTTCTGGTATGCATGCCAACTTCTCTAATACAACGCTTAGAACTTGTGGTGACCGTGCTACATATGAGAAAATCTGTGAAGCATTTAGACCAGTGGTTAAAGAGCATATTGCTGTTTATGGTGAATTTAATGATCAACGTTTAACAGGTCTTCACGAGACTGCTTCTATAAATGACTTCTCTTACGGTATTTCTGATCGTGGTGCTTCTATACGTATTCCTATCGCAACTGTGGAAAGTGGTTGGAAAGGATGGTTGGAAGATCGTAGACCAGCTTCTAATGGTGATCCATACAAGATTGCAGGTAGAATCGTAAAAACGGTTAAGTCTGCAAAAATATAATAAGAAATTTATTATTGACTTTTAAAACGCCTTGAATAATTTCAGGGCGTTTTATTTTTTTATAGTTGGTAATGGGGTGTTTTTCCAATACTCTTTTTTAATATCTACTGAATGCTTTAGTTGCAAGTCGCTGTCCAATGACAAATCTTTCCTCATTAAACGATTACTATTTTTTACATTATTATCTAAAATGATTTCCTGAACAAAAAATTCTCGGTATTGGTGCAAGTATTCCCATTTTCTTTCATCTAGTTTATTGCCTAAGCTATCCTTAATATTACCATAAGTATATTTTACATCAGCAACCTCTAAATCTTCTTTTTCAGTGAACAAAACATCAAAAATATCTTCAGCCTTCTTATACTTTAAATGTGGACAAACCACAAAGGCAAGTTCATCTTCTTGAAACCAGAATTCCCTTATTGGTACAAAATCGTTCCTATAGGTAATCATAAAATCCCTATTTTTTATCTTTTCTAAATTACCTGGTTTTTTATTTACCCGAATCCGAAATGATTTATCTTCCAAATAAATACTGAACCTAGACTTAAACGGTGCAGGCCTTTGAACCAAAACTTTATTGTAGAAAGAAATATAGTTCAAGAACATTTTTTTGTTGGCACCACGTGCGTATTCCGTTTGAATGTGGTACAGCATTTCTCGGTTCAATTTTATAAAACCATTTGAAAAACGTTCCTTATCATTTATAGCCTTACTAATATCCTTTGGTTTTTTGCGCTTGTAAACTGCGTATTCTAATTTATGGATAGCAAAGTCTTTAGTGTTTACATAAATCGTCCCGTTTGCGGAAAACGTATCATCCCTAAAAACCATATCAATCTCATAAACAGACTCTTTATTAAAGTTGGTTTTTCCTTTAAGACTAAACTTATGATTCTCTATGAAATCCGTTGAGATATCATCGACAAAAGAAAAAGATTCTAAACCATAATTTCTAATGGCGTCATGCATTCTCAAGGTAATGAATTCATTACCGCCTTCATTTTTTAATTTTGCATTGGGAACCACTTTGTTATACCCTTCATAATCATAAGGTTGCCTAGCAAATTCATCTATTTCAAAATCTTGATTTATATTATATGAATAGAGTAAATATTTATTATTTAAAATATTTTTCTCTTTAAAACCGGTATCTTCAACCCCTATTATTGCCTCACCCAAGTTTGCATAATTTCCATTCTTAACTTGGTAGTCACGATAATACCCAATTAGTCCAAATTCTTTGAGTGGATAGTTTTGACTTATGCTATTTACCGCAATTTTTATAATTTGTTTAGCACTTAGCTTTTTAATGTTTGCTGATACCACAGCTTCATTTAGTTCAAAGGCCGAAGGTTGAAGTATAATAATATTGGCCTCTGTATCCTTTAAATCATTAACCGCAACTAATTTTGTACCATATCCTATGCAGGAAATTTCTAAAACCTCGCCTATGGATTTATAGTACATAGGTATCCTAAACGTTCCATCAATATTAGAAATTACACCTAATGCTGCTCCCTTGAGCCTAATACTTGCAAAGACTACGGGTTCATTTTTAGAGCCATCTACCAATTGACCAAAAATATAGTCCTCTTCTTGTGAAACACAAATTAAAGTAACCAATAAAAACAGCAAAAAGACAAACCTATTCCTCATACCTTTTTAGTTAATCTATTTTATTTTGTAACGGAGTGTTCATCCAGTAGTCGTCATAATTTTTAGGGCGGGACACCGGCTGATCATGGAATATTGGTTTTTGCATATCCATGAAAACACCTTCAAACGGCGATTTAGTATCAGGTTTGACCCGTTGAGTAAAGAACTCCCTGAATTGATTGTACTCCATTTGTGACCACTGATTAACTAAATTACCTATAGTATCCCGTACATTAGAAACTTGAACCTCTATTAAATTATGTAAATCTTCACCTGCTCTTTGCGCAGTTGCAATTGTTTTCATCACTTGATCAATTTTTTCATCTTCCATTTCAGGGTATAAGAATATTTTGTTTTTTAACCTTTGCGCCGTTTTTAATTTCACCCGTTTCTTTTTAAACTCAACCTTGTAGTTAGGCAAGTGCATAGCGGGCTTTGATTCAGGGATATTATTGTACTCTACTACAAAACATCTTCTATCCGTATTAACGGTAATATATTCCACATTAAATACTGGCGGAATATTCAATGTAAAACTGTTATGAAAGGATATATAATTTAAATACATTTTATTATTTACTTTTCTATAGTCCGTAGAAATATCAAAAATCACCCTTTGCCTATGTCCATGCTTATTTTTTTGACCAGTATCGTTACGCTTTTTTTCATCATACATGGTGTACTCCAATTTATGTATGGCAAAATTAAACTTGGAAATATAGATGGTTCCGTTTGCTCGATAGTTAGGAAAAAATACCCAAAACTTTATCGAATATAATTCTTCGTTATCAATGCTGGTATCGCTACCCCTTATGAAAAAAATAATTCTTGATCAAATCGGTTTTCATGGTGCCTATGAAATCGTATGTACTTACGTTGTAATTTCATACGGCATCATGGATTCTTAGAATTCTAAATTCATTCCCTCCATATGCGTCCAAATAAGCTTTTTTAATGATTTTCCTTAATGAATGATAATCATATGCTTCTCGCGCTAAAGAGTCTTGTTCAAAATCTTTGTTCTTTCCATACTGATACAAAAGTGTTTCGGAAGTTCTATCATCTAACTGATCAAAACCTTGGTCGAAAACTTCAAGAATAGCCTCATTCAGATTGAGATACTGCCCATCCTTTAGCTGATAATCTCTGTAATATCCAATAGTAGAAAAGGAAGTTGAAGGAAAATTATAAGGAATTGCATCCAAAGCTTTTTGTACAATTTGTTTGGCATTTAAATTTCGGTTACGTTTTCCTTTCCCTTTTACCACCGCTTCTTGTAGTGCAAGAGCACCAGGGTTTATGGACAGTATATTAAGTTCTTCTAACTCAAAACTAGAAATGGGCAGTTCTTTGGTTTCATACCCCATCGATGATATTTCTATAATGTCACCATATTCTTTATATTTCACCGGTATTCTAAAGCCACCATCAACATTGGTAATAATACCTACCGCCCTGTCCTTAATCCGGATATTGGCAAAAACCACAGGTTCGTTGGTATTAGCATCTAATAATTTCCCTACTATATAGTCCTGTTGCTGGGCATAAAGTCCAAAAGACATAAAGAAGATCAAAACTAAAATGATTCTCTTGTGGTTTACTGTACTCATATTTAGTTGACTTTTTTTAACGGCGTATTCATCCAATACTCATTAACATTATCCGGTTTAACTATGGGTTGATTATCGAATATAGGTTTTCGCTTATCCATAAACAGGCTATCTAATGCCTTTATGTTGCGCTTATCATGTTCCTGTACAAAGAACTCCCTAAATTGATTATAATTTTTGTAAGTCCAAGTGTTTAACAAATTACCTTCTACATCAATTAACCCATTAACTGAAAATTCCAAAACACCGGTCAAATTGATGTTCTTTCTGTTCATGACATCAATTTCACGCATCATATTGTCCAGTGCTTCTTGCTTCATATCGGGATAAAGTTTTATAAGCGTGTCATTTTCTTTTGTTATGTTCTTAAATCTAATCTTCTCACCCTTATACTGAAAACTATACCTTTTGCTATTTTTCACATCTTGGCCCAGGGCCAATCTATTATTAAAGTGAATATTGAATGTTCCTTCTTCTGCGAAGACCATAAGATATGATACTATAAATTTTGGTGGTTTGGCCAGTTGAAAGGTATTGTGTAAGGAAATATAGTTTAAATACAATTTATCATCCAATGCCCTTTGATATTCAGTAGTCACCTCAAAAATTGGTTCACCCTTAATTCCTTTATTTCGTAAAATCGAATCATTATTGCGTTTATTGTCGTCAAATACGGCATACGCTAGTTTGTTTATGGCATAATCATCTTTAGATATAAATATTTTGCCCCTGGCCTCAAAATCCGGAAACACCTTTTTTATTTGAATTGTGTAGAACTGTTCGTTATCTAAATTTGTATCTGAAAGTCTTTTGAATGAATGATTTTTAATAAGATCTTGATTTAAGGTTCCTACAAAATCATAGCTTCCAATCCTGTAATTCCTAATGGCATCATGAACTCGAAGTATCTGAAACTCATTACCACCATGGGCGGATAGGTAAGCATTGTCTATAATCTTTCGCCATTTCCTGTAATCATAGGCATCATCTGCCAAAGTATCCCTTCTAAAATTAAAGTTTTGACGATATTCATACATCTGGGTTCGGGTCGTAGCTGTATCAATTTCATCGAAACCTTTATCAAAAACAGCTAAAAGTGCTTCGTTTAGGTTTACGTAACCAAGTGTATCTAATTGATAATCTCTATAATACCCCTTTAAAGTATAATTCGTATTTGGATAATTATTGGGGATATTTTCAATGGCCCTTTTTATAATTTGACGTGCAGAGGGATCTCTTTTCTTTTTTGCACTCACAATTGCTTCAGTTAAACTAATCGTACTCGGTACCAAGTAGATGACATTGATATCTTTAGGGGATAACCTTTGTAATGCATACTCTTTTTTTTCATACCCCATTGAGGAAACCACTATAGACTTCCCATCCTCCCTAAATTGCAACGGAAGACGAAAACTACCGTCCATATTGGTAATGACACCTTTGGCCATACCTTTGATACGCACGGTGGCAAAAACCACGGGCTCCGCTGTTTTTTGATCTAAGACCTTACCTCTTAGAAAATTACTTTCTTGTCCATAAAGAGAAGTTAATAAATGGCAAGAAAAAAGTAATATGGTAATACAAAAGGTTATTTTACGCATACGGCACCAGTTGGTTTAGCCAATGGTAACATATACAAAGGCTGCGTAAATTCCTACAAGAATCATGCCATCTCGCCATCCTAATCGCAACCCTTTAGGAATAAAGACCAAAGGAAGGACAATAAATGAGATTCCCAGCATCCAAAAAATATCATTGTTTAACAATCCCTGATCTACAACTTGTATGGGAGTGATTATGGATGTAATTCCCAATACGGCCAATAAATTAAATATATTGGAACCCAATAGGTTACCTAAGGATATCGCTTTCTCTTTTTTCATTATAGCAATGACCGAAGCCGCCAACTCTGGAATACTTGTCCCAACCGATACAACAGTTATTGCAATCACACGTTCACTTACACCAAAGGCATTTGCCAAACCAACAGCACCTTCTATCAATAACTCAGAGCCTCCCCATAAGGCAACACCTCCCAAACCTAGAAACAAGGTGGTCTTATAAAGTGGCAACATCACAGTTTTTTCATCAACCTCTTCTACAACTGCCTGTTTTTGAAAACGAAGTAAATATATTAGAAACAAAAAAAGACATACAACCATAACAATACCCTCCCATTGTTCCAATACACCATCATAATAAATAAACACAAAGAAAAGAATGGAAGCCAGCATCATTACAGGCCAATCTGTTGTATAAAAACTACGTCTTACATCTATACTACTCAACAAAACGGTTATGGCTAGTACAAGGCCAAGATTTGCAATATTGGAACCTACCACATTACCCAAAGCCAAATCAGGAAAACCATCCAAAGCGGCATTAATACTCACAATTAATTCAGGTGCTGAAGTAGCAAAAGAAACCACTGTCATACCAATTACTATTTTGGGTATACTCAATTTTAATGATAGATCCACGGCAGACTTTAAAAGCCAATTTCCTCCAGCAATCAACAAAAGGAGTCCAGCCAAAACAAATAACAAGTTTAACATCCAATAGTATTTAACAGCAAATATAAAGGAACATTATCTGTTTAAAGCACATTTCATTATGGCACTTGATATACCAAGTAGAAACAAAAAAATTCAACATTTTTATTTTTCAAAAAAAATGAAATTCAAAAAAAACGAATAAAAAGCTTCAAATCACCTCTACAAAACAGATACACTTGCAAAAATGGTCCTACAATTATTACATATTTAAACAATAATTCTATTTTTAAATAACATATTTAAATTTAAACCTAGACAACAAAAAAAAATACTAAACATAAAGTATTTTTTTACTTACAATACTGTATTCAATTATATTGAATTAACTAAAATTCTTTGGAAATGATGTTGAACATCATATATCTTCTTTGAATATTCGATTATAAACAGTATTTGTATAACCAATAACTATATTAAAATGATAACCCTTATTAAAACAATATTATATTTCTTCATCACTTTTGTACTATATTTTCTTT
Organism: Maribacter luteocoastalis; assembly: GCF_048890225.1. NCBI lineage: Bacteria > Pseudomonadati > Bacteroidota > Flavobacteriia > Flavobacteriales > Flavobacteriaceae > Maribacter > Maribacter luteocoastalis. The sequence goes on from NZ_JBMFZG010000001.1 coordinate 25,839, forward strand.
AGTGTAAAATAGCCATATTATATTCTCTAACTGAAGTCTAATTTTGCTAGTTAACCTTTAAGTTTTTTGGACAAACCTCCACTAAAACAATCCATGTTACTTGCGAGGATAAGTATCAACCTTGACATACAAGATATGATATTACGTATTTGGGTTTGGGTGTATTTTTTAATCGATATTTTAAAGTTTATACTTTGATAAAAACATTCGCTAGCCCATAGTATAATTAAAATCTATAAAAGAAATGATTAATGGTAAAAAAATATATTGATTTTCTTATTTCAAAAATGTACATAGTGCAAACCGTACTCATTTTGTATTTTTGAAAAAATCCTCATTTTGAAAAAATCGTTCTATAAGTTTCTGGCAAGGGTCAATAAAGCACTCCTTCCCTCCTTTTCCAAAAAACAACTAGATTTATCCAAAGCAAGTAAATTGCAATTAGCCATTATTGGTTGGCGTTATTTTGTAACCACAAAAGCTTTGGACTAATAGGACATTAATGCTTTTACTTCATGTGGGTTTATTTTCGCCCTACCGCCTAAAAAAGAAAGTTCTATTAAAAAATTACATTGAATAATAGTGCCCCCTAATTGTTCTACCAAGTTACAGGCTGCATTTGCCGTGCCACCGGTTGCCAGAACATCATCATGGATAAGCACCCTATCCCCTTTTACAATACCGTCTATATGAATTTCCAACATATCGGTACCATATTCCAATTCGTAAGACTCACTCAATGTACGATAAGGTAGTTTTCCCGGTTTTCTAATAGGAACAAAGCCGGCATTTAATCTTTCCGCCAACATGGGTCCAAACAAAAAGCCTCTACTCTCCATACCTACCACTTTATCTATTTTTTGCTTCCCCAAAAAATTGGTCAATTCTAGAACCGCGCTTTTAAGGACTTTAGGGTTTTGTAATAATGGTGAAATATCCTTAAAAACAATTCCTTCCTTAGGGAAATTGGGTACATCTCTAATAAAGCTTTTAAAATCCATATTTATAGGGGGCTTAATTTTGTGGTAAATGTAAAAAGAAATATATTTGCAGCCCCTTGAGGGGAAAATTAACGAAATGGCCTCGTGGCGCAACTGAATAGCGCATCTGATTACGGCTCAGAAGGTTACAGGTTTGAATCCTGTCGAGGTCACAAACACTCAAGAAACCATGCTCTTTTTAGAGCATGGTTTTGTGTTTTCTAAAAGTGTCAAAAGCGACTTGGCTTTTGTAAGTATATGGAAAATACAAAACTTGGGCTGCGTTTCAGCAGCACATAAGTTTCTTAATTGCAACTTTGAGCTTAAAGGAAAACCGAAGGTAATCCTGACGAGGTCAATTATATAATCAATCTATTTCTGACTTTTTTGATAATCTTGATATAACTTTCTCATCTCATCGGGAGATAGCTTCCAATACTCGATAATCGGATTTTCCTTGACGCGCTCATTATAATCCTCAATGAACTGCTGGTTCAGTGAATCGTTATCCCCATATTTAATCCGTAATTCCTCTAACTCCTTGTGCAATTTTTCCTGAATTTGAGCATACTCTGGATTTCCATAGATATTGTTCATTTCACTAGGATCCTTCTCCAAATCATACAATTCCCATTTATCCAGGTCATAATAAAAGTGGATGAGTTTGTATTTATCCGTGGTTATCCCATAGTGTCTTCTAACATCATGTTCCGAGGGATGTTCATAATAATGATAATAGTGTGCCTTTCTCCAATCCTTTGGCGTATTTCCTTTTAATATTGGCACCAAACTTTTACCCTGCATATCATCTGGAATATCGGTTTGGGCAATATCTAAAAAGGTTTCGGCAAAATCTAGGTTAGAAACCAAATCGTTATTGACCGTACCCGGTTTTACTTCTCCTTGCCATTTAACTAATAAAGGCGTACGTAAGGACTCCTTGTACATCCATCTTTTATCGAACCAACCGTGCTCTCCCAAGTAAAATCCTTGGTCGGAAGTATAAATTACAATGGTGTTCGCATCAAGTCCAGCTTCCTTTAAATAATCCAACACATTACCTACCCCTTTATCTACACCGGCAACACATGCAAGGTAATCTCGCATATAACGCTGGTATTTAAATCTGGTAAGGTCGTCACCTTTTAGATTGGCTTTTTTAAATTCCTCGTTGATAGGCTTGTAGATGGAATCCCATTTCCTTTGCTGTTCCTCGGTAAAACCAGCTTGGGGGCCATCCGTAATCTTTAAATCCTGCGCCATTTTCATGGCATCGGAAATGGACATATAATTCATCCCTGCTACCTCTCTGTTCCCAGAGTAATCATCGAACAAGGTTTTAGGTTCAGGAATTTCAACCCCTTCATACATACCAAGTTCGTCCGGTCCTGGCTGCCATTGTCTATGTGGGGACTTATGGCCCAAAAACAACATAAAAGGCTGTTCTTTGGTCTTTACAAAATCTATCCAATCAATAGCCTTTTCGGTGATGATATCGGTCGTATAACCTTCCAATTGGTATTGCCCCTCTTGATTGACAAATGTGGGGTTATAATAAGAACCCTGACCCGGAAGAATGTCAATATAGTCAAAACCTTTAGTAGGTGTTTGTCCTAAATGTAATTTCCCCAGAACCCCTGTCTTATATCCTGCCTGCTGCAAGAGTTCCCCGAAAGTCTGCTGGTCGAAATCGAATTTGGAACCTATTGTGTTATCTATAAAACCGTTTTGATGGCTGTATTTTCCGCTCAGGATTGCGGCTCTAGAAGGTCCACAAATTGAATTTGTTACAAGGCATCTATTAAACAACATACCTTCATCCGCAATACGATCTATATTAGGAGTAGGTGCTATCTCCTCTAGCCTGCCCCCATAAGCACTAATTGCCTGATAGGCATGGTCATCACTGATGATGAAGACTATATTGGGCCTTTTTTTTGGCTCTGAACTTTCTTCTATTTTATCCTTTTTCCCTCCACAAGAGATTAACAGAATAAACCCAAAAAAAGTATAAATCAACTTCTTCATAATGATCATATAATTTGAATTATGTATTACTTGTTTCTTGCTATACTAATAATAGCCATTAGCAGCCATACTTTTATTTTTGAAAGACGAATTAATATTATTTCACAAACCCTCCTCTCAATTTCAATTTATAATCTTGAAATGTAAACAGTTTCTCCTATTCTATATTAGTTCAAAGACAATCTTAATTAAATATCTATATTAATAAGTCAGCGTATTATATCCCAAGGCTTGTAATTGCAGCATACGAACCGATGCTGTTGGGGTTACGTCCAATCCTAGAAACAATTGTTCTTCGGCAACACCTAATTTTTCCATAGCCACACTACAAACACTAACACGTACCTTATCTTTGTATTTTTCAAAAAATTTATCTAGTTCTGATCCTTTGGTTAGTTGGGTGACCACTTTTCCTTTTACCACTATTTCAAAGTCCTGGACTTCAACTCCATTACTTATTAGCAAGTCATACATACTTAAGACTCCCTTAAAATGACGTTCGGTAGTTAATACAAATGCATATTTAGGTGTTTTTTGTAGATCCGCAACTGTTTGCCCATCTAACTTCTTTTGTCCCGTTACGGTATTAACTGTCCCTGTTAAGAGCAGAAGAAACAAAATTGCTTGCAAAGAAAATTTCATATCTGTATAGAATTAAATTAACGGTTCAACCTGGATGCATCATTTGAAAAACAAATATAACTAAATCAAAACCTATATGTCTTGATACTGCTTGTATAGAAAATTCTAATGTCTTTTGTAGCGTAATAAGCCAACAATCTCAGGGAAATTGCATCTATCTCAACTTATAGCATATTAATAAACCCTCTATTTTAATTGGTTTTCAGGGATAACAGCTCTTCCTCGTTATATTCCGCTCCAGATGAAGATTTCACACTTCTCAATTCGTTAATTCGCTCCCTTTTTAGGGTTTTAGGTTCATCAGAAAATGCGTTTGTTACGTAAGATATAATATCGGCTATATCCTTATCTGAAATAGATTCATTCCTAATTAAACCGGGCATGGCCAAATTGATGTTATATTTTACTCCATTTACATGAACTGGCCCTTCAAGACCGTGAAGAATTATTAACCCCAATCGTTCTGTATTGTTCACATGTTCGGAGTTTTTTAATGGAGGCGCAAGTCCATCAATACCTTCTCCATTAGCGCCATGGCAAGAAGCACAAATTTGATAGAACATTTTCGCTCCGCTAGTTCTATTATCCTCATTAATAGATTTTCTAGTAAAAATCGTATTTAATTTGTCTTCCTTTATATTGCTTATGGTCCTAACCAATTTATCTTCAAACTCGGATTCCATAAGCGATTCCATAATGATTTTATTCTTGGCAATTCTTGATTCACCACCTGCCAATCCACTTAATACTGCTTCGATAACCGTACTATTTTTTTTATTTCTAATAAGAACTTTACCAAACAATGGCGTGAATTTTTGTTCGTCAATCAACATCCAACCACCTAAAATATTTCCAAGATAAACATCAAGACCAAGCTCATTTCTATCTAGAATATCGTTAAAAACATTAAAAGCTTTTTCTTTATTTTCTTCAGATGTAAACCGTTTTGAAAGTACCAGTGCATGGGCTGCCAAATTAGGTTTCCCCTTTTTCATCAAGTCTGTTAAAAGATCAAATGTAAGAGCATTCCATCCCTCTAATACATAAAGCCCTTGAATTTGGCTCCAATCATTGGTTGAATTGAGTGTCAGGTCTTTTACATCATCGATAACTTCAGTATATTCCTTGAAAATCAAATAGTGTTGAGCACGATCGCGCACCCAACCGTTTTTATTAGATAATAATGACACCAGCTCGGCGCCATTCAAGGCATCAAAATCAGGAGCAAAATCAGCTTCCCCATCAATATGTTTCACTTTCAAAACACGTCCAAAATTCACAAGTGTATCCAACCTAGTAATTTCCGTTTTTTCCTTTAAGTAAGGGCTTAAATAGGCATAATGCCCTATCATTCCCCTATGCATATCAACGATAAACATACTCCCATCGGGACCGTTTTTTAAACTTACCGGGCGAAATCCTTCATCGGTAGAAGCTAAAAACTCTTTCCCCTCCCAAGCCTGTTTTGCCTTGGTAGAATCTCCGGTAAAAGTTAGCAATGTTCGTTTTACCAAATTGCCCTCTGGCAAGCAAACAAATACATTTTCCTCATATGCGGTCGAAAATGACCCCCCTCGATATACCAAAGGACTACAAGCAGCGGTTGCATTTACCAAAATACTATCCGCATCTAGCACACCCTTGGCATACCCCCTATTAACCGTTGTGGCATGCAGTGGATATACACGTTGGTCGTTCGTTAGCAGTTTATCCACACTGGCTCTTGGGGTGAAAAATTTATTTTCTATCAGAGTATTGGGCAATACATAATCCCCCAGTAAAATTCTTGAATTGTCATTGTAATATAACCTTCCGAAGTTATCGTGCGTAATGCCCCATTGCCCTCTAAATGTGGTAGGTTCTTTTTGCCAAACCCCATTAACTCTCCTATACCTATAATTAGATTTTGCATTGTATATCCAGTTATCGATATTCATTTCCAATCCGTTAGGTTGGTGTTCTGGGTTACCTTCCACCGCATAAATAGAATCTACCAAAATTTTGTTGACAGGCTTATCATCTTCAATTTCTACAAACCATAAATTTGGGGGTTCGGCATAAAGCAGACCGCCATACACATGAGCCAAAGCTCTTGGCATAACTAGACTATCTAAAAAAACTTTTGAATGATCGGCGACACCGTCCATATCCAGATCCTCTAGAATAACAATACTACCAGTTGGGTCTTCCTCACCAGTACCCCTAATATCGTTCATATAGCCAGGCATTTGCGCGACCCAAACTCTACCTTTAGCATCAAAATCTATCGCTACAGGAGCTTTTAGAAGGGGCTCTGCGGCCAATACTTGAATTTCAAACCCTTCCTCTATTGTATAAGGGTCCAATGAGACGGTAGTTTCTTCAAAAGAAGTCTGGCAAGAATAAAATAAACAAAGTAAAATAGAAATGGGAACTAACCTAATATGCATAAAATAAAATCAGTTTGAGGCAAATATAAGAACATTGAACTACTGCTGCATTAGGCCATTATTCCGCTTTCGCCATTTTGTATGCCTCGATAGTTGTATAATATTTGGTTATCATATTGGGAACTTCCCAAGATGGCAATTCCCCCAACTCCAAATATTTCAAATAATTTTCTGTGACTTGGCCAAAATGTGCCTCATGCCCTATTTTGAATTCTTGCGGAATTTCAATTCTCCATTTTCCTTCATCAACTTTTACTATTGAAGTACCGGGAAATTGTGCTGCTATTTCATTTTGGACAGCCAAGTTTAGAGTTTTCTCAAAATCTTCACCTAATGCAGATTCGATATACAACATAGGCTTATAATTTTCAGCGGCTCCCTGCCTTATGATCAAATCTGCTTTGGTGCCTCGCATTATGCTATAATGTGTATCTCCTGTGCCCTCTGGCGCGACATAATTCCAGATTACGGAAACCTTCGCATGTTTACCTTTGATCTTATAAGTCATTTCACCATTGCAATAGATATTTAATTTTTGGTCTGTAACATTATTTCGAAGATATTCAGGATAACTTTCCATGCCGGTTACTTTTTGAAATTCTTCTAAATTAAGTTCTGTTGGCCATCTACGCGCAGCTATCATTTCTACTTGAGACGAGTCTATTACTTGCCCTGGAAAAGCCTCCCACTGAACCAAATCTACCAAATGGGTCGTCACATCCACAATCCCTTCCCCTTCCTCGTTAACATCAAAAAACCAAGATGGCCTTACTAATGGTTTACCAGAAACATATTTAAAAAAGTGATGAACACTCTCTTTACTTATGGCTGGTTTGTCAGCTGTCCCAACTACTAATTCCCCAAATACATTGGTTAACAAAGAAAATTGTTTTTGCATCATAGTAGTGGACTCAAAACGCTCGGTCATGATATCATAGATCAGGACATCATTTTCATTAGCAATTTTAAAAGCTTTCTTTAATTTCTCGAACCCTTCAGGATTGATTACCAAAGGTTTATCTGCATATACATTCAAACCAGCCTTTACAGCCTCTAAAATATAATCTATTTTTTTAGAGTTTTTACCGGCAACAACCATCACGTTACCCGGTTTTTGCGAAATCATTTTACTGAGGTAATCATCACCGAAATATGTTTTGACCTCCCATGCGGTAGGGTTATCGGGTCTAGCGTTGTACTGCTCTATTTTGCTTAGAAAATCCTGTACTTCTGGTCCTTCGGGAGCAAACACATGAATAGTGGAATCCACTTGTGGATACATCGTTTTTTGTACTAATGCCGCGTGAAAATGACCTGGATCCAAAGTCATTAACTTCACTTTTTCCTTTTCCATATGCTCCTTTCCCTTTTCTTGGCCGCAAGAAACCATTAGCAATAGAATTGGCATCATTAATTTGATATAACTAAATGTGATTTTCATTTTCTTGATTTTACTAAAAAAATATGACCTCAAGTAGTGGCCATATTTTTTTATTTACAAAGTAATTCTTGAATCGATAAGTCTTTAAGTATAACACCTTCATCATTTCTAAAAGAAAGTGCTTTTTATTTGGATTTATACTTTTACATAATTGGTCCCATATGGTTTTCGTTGTGCACGTTCCAACATGGCATTTGCTTCTGGATCATTAATAAACCATTCATTTTCTGGATCCCAGTTCAATTTACGGGAGAACTGCATCGCAATATCACTGATCAAACAAACTGTGCATGCCTTATGGCCTTTCTCAATTGGTGAAATTGGTGCTTTTCTACTCTTAACACATGCTAACCAATTACCATGTTGATCATCAATTTTTTCCAAATGGATTTCATTTTCACCAATTACCGATTCCAATAGTTTAGGATCTGAGGCATTTAAAGCTTTTGAACTTTTTTCCTTATTCACCGGATCCGATGCTGAAGCCATATAATCGCCCCTAGAAACAAATATCCAACCGTCATCACCTATATACCGGATTCCGTTAGTATACCCCCCACTGGTATAAGCAGTAATCCCATTTTCATATTCATGTTTTACCAAGAAATCTCCATGTACGTTCCACAATCCAGATTTTGGAAATTCTGCTAAAGCCTCTACAGATATTGGTCCTGTTAATTCTGTATTCATTCCCCATGCCGCGGAATCATAATGGTGTTGTCCCCAACCGGTAATCATACCTGCCCCATAATCACGAATTCTTAGCCAGCCCGGTCTGCTGTAATCATTTTGTGGATGTACACCAATTTCAGTATACGGAACCTCTGGCGTAGAACCCAACCACATATCAAAATTCAAGTTAGGCGGAACTGGCATTTCTGGTGCTTCTGGACCTGCAGGGTCTCCTGGCAATCCAATTTTCACTGTATGTAATTTCCCAATTCTGCCGTTTCTGACCAGTTCAGCTGCAATTCTAAATTGAGGCATTGCGCGTTGTTGGGTACCCACTTGTAAAATCACATTGTGGTCTTGAACAGCCTTACGCAATTGCTGCCCTTCTTTTATAGTTAGTGATGTAGGCTTCTGTAGGTAGATATCCTTACCTGCAATTGCCGCTTCCATAGCAGGCTGGGAATGCCAATGGTCTGGTGTACTTATCACAACGGCATCAATATCCTTGTTCAATAACATTTCACGATAATCCCCATACATTTTAGTATCCATGTAATTGGACTTGCCAGTTTTTTCTTTGTAATATGCATCAACTAAAACCTTCGCATCGTTCATTCTCTTAGTATCCAAATCACAGACAGCCACATATCTTGCAGTATCAAAACGGATTGTATCACGTATATCATGGCCACGAGCAATACGTCCACATCCTATCTGGCCAATATTTATTTTATTACTAGGTGCATTCTTACCAAAAACACTTGATGGTACAATTGTTGGAAAAGCTACTGCCGCTGCGGTCCCAAGCGATGATTTTTTAATAAAATTTCTTCTCTGCATCTGAATCTATGGTTTAATTTGCAATTTGCTCTAATTGAGGCGGATTCGCGAATGACTGCCAATAGCCCTCCGCTTCTTCTTTGGTCAACTCACCTTCAAACACCACCATTCTATATCTTAATTCGTAATTTTTATTAGGTTCAATTTGCCATTCTTCATGACGGATAGGACAAAACTCAAAAAACATATCTCCACGTCCATCATTACCATCTATTGGCCAAACACGCATGGGCTCTGGATGCATTCTGTTCTCTGGATAACTCAAAAATAGGATTCCGTTGGTTCCAGTACCGTCTGCAGATACACCACTTACAATGGCCCACTTTGCATTGGTGCCATCAGCTGTTAAACGATCCTCACCTTCTGATGTAAGCACATGACAATTGTCTTTATGCCAACGCTCGGTAAAACGCATTCCCAATCCGCCACCATATCGGTAAGCTTCAAATAGAATACCGTTTTGCAATGGTGTATTAAAACTGGATGTGTAATCTAACATATAACGGTCATCCCTGTTTAAGCCCCACAACTTAACCTGAAGATTTTCGTTCAGGGCCACGAGCGGTTGTGGTTGTATTTTGAAAGCTATATGTTCTTGGGCAGCACTAAAACTGGCAGAAACAGTTCCACTTTCAATACTATTAAAATCTTTAAATAGAACGGTACCTTGCCCTTCTACTAAATTCCAAAAATCGACCCGCGTCGTGTCGATTCGTGTATGGGTCCAAGGCCCCCAAACTCCATAATGATGCCAATGATCAGGTGGATTAATTCTTGTAAGCGTATCTCCTTTTGGAGTTATGATAGGATGAATGTATCCTGATTTTTTAAAAATAGAATCAGCACCCTTTGGTGGATAGTGCATTTCATAACGATAGCCTACCAACGATGTATTGTTTTTACCCAACAGTAAATCACCATCCTTTTTAATAGCAGATACTATGTTAGTCTGATTATTAGATTCCGTTTTTATAGTTAAACTATAATCCGCTTTGCGTTCAGCACTATGCACAAACCAAATTTTATTAGCCGTTGTATCCATTTCAAATGGAACAATTTCATCACCGTTCATTAATGTGGCCTCATCCCCTTTAAATTCACCTAAATCCATAGAAACAGGTCCGTTCATCAAAAAACCACTACCCTCTTTTAGTTGATATATAAAAGTTTCTTTTTTCTCATTACAAGAAATTAAAATCATTAAAATTACTACTGCAATTAGATTTTTCATTAAGGTATGGGCGTATTCATAAGATGGACAAATCTATTTATAAAGATTGAACTAAACAATAGATTACGCAATCATATTGTTAAAAAATAAATTTATTCATAATATTTTAATATTATTTGCAAACAGTATATCAAATTCAAGGTCATTGATTGTTAAAATTAAATAACCAATTAAGGGATAGTTTTAATTTAGCTACGACTTGTAATTGAGAATCAAAGAAATTTAGGTTTTAAATAGAACACTTTATATAAATCGTTTTTACACATTAATCTTAGTGCTAACTTATGTATAGAAATAAAATGAAAATTAGCCTAGTGCTTGGCCTTCTATTGTTATCATTATTCAATCTACATGCCCAAAACCTAGAAGCTATACCCATTACAGACGAATGGGTAGCCAAAATGGAACAACTAATTCCTAGTGAGCCTAGGGTAAAATCCTCTGTAAAAAGAAAAATACTGGTCTTCTCTAAAGCAACTGGTTTCGATCATTGGACTATACCACACAATATTGAAATTCTAAAAAGCTTTGGAAAAAAAACAAATGCTTTTGAAATACATGTAGGGTTTGACATTGCGAATTTTAGCAAGAAAAATCTAAGGAAATATGATGCAGTAGTATTAAATAATTCAAATCCTATAGGACCTAAACGAAATTTGTTTTATGATCTTTTAAAAAACTACAGTTCACTTTCTGAACAAGAGATCATTGATCAAGCTGCTACCTATGAAACCAATTTAATGGATTATGTTGAAAAAGGTGGCGGACTTATGATTTTACATGGTGCAATTGTCGTTCAAAATAATTCACAGCGATTTAGTGAGATGACAGGTGGTAGTTTTGACTATCACCCCAAACAACAAGAAATTCATATTAAGGAAGTAGATAAAAACCACCCTTTAATACAGGCATTTAATGGAAAAGGATTTACCCATATAGATGAACCCTACTTCTTTAAAAATGCTTATTTCAATTATAATTTTAGACCCCTGTTATATTTTAACGTTCATGAAATAGAAGGTCTGAAACACGAGGCTAAAAACGATATAAATTATGTTGCTTGGATAAAAAAACATGGTAAAGGAAGGGTGTTCTATAGCTCGCCTTCACATAATGCACAAAGTTTATACAAGCCTGAATTACTACAATTTTTAATGGACGGATTGCAGTACGTAACAAACGATCTAAAGGTTGACGATAGCCCCATAAAAAAGCCATAACTATGGTTTGGCTGTATACTATATATTGGTACAAATAGTGAAAATCACCGTAAAGAGTACAATACTTCTAAAATGTTTTTCATCATTTTCTATATTGGTCCAAGTATAAAAACAGAAAGAATTCAGCCCTTATTCTAAGACAATACGCAGAGGATACATTAATAGAAAGCCAGGCTACGAACCTGGCTTAAATAGCCCAAATAGGGCACAACTAACTCAAATATTATTATTTATTTTCCATTAAAAAATATCATTATACCAATTACAATTAATACTATAAATACTGACACCGCTATATCTACCCAATTATAGCTACTTTTATTCTTCTTCTTTTCTTCGTCAGTAATAGTTCCAAAAGTTAAATTAAGCACTTTTTCTTCGTCTGGTTCTTTTGTCATTAAGCTTACTACCACCATAAAGATTAAACAGAATAAAAAGAACCAAGCACCAAAGGTTAAAAAATTCATATCACCTAAATAATATAAAATACTATCTGAGTCCAAAATGTCTTTCACCAACTCTAGTGCTATTCGTAAAAACGCCACTATAATACCCATAACCAGAGTTGCAAAAGCACCTGTGGCATTTATTCGTTTATAAAAAATTCCCAATAAAAATACAGCTGTTATAGGAGGAGCAATGTATGACTGTACACTCTGTAAGTATTCATACAATACTCCAGAAATATTTGCCATGATAGGGATCCATATAATTCCAATGATTACTACAAAAACCGTCGCTATTTGACCTGTACGGACTAATTTTTTCTCTGGCGCATTTGGTTTTAACTTCTTATAAACATCCACCGTAAATAATGTTGAGCAAGAATTAAATACGGATGCCAAAGAACTCATTAATGCCGCTAACAAACCAGCTGCTACCAATCCTCTTAATCCGGAGGGCAATAGGTTACTCATTAACACAGGAAATGCTTCATCTGCACTTTCCCATTCTAACTCGCCTCTCATCTTTAAAGTAAGAGCTATAACCCCAGGTATCAAAAACAGAAAAACAGGCAACAATTTTAATAGGGCTCCGAAAATGGTACCTCTCCTACCCTCTTTTATGTTTTTTGCTGTTAATGTTCTTTGTACAATATATTGATCGGTACACCAATACCAAATACCTACTATAGTACTTGTTATAAATAAGGATGGCCATGGAAAATCTGGATCGGTCGCCGGTCGCCACATATTAAAATATTCCGGACCCAAAGTATCTACCATACTACCCCATCCACCAACTTTATCCAAACCTATAAAGGTTAAAACTGCGGCACCAACAACCAATAGAATTGCCTGTAAGGTCTCAGTATATACCACCGCACGCATTCCACCAAGTACTGTATATATACCTGTCAACACCACTGTTGCAATGGCTCCTGTCCAGAAATCTATTCCTAATAATGCAGAAACAACAACACCACCGGCATAAATGGTAACCGATATCTTTGTAAGTACATAAGCTACTATAGAAAAAATAGACAAAACCCACCTAGATCTAGCATCAAAACGTTTCTCCAAAAATTCCGGCATCGTGAATACACCACTACGTGCATAAAAAGGTAAGAACACCCAACCTAACATTAAAACGACCCAAGCGTGGATTTCATATATTAGCAAGGGCAACTTATTACTTGCTCCTGTACCGGCCAAACCAACCACGTGTTCTGAACCAATGTTGGACGCAAAAATAGAAGCACCTACCACGAACCAACCTACATTCCTACCTGCTAAAAAATAATCTTCTGTGTTGTTTTCTTTTTTTCGGATAACCCAAATCGCTACTCCTATTAATAACAGAAAATATAAGGATATACTGATCCAGTCAAAATTGTCTAATTGTTGCATAAAAGTTGGTTATTTGGTTGATAGCTTAAAGCTTGTTTTTGTCATATATTTTTCTCCAGGTTCCAATAGTACCGAAGGGAAATCTGATTGGTTTGGCGAATCTGGATAATGTTGTGTTTCCAAACATAAACCGCTACGTTGTTCATAGTTTCCAGTTGGTGCGGGTAATGTACCATCCAAAAAATTGCCGGTATAAAATTGTATCCCCGGCTCATCTGTAAAAACTTCCAAGTATCTTCCTGACGCTGGTTCATAGGCACTAGCCACCTCTCGGTAGCCTTTACTTTGATTGTTCAAGACCCAGCAGTGATCAAATCCTCCTCCCAATTTCAACTGCTCGTTTTCTACAGATATATCTTGTCCAACCATTTTAGGTTGTCTAAAATCAAAAGGTGTCCCTTCCACTGAAGCCAATTCTCCTGTGGGTATTAAACCTGAATCAACCGGCAAATAGTGATCTGCATCAATTTCTACAATATGGTCTAATATGGGTTTAGAAAAATCTCCAGATAAATTAAAGTAAGCATGTTGGGTAAGGTTTACAACAGTAGCTTTGTCAGTAGTTGCTTCGTACAGCACATCCAAGGAATCATGATCATTTAGGGTATAGGTTACTTTAGTTTCTAAAGTACCCGGGAAACCTTCTTCCATATCCTGACTTGTATAGGATAAAATCAGAGATACTGATGTCTCTCCTTCCGATATTTCCGCATCCCAAACTTGCTTATCAAAACCTTTTAACCCGCCATGAAGGTTATTATCACCATTATTTTGAGCTAATTGATATTCCTTATCACCAATTGTAAACTTCCCTTTAGCTATTCTATTCCCGTACCTACCAATGAGTGCTCCAAAATATGGGTTATCTTCCTCATATTGAGCAAGGTTATCAAACCCCAACACCACATTTTTTAGATTCCCTTCTTTATCAGGAGACTTTAATGATGTAATACGACCACCGTAGGTAATGATTTCCACTTCAATACCACCTTTATTCTTCAGTGTAAACAATGCTACTTTTTTACCATCAGTTGTAGTACCATATTCACTCCTTTCTATAGTCGCAGTTTTAATGGGTTCTTCTTTCATTTTTTTCTCTGTTTTTTCCTTGCAGTTCACATTTAAAACCAATGTGATCAATAAGGTTAATGAATAGCTTAAGTTGGTCAGTTGTTTCATAATTATAGTGTGTTACAAATTATTTTTAAACAGATGAAAGTACGCTTCATTGGCGTTGAGTTGGTCCTTGAAACTTCTAATATTAGTGTTTTTATCAATTACGACAAGTTCAATACCGGCCATTTCTGCAAAATCTTCAATAAATTCAGTCGTCAATGCTTGCGTATATACAGTATGATGAGCACCACCAGCCAATATCCACGCTGTAGCCGCTACCTCTAAATTAGGTTTTGCATCCCATAGTACCCTAGCTACAGGTAATTTAGGTAATTCCCCCATAGGTTTTACAGCATCAACCTCATTTACAATTAATCGAAACCGATTTCCTAAATCTACCAACGAAACATTAAGAGCGGGACCCGCGGGTGAGTTAAAAACCAAACGAACTGGATCTTCCTTACCTCCAATTCCCAAAGGATGTACCTCACAAGATGGTTTACCATCGGCAATGGACGGACAGATTTCAAGCATATGGGATCCCATTACATAAGATCTTTCCGGTGTAAAATGATAGGTATAATCTTCCATAAAAGATGTTCCACCTTCTAGACCGGTAGCCATAACTTTTAACGCTCTTAATAGAGCCGATGTTTTCCAATCTCCCTCACCACCAAATCCATAACCATCTGCCATTAATCTTTGGCTAGCAATACCGGGCAACTGTTTAAGTTCACCAAGATTTTCAAAGGTATCTGTAAAAGCCTTGAAATCTCCTTCCTCCAAAAATGCACGAAGACCCAATTCAATTTTGGCAGCATCTAACAAAGACTGTCGCTTCTCCCCTCCTACTTTAAGTTTATCACTTAATTCATAAGAATCTTCATATTCTGCCACTAAGGCATCAATATCTTTCTGGCTTAACTTTTCCATATGGGCAACAACATCGGAAGAATCATATCCGTTCACAGAAAAACCAAAGCGCAATTGAGCTTCAACCTTATCACCGCAAGTAACGGCTACTTCCCTCATGTTATCACCGATACGTGCAACCTTAAGATTTTGGAACTCGTCCCATCCCATTGCAACACGCGACCAGTTTCCCAATTTTTGCTGCACGCTGTCGGTCTGCCAATGTCCTACAACAATCTTTCTATTTTTCCTCATTCTGGTCATCATGTGACCAAATTCCCTATCGCCATGCGCCGATTGATTCAAATTCATAAAATCCATATCAATGGTTTCCCATGGAACTTCTGCGTTGAACTGTGTATGAAGATGGCATAAAGGCTTGTTCAAAACACTTAATCCTTTGATCCACATTTTTGCAGGAGAAAAAGTATGCATCCAAGTAATAATACCAATACAATTTTTATTGGAACTCGCCTGGAGACAAACGTCGGTAATTTCGTTGGGTGTCTTTACCGTAGGTTTATATACGATATTTACTGGTATATGCTTAGAGGCATTAAGCCCTCTAACTATCTCCTGAGAATTATCCGCTACCTGTTTAAGAGTTTCAGGTCCATATAAATGTTGGCTGCCAGTTACAAACCATATTTCCTTATCTGCCATATTTTTAATGATTAAATTATTCTATTTATTATTGACCGTAATACGCATTTTTACCATGCTTACGTTCGTAATGCTTTTTTATAAGCGCCTCTTTTAGCCTTGGTGCTGCCGGATTAATTTGAAGTGTCAAATAAGCCATTTGTGCTACCGTTTCCAGGACTTTACTATTATATACCGCTTTAGCAGCTGTTTTACCCCAAGCGAAAGGACCATGATTACCTAGCAAGACCATTTCTACTTCTTCAGAAGACAGGCCGCGCTCATTAAAACAATCAACAATCTGAATTCCGGTATTGTGCTCATAATTTCCTTCAATAAGGTCGTCCCTCATAGGTGCTGCACAAGGAATATCAGCGGTCAAATGATCTGCATGGGTAGTTCCAAAAACGGGAATATCTTTTTGCGCCTGGGCCCAAGCAACAGAATATGTAGCGTGGGTATGTGCAATACCACCAATATGCGCCCAGTTTTTATATAAAAATGCATGTGTTTTGGTGTCCGATGAGGGTCTCATGGTACCTTCCACAATTGTATTATCATAGTCCAAGATTACGATATCCTCTGGTTTAAGCTTCTCATACGGAACACCACTTGGCTTTATTGCAAACACACCATTTAGCCTATCAACAGCGCTAACGTTGCCAAAAGTATAAATAACCAGGCCTAAATTGTTTAGTTCAATGTTTGCCTCAAAACATTCCTGTTTAAGTGCTTTGTATTTAGAACTCATTCTTCTATTTATTTTTTATCGAATTTTCTATAAAACCCCCTAGTTCACTATAGGATTCCATCAATTGTTGGTAAACCGAAACGGCTTCATGTTGGGGATGATATTCTGCTTCAAACTCACTTCCCATATACTGACTAGCCTCTACCACATTGGAATAAATTCCTGAAGCCACCGCAGCATAAATAGCCGCACCCAATGCCGGCGCTTGATCTGACGCGGCTACTTTTATGGGCATATTCATAACGTTGGCTAAGGTCTGCATGATAAAAGGCGATTTTCTGGCAACGCCGCCGATTCCAATAACGGAATTAATTTGCACTCCCTCTTCTTGAAAACGGTCCGCTATTTTTTTGGAACCAAAACAAATGGCATTGACCAGTGCCTTGAAAATATGCGGTGCCTTGGTCCCCAAGGAAAGGCTTGAGATAGCACTTTTTAAGTTTTGATCCGCATCTGGCGTTCTTCTACCATTTATCCAATCCAAAGCTGTTGGAATACTTTCCGATAAGGGAATCGACTCTGCAGCTTCAGAAAGTTCTTTGATGAAATTGTCTTCAATTTCTTTCCTTAAATCTATTTTTTGTTGTTCGGATAAAATATCACTTTTAAGAACCAGATTATCTATAGGCCATGAGAGTACATCTTTGAACCATGCCAACAAATCACCAAAAGCCGATTGCCCGGCTTCTAAACCTATCAATCCAGGAATTACAGAACCATCTACTTGTCCGCAGATTCCTTTTATGGTCTTTCCTTCTATTTCTTTATTGGCAGCCACCATTATATCACAGGTTGAGGTACCCATTACCCTTACTAAGGCATGCTCATCAATTTTGGCCCCTACGGCACCGGAATGTGCATCAAACGTTCCTACTGCAATAACGGTATCTGTTGTTAGACCAAGTTTATCTGCCCAAATTTTACTTAGCTTACCTGCAATTTCATTAGAGGTAAATGTCTCCTCGTATAGGTTTTCACGTAAATCTGCCAAGTAGGGATGTAATTTTTTTAAAAATTCCTTTGGTGGCAAGCCACCCCAGCTTTCGTGCCACATCGCTTTATGACCAGCAGCACATCTACTTCGTTTAAAAGTTCTCAAGTCCTTATCCTCTATAAGTAGATAGGTCATTAAGTCGCAGTGCTCCATCCATGTGAAAGCATTGTTCATTACCTTTTCATCCTCCTTTACTACATGGGCTATTTTTGCCCAAAACCACTCTGAAGAATAGATACCTCCAACATACTTGGTAAAATTCTCCCCACCCCAAGTGGCTCCCAATTCATTTATTTGTTCGGCCTCTTTTATGGCAGTGTGGTCTTTCCATAATACCATCATAGCGTTCGGGTTTTCCATAAATCCGTCTACCAAAGCTAAAGGGGTTCCATCTTTGGCAACAGGAACAGGGGAAGACCCTGTTGTATCTATGCAAATACCTTTTACATCTTCAGGCCGTACATTGCTCTTTTCCATAACAGCTTTTATGGTAAACTCTAAACCCTCAATATGGTCTAAAGGATGCTGCCTAAACTGATTTATGGAAGGATTACAATATTTCTTTTCCATCCATCTTTTATACCAATGTACTTCTGAAGCAACCTCACCCCCACTTTCTGAATTTACTAGGACGGCTCTTACAGAATCCGAACCATAATCCAAACCAATTACATATTCATTTTTCAAAACTTTAAATAGCTTTAATTTCTTTTATCCTGAATAAAAAATACTTTACCCTTTAGTTTACTTAGACCCTTCAATAACTATGACCGAGAAAGGTGGTATAGTCACTTCTAAAATCCCCTTCTTAAATTCGAAATCCTTAAAATTTTTAGGCGCTATTTTGTTTGGGTCCTCGAAAGTGTTATGATCCTGCAAATTACCTGTGTTTAAAATAGAGCCATTTATCTTTTTTAATCCAAGTTTATTTAAATCTATGGATACTTTATTATTATAGTTGGCATCTATGTTCGTAAATGAAATATGCACTTTTTGTTTATCATCTTTAGAAGCAGATACTGTTAATGCCGGTAATGACTCTTCTTTGAAAGTATATTTAGGAGACTCAAAGTCTACTGGAATCAAGGTGGCATCTTGATGCACTTTATACATGTTCATGACATGATAAGTAGGCGTAAGTATCATTTTTTCCTTATCCGTTAAAATCACAGCCTGTAATACGTTCACAGCTTGCGCCAAATTGGCCATCTTGACACGGTCAGCATGATTATTGAAAATATTAAGGTTCATACCAGCAATCATAGCATCTCGCATCGTATTTTGCTGGTAAAGAAATCCGGGATTTGTACCTTCTGATACTTCATACCATCCACCCCATTCATCAACTATCAAATCAACCTTCTTATCTTCATCGTACTTATCCATTATGGCTGTATGTTTAACAATAAGTTCTTCCATTAGCCAAGATTCTTTCATAGACTTAAAATAGGCTTCTTCATCAAAATCAACATCAGAACCTTTAGCATCCCAATCAATTACAGAATAATGGTGAAGTGCAACCCCCTGCAACATATTCTTTGGTATGTTTTTCATTAAAACCTCTGTCCAATTATAATCATCATTACTTGCACCAGAAGCAATTTTGTAGATACCTCCTTCTACATCGGCATCGGACATAAACGTAACATATTTTTTATAAATATCCACATAGTACTCTGGACGCATATTTCCGCCACAACCCCAAGCTTCGTTACCTATTCCCCAATATTTCACTCCCCATGGTTCTTCTTTACCATTTTCACGTCGTAAGTCCGACATGGGACTTTTACCTTTGAAATTAGTGTACTGTACCCAATCTGCCAATTCCTGAACACCCCCGCTACCAACATTACCTGATAAATATGGTTCTGCACCGAGCTCCTTGCATAAATTCAAGAAATTATGGGTTCCAAAACTATTATCTTCTGTTATCCCACCCCACCAAGTATTTACGATAGTGGGCCTTTTATTCAAATCACCAATTCCATCCATCCAATGGTAAGTGTCTGCAAAACAACCACCAGGCCATCTAAGATTGGGGATTTGTAATTCTTTCAAAGCATTTATAATATCCAGTCTCACACCTTCAGAATTTGGGATAGTACTATTTTCCCCAACGTAAAATCCTTCATAGATGCATCTACCTAAGTGTTCGGCAAAATGACCATAAATATGCTTGCTAATAATAGGTGCATCTTCTGATGCAGAAATATTGACATTGGTTACAGTCTGACCAAGACCTGTTTGTGTGCTAACTGCTACAATTAGCATTAGAAAATTGAAAAAAATACGTTTGTACATAATAAAATGTGTTTATAGTTGGTGAAAATATGTTTGGTAAAGTAACATTAAATCATCAAAGAAATAATTGACAAGCAAGTATAAATAAAAAAAGTGTTTATTCGACACTTAAAAAGAATTATTCCATTCAAAGTATAAAATTTACCATAATATGTGTAGATTGTTATCCTTATTTATTTTGATAAAGAATGACATTAAGCACTTACACCAATGAAGACAAAGTATTACTTGCTGTAGATTGTATCATATTTGGTTTTGATAAGGAAGACTTAAAAATTTTGCTGATTAAAAGAGATTTTGAACCCGAAAAAGGAAAATGGTCACTTATAGGTGGTTTCCTCAAAAAGGAAGAAAACCTTGATGAAGCTGCTATTAGAATTTTGCATCACTTAACAGGGTTACATAATATTTATATGGAGCAATTATATACCTTTAGTAAGGTAGATAGAGATCCTGCAGAAAGAACCTTATCCACTGCATATTATGCATTAATTGATATTGCAAATCACGATCAAGAAATTATAAAACCAGACTCCTGTCAATGGTTTAACTTAAAAAACACTCCTAAGCTTATTTTTGACCACGATAAAATGGTAGAAAAAGCAATTGCGAGACTTAGACGTAGGGCTTTAAGCAAACCTATAGGCTTTGAACTATTACCAGAAAAATTCACCATGCGCCAACTTCAAAAATTGTATGAAGTAATAATGGACAAGAAACTGGACAAGCGCAACTTCATCAATAAATTTAATTCATTAGATATTTTGATTAAGCTAGAAGAAAAAGATATGACTTCCTCCAAAAAAGGTGCATTTTTATTCAAGTTTGATGAAAACAAATACAAAAGAAAAGTTGAGGAAGGTTTTAATTTTAAAATTTAACTTTACTTCCTTTTTACTCCCACAAAGTAACTTCTTGGTTTAATAAATCTTCTAAATCACACCTTTGGAATTTTCAAAACACAACTGGTTCGCTATACTATAAGTTAAATTAATCACAAATATGTTATTACGATAGAGCTATAAGTACTTACAATTAAGAAAGAATTGCGTAATTTGAATTTTATGTTAACTTTGAAAAAAAACATCAATGGAGTTACTCGAAAAGGCTCAGGAATTTGAAAACAGAAAGATGAGCAATATGTCCACTAGTGATAGAGTGGAGGCTTCCAGAGAAGCAAAAGCACTTATATTAAGTATTAATGAGGTTTATAAAGAGACAAAAGATCCGGAATTAATGGACGTTATGAAGCGTCTTACCGAAAAAAAGAAGAAAATTGAAAAACGCTTAAATGGGGTACCTTTGGTATAACAAATTTAATTTCTTTAAGTTAATCTAAGTCTTAACGTATTTATTTTAAAAGATAATCCCCTTATTGAATAAGGGGATTTTTTGTCCTACTAAACAAAACTTTAATCGATAATCACCTTAAACAACTGTATAACAACCACAAAAACTTTCAATTGAACCATTAATTTACTTTTAGTTGGAATAAAAATAGATCTTTGAATTCCAAATTTTACTAAAAGTGAAGAATACCATAAAACCTACCGAAAAGATTTTAGCCAAAATTAATTGGCTATATAATTTTCTTGCGAAATACTTCCTATCCTTTTTGTCTTCTTTTGTTTTGCAATGGCATTTATTATAATGTACCTCTACGTGCTTTGATAAAAAGTTAGCTACCACCTAAATATAATGGGTAAGGTAAATCATGACAGTTACTTCCAAAGTACTTTAATGTTAACTTAGATTTTTAAAATCAAACTATTTCCGCGCTTAATCCAGCATTCAACAACCCAGAACAACGCGGCACTAAATCTTTATATTCTCCAGTCTTTACCGTGCATTTACCCTTGTAATGGACAATAAGCGAACATTGTTCCGCTTGTTCAGGGGTGTGATCACAAATATCCATGAGTGTTTCAATGACATGGTCAAATGTATTCACATCATCATTAAAAAGGACTATTTCATTCTGCTTTACCGTTTCTTCCTCTAAGAGGAGCTCTTCGGAAATCTTTTCTTTAGTGCCCATCATAATCATATTAGTATACTCTAAATTACATATTTTGCTGCAACCCAATTATTTTTTTCAAGGTTTTTTTCAAATTTAAGTCCAGCTTTTTGGCATGCTTCGTTTAGTAAACCCAAATCATCATTATAAAAACCACTTAACAACAATACCCCATTATTGGCTAAACAATTCACATATTTAGGTATGTCATTCAGCAGAATATTACGATTTATATTAGCTATAATCAGGTCATACATTTTATTTTTTAACAATGATGCATCTCCCTCGTATACGTTTATGTGTGTCACCTTATTACGTTCAATATTTTCAAGGGCATTTAGATAACACCAATTGTCAATATCAATGGCATCTATTATTGATGCCCCCCTCATGGCTGCTAAAATTGCCAAAACACCAGTACCACTTCCCATATCCAAAACTACTTTATCCTTCACATCTAGGGCAAGTAAATGTTGGAGCATCATGTGCGTGGTTTCATGATGCCCTGTTCCAAAACTCATCTTTGGCTCTATAATAATATCGTACTCCACATCCTTTTTCTCGTGAAATGGTGCCCTTATCATACAAACATCATCTACTAGTATTGGCGTGAAATTTGCTTCCCAAGTAGCATTCCAATTTTCTTGTTCTATTTCCTTACTTTTATAATCTATTTTAAATTTTGTGTTTTTAAGTATAGAAATTTCTTCCAAGATTTTATTGTTCCATTCCTCTTTTTGAATATAGGCCAAGACACCATCTTCCTCTTCAACAAAACTTTCAAAACCTACAGCACCTAATTCCGCAATTAAGATATCTGACGCAGGCTGTAAGGGTTGCACCTTAAAGCTATATTCAACATAAATTATATTCCCCATATTTCTAAAATTAAAAAAGGGTATTAAAAAATACCCTTTTATCGTATCTAAAATAGATTAAACTACTGGAAATTTAAATAGCCTTAATAATATCAACAAAATCATCTGCTACTAAAGAAGCACCTCCAATAAGTCCACCGTCTACATCTGGTTTTGAAAATATTTCTTTTGCATTGCCAGGTTTAACACTACCACCATATAAAATTGAAACTTTGTCAGCAATAGAGCTATTATAGGCCTCTGCAATAGTGTTACGAATAAATGCGTGCATTTCCTGTGCCTGTTCTGGGGATGCAGTTTCTCCTGTACCAATAGCCCAAACAGGCTCATATGCCAATATAATCTTACTCCATACAGATGCATCTAAAGAAAATAAAGCATTTTTTAATTGACGCTCTACGACTTTAAAGTGATTATCCGATTTACGATCTTCCAATTCTTCACCAAAACAAAACATAACCCTTATGCCTTGATCTAATGCGGATGCCACTTTTTTAGCCAAAATTTCATCTGTTTCCCCAAAATAAGCCCTTCTTTCTGAGTGACCTATGATACATGTGTCTACACCTATATTCAAAAGCATGTCTCCTGAAATTTCACCAGTATAGGCACCGTTTTCAGCAAAATGCATGTTTTGTGCAATAACCTCAATTTTAGAACCTTGCAAACTTGCAACAGCCCCAGCTAAATTAACATATGTTGGAGCCACCATAACCTCAGCATCCGTATCAGGTAGTTTTGCGGACAATTCGCTCAACAATGCTTCTGTTTGCTCCAAATTATTATTCATTTTCCAGTTTCCTGCTACTATTTTACTTCTCATTATTTATTGGTTTTTACGCGAGTTATATAAGTTTCTTAATTACATTTAGTTCAATCTCAAATCTTCAATATCATTATAGTGAACTTTATCCTTTATGGTCCCCTTTTCAAGGATCAATACCCCAGGGTTAGACCTCACAATAGTTTTCAGGGTAGTTTCATCTGTAAAATAAAACTCAAAATTTAAACCATAATCCTTGATTAAGCTTTCGGTTTGCTCCGGTCCAGATGCAGACATTCCTATAACCTTGTAACCTTTTTCTTTTCCATTGTTAGCTAGTTCCCCTATTTTAGAAAAAATTTCAAGATTAGATTTTCTAAGATCATAGGCAATAACCATTAGTAGTTTTGGTTCCTGTAATAGTGACATTGCAAAATCCTCTCCTTTCTGTTCTATCGTAAAATCATGAACTGGTGGTTCATATCCTTTTTGTATCTCGTCAGTCTCCACGCCTACAAACTCACCATCAACAGATGGATAGTCCCCATTAGTCACTATTATTTGCTCCTGCCCATTTACATTAAATTTCCAAGCATATTCAAAAATCGCCTTTGGGGCATTTTCTGGAATACCCATTCCCTCTTCTATATTCTTACCAATTTCATAAGGTCTAAAATCTATGACTGGTAAATGATTTAACACTTGATAGGTATATAGTCCACATGCAAAAAATGATATTAGCATAATCGCTTTGGTCATAAATGACCTGAAGAATGGGGTGATGTATTTTCTACCATAGACTAGCAAAACAATAAGAACTAATAGAACTACATCTTTAGTAAAGGACTCCCATGGTGTTAATTTGACGGCATCACCAAAACAACCACAATCTGTCACTTTATTATAATATGCCGAATAAAAGGTTAGGAACGTGAAAAAAATAATCATTCCCAACAAGCTCCAAAGTGTTAATTTCACCTTAAAGCCTATAATTAGCATTACTCCTAAAAGTACCTCCAATATTACCACAACAATGGAAATAGCCAATGCATATGGTATTAGAACAGGTAAGTCTAACACACCTTGACTAAAATATTCCTCTAATTTAAAAGAAAACCCTACTGGATCATTAAGCTTAATAAATCCACTGATTATAAAGAGGATGCCAACAAATATTCTAACTATCCCTATAATGTATCTCATATTTGATTTATGATTTTATCCTAATTTAAGATGTATTAATGCAAAGACGGCATAATTGATCATGTCTTGATAATTGGCATCAATACCTTCACTAACCAAAGTTTTGCCTTTATTATCTTCAATTTGTTTTACACGGAGTAGTTTTTGCAGAATCAAATCGGTCAAAGAACTAACACGCATGTCTCTCCAGGCCTCACCATAGTCATGATTTTTATCCATCATCAAGTTTTTAGTAATGGCGATATGCTTTTCGTACAATTCCTTGGCCTTTTCTGGTTGTAAATCTGGCTGGTCAGCTATGCCCAACTCCAATTGTATCAAAGCCATTATCGCGTAATTTATAATGCCAATAAATTCCGGAATTTCATCCTCATCAACCTTTCTAACATCATTTTCTTGCAATCCCCTTATTCGTTGGGCCTTTATGAATATTTGGTCTGTAAGGGATGGCAATCTTAAAATGCGCCAAGCACAGCCGTAATCTTGCATCTTTTTTTCGAACAGATCCTGACAAATTTTTATGACAGCATCATACTGCTTCGATGTCTCTTGCATGTACTTCTTTCTAATTTGTGTAAATTTCGCTTAAAATTTTGTAACCATCAAAATAGATGGTTTAAACTTGGATAATCCTACACATAAGCCCACAATGACTATAAACTGTAAAGGTCAACTTATAGATTTGAGCAAACCTAAAATAATGGCCATTTTAAATGTTACTCCAGACTCATTTTTTGATGGTGGTAAATATTCAAATGAAAAAAATATTTTAGACCACGTTGAAAAATGCCTAGTTGATGGTGCTACATTTATTGATGTTGGTGCCTACAGTTCTAGACCTGGCGCATCTGAAGTAACGGAAAACATGGAACTTCTGCGAATTCTTCCGATTGTAAAATTAATTATAAATAAATTTCCCGAAACCATACTCTCCATAGATACTTTTAGAAGTGAAGTAGCATCAGCTTGTGTTCAAGAAGGTGCCGCTATCATAAATGACATAAGTTCAGGACAATTAGATGATAAAATGATGGATACCATTGCTAGACTTAATGTCCCGTACATTCTTATGCATATGCGGGGCACCCCAAAAACTATGCTATCCAAAACAGAATATGATGACATCGTCCAAAATCTATTGCATTTTTTTTCAGAAAAGGTTGGAATAGCCCAAAGTAAGGGCATTAGAGATATAATTATTGATCCTGGTTTTGGGTTTGCAAAAAACTTAGAGCAAAATTATGTGTTGTTTAGTAAGATTGAACAGTTAAAAACAATAGAACTTCCAATATTATTGGGGATAAGTAGAAAATCTATGATTTATAAACTTTTAGATACTACAGCAGAATACGCCTTAAATGGAACCTCTGCCTTACATATGCTCGGATTATACAAAGGCGCCAATATCTTACGCGTACACGATGTAAAAGAAGCAATGGAATGCATCAAAATTCACAATCAACTTATAAGCTAGAATTTATGCGATTTTTGTTGATTAAATTTTGTTAATTTTACAAAAACGCACTACTTGGATTTTTTAGATTTTATCGATTTTAAGATTACAGATATCCTTGATATCATTTTAGTGGCGGTTCTTCTTTATTATGTATATAAGTTGGTGCGTGGCTCAGTGGCAATCAACATTTTTATAGGAATTGTAATTGTTTGGGCGTTTTGGAAACTTACCGAACTTCTTGGCATGGAAATGATAAGCAGTATGGTAGGGGCCTTTATGCAAGTTGGTTTAATTGCTTTGATTATTGTGTTTCAACAAGAAATACGAAAGTTTCTTTTGATGATAGGCTCTACCAATTTTGCTAACAAAAGAAACTTTATAAAACATTTTAAATTCTTGCAACAGGAAGGTGATGGCACCAAAATAGATGTGGATGCCATTATTAAGGCATGTGAAAAAATGGCAAGTACCAAGACTGGTGCCATATTGGTAATTGAAAGGGGCAACTCTTTGGATTTTATTAAAAATACCGGAGACCGAATGAACATAGAAATTACACAACCTATTATAGAAAGTATCTTTTATAAGAACAGCCCACTGCACGATGGCGCTGCTGTTATTGTGGACAATTTTATTGTGGCAACACGTGTAATCTTACCTGTTTCTAACGAACGGAACATTCCTTTACGTTTTGGTTTGCGCCACAGGGCGGCTGTAGGTATTACCGAAAAAACGGATGCCCTTAGCATAGTTGTGAGTGAAGAAACTGGATTAATTTCCTATATAAAAAATGGTGAGTTTGTGCTTTATGATTCGCTCCCACAATTAAGTGCTATGATAAAACGTGACCTTGTCTAATGGAGTGTAAAAACAGCAGTAACAACCTACCGTATATAGTATAGTTTTTGGCCTGATTTCGGGGCTAATGTGATTCGTGATTCGAAATGGACTCACCTTTATAAATCTAACTTACCATATTATAGCGCGCTATTATAATCTGGACATAAGATTTCTAAAAACATTTATCCACTACTTCAGCAAACCTATAAAGGATATCGATTACAGGTATCATGATTATATTAGTGGAAATCAGCGTTTTTACTTCAGATTAATTAAGCAACTTTCTCGGCCATAAACTGTGCCTCATATAAATTACTATAATAGCCACCTCGTTTTAAAAGTTGTTTGTGAGTGCCCATTTCAACAATTTTACCGGCATCCATAACAATAATTTTATCGGCTTTTTTAATAGTTGCCAAACGATGGGCAATTATGATGGATGTTCTACCTTCCGTTATTTTTTCAGTTGCTTTTTGAATGAGTTTTTCGGAATAGGTATCTACCGATGATGTAGCCTCATCCAATACCAATATGCTAGGATTGCTAACATAGGCACGCAAGAAGGCTATCAATTGCCGTTGTCCACTAGAAAGCATTGTGCCTCTTTCCTTTACATTATAGCCATAACTACCAGGAAGACTAGCTATAAATTCATCTACACCAATAGCCTTGGCAGCTTTCTCAATTTCGGCAACTGTTATATTTGGATTTTTAAGAGAGATATTATTGGATATGGTATCAGCAAAAAGAAAAACATCCTGCAAAACAATGGCAATATGTGATCGTAAGCATGCTAATTTATAATCTTTAATATCCACACCATCAATACAAATAGTTCCTGAATTTATCTCGTAAAAACGATTTAAGAGATTAATAATGGTCGATTTCCCTGCTCCAGTTGCACCTACAATGGCAACGGTCTCCCCTGCTTCTACATCAAAAGAAATTCCATGTAAGACTTCCTCATCTTCGAGATACCCAAATCGTACTTCCTTAAATTCAATGTTACCCTTTACCTTCTTCTTATCTATAGAACCTACATCTTCAATAGCACTATCTGTATCCAGAATCTTGAAAACCCTATTGGCCGCCACCATACCCATTTGTAAGGTATTGAACTTATCCGCTATTTGACGTAAAGGCCTAAAAAGCAAATCGATCAACATAATAAAAGCAAAAACAGTCCCAGCCACATCATTTGATATATTGGCTACATTCTGCAAACCCCCATACCATACAACCAAACCAACAGTTATTGAAGATACAATTTCTGCAATAGGAAAGAATATGGAGTTGTACCACACGGTTTTTAACCAAGCATTCTTGTGCTTTTCGTTAATCTCCCTAAAATTTTCGCTTTCTATTTTTTCACGCGTAAAAAGCTGTACAATTTTCATTCCAGTGATACGCTCTTGAACAAAAGAATTAAGATTGGATACCTCTGCCCGAACCTCGGTAAATGCAATTTTCATTGCCTTTTGGAATAAACGGGTAGCATACAGTATAATTGGCAATACAGCGAAAACGATCAACGCCAATTTCCAATTTATATAAACCATAACTCCAGCAGCAACCAGCATCTTTAACAAATCCGCCACGATTACAAAAAAACCTTGACTAAAAATTTCTCCAATACGCTGCATGTCCGCTACTGCCCTAGTAACCAAAACCCCTAATGAAGAATTATCAAAATACTTCATTCTAAAGCCCAGCATTTTTTCAAAAAGATTTATTCGTACATCGCGTATAACAGATTCCCCAAGCCAGTTAGCATAATAATTAAATCCTAATTGGCTAATTACCTGCCCTATAAGGACCGCTAGCATAGCAATGGTCAAATACAATAATTTTTGTGCATCACTACCCTTAATAGCATCATCAACAATCTGCTTAAGTATAATTGGGGTGAGTACAGCAAAGGCAGATAACAATATCGCAGCCAAGGCAACACCATAGAATGTAACTTTATATGGCTGCGTGTGTGCCATTAATCTTTTAAAAAGTCTGGTATCAAATGCCTTACCGGAATCTTTATTCATTTATAAAAATTGTTTTGGGGTAGCTAATAGAGATCAAATATAATCCTTTTGCAGGTACAGAAACACCAGCTTGGGAGCGATCCTTACTTTTTAAGACCTCCTTAACATAGTCTGGTGAACTTTTGCCAAATCCAACATTTAAAAGGGTTCCCACAACTGCTCGAACCATATTTCTTAAAAACCGGTCTGCAGTGATTTTGAATATTAATTTATCCCCATCATTGGTCCAATGGGCATATTTCACATCACAGATATAAGTTTTTACATCTGTTTTAGATTTAGAAAAACACTCAAAATCTTTTTTACCAATTAGAAAGGAAGCAGCTTCATTCATCGCCTCAATATCCAATGGATATTTTACATAATGTGCAGCATCCATTAGAAATGGATTCTTTTCAGTGCTTATCCAATATTCATAGGTACGCTCTAAAGCATCAAACCGAGCATGTGACTCTAAACGGGTTGGTGAGACATCCTGTACGGCTATATCTTCGGGTAGAAATGCATTTAGGCGATAAATAAAATCAACACTATCCAGTATTGACCCAAAATCAAAATGTGCATACATTTCCTTGGCATGTACACCGGCATCAGTTCTACCCGCACCAACCAAATCTATTTTTTGTCTAAGCAATTTTGAAACAGCATCTTCCAAAACTTCTTGTACCGTAATTGCATTTGGCTGGTTTTGCCAACCATGATAAGATTTGCCGAAGTAAGAAAACCGAATGAAATATCTCAATGGGATACGTTAATTTTGTGGAGCACAAAGATATTAAAAGATACTATAGAAGTATAGGCAATACTACTATTTCACAATTACGGCATGACCAGAATACTTTTACTTTCAGATACCCATTCACATATAGATGATGCCATTTTAAAATATGCCAAACAAGTAGACGAAATATGGCATGCTGGCGATATTGGTTCCTTAAAAGTAACCGATGCCTTAGCAAAACTTAAACCTATTAAAGGTGTTCATGGTAATATAGATGACCATATAATCCAAAAGGAATTTCCTTTGGATAATAGATTTATGTGTGAAGGTGTGGATGTATGGATTACCCATATTGGGGGATATCCACCTAAATACAATGTAAGAACCCGAGAAGGGATAAAAATAAATCCACCAAAATTATTTATTGCAGGACATTCCCATATCCTAAAAGTAATGTGGGACAAAAAAATGGGTATTTTGCATATGAACCCAGGTGCTTGCGGCAAACATGGTTTTCATCAGGTAAGGACCATGTTACGTTTTGTTATTGAAGGTCAAGAAATAAAAGACCTGGAAATAATAGAGTTAGGAAAGCGATAAATGTAAAAAACCCAGGAACTACCCTGGGTTTTACGCACTAATACTACTAAGATGTTAGGTTTAACGCAAACGATCAACAGATTTTACAAGATCTTCATCCTTTTTTATAGCCCTATTGGCAAGTGCTAAAAAAACGATAGAAAATACAGGAATCAACATCCCAATACCCTTCTCAGAAACGTTAGTTTCTCCGGATAAATTTAGAGATCGATAAACGAAAAGTCCTAGTAAAAAAAGATTTAATATCATATTTAACCTGTTCACAACAAACTGGTTTTTTCTATTCTTATATAAAAAGATAGTCCAAAGTGCCAAGGCACCTATTACGTAAAACACAATAGAAACCAGAACTTCATTGGCTGCATAAATTTCAATTCCCTTTTGATCATACCATAGGTTAACAAAAAATGGAAGTATACCTGCAATTATGGCAACAACAACTAAATATATTGTTTGTATTCTTTGAATCATCTTATTTTTCCACTTTTGAACAACAAAAATACAGGTCTTTTTAAAAATTATAGGTTAAATATTGAAAATAATTTGTAATATTGTCCTATTAACACTGTTAATACTTACCACGGGCAAATCTTTCCCGAAGCATATCCAAAATTGACATTACATACTTCTTTCAATACAAAACACGTATAATTTATTCTATAATTAATGTTTGAGATTTCCGATTTAAAATCAAAAAAGCTTCCTGAGCTTCAGGAAATTGCTAATGGACTAAATGTTCCAAAATACAAAACCCTGAAAAAATTAGATTTGGTCTACCAAATTTTAGACCTCCAAGCTGCCAATCCTAAAGCTGCAGCAGCAGTAGCGGTTGCGCCTGAAAATAAGGAGCCAACACGCAAACCAAAACCTAGGGTAGCGCAAAAAGTTGAGACCAAACAGGAAGATATTACCAAAGAAGTACCTGCAGTTGAAACGGAGGCTACTAAAACGGAGACAAAAGAGGCAAGAAAACCTAGACCAAGACCAAGGCCAGTAGATTCTGACACTAAAAAAGATTTTCAAAAAAACGCGCCTCAGAACAAAAACCAGAATAGAAATAAAAACCAAACAAGACCTAGTCACGATAAAAGTAATTTTGACAAGGACCTTAAAAACAGATATAAGGAACCAGAATACGAATTTGACAGTATTATTGCCAGCGAAGGTGTGTTGGACATTATGCAAGATGGCTATGGTTTCTTGCGTTCATCTGATTACAACTATCTGTCCTCACCTGATGATATTTATGTGTCGCAATCACAAATACGATTATTTGGTTTAAAAACAGGAGATACGGTATTAGGAAATGTAAGACCTCCAAAAGAAGGTGAAAAATACTTTCCACTAATCAAGGTAAACAAGATTAATGGTATAGATCCACAAATAGTTAGGGACAGGGTTTCTTTTGAACACTTAACGCCCCTTTTTCCTAAGGAAAAATTTAACCTAGCGGAAAGACAAAGTACTATCTCTACCCGAATAATAGATCTTTTCTCACCTATAGGAAAAGGGCAAAGAGGCATGATTGTTTCCCAACCCAAAACCGGTAAGACAATGTTATTAAAGGACATTGCCAATGGTATTGCGGCCAATCATCCAGAGGTTTATCAGATTATACTATTGATTGATGAACGTCCAGAGGAAGTAACAGATATGCAAAGAAACGTTAGAGGGGAAGTTGTTGCTTCTACCTTCGACAAAGAAGCCACCGAACATGTGCGTGTTGCCAATATCGTTTTGGAAAAAGCAAAAAGATTGGTTGAGTGCGGTCACGATGTTGTTATTCTATTGGATTCTATTACACGTTTGGCAAGAGCCTATAATACTGTACAACCGGCATCTGGAAAAGTACTTAGTGGTGGTGTTGACGCCAATGCACTTCACAAGCCAAAAAGATTCTTTGGTGCCGCACGTAACATAGAAGGAGGTGGATCTCTATCTATAATAGCTACCGCCCTTACAGAGACTGGTTCTAAAATGGATGAGGTTATTTTTGAAGAATTTAAGGGAACTGGTAACATGGAGCTTCAATTAGATCGTAAGATAGCCAATAGAAGAATATTCCCAGCCATTGACCTTACTTCTTCAAGTACAAGACGCGATGATCTTTTATTAGACGAAAGCACTTTACAACGTATGTGGATTATGCGTAAATACTTGGCAGACATGAATCCGGTGGAAGCAATGGAATTTATTGAACAGCGCTTTAAGCAGACCAAAAACAATGAAGAATTTTTGATGACAATGAATCAGTAAACTGCTATACATTATAATAGTTACAGTTAAGGCCCAACGAAGTTTCGTTGGGCCTTTCTATTGATAGCGTTCAAATAAAAACATATCTTTATCCTTGTTTCCCCAAATAATTATAACCTTTAATTCATAATGTATGAAAAACACTATTAGACTTTCGTCATTTTTGACACTAACTATTTTGTTTTCGGCTTGTCAAGAAAAACCCAAAAAAGGAAACCAAGAAGAATCGGCCAAAGGAATTGACGAAGTTGTTTTTGAAACTCCCAAACAAATAATATCCCTTGAAGAGGCGGATTCACTCTTTGTAAATTATAAAAATAGAAGAGCATCCAATATTATTGAGATGGAAGCAGCGTATCAAGAAGATAGAAAACCATTTGTACCTACCCAATTTGTTTCTTTTGACATTGATGTACTCAAAAATTATATTGGGTATGTAGAGCAAGAAGCAAGAAAAGGAGGTACAGAAGCGGATAGCCTTCGTATTTATTTTGGAAATTACGGTAAAGAAAACAAAAAAAACGCAAGAAGGAATACAGTATTTCTTTTACCTACCGCTAATGTTAATGGGGACTATGGAGGTGTTTATATTGATAGTAATGGTAAAGCTAAATTGGTTCGCGATTGGATTAAAGAACAGCAAAAAGCCGGTGAAGGGGATAAACAAAAATCAGAGGCTTCTTTTATGCCTAATTTTTCATCCGCACCAAGTCTTTATGACGGTGGTAGCTTAACATTAAATCATGGAGGGTCAGGTCCACCACCAAAAACTGATTTTTAATTAGATTTATGCCCCAAGAATTGTTAAGATTTATAAGTGAAAATTATTTTATACCAGTTTATTTTATGGCACTGGTTATAAGTATACTTAAGTACCGTCAATATTTTGATACCATATTAAAATATTTTCCCATGCTTATTGCTTACACCTTTTTTAATGAACTCTTGGGAACTTTAATTAAGGAATACCCTTCTTTTTCTTTTTTCAATGAAATAAAATACGCCTCATTTAATCAAATCCTTTACAATATTTATATCGTAATATTTTTTGCTTATTTCTATTTCGTGTATTGGCAATTGATTTTGAACCCAAAATATAAGAGCTGGGTAATTATTGCATCTACAGTAACATTAGTATCATTTGTTGTTAGTTGTTTTTTTCAAAACCCCTTCAGCACCGATCTTTTTTATTCTGTAGCGCTTGGTTCATGGGCGCTAATTTTTTGTATTGGCCTTTACTTCCATGATAATATAAGTATTAAGAATATAAAACTAATACAACCAAACAATCTAGTCTTCTGGATAAGTATAGGTCTTTTAATATTTTATACTATTTTCCCTTTCCTATTTTTAATTGGTTATTTGGATTATTATGTATGGGAGAAATATGATTTAAGAAGTGTTTTAAAAATACTTATACTCATTATGTATTCTTTTATTATAATAGGATTTCTTAAAGGTAAGAAAAGAGCTTTTATTTAATTTTCATCTATAAAGCGAGAAGTAGTTATAGATATTAAGAAACAAAAAAGCCTTCCAAATTGGAAGGCTTTTTTGTTTATAAAATTATTGTCTTAAAGTGCAGCAACGTGCTTTGCCAATTTACTTTTAAGATTAGCTGCTTTGTTATCATGAATGATATTACGTTTTGCTAAACGATCTATCATACTCACAACACTTGGCAAAAGAGCCTCAGCATCCTTTTTATTCTCTTCAGTACGCAATCTTTTAATTGCGTTACGCGTAGTTTTATGCTGATATCTGTTACGTAAACGAACAGCTTCATTTCTTCTGATTCTCTTTAATGCCGACTTATGATTTGCCATCTTCTAAACTATTATTTCTTTTGGACTTATTTATCCGTTTAATTCAAGTAGCCCGTAGGGGAATCGAACCCCTGTTACCAGGATGAAAACCTGGCGTCCTAACCCCTAGACGAACGGGCCATAATTTCAATATTGGAAGCTAACTCCCAAACTTTCGTAGTCCGTAGGGGAATCGAACCCCTGTTACCAGGATGAAAACCTGGCGTCCTAACCCCTAGACGAACGGACCGTGCTTTGCATAATTGCGGATGCAAAAATACAATTATTTTTCACTATCGCAACTACAAGATATTATTTTTTAAAAAAATTAGTAAGCCTTGGCAAAAAGTACTCTTTTTGTTGACGGTTTCCCAGTAACTACACACCTACCATCCTCATTTTCAACATCAATTGGAATACACCTAATAGTTGCCTTAGTCTCCTCTTTTATTTGCTCTTCTGTTTCCGAAGTACCATCCCAATGAGCGGAGATAAAGCCACCTTTCTCTTCAAGTACCTTTTTGAATTCATCATAAGATTCCACTTTAGTAATATGTCCCGCCCTATAATCCAAAGCTTTTTGGTAGATGTTTTTTTGAATATCCTCTAACAAGAACTCTATCTCAGCAACAACTTTATCTTGCGCAACGGTTTTCTTTTCCAATGTGTCTCTACGTGCCACTTCAAAAGTACCATTCTCCATATCTCGTTGACCAATTGCCAAACGCACTGGAACACCTTTTAGCTCATATTCATTAAACTTAAACCCGGGTTTATGTGTGTCCCTATTATCAAATTTCACGGAAATACCCATAGATTGTAATTCCTTAACCAAAGGCTCTACTCGCTCAGAAATAATATCCAACTGGTCTAGACCTTTGTAAATAGGAACAATAACCACTTGTATTGGAGCCAATTTTGGCGGAAGTACCAATCCGTTATCATCACTATGCGTCATAACCAAAGCACCCATTAGCCTTGTTGAAACTCCCCAAGAAGTAGCCCAAACATACTCTTTTTGACCTTCTTTATTGGCAAATTTTACATCAAAAGCCTTCGCAAAATTCTGTCCTAGAAAATGTGATGTACCAGCCTGAAGCGCTTTACCATCCTGCATTAAAGCCTCTATACAATAGGTTTCCAATGCTCCGGCGAAACGTTCACTTGCTGTCTTAACACCTTTTATTACTGGCACTGCCATATGGCCTTCTACAAAATTTGCATAGACGTTCATCATTAATTCCGCCTCTTCAATGGCTTCTTTTTCCGTAGCATGTGCAGTATGACCTTCCTGCCATAAAAACTCAGCTGTTCTAAGAAAAAGACGTGTTCTCATTTCCCATCGCACCACATTAGCCCATTGATTGATCAATAATGGCAAATCCCTATATGACTGTACCCATTTTCTATATGTATCCCAAATAATGGTTTCAGAAGTTGGCCTTACAATGAGCTCCTCTTCCAATTTAGCATCAGGATCAACAATAATACCGCTTCCATCTTCTGCATTTTTAAGTCGATAATGGGTTACTACCGCACATTCCTTTGCAAAACCTTCTACGTGACTTGCTTCTTTACTCAAATAAGATTTAGGAATAAAAAGCGGAAAATAGGCATTTTCATGACCAGTTTCCTTAAACATTTTATCTAAGGCGGCTTGCATTTTTTCCCATATAGCATACCCATAAGGTTTAATAACCATACATCCCCTAACGCCTGAATTTTCAGCCAAATCGGCCTTTACTACTAGCTCATTATACCATTTGGAATAGTCCTCACTTCTCTTGGTCAAATTTTTACCCATTATATATAGTTTGGCACAAAACTTGTGTCTATTAAAGAAAAAATAATTCGGTAAAACTAGTTATTTTTAGCATGTTCAACAATATAAATTTAGACCAATGATATATTCTTTACCCCACCAAAAATATTATTATGCCGCATTTGTGGCCATATTATCATTGTTAACAATTTCTTGTGGTTCTTATCAGCAAGCATCGTATTATGACAATGATGGTATTTATTCTGATAACGGAACCCGGGTTACGGAAAGAAGGCCTGAAAGGACCAACCATGCCCAACAAAATTCAGAATCCGATACGTATTCTGATTACTTTGGTCAAAAAGCAAATCAATATGATGAAATACTTGAAAATGAAATTTTCACCGATGTGGATTCCTACTCCAGTACTATTGTTAATGATAGTATAAACCAAGGTCAGTTAACTGATTATTACAATAATGAGAATGATTACATAGGTTATGGTGGTTGGGGCGACAATGCAACCAATGTAGTGGTAAATATTTATGACAACAGCTGGGGATGGAATAATGCCTATTGGGGCTGGGCTAACCCTGTTTGGGGCTGGAACTACTGGGGTTATGGCGGATATTATGATTACGGATGGGGCTGGAACAACCTTTGGCGATGGAATAGATGGAACAATTGGGGTTATGCCGGATATTATGGTTGGGGTGGATATTACGGTATCAATAGATACGGATACGGAAGATATGGCTATTCCAGATTCCCTTCTAATAGACACTACGCATACAATAACTCCAGAAGAGGCTATTACAACAGTCCATCCTCCAATAACAGCGGTATAGCTACAGCTTTAAGAGGAAGGTCTAATGTAAATACACGAGGCACTTCACCTAGATATAGAAGCACAACGAACAGGGCTTCAACTGCCAGGAGCTCAGCATATTCAAGAACTGGTAATGGTTATGCAACCAATAGAAGAACTGTCGGTGTTGACCAAAATAGGGCATATAGAACTAGTCGTAGTACTAGAACGGCACCAAGATATTCCAGTACTTCTAGAAGTGGTCAATCATACTCAGGCGCCAGTCCTAGAACATCTGGTTATAACAGTGGAACAGGTAATTCTGGATACCGTACCAGTAGGTCTACCACACCTAGAACATCTACATATCGCGGATCCTCTAGTACTTCAAGAGGAAGTAGCTATAGTACCGGAAGAAGTAGTCGTAGCAGTAGCAGTTACAGCAGCTCTGGAAGTTCAAGTAGTTCTAGATCTTCAGGAAACAGTTATAGAAGTTCAGGAAGAAGTTCTAGTAGTAGTGGTAGTAGCTATAGAAGTTCTGGCAGTAGCTCTAGGTCCTCTTCTGGAAGCAGCAGTTCTAGGTCCTCTTCAGGAAGGTCGTCATCAAGCAGTGGCAGAAGACAATAACTCAAAGTTCGCTTTAATTCTAAAAAAATTGTAATGAAAATATATTTTACTTTCATACTGCTATCGCTATGTCTAGTGGGTAGTGCACAAAACATAAACGATGTATTGCGTTATAGCAATGAGAATATTCAGGGTACAGCACGCTTTCAATCAATGGGAGGCGCTTTTGGCGCACTTGGAGGCGATCTTTCTTCCTTAAATGTGAACCCAGCCGGTTCCGCTGTCTTTAATAACAGCCTTATTACCATTTCTGGGACAAATTATTTTCGGGACAATGATGCAAATTACTTTGGTACACTAAACAATACAACACTCAGTGATGTTGATTTTAACCAGATCGGCGGTGCCTTTGTTTTTAGAAGCACGGATAGTAATTCTGAATGGAAAAAATTTACCCTGGCGTTCAACTACGATGTAGTAGAAAATTTTGATAATGAATTTTACGCTTCAGGTACCAGTAACCAAGGAATCGATAATTACTTTTTAAACTTCTCACAAGGTGTTCCTTTTGGCTCAATCCTTTTACAGGATGGCGAATATATTGAAGATGCCTATTTAGATATTGGAAGTAGTCAAGGATTTAGGGAACAACAGGCTTTCCTAGGTTATTATGGCGGCATATTAGACCCACAAAGTACCGGTGATAACAATACCGATTATTTTAGTAACGCTACCTACTCCAATGTTAATCAAGAATTTTCAAGAAGCACAGTTGGGTACAATAGTAAATTTACCTTAAATGCAGCATCACAGTACGGGGATAATCTGTACTTGGGAGCGTCATTAAACTTTCATGATGTACTTTACGACCAATATGATGAATTTACAGAAACGGGTTACGCTACAGAATCAGAAATACAAAGAACCACGTTTGACAATTTTCTTAGATCACAAGGAAGCGGGTTTTCCTTTAGTCTAGGAGCCATTGCCAAACTTAATGAAAATGTAAGATTGGGAGGTAGTTACCAATCCCCTACCTGGTATAGGCTAACCGATGATTTCTCTCAACGTATTAATTCTGACCTCGCCGATCAAGATATTGATTTCATCAATTTCAACGTTGTTAATTTATTTGATACCTACACTATTAAGACTCCAGCAAAATTAACTGGAAGCATAGCCCTTATATTTGGCAAAAACGGATTAATAAGTTTTGATTATGGATATCAGGATTTTTCAAATGCTGAATTAAGACCTAAAAATGATGTCAATTTTCAAAATGTTAATTCGCTAATTTCCAATGAACTAAGCGGTGTGTCTTCTTTTAGATTGGGAGGGGAATATAGAATTAAGATGTTTAGTTTAAGGGCTGGCTATCGTTTTGAACAAAGCCCATATGCCAATGGTAATACTATAGAAGATTTAAATGGTATTTCAACAGGTATAGGATTTAATTTTGGCGGAAGCAAATTAGACTTCGCTATAAATAGCACAGAGCAAAATGTTAACGAGCGTTTATTTAGTACGGGCATTACAACACCTGCTATGGTAAATAGAATAAACACCAATGCTACCCTAACCTATACTTTGAATTTTTAGAAAAATATAGATTTAAAAAAGAAGACCGCTATTCAGCGGTCTTCTTTTATCTCTTTAATGTAAAATGTGTTTTTCTTGTTTTAGCAACCAGCAGCCCAGCATCATCTTCTTCATATTCAAATCTAAACCAGTAATCCGTTGACGGCATTGGTCTTCCATTAAAAGTACCATCCCAACCTCCTATAGAATTCAATTGTTTTAACAACTTACCATAACGGTCAAAAATAAAGACCACTGGGTTCGATAGGGTCTCTATTCCCTTAATATTCCATAAATCATTAATACCATCAGCGTTTGGTGTGAAAAATTTTGGATAGGCCACCACTAAAAATTCAATTGGCTCGGTAGTTCCACATCCGTTTTTGTCATTTATGATTACCGTGTTCAGACCAGGAGGAATATTTAAAAATATGGGATTGTCTTGAAAGGCCCCACCATTAACAGAAAACTCATAATCACTATTTCCTGCCACTATAAACTCTACATTATTGGCATCTGGATCTATTGCAAGATTAGTATCTAAAATATCCACACTATCCAAAATGGGCACTCCGTAAAATGTTATTAAAATTCCACCAACATCGGCAACGGTGGGTGGGGTACCTGAAACGGTTGTTATTGTGGCAAAATATCTTCCAGAATTGGGGCTCGACACCACTAACTCTGCGCCAAAAGGTCCAGAACCGGCCAAAGTAGCATCTACGGTACCGTCATTTTCATAATCAACTGTCCATTCTACAGAAGCAATATCGCTACCAGCGGGTGAACTTAAAGCACTCAAGGTAATATCAGGATCATTTTCACAAGCATCAATATCAAAACCTAAAAATTCATCCCGTAAGGTACAGTCCAATGCCGTATTTTGATTATCCTGCACAGAACTTCCAGTAAAGGTCAACATATAGGGTTCGGGATTACCATCAAAATTAGTATTGAAATTATTTATCAAGATATAATATATCTCACCTGGCTGTACATCTAACCATTCATCATAGGTATTTTGACTACCTATCAAAAATGGTGCACCCTCCTGTCCGTTTTCTGGATTAACCCCAACACCCGTAAAGTTCGTATTGTTTACCTCGTAATTACATCGTATAGGTTCAGATAAGCCATCACCAATAATAGTACAAAAGTTTTGTCCACCAGTTTCCTCATAAGGTCCATAAACTGCAAAATCCCATTCTGCCGTAGGATTACTATTACCCCCTGTTGGCAAAGCTTCAATGTCAAAACCAACTTGACCGCCTGTACCTGCCCTAAATACAAACCAAGAAGTATTGTTTTCTATATTGGCAGAACTTACGCTACCTTTCTCCAAACAACCCGTTTGCCTAATTAGCTCAGGGTCAAAATCATCTATATCCCCCGCCCCATCTGCCAGACCCATTATTGGTTGATCGGCACAAACAGGAATAGCGGTTCTACAATCCGGTGAGTTCTGGGCGTTACTATTCCAAGCAAAAAGAAACAAACAATAGAATACACAAATAAGTGTTCGCATAGAATATGGGGCTATTTACATACTTTAACGTATATAATAACTTGGTTCGTGTTAGTTTAGTATTCTTTATAGAATTTTTATGTATGTAATCGATGAAATACCTTTGTAACTTAATCTGAAAATCAATTTTATCGCTTGATACTGAAGTGGTTGTTGATATATTTTGCGGTAACTGTACCCCCTTCACTATCTGCATAGGTTAGTTTAAACCAATAATCGGCAGCAGGAAGTAGCACTCCATTAATAGTTCCGTTCCAACCTGGATCATTTTCACGCAATTGATATAGTAACTTTCCAAATCTATCATAAATATGAACTACTGGATTATGTAATACACTCATGCCGCCAACTGTCCAAAAGTCGTTTACACCATCTCCATTGGGTGTAAAAAATTTGGGAAAACCAACAATTACAATATCTTCTGAAATAGAACCACAACCATTTACATCACTAACCGTTACCGTATGTGCTCCTGGAGAAAGATTATAAAATATTGATTCTTTCTGCGAAGGATTACCATCCAGTTGGTATTCAAGTTCCCCAACCCTTTCTACAATCACCTCAACTGTATTTGCATTATCCTGATATGATATTTCAACATCAGTTATAACAGGTTGACCAGAAAAGACTACAGTAACAGAACGTTCTGTTGTGCAATTCTGACTTCCAAAGGTATTTGAGACGTTTAAGGTATAGGTGCCTTCCTGTGTTACCGTTATTTGTGATGATGTTTGTCCTGAATCCCAAGAATAACTATAATTAGGATTTGGAATTCGTTCACCAATAGTAGCAATGGGAGTATCTTCACAGATATAAACTGAAGTAGCAAAATTAAGTCCAGGAACCTCCAGTCCATTAATCTCAAATGATTTGGAAACATCAAAACATTTCTGATTTTGTACCGATGTTGTCCTGACAAATATTGTTTGGGAAGCCATGGTTGGTATGAACACATCTGGCAATGCATTTATATTATTAATGGCATCATCCAAAGAACTATAAAAATTTACTTGAAACTCATTCGCACTTTGTACTCCTAGTGCTTCCAATCTTTTAGTGGTAAAATCTATAGGTGCACCCTCCAAACAGACCAATTCATCACTTATTTGCGCTGTAGTTGGTACTGGTGAAAAAGCAACTTGCACCTCGCTAATAGTATTATCCCCTGTAGGCATAATTACCAAAACCCTGTACATTGCCGAAACTGCAACAGTCAAAATGGAACTGTTCTCTGCAGGAATTTGTTGGTAACCATTGCCAATATCCAAAAACCATTCATAATCAATGGCTCCCAACGTAGTAGCATCTAAGACCACATTATCATCATCGCAGGCAGCTATTGGCGGACCCAATAGGTTATTTATAATTGAACAATCCAGTGCTGTATTGGGAAACTCAATAAAAATACTTCCGGAAAACTGGATAGAAAAACCAGAATTATTATTACTGAAATTATTTATAAAAAGATAGTAATCCTCCCCAGATTCTACATCCAACCAATCATCATATTGGAAATTATCTGCACCTGTAGGGTCTACCCCAAAACCTGTATACGTATTGTTATCAGAATTATCAAAATAATTGCATCTTATAGGATCTCCAAGGGTATTACAATCACTTGCCCTGTATAAGGCAAAATCCCAATCTTCCGAAATATCAAAACCAATGTTAATTCCCAATTGTCCTCTTTCACCTGTCCTAAAACGATACCAAGCGGAATTAGACTCAATAGGTGCCGTTGCCTGTGCAATACACCCTGTAACAGAAGAACCATAAAAATCATCTATACCATAGCCATTGGTCCCCCCATTTATTGGAGTATTATAACAAATAGGGACAGCATTCGAACAATCTGGCGATACCTGTGCCTTTAGGTTTAAAAAACCAGTTAAAAAAAGTATGGCAAAAGCAACACTAAATCGTGTCATAGTGATTTTATGATTTGTAAAACTAAAAATAAGACCAGCCCAGCCTTAACACTAATTTATGTTGTGTAAAACCCCTGAAGTGCTATAAAGTGCCACATATTGTATATCTTTGACGCCACTTTTAGATAATATAAAATGAAAATAGAGGGTACATTGGAAGATCATTTTGAGCAGTTGGGAGATGACCACATTTCCTCATCTGAAGAAACCCCATTACGTAAAGATGCTTTTGTTTTAGGTGATGATGAAAAAATTGAAAGAATAAAAGACAACGTTCGTGAAATAATGTTGACTCTTGGTCTAGATTTGGAGGATGATAGCTTAAAAGGCACACCGAATAGAGTTGCAAAAATGTTCGTAAAAGAGATTTTTGGTGGACTGCACCCAGATAGAAAACCAAAGTCCTCTACTTTTGACAACAAGTACAAGTATGGTGAAATGCTTGTTGAAAAAAACATAACATTATACTCAACTTGCGAACACCACCTTTTACCCATAGTAGGCCGAGCTCACGTAGCCTACATATCTAATGGAACTGTTGTGGGTTTGTCC
Organism: Maribacter luteocoastalis; assembly: GCF_048890225.1. Taxonomy (NCBI): domain Bacteria; kingdom Pseudomonadati; phylum Bacteroidota; class Flavobacteriia; order Flavobacteriales; family Flavobacteriaceae; genus Maribacter; species Maribacter luteocoastalis. The sequence goes on from NZ_JBMFZG010000001.1 coordinate 69,186, forward strand.
AAAATGAACCGTATTGTAGATTATTTTGCAAAAAGACCACAAGTGCAAGAAAGACTAAACATACAAATTGTAAGAGAGCTACAAAACGTATTAGGAACAAAAGACGTAGCTTGTGTCATTGATGCCAAACATCTTTGTGTGAACTCTAGAGGAATAAGGGATATTGAAAGTAGTACTGTTACTGCAGAATATGGTGGTAAATTTAAGGAAGAAGCAGTACGAAAAGAATTCTTGGAGTACATTAACATGGATACTAATTTCTAATTATCTCCTTTATAATGCAATTGCACGAACAACAAACCCTAAAAGTACACAATTCCCTTACCGGCAAAAAAGAAGTTTTCACTCCGTTAAATGAGGGCCACATAGGTATGTATGTCTGTGGGCCAACAGTGTACAGTAATGTACACTTGGGCAATTGCCGCACGTTCATGTCCTTTGACATGATATTTAGGTACTTTCGCCATTTAGGATATAAAGTTCGCTATGTTAGAAACATTACCGATGCTGGCCATTTGGTAGATGACGCCGAGGATGGTGAAGATAAAATTGCAAAAAAAGCCCGTTTAGAACAGTTGGAACCTATGGAGGTTGTTCAACGCTACACGGTTGACTTTCATAATATTTTGGAGAAATTTAATTTTCTGCCACCTAGCATAGAACCTACCGCAACTGGTCATATCATAGAACAGATTGAGATTATCAAGGAAATTCTAGAGAAAGGATATGCATATGAAATTAATGGTTCAGTCTATTTTGATGTTGTAAAATTCAATGAATCCAATGACTATGGAAAATTAAGTGGCCGTAAGTTAGAGGATATGATTGCAAACACACGCGAACTTACCGCCCAAGATGAAAAGAAAAGCCCGCAAGATTTTGCACTTTGGAAAAAAGCCGAACCGCAACACATAATGCGTTGGCCTTCTCCTTGGGGAGATGGTTTTCCAGGGTGGCATTTAGAGTGTACAGCCATGAGTACCAAATATTTAGGTGAGACTTTTGATATTCACGGTGGTGGCATGGACCTGAAATTTCCACACCATGAATGTGAAATTGCCCAAGCCGAAGCGTGTAACGGAAAAACTCCTGTTAGATATTGGCTACATGCCAACATGTTAACACTTAACGGGAAAAAAATGGCCAAATCAACAGGGAACAGTATTCTTCCCGGAGAGATTTTTTCTGGTGACAATGCTGTTTTAAGTAAACCGTTCTCCCCTTCTTTGGTCCGTTTTTTTATGATGCAGGCCCATTACACAAGCATTCTAGATATTAGTAATGATGCATTACTAGCTTCCGAAAAAGGTTTCAACAAACTAATGGAAGCAATCAACACTTTAAAATCCTTACACACAGGTTCTGCTACAGATTTTGATGTAGTTGGTTGGAGGCAATCGTGTTATGATGCCATGAACGATGACTTCAATAGTCCAATTCTCATTGCTAAATTATTCGATGCCGTAAAACATATCAACCTTATTAAAGAAGGAACCGAAAGTATTACGGAAGTTGACAAAGCTCTTCTAATAGAAACCATAGCTAGTTTTGTTTTTGACGTTTTAGGTTTGGAAAACAAAAGTAGTTCCGATGCCGATACGGAGAAGTTAGGCGGTGTTGTAGAGTTATTGATCAATCTTAGAAAGGAAGCTAGAGAGAACAAGGATTTTTCTACATCTGATAAAATACGAGACCAATTGGCAGCTTTGGGAATTCAACTTAAAGACGGAAAAGAAGGTACAACCTACAGTTTATAACACTAATCTGTGAATTTCAGCTTTTGTATTTTTGACTGATATTCACCTGGCGACAGATGATGTCTTGTTTTAAATACCCTATTAAAGTAGGATCTACTTTCAAAACCACATTGCATGTAAATATCCTTAATGGTTGTTTCTGGATTTCGCAATAAACCTACCGCGAGTTTTATACGTTCGTTATTAATGAACTCAATTGGGGAAATACCTAATTCCGTTTTAAAGACTCTATGAAAATGGGAAGGGCTCATACAAGCTTTTCTACTTAGAGATTCCACATCCAAGGACTCATATAAATGCTCTCGAATATAGCGTACAACATGGGACAAGCGGTTATCACTACTTATGGCAATTGTAGAATTCGTATAAATTTTGCGCTCATTGGTTTGTAATATTCTAATAATTAGCTCGCGTAACATATTATCAACAAAAAAGTCCTTAGACGGATGATCTTCAGAAAATAAAAACAGTAATCGCTGTAATATTTGAAAAATACCCTGGTCGTTTACAAAATGGAAATTATAATCCATTAACCCCCATTGCCTTTTATCATCCTTAGGCATACTTTCATTCATGAACTGTAATACATTTTTGATTTTTTCCTCTGATATGGCCATGGCCAAACAACGGGTAGGATTTTTGGTTTTTGCCTCAGGAAAATCTATACACATGGTTTCATTAGCCGGTAAAACCAAAGATTCTCCCGGTAAAAAATTAAAGGATTCATAATCTCGTAAATGCATAATTTTCTTGCCTTGTATCATACTGGCCAATACTGGTTGTTCAAATTTCAGTAAAACCTTCTCCGCTTGTTGGTGTGTCTCAAAAACATGCATAGCAGCATTCTTTAAGGTATAGGACGTTTGGTTCTCAACCATGGTCTCTAACTTTCTCCCTTTTAAAAAATCATTGGACAACTGTATCATATTCTATGATGTATCATTAATCTATCTGTATGATTAAGAAATTTACAAAATATTAGTCGAATAAAAATCATATTCACAAATAATGATAGGATTGTTCATGTTATTAATAGTATAGGTCAGTTTATTGATAATCAGGTATGTTACTTTTAGAAGAGTGAAAAAAATTCACAATAAACTAATATAAACCCTTAAAAGGAAACAATATGGGCAATACCGCGACTGTGGTGCAAGATGTGCTACAAAAACCTAAATTTAAGAACCAATATGAAAACTTTATTGGTGGTAAATGGACAAGTCCTGTAAAAGGCGAATATTTTGAGAATAGCTCTCCTGTAGATGGAAAATCTTTTACAAAAATACCAAGATCAACGTCAGAAGATATTGAAAAAGCGATAGATGCTGCATGGGAAGCAGCACCTTCCTGGAACAGTTCCTCGGCTACCGAGCGTAGTAATGTGCTGTTAAAAATAGCGGACAGAATGGAGCAAAATCTCGAAGTATTGGCTAGAGCAGAAACATGGGATAATGGTAAGGCTATCAGAGAGACGAGAGCAGCCGATTTACCCTTGGCCATTGACCACTTCCGTTATTTCGCTGGGGTTATAAGGGCAGAAGAAGGTTCGGTAAGCGAATTGGACAATAATACAGTTGCCCTAAACGTAACTGAACCACTTGGTGTAGTTGGACAAATAATTCCTTGGAATTTTCCTATCCTCATGGCTGTTTGGAAATTAGCACCTGCATTGGCCGCAGGAAACTGTGTGGTGTTAAAACCGGCTGAACAGACACCTGTAGGAATCTTAATTCTTATGGAAATAATTGAGGATATACTTCCTGCTGGAGTATTGAACATTGTTAATGGGTTTGGGGTAGAAGCTGGAAAACCTCTTGCTTCCAACCCAAGAATAAATAAAATTGCTTTTACCGGTGAAACCACTACGGGTCAATTAATAATGCAATATGCTTCCAAAAATATAACTCCCGTAACCTTGGAACTGGGAGGTAAGTCTCCAAATATTTTCTTTGAAAGTATTATGGAGGCCGATGATGAATTTTTTGACAAATGCATAGAAGGCGCAAATATGTTTGCCCTTAACCAGGGTGAAGTGTGTACCTGCCCTTCCCGTATGTTAGTTCAGGAAAGCATTTTTGAGAAATTCATGGAAAGGGTTTTAGAAAGAACAAAGGCTATAAGAATGGGACACCCCTTAGACCCAAACACTATGATGGGCGCCCAAGCCTCTAATGACCAATTTGAAAAAATACTTAGCTATATAGAAATTGGAAAAGAAGAAGGTTGTGAGGTACTTGCCGGTGGCGGACAAGCTTATAATGAAGGTCTGGAAGGTGGTTACTACATTCAACCAACTGTATTAAAGGGGAATAATAAAATGCGTGTTTTCCAAGAGGAAATTTTTGGGCCTGTGGTATGTGTCACCACTTTTAAAGATGAGGCCGAAGCAATAGAAATCGCAAATGATACCTTATATGGGCTAGGTGCGGGAGTTTGGACAAGGGACACACATCAAGCCTATAAGATTTCCAGGGCCATAAAAGCTGGTCGGGTTTGGGTAAACTGTTATCACCTTTATCCTGCACATGCCCCATTTGGCGGTTATAAAAAATCAGGAATTGGAAGGGAAAACCATAAGATGATGTTATCACATTACCGCCAAACCAAAAACATGCTTATTTCTTACGATAAGAATGCCATGGGCTTCTTTTAAAAATAAATTTATGAAAACGAAAAGGGTGTTGGTAAGTGATGACGCAGCCATTGTTATTAGAAAATTGAAAGAAACTCACGGAAAGTTAATGTTTCATCAAAGTGGCGGTTGCTGTGATGGCTCCGCACCAATGTGTTTTCCAAAGGGTGAGCTACTATTAGACGACAATGATATTTGGCTAGGCAGCATTGAGGGGTGTGACTTTCATATTTCTAAAGATCAGTTTGAATACTGGAAACACACCCAATTAACCATTGATGTAACCCCTGGCAGGGGCGCTAGCTTTTCCTTGGAAATACCCCTTGGTCTTCGTTTTATTATTAAGTCTAGACTTTTTACACCAACTGAAGCAGAACAATTAGAACCTGTTAGGGTTGGGGAATAAAAAAGAAATAAACAATTGAGGCTGTCTAAAAATCCTATTTTGTTGTCTGTTCGAGCGCAGTCGAGAACTATAAGCCTTTGATTTTTAATAAATCTCGACTGCGCTCGATATGACAATAGTGCTAATTTTAGGTTTTTAAGACAGCCTCCTTTCTTTGACTTCAATTCTACTAAATATAGTAACTTAGTATGTGTAAAAAAGTATTTTGAAAATCAGTATTAAAAAAATTCTAATAGCACCATTTATCTTCCTCGTGCGTTTCTACCAAACGGTAATTTCACCATATACACCAGCCACATGTAGGTATTCACCAACATGTTCGCAATACACTTTGGAGGCACTTAAAAAATATGGCTTGTTTAAAGGCGGCTGGCTGGCCTTAAAACGAATATTCAGCTGTAATCCTTGGGGCGGCAAAGGATATGACCCTGTTCCTTAAATTTAAAAATCAGTAATCAGTTTCGATTAAAAAATCTTTGCTATTTACTTATCTTAGCTCTTCAAAATAAAAAATATGCACTTCTTAGGAATTACCTGGAATCCCAACGAGACATTATTCAACATTGGTTTTGTTCAAATAAAATACTACAATCTTCTATGGATTATAGCATTTGCGTTAGGATGGTATCTCATGAAAAAAATATTTACCCATGAGAAAAAGTCTATAGAACAATTAGATTCCCTATTTATTCATACGGTATTGGGTACAATGTTAGGCGCCAGATTAGGTCATGTATTTTTCTATGATTGGCCCTATTACAAGAATCATTTGGCTGAAATACTTTTACCAATTAGGGAAAGTGATACCGGTAGTTTACTTTTTGGTCTTATTGATGGTTATGAATTTACTGGTTTTACTGGCCTCGCTAGTCACGGCGCTACTATAGGTGTCATTGTAGGAATGTATTTATACACCCGCAAATACCCTGAGTTTAGTTTATTATGGATTTTAGACCGTATGGTAGTTCCATTTTCAATTGGTGCATTTTGTGTCCGCTTGGGCAATTTCTTCAATTCAGAAATCAATGGTAAGGTAGTGGATGAGTCTTTTATTTTTGCCACTCGATTTATTCGCGATTCAGATGATTTACATCCATCTAAAGCATTAGGTATCACCAAGGAAAAGACCTTGAATGCAGCCTACGATGCCATAGAGAATAATCCAGAGTTCTCCCAATACCTAGCTGAGATTCCTTATCGTCATCCAGCGCAATTATATGAAGGGGTGTGCTATATTTTCGTGTTTATCCTATTGTATTTTCTATATTGGAAAACCGACAAAAAGAACAAATCTGGTTACTTGTTAGGATTGTTTTTAGTATTACTATGGACCATAAGATTTTTTGTAGAATTTGTAAAGAAAAGCCAAGGTGGTTTTGAGGAGTCCCTAGGGCTCCTTTCAACAGGACAATGGCTAAGTATCCCGTTTATTCTAATTGGTCTTTATTTAATGTTTAAACCTGTTAAAAAGGCGTAACATAAGAAAATTCCATGAAATATCTAAAATTGTTTTACGCATCTCTTTTCTGCGTATTTGTGGTTGCCAGCTGTAAGCAAGAAACTAAAAAGGTAATTAAAACAGAGCCTGTAAGTTTTACCAAAGAAGGTACGCTACAGATATTTAAAAAAGAAACAGATTCTTTACGAGCTAACCTGGATATTGAAATTGCTGAAACCGATTATGAAACCCAAACGGGACTTATGTATCGCAAAGGAATGGAAACCAAACAAGGAATGCTTTTTATTTTTCCAAAGGTAAGCATGCATTCATTTTATATGAAGAACACTGAGTTTCCCCTCGATATTATTTTCATAGATGAGCATCTAAAAATTGCCAGTTTCCAGAAAAACGCACAACCTTTAAATGAACGTGGATTATCTTCTTTGGTACCCGTTAAATATGTTCTTGAAATTAACGCTGGACTTTCAGATAATTGGTCATTGGAAGTTGGTGATACCGTTGAATTCGTCAGAAATTGATATATGGACTATTTGCTGGAAGGAGAAGAAACAGCCAGATTATTATTTAGAAAAGTACTTCCTTCAGATTACGATTCCTGGCTACCTTTTCATCAGGAACCTAAAAGCACCCAATATTGGGATGGTACTCAACCTAATCCAGAAGCAGCATGCGAAGAACAGTTCACAAACATTTTTCTTCGCCATAAAAACAAAACTGGCGGCATGAATGCCCTAATCCTTAAAGAACATAATGTTTTGGTAGGATTATGTGGACTTTTAGTCCAAGAAGTCGATGGCTCCAAGGAATTAGAAATAGGGTATTCTATATTACCAAAATATTGGGGACTTGGCTTTGCTACAGAAGCGGCGATGAAATATAAAGAAGTTACCAAACAAAATAAATGGGCCTCACATCTTATCTCGATTATTCAAATTGATAATTCTCCCTCACAGCGAGTAGCAGAAAAGAATGGAATGAAGATTGAAAAAACCACTTCATACAAAAACAATACGGTACATATTTTTAGAATAGATTTAGCATGATTACACATTGGGCAATTTTCACTGACAACAATTCCCATAAAAAGGATTTTATAGACTCTATTTTAAAAGGTGTAAATCCTCATTTTGAACAATTAAACACAAAAAAAGGGGCATTATTTTCTCCGATTAGTCTTTATAAATTTATTGATGAAGAAGAACGACATGAACATAAATTTCTGGTAAATTCTAATCAACCACTAAAAAGCTTATCCAGCGGGGAACAGAAGAAGGCTTTACTCTATTACATTATAAAGAGTAATCCAGATTACATCATATTAGATAATCCATTTGACAATTTAGATATTGACTTTCAACAAGAATTAAAAGTCATGTTCCTAAAATATTCGAATCAAATTTGTTTCGTTCAATTGGTAAGTAGAAAAGATGATCTACTTCCCTTTATTACGAATTTTGGAACATTAAAACAACACGTTTTTACCAATCAAATAGATTCGAAAAATACTGAAGGCAATAAAGATGAAAATTCAAAAATCATCCTTAGCGGCCCAATTCCTAAAGCTTTGGAAACCATTGAAATTAAGGATGACATCTTGGTTAAATTTAAAGATGTTTCTGTTGCCTATGGAAATAAGAAAATTGTAAACCATATTGATTGGACGGTAAAAAAAAGGGAATTTTGGCAACTTATTGGAAAAAATGGCTCTGGAAAAACAACCTTACTTTCTATGATTACCGGGGACAATCCTAAGGGTTACGGACAAGATTTATTTTTGTTTGGACAAAAAAAAGGAACTGGTGAGAGCGTTTGGGATATTAAAAAAAAATTGGGTTATTTTACCCCTGCTATGACCGACAAATTTACGGGAAGACACTCTGTAGAAAATATGCTTATTTCCGGACTTACAGATTCCATTGGTCTTTATATTAAACCCACCGAGGCACAATTAAAAATCATAAAGGAATGGCTGATGTTAGTGGGCTTATGGGATAAAAGAAACGCGTTATTTAGGGAAATTTCCCTTGGCCAAAAGCGATTAATAATGACTGTTAGGGCCATGGTAAAGCATCCGCCACTACTTATTTTAGATGAACCTACTACAGGCATGGATGATATATCTGCTCGAATTTTAGTTGCACTTACAAACAAAATTGCCAAAGAAACACAGACCACTATAATTTTTGTTTCACATAGAAAAGAACCAGGACTGGAACCCAAGAAAATATTCGAGCTAAAAACCACCCAACAAGGCTCCTATGGGTCTATCCAAAATCTTTAAACTAAAAAGGGGCCACAGTTTTATCTGTGGCCCCTTTTTAGTTTATTAATTGTTCCTTAATTGGAACCTTTTGTAATCTTTTTACTCAATGCATCATACATAATTGGTGTTGCAATAAATACTGAAGAATAGGTACCAATAATTACACCTATTATCATTGCGAACATAAATCCTCTTAAGGATTCACCACCAAAAACAAAGATAGCCAATAGCACTACCAAGGTAGTCAACGAGGTATTCAAGGTTCTACCCAATGTACTGTTTATAGCAGAATTAATATTCTCCCCGCCTTTCCAACCGCGCTCGGCAATAATCTCACGAATACGGTCAAACACAACCACGGTATCATTCAACGAGTAACCAATTACAGTAAGTATGGCCGCTATGAACGCTTGGTCAATTTCCATGTTAAATGGCATGATTTTACCAAGAATTGAGAATACACCCAACACAATTAACACATCATGAAAAACCGCTACCACTGCACCTAATGAAAACTGCCATCTTCTAAATCTTATAAGTATGTACAGGAACACCACGGCTAAAGAACCTAAAATTGCTAAAAATGCATTGTTCTTAATATCATCTGCAATAGTTGGTCCAACCTTAACAGATTGCATTATACCTAAAGCCTTATCATCGCTACCCACCACAAACGCATCTTTTGAGATACCATCTGGCAAGTACTTTTGCAAACTAGTATATAATTTATCTTGAATTTCATTGTCAACCTCTACACCCTCAACATCTACCTTGTATGGTGTCGTAATCTTAATTTGGTTGGCATCACCATATGTTTTCACATTAGTTCCACTACCAAAAACGGTATTTAATTCTGAAGCAATCTCCGATGGGTTCACTTGTTGTTCAAAACGAACGGTATAAGAACGTCCTCCAACGAAATCCACACCTTGTTGTAAACCTGGTCCAAAAAACAATGAGAACAAACCAATAGCGACCAAAATACCAGATATCACATAAGCTATCTTTCTTTTTATCAAGAAATCGATATTCATATTCTTGAATAGCCCTTTGGTAACACTTGTAGAGAAATCCAAAGACCTTCCCTTTCCACCAATGTACCAATCAACCAACAATCTAGTAATGAAAATAGCTGTGAACAAAGATGTAAGAATACCTATCAATAATGTGGTGGCAAATCCCTTAATTGGTCCAGAACCAAATACAAAAAGAATAATTGCTGTTAAACCTGTCGTAATATTCGCATCTAAGATGGAAGAAAGTGCATTACCAAAACCATCTGCCACAGCTTGACTTTTACCCTTACCCTTGGCCAATTCTTCCTTGATTCTCTCAAAAATAAGGACGTTCGCATCAACAGACATACCTATGGTCAAAACGATACCTGCAATACCAGGTAAGGTCAATACAGCGTTTAAACTTGTAAGAACACCAAATATCAATAAGATATTCAACAATAAAGCGATATCTGCAAAAGCTCCTGCTTTACCATAGTAAACAATCATCCACAATAAAACAATTGCCATAGCAATGATAAAGGACATAAAACCACTATCAATTGCTTCCTGCCCTAAAGACGGACCTACAATTTCCGATTGAATGATCTCAGCAGAAGCAGGTAATTTACCAGCTCTTAATACATTAGAAATATCCTTTGTTTCGTTTACTGTAAAATTCCCGGTGATTTCTGACCTACCACCAGATATTGGACCGGATGAAACACCAGGAGCCGTATACACTCTGTTATCAAGAACAATAGCAATACCCGTTTGATTGGCATAGGCATCACCTGTTAATTTCTCCCATTCCTTAGCTCCTTTTGTATTCATGGTCATGGATACTGCTGGCTTACTAAATTGGTCAAAATCCGCTCTAGCATCACTCACTACATCCCCACTAATTCTTGGAGTACCCTCACGGTTAGATTTCAATGCATATAAATCAATAACCTCTATCTCTTCTGAAGACGGTCTCTCCCAAACGAATTTGGTAAATTGAATATCCGCTGGCAACAACCTTCTAATTTCTGGCATTCTTAAATAAGAACCAATGGTGGCCGTATCCTTTATAGCAGCACGAAACATTGCGTTGGTTCCCGGATTTGCAGGAATCAATAGCTCATACAATGGATTTACCTGAGTAGCCAAATCCAAAGAATCCGCAGAAACATCAGATAAAAGGGAATCCAATTCAGTTTCCTCTTTAACTTGTTCTGGTTTTTCAACCTTAACAATTTCCTTTAATTTTTCATTTGCTTGAATTAGGAAAGTACTAAAGCTTGTATTGCTTTGCTTGTAGGTTTCCCAAAATTCTAATTGTGCGGTACTTGACAGTAAATCTTGCGCACGGGCAATATCCCTTGCTCCTGGCAATTCAACCAAAATACGTCCAGAATTACCTTCTCGTTGTATATTGGGCTGTGTAACCCCAAAACCATCAATACGCTCACGGAGTACTTCGAATGCAGAAACGATAGACTCATCTATCTTTCTTCTAATGATAGGTTTTACCTCATCGTCTGTCATTTGAAAGTTTACTTCATCACTTAAGCCCTTATTGGCAAATATATCAGGAGAAGCCAGTTTTGTCTCGCCTTTGATATTGTCAAATGCCTCAAAGAACAAATCAATATAAGTATCGTCACTATTTTTAGACGCAACATCAGCATCAGCCAATGCTTTATTGAAAACAGGATTTTTAGTATTGTTCGCTAGACCTTTAAGAATATCCTTTACAGATATCTGAAGTGTTACGTTGATACCCCCTTTTAGGTCAAGCCCTTTATTAAGCTCTTTCTTTTTGGCTTCATCATAATTGGTATACCCTAAAACGGTATTACCACCAATAGAATCCAAGTAACTCGCCTCTAAGAGTTCTCTTTTGGAAACATAATCGTCTTCTGCCTCAGAAATACGGCTAGCGGCGAATGTTGCCGCTTCTTTTTCTACTTTACTTGTAATGAAAGTATAGGATAGCTGGTAGATACTAACTAACCCAAATAATAAAGCAAAAAGCTTTATAAGTCCTTTGTTCTGCATTTTAGTGATTATTTAATTTATGTTGATTAAGATAATGTGTGATTCAAAAAATTAGGACAAATTACCTTTACGCAAAGTAATTACATTCCATCAAAAAAATTTCATTGAAAATTAGCTATTCCGATGTGAATAGGGCCCTGCCCTTACTTCTGGAATATTCTGTGAAGTATTATCTATTGCAATCGCAATGTTTTTATTTATCCTGAAGGAAACATTTACAATAGCAGCTTGTTCAAGAACTATTGCATTACTAAAACGGTGAATTAGGGGATTGAAAAATGTATTAAAATCCTGTTTTTGTACTAAAACCAGATTTCCATTTAAACTCAACCCGTTATTAGCTTTCTGTTGCAGGTCTGATACTACTAAATTGTATTTTTCAGGAAGCGGTTCTTTTGGAAGTTCGAAAGGAACTTCGCCTTCATAAGCTAAAGAATGTTGGTTATCTTGAGTTAGAAACTCCTTAACGCTCAGTGCATCGACATCACTATAATAGCGAATGCTTACTTGTTTAGCATCATTTTCTACAATTTCAATAGCATCAATACCTAAAATTTGTAATTTTTTGGTAATTGCTGTCAAAACTTCATCATGAGCCGTTTCAGAAGCTAATTCTACCTCAGTAAATTTTAATAAAATTTGCTGATTAGACGCTTTTGTTTGCTCTTGACTAAGCCCTAATAGGGATAGAATAATAAGTAAGGTACTTATGCACCATTTTGCATTCATGCGGCAAATATAAAAAGAAAGATTATACTAGGTAGTTTATTTTCCACAATATATAGCTGATGCCTATCACCTTATAAAAAGAAAACCTTTACAGTTGAACTGTAAAGGTTTTCCATTATACATAGCTGTATCTAAATTATAGCTCTAAAAGTCCGTTGGTTTTTGAAACTCCTTCGGCACTTTCTTGCATCTTATTCTTTTCGGCATCACTTAAAGGAATATCAACAATTTTCTCAATTCCATTTTTACCCAAGATTACCGGCACACCTATACAAATATCGTTCAAACCATATTCACCCTCTAATAAAGTAGAACAAGGGAACATTTTCTTTTGGTCACAAGCAATTGCCTGAACTAAGGCAGACACCGCTGCCCCGGGTGCATACCATGCACTTGTGCCAAGCAATTTGGTTAATGTAGCACCACCCACTTTTGTATCTTCCGCTACTTGTTGTAATCTTTCCTCAGACAAAAATTCAGATACTTTGATACTATTTCTTGTTGCATGGGAGGTTAAGGGAACCATTCCAGTATCACTGTGACCACCAATTACCATACCATCAATATCGGAAATTGGAGCCTCCATTGCTTCAGCTAACCTATACTTAAAACGTGCACTATCCAAGGCACCACCCATACCAATAATTCTGTTTTTTGGTAAACTTGTGGTCTTATGAACCAAATAGGTCATGGTGTCCATAGGGTTGCTGACCACAATAATAATCACATTTGGAGAATACTCAATTAAGCTGCTAGATACATTTTTTACGATACCCGCGTTAATGCCGATAAGCTCTTCCCTTGTCATTCCTGGCTTCCTTGGAATGCCTGAAGTAATAACTGCAATGTCACTATTGGCGGTTTTTGAATAATCGTTGGTACTTCCTGTTATTTTAGTATCAAAACCATTAAGCGATGCAGTTTGCATCAAATCCATCGCCTTACCTTCTGCATATCCTTCCTTAATATCCAAAATAACCACTTCTGAGGCAAATTCCTTTATGGCAATATATTCTGCACAACTTGCTCCCACTGCTCCTGCACCAACTACTGTAACTTTCATCTATTATTTATTTTTATGAATTAATGTTTAAATATAATTTCATTTTGTAAAAAAGAAAATGTTTCCAAAAATAGGTATTTATTGATAAAATATTGGGAAAGAAAGCATGAATATAACATCCAATTTTTGATATAAAATGCATTGTTATTTATAGAAAGAAGTTAAAAAAATATACCATTCAACGAAGAAATAGAGAATTATTAACCATACATCGAATTTTAATAATAAGAAGTTATACCCTTGCGTTGTATGTTTTTGGATCCCAAATCCAGTAAAACCTACTTTACAATGAAAAAGTTCCTCTCCCTAATGGCTATCTGTGCCATTATTTTTTCGGCTAACTGTTCCCGAATAGAACAGAACAATGACCCTATCATTGGTATATGGTTTAAAGCAGATTCGTTTACTACAGATAATACCTCTAAATCCAACTTACGCAAAGAATGGATTTTTAACGACGTTTATTTAGGCAGATATCATGAAATTAACGATAACAAAATTACTCTAAAAACAGATTTTAAATGGTCCGCGCAGGATGGTGTTTATACAATTGAGTACAGTGGTTTAGAAAACAAACCAAGTCAAGTATTGAGAATTGTAGAAACCAAGGAAGGCATTGTTCTTGAACAAGCAGACGGCAACTATCTTGCTATAAGGGAATAACAATTTTTACAGGGCCATGGGTAAGGGCCTATCTGGAGTAATCTGGACGGGCCCTTCATTTTTGTATAATACACTGTTTATAGAAACTAAAAATGCCCAGCTATAAAGCTGGGCATTTTTATGTCTAATAAAAAACAACTATTATCTAAATCCGAAATTTATACCAAAGGTCACTGTATTAAACGTTCCCAAAGTATAATCAGCGTTTAATCTGAAGAAACCAAGCTTTAACTTAGCACCTATATTTCCTGTTACCCCATTTGCCTTTTTAGTTATAGAAAAAGGATCTGTATATGTTTCTGACGAAAAAGGACCACTGGTAACCCTATACGTTCCTAAAACATCTGTAACGGATTTACCAGTTACATACCCTAACCCACCATAAAAGTTGATGATGGGCAATTTTGTAGAAATTACAGCATTGAACGTCCATGTATTAATACTTGCTTCCATACGCTGATCTTCACCCTCGATCGTACTTACATCAGTAAAATCATAATCTCCATTAACACTTGTATATCCAATTACAGCAGATATGGCTACAGGCAAGATTTTATCAGCAGGTAATAATTTGGTAAAATCATGTTGAATACCAAAACCAATCAAACCCACAGACGCTCCTTCATATTCCAATTTTGGTAAAAATCTGGCTTTTATTTCAGTTCCTTTTATCAATCCAACGCTTGCCTGTAAATACCCAGAGGGTATAAAATCTATTCCTTCATCTGAAATACCAGTAGGCAACTCGAAATCTGTACGAACGTTAAATCCTGCCACTTGTCCTTCTACAAAGACATTTATACCTTTTAAATCACCCAACGCCGATGATACTTCCCTAGCCACTCCTGGGTTTTCTACAAAATCTAAATTCTGATAATCATTAGGGTCTAGTACAAAAACTTTTTTGTCTGATTTATTTTTAAAACCGGTAATATTCCCCACAACAGATATTTCGAAACCACCTAAAGGTTTAGCATCTGCCGTATTGTACCATCCTGTAGAAAAATTATAAATAGCACTCTCAGAAAGTGGGGCTAAATAATCATTGGTGAATTGCTCTGCGTCTTCTACGCCCGCCGCAAAAACATCATTAAAATCAGTTTGGGCCATTCCTATGGAAATACTACATAAAAATATCCCTGTAAGTAAATTCTTCATTTTTTGAAATTTTTCCTAAAACTAAAAAACCTGCGCTATTGACGCAGGTTTTTGTTGTGTAAGTGGTAAATTCTATGTGTCAATGTTAGCATAAACAGCATTTTTCTCAATGAATTCTCTACGTGGAGGTACTTCATCACCCATTAACATAGAAAAAACCCTGTCTGTTTCTGTTGCATTTTCAATTGTAATTTGCCTTAAGGTCCTAAACTCAGGGTTCATGGTCGTATCCCATAATTGCTCCGCGTTCATTTCTCCAAGACCTTTATATCGTTGAATACTTACGCCCCCACTATAGGTATCGGCAATAGCGTCACGCTCTGCATCGTTCCATGCATATTGCTTTTTCTGACCCTTTTTTACCAAATAAAGAGGTGGTGTTGCGATATAGACATGACCACCTTCAATCAATTCACGCATATAACGGAAGAAAAAGGTTAGTATCAATGTTTCAATATGACTACCATCAACATCGGCATCACACATGATAACTACCTTATGATAACGTAATTTTTCTAGGTTCAATGCCTTACTATCTTCTTCTGTACCAATAGTAACACCCAACGCCGTATAAATGTTTTTGATTTCCTCGTTTTCAAAAACCTTATGTTGCATTGCCTTTTCAACATTCAAAATCTTACCTCTTAAAGGTAAAATTGCCTGAAAATTCCTATCTCGACCTTGTTTTGCAGTTCCACCTGCAGAATCACCCTCTACTAGGAATACTTCACATTTAGTTGGGTCCTGTTCAGAACAATCCGATAATTTTCCTGGTAGTCCACCAATACTCATTACGGTTTTACGCTGTACCATTTCACGTGCCTTGGTCGCAGCGTGCCTTGCTTGTGCCGCCAGAATAACTTTCTGAACTATCACCTTGGCATCATCTGGGTGCTCTTCCAAGTAATTGGTAAGCATTTCTGATACGGCTTGACTTACAGCTGAGGAAACTTCCCTATTACCAAGCTTGGTCTTAGTTTGCCCTTCAAACTGAGGTTCAGCTACCTTTACGGAAACAATTGCAGTAAGTCCTTCACGGAAATCATCCCCTTGAATCTCAAACTTAAGCTTATCCAACATTCCAGAAGCATCTGCATATTTCTTTAATGTTGTTGTTAAACCTCTCCTAAATCCGGATAAATGTGTACCACCCTCGTGCGTATTAATATTGTTTACATATGAATGTAAATTCTCTGTATAACTGGTATTATAGATCATGGCCACTTCAACAGGAATATCATTTTTCTCTCCTTCCATAGAGATGACGTTCTGTATCAACGACTCACGGTTACCATCCAAGAACTTAACAAACTCCTTTAGACCTTCATCAGAATAAAACGTTTCATTTACATACTCACCTTTTTCATCTTTCTGGCGCTTATCGGTAATACTAATGCTCACTCCTTTGTTAAGAAAAGAAAGCTCACGCATTCTATTGGCCAAAGTGTCGTAACTATATTCTATAGTTTGGGTAAAGATGGTATTATCTGGATGAAAGGTTACTTCCGTACCTCTTTCGGTGGTCTCCCCTATTCGTTTAACTGGATATAATGCCTTTCCCCTTTCATATTCCTGCTGCCAAACAACGCCCTCCCTATATACGGTTGCCGTTAAATGATCAGAAAGCGCATTTACGCAGGATACACCAACACCGTGCAAACCACCGGAAACTTTATAAGAATCCTTATCAAACTTACCTCCAGCACCAATTTTGGTCATAACAACCTCTAGTGCGGAAACACCTTCTTTTTTATGAAGATCTACAGGAATACCCCTACCGTTATCTTTGGTAGTGATGGAATTATCCTCATTTATGATAACGCTAATGGTATCACAATGTCCACCCATTGCTTCATCAATGGAGTTATCCACTACTTCATATACCAAATGGTGCAAACCACGCACACCTACGTCACCTATATACATGGACGGACGCATGCGCACATGTTCCATACCTTCCAATGCCTGGATACTATCCGCCGAATACTGCTTCTTATTTGCTTCTTCGCTCATAAATTAAAGGTTGTTTTAATTTCAAATTTTGCAATCTTACAAATATACGCAATACCCCATGAAATATAGTCTTAATAGGTTTTGGTCATTATCAAGTTATCAACAATTATTGTGGAAAATTAGACATTTCGGAATTGGGCACCTAACCAAATTGTTCAAACGATTTACTGTACACTTATCTCCATCAAAGCCAACGAACATCACCTACATTTAAAAAGCACTAGAGGCGTCATTTTCATGACGCCTCTTTTGGACTAATTAAAAAATAAAAACTGCTCAGTTTCAATGAAACTGGTAAACAGAATTTTTAATATGGTAATATAATTTTATTTCACATAGGCATCATCATGAACATTGGCTACTGCCCTACCTGATGGATCGTTCATATTCTTAAAGGCCTCATCCCATTCCAATGCTATTTTGGTACTACATGCCACTGATGGCTCTTGCGGTACACAAAGAGCTGCTGCATCTGATGGAAAATGCTCTTCAAATATAGAACGATAATAAAATTCCTCCTTACTGGTCGGGGTTTGCAAAGGAAATCTGTATTTAGCATTTGCTAATTGCTCATCAGTTACTTCAGAAGCGACCATTTCCTTTAATGTATCTATCCAACTATACCCAACACCGTCCGAGAATTGTTCCTTTTGTCTCCAAGCAACACTTTCTGGCAACATATCTTCAAATGCCTTACGAACCACCCACTTTTCCATTCGTTCACCATTTATCATTTTATCTTTAGGGTTGATACGCATTGCAACATCCATAAACTCCTTGTCCAAGAATGGCACACGACCTTCTATACCCCATGCCGCTAGTGACTTGTTAGCCCTTAAACAATCGTACATGTGCAATTTATCGAGCTTACGAACTGTTTCTTCATGAAAATCTTTTGGACTTGGTGCCTTATGAAAATAAAGGTATCCACCAAAAAGCTCATCTGCACCTTCGCCAGACAATACCATTTTTATCCCCATAGATTTAATTACCCTAGCCATTAGATACATAGGTGTTGAAGCACGGATAGTTGTTATATCATACGTCTCCAAGTTATAGACTACATCTTTAATCGCATCTAAACCTTCTTGAATGGTAAACTTAATTTCATGATGTACCGTTCCAATATGGTCCGCTACCTTCTGTGCTGCCGCCAAATCCGGTGAACCTTCCAATCCAACAGAAAAAGAATGCAACTGTGGCCACCAAGCATCTGTTGTATCACCAGATTCTATACGTTTTTGTGCATATTTTTTAGCAATAGCTGAAGTTACTGAAGAATCCAAACCACCAGAAAGTAAAACACCATAAGGCACATCCGACATTAGTTGACGATGAACGGCCGCTTCCAAAGCTGTCTTAATTTCCTGTATGCTGGTTTCATTCTCTTTAACTGCATCATACTCCATCCAATCCCTAGAGTACCATCTTTTTAACTCACCTTCCGAGCTGTGCAAATAATGCCCAGGAGGAAATAACTCTATTTTTGTACAAGTGCCTTCCAAGGCCTTTAATTCTGATGCTACATAAAAAGTTCCGTTCTGGTCCCATCCCATATATAAAGGAATAATTCCCATATGGTCACGTGCCACAAAATATTCATCCCTTTCTGTGTCATAAATTGCAAAACCAAAAATACCATTCATTTCATCCAGAAAATGGACTCCCTTTTCTTGGTACAAAGCCAAAATTACCTCACAATCAGATTCCGTTTTAAAATCATACTTACCTTCAAACTGCTTACGTAATTCCCTATGATTATAAATTTCACCATTTGCGGCCAATACCAATTTACCATCTGTACTTAACAATGGCTGCTTCCCGGAAGCGGGATCAACAATTGCTAATCTCTCATGGGCCAGAACAGCTTTCTCATCAGAATATATACCGCTCCAATCCGGTCCCCTATGTCTAATTTTCTTAGACATCTCCAATAATTGAGGTCTTAGCACTTCTGTACTTTCCTTGACATCAAATGCACATACAATTCCACACATAATATTAATTGTTATATCAATTTCATTGCAAATATGAGTATACTATTTTATATTTAAAACCTAATTTGCATTTACAATTACATATTTTTACAATTTAAGTTTATTTAAAACAAATATGAAACAATATTTTATTTACCCAATAAATAATTTTCATTTCTGTAAGGCAGAAAAAAATTAACGACTTTTTATAAATAAAAGCTTGGTGCTCTACTTAGCTTTGAAAATCTATAAAAACTTAAACTCATTATGAAAAAATTATCTGTACGTACACTATTTCTTTTTGCATTGGTTTTAACAACAACTGTTAGTGCCCAAAAATTTACATCTGTTGATATGAGCCCGATGGATATGGCTTCTTTTCCTACAGATTACAAAGTTTCAGAAAAAGCGATACGGGTTACCTATGGCAGACCTCAATTAAAGGGGCGTTCATTAACAGAACTTGCCCCAGCAGGTAAAATATGGCGAACCGGTGCCAACGAAGCTCCCGAAATTACTTTTTATCAAGATGTGAAATTTGCCGGTGCAGATGTTAAAGCGGGAACTTATGCTTTATTGACCATACCTGGCGAAAATGAATGGACGGTAATATTGCATAATGGACTTAACCAATGGGGTGCTTATTTTTATGAAGAGGGTAATGATGTTGTTCGCGTAAAGGCCGCGGCAAGTACAGAAGCGAATTCTTTAGAGGAATTTTCCATGGCTTTTAAAGAAGTTGAAGGTGGTGCACATTTGGTAATGGGATGGGACAAGGTAAGAGTTGCTATACCCGTGATGTTTTAATTGACACATCTAACTTTTCTATAATTTACACCCTAGCTTTGTTAGGGTGTTTTTTTTATACTGATTGCTCCCAACACATATTTTTCGGCCTTTACATTGTTAGTATCCACCGAAATACCTACGGATATACATGCAACATCCTTAATAGTAAAAGCCTCATTTTTTGTAAAAGCCTAATCCATCGTCTAGACGTTGCATTAAAAACGATAAGGCCGGTTTTTTCTTTTAATGGTTCACCATAACCTAAAAGATGGTAAGTGATTAGTTTAAAAACAAATAGATAGACCCCTGAGATGTAAATAGTAATAAATGAAAACCATATACTATTTAAAAAATAAAGAGCACTATTGTTTATACTCAGGTAATTTTCTTTTCCCTTGAATCTTAAAAGTCCCTTGATTGGAATATGCTTCTCCGGAAATATCGTCGTTGGAGACCCATAGAACTACTGAAACCCGCTCCATACCTTCAATATTCATATTAAACTTAATGGTATTTTCTCTTACCTCAACATCTTGACCTGTAAGTGTACCGTTGCTTAACTGAATATCAACCTTATGGGCCCCATTGTTATTTTCAACAAAAAGCACACCCTTTTCATAGGGAGCCTCGGCCCCAAATACAGTATACTCCCAAACACCTATAGGGTTGTTTTCTAAGGTATCAATACAACCAATTGTAGCGTTTTCCCATAAGTTTTCTGATATAGGTAACGAGCTCCATGCAAATGATAATGAAACAAAAAAAGAAATTATTCCAATTCGTAATCTTTTTCCCATAATTATAGTAGTTAGTTTAATGCAGAACGCTAAAATTATTAAAATATTCCACGTCATTATAGACTTAGATAAAATAAAATCCAATTGAACATTAGAAGTAATTACTATGTTTAAAGAAAGATAAACAATGTCATTTAGTCCTAGATTACATTTTACGATTTAGGTTTGGATTTTTGCTTTTCCTTGATTCTTACATAAATCAATTTTTTACGTCCTTTAGAGTCTTCCCTCCTTTCAATTTCAAAATTGGAAATTGAACTGATCAGTGGCGTTAGTTTTCGGAAACCATAGTTTCTAGAATCAAAATTGGGCTGCTTTTTTTGAAGTAGACTACCCACATCGCCCAAAAACGCCCACCCATCATCATCTGCTACATCGTCAATTGTTGTAGAAATAAATTTTAAATCTTTTGGTGTAATCTTATCTATACTACTTTCAACCGGCTTGGATTTTTTTGCAGTATCAGTAACATCTTCTTCTAGATTGTTTTTTAAAATCTCAATGTATATAAACTTATCACATGCAACAATGAATGGGTTTGGTGTTTTTCTTTCACCAATACCAAATACCTGCATCCCGGCTTCACGTAGTCTTGTGGCCAACCTAGTGAAGTCGCTATCACTACTAACTATACAAAAACCGTTTACCTTACCAGAATACAAAATATCCATAGCATCGATAATCATGGCAGAATCAGTAGCATTTTTACCTTGGGTATAGCCGTATTGTTGAATTGGGGTAATGGCATTCTCAAGCAATATGTTCTTCCATTTCCCTAAGCGCGGATTTGTCCAATCACCATAAATACGTTTTATCGTTGGGTTGCCGTATTTAGCAATCTCCTCCATCATTTCTTTTACATATGCTGATGGAATGTTATCACCATCTATCAATACCGCTAAGTTTAATTCCATTTTTCAAGGTTTTTGTAAAGGTAACTTGTTTTCGAAGCTTTCATGTAGATTAAAAGGTCTATGGCCAAAATCACATTAAAAAAACTGTAATTACTGCGGATTATTTGCTTTTAATGAGCCCACACCAAGGAACAATAAAAATGCCAATCCTAAATAACCTACCATTTTATAAGAGCCAAATACAGAAAGACATAAACTAAATATACTTGGCGCCAAAGCACTGGCCAAAATTAAAAAGCTCATTACCTTACCCGTAATACTACCCAAGTGCGACCTTCCAAAAAACCTGGGCCAAACAATTGCATTTAGAACCGCAAAAAAACCACCTAAAGTTCCAAAGCCAATAATAAGCATAGGAACACCAATGGCTGTAGATAAGAAAAGGAAGCCTACAGAAGCAAAAAATCCTCCTAAAATCATTAGGTACAAATAAAGTTTTAAGGATAGATAATCACTCAAAAAATTAAAAACAGTAGAAATTGTAACGGCAACCACCGATCCTGGAAGAAAAATAGAAATTGCTTTTTCTTTTGGAAAACCTTCAGTGGCAAAAATGGATACGATGTGAAAAGTTAGCCCCGTAATAAAAAAACTATTAAAAGCTAGTGTTAACCCATACATCCAAAAAGCCCTAGTTCTTTTTGCCTCACCCAAGGTATACTGCTTAGCGGCAGGCTTTGAATTTTCCTTATCAACTAAATGTTCCTTAGCACCATCAGGCAAAAGACCATGTGATTCCGGAGAAACCTTGTAAAATATAAAAATAAAAATACTGAACACCAACAAACCCAATCCTAAAAACTGCCACGTTTGTTGCCATCCATGACCATCGATCAAAGCATTTATCCATAGTGGAGATGATGAAAAACCAAATGATAGGGCAACACTACTAACAGAGTTTACCTTACCCCTATTCTTATCAAACCAAATCATAATAACGTTACGGGAAGCCATGGTAAGCACACCCTGCCCCGCAAAACGCAATAAGAAAAATAGTAGCGTTATAACCACGAAAGATATCATCCAAGTATCAATGGATAACAATTGCTCAACAAAACTACTAATCTGGGCAGACCATGAACAAAGAAATAATGTGATTCCTAAAACCAAGGCGGCAAAGAATGCCACATATCGGGCCCCATATCTATCAAACCAAATACCTGCCCTACCTATCACCAAAGAACTAGCAATAGTACCAATCATGTAGGCATTGCTAAACTGGTTCCTAGTAAGGCCCAACGCTTCTTTAACTGGGTCTGTAAAGACGGAAACCCCAATAGTTTGCCCAGGAATACTACAATAAATACCCAAAGTACCCATTACTAGAATTATATAACCATAAAAAATGGGACTTTTGGCTGGGTCTATTAGTTGATATTTGGAAATTTTTGCCATAGTGTTTTATAAGCATAAAGGTAGGCCATGTTAAGGAGCCACGAAAAAGATACTGCTTATTACAATTTTGTATAAATTACCATTACAAAATAAAATAGATTTTAAACGTCATTAAAAGTATTCAGATCTTTTTATATATGTTTAAGATTATCTGTAACTTCCAACTTGAAAAAAACAAATCATGAAAAATAATCCCTCTTTATCTGTATTAATTATTATCCTTACCATATTCTCTTTTACGATTGTAAAGGGGCAAGAAGTTCAAAAAGAATTTTATGAGCTTAAAACCTATACTATTAAAAATAGTGATCAAGAAAGCCGTTTGGACAATTATTTGGCAAATGCATATTTACCTGCACTAAAAAGGCATGGTGTTTCAAATATTGGGGTATTTAAATTACGTCCAAATAAATTTATGCCTTCCAATAAAATTTACGTCTTAACACCCTATAATTCCTTGGCGCAATTTGAATCAATGGAGGCGACATTAGCTAATGACAAATCACATTTAACTGCAGGAAAGGAGTATATAACAGCCAAGTATGACAATCCTCCTTATGAAAGGATAAATTCTGTTTTAATGCGTGCATTTCCAGAAATGCCAAAGATGAAACCAACTACAGTAACGGGTCCAAAATCTGAAAGGGTTTATGAACTAAGAAGTTATGAATCCCCTACAGAGGCAACTTATAAAAACAAAGTAGCTATGTTCAATGAAGGTGGTGAGGTAGAACTATTCGAAAATTTGGGATTCAATGCGGTATTTTATGCAGAGGTTATTTCAGGTGACAAAATGCCCAATTTAATGTATATGACCACATTTCCTACAATGGAAAAAAGAGATGCTTTGTGGGAAGCTTTTTTTACTTCTGACAAATGGACAGCATTAAAGAATGATGAACAATATAAAAATAATATGAACAAGGCGGATATATTATTACTTTATCCAACCGATTATTCAGACTATTAAATCTTATTGGTAATCACAAATTCCACTCTCCTGTTTTTATAACGGCCATTTATAGTTGTATTGGTAGTTATTGGTTTTGAACTGCCATAACCGGCATGTGTAATTCTTTCTTTTTCTAGACCTTTTTTTATTAGAAAGTTTGCCACTGCCTCTGCTCGTTTTTTGGATAACGATTGGTTATATTGTTCATTACCAATAGCGTCGGTATGACCTTTAAGAGTAATGACCAATGTTTCATTTTTCTGTAAAAATGCAACTATTTGGTTCAATTCCTTTTTGGCTTCAGGCTTTAAATTATAGGTATCAAACCCAAAAAGTACATTTTTAAAAGTATTGGTCTTATCTA
This sequence comes from Maribacter luteocoastalis, assembly GCF_048890225.1. Classification (NCBI taxonomy): domain Bacteria; kingdom Pseudomonadati; phylum Bacteroidota; class Flavobacteriia; order Flavobacteriales; family Flavobacteriaceae; genus Maribacter; species Maribacter luteocoastalis. The sequence goes on from NZ_JBMFZG010000001.1 coordinate 93,557, forward strand.
TTTCATACTTTTCATTGGACAGGACCGGTTCCAAAACTTCCGCATTGGTCTTCCTATTACTTTTCGGAACAAGACTTACCATATCAAGATAGTAATAGGAACCTTGGGTAGCTTTGCGTTTCGTCTTAAATTTGCGTGTACTTTTATTGTCCTTAAAATTGCCTATGATTAGATAATTTTCCGTTCCCTTGGCCTTGAATTCCTTTTCCACCAACACCCAATCCTTCTTATCGGAATAAAACTCATCATAGCTAATTTCAATATAATTGGAGACATCCCCATTCACTCTGGAAAAATGCATTTTTGACAACGTCTTTCTTGTTTCCACCTTTATTTGCACTTCTGAAAATTGAACTCCAAATTCCTGTATGGCAAAATCTGAACGCTCTGCCAAACTCACGTAAAATGATATTTTATAAACTTCATCTTTTTTTAATTTTCTGGATAAAGTAGCCTGCAAATATTCTCTATAATCTTCGGGTGCATAAAAATAAAGGCCAACATAACCAATTCCAAAATTCGCCGATTGTTCCCCATTAAAATTTTTAGGTGTCCCCATGGCATCGCTACAACCATTAAAATAATCCGTAGAACCTAAGGTTGGTGACGACCAATGAGCCACATCCTGTTCTAGATTTCCCAAAATTTTAGGGCAATTTAAATGATTTTCAAAACTTGGATTAAGTACCAAGTTTTGTGAAAAACTACTGCTAGAAATACCTAAAATAAAAAAAACTAAGGCGCTTTGTTGTATTAAATTGAAAAACATATCTTTTGATCTTCCCCTCTAAAATACTAAATTTCCCTACTAAGGATTATTGGGCCATCAAAAAAGCCTTATCCCATAAAGGATAAGGCTTTTTAGTTAACTTTTAATAATGCTAAAAATCAAACTTGTACGTAGCACCACCCAACACCTGTAAACCCTGTACAGGATAGTTGGCCCAACGTTGGTAATTTGTATTTGCAATATTGGCTGCCTTTACAAATACGGACAATTGATTGTTCAACCTATGGCCAACATGTGCATTGGCATCAAAAAAGCTATCAAGTTTTATAATAGTTGCAGGAAACTCGGTAGGCGCAACATTTTGAACCGCTATGGTAGAAAAGTCTTCCCTTTCCCCTACATAAAATAAATTTGCTCCCATAAACCACTTTTCCCCAATTTGATAATCCATAAATAAGGAACCTGTCAAATTAGGTAAGTTCCACGCTGGGTTATCTGTTTCTGTGTTGTAATCATATACTTCAGCATTTAACCCCAAAGTAAAATTCCGATTTACATCGACATTTAATTCCCCAAATATTCCGATAGTCTTTATGTCATCATAAAAGACTTCAAAAGAGTTACCATAATAATACCCTTTCTCATCATCCCTAAAATTGTTTTGGGCATTTAACTTGAACAATGGTGTGTTATTCTCTGCGGTATAGGAACCTTTGATATTGTAACTAAGATTGGGTAGCAACTGACCTTTTAAACCTACATAAGCATTATACTGGCTATCTGTCGGTGCAATGGAAAGAGTTGGGGAAACAAAAGAATTTTCTTCTACAAAATCATAATAAGAATTCTGTCTTAACTCTCCCTCAACACCACCATAAGCAATTACGGTCTCATCCAACAACCTATAAGATGCAGTTACTGCCGGATAGATATAAAAATTACTTTCACTATTTTCTAAATCCTTTCCATAAACAAGGTTAACGCCTAAGTTTAAAGACAGGTTATCCCTAAGCATCACCAATCTAGGATTTATTCCAACTTGCAAATTTCCATAATTAATACCGGCATCGTTGGTAGAATTATTTATAGAAGCATTTTCAAAACTTCCTCCAACATAATCTACTTTTGCCTTAATGCCAAAAACCTCTTCATTTAATGGAAACTGCAACCCTACATTAAATATAGCCCGGTTCTCTCCAGATTTTACGGCATCCCAAAATCTACGGTACTTTACGTCTGCATGTTCAAAGACGGACTCTTCTACGTCAACATGCATTGAAGCCTCACCCATAAAATAATTTTGGCGCTCATCAATTCCATTTACCGTTGTCTCATCATAAACACTGTCTGGAAGTCCGTACCAGTTATACAACTGATGTTGAACACCAATATCCGCTCCCCAGTCCAAATCCCTATCACGTTTGATGTAGGAAGCATCTAAACTACTATTGGAAAAAATATTATCTAACTGTACCCCTGCTATGTCTCCACGTGAAGAATTATGATCCAGGCCAATGGTATAACTAGATTCCCTATCGATCTCATGGCTCGTGTAAAACTGCGCCATAATATTGGCAGGATTACCTCCGCCTGCAGATGCATAGGAATTAAAAAGAACCGGTGGTGGTGTTTTTTCTACCCTGGAAGCAGTACCTTTTGATGGCGTAAATGTAGAAGCCACGGGTACCGAAAAAATACTATAGTTTATTTTCTTTTTCTGTAATACGATGGAGTCATTAAGGTTAGGAACCGACTTAATCTTAAAGGCATCTGAAACTGTTGGTGTATATGCTTTGGTGACTGTAACCGTCTCTGTTCCCAAATCATCTGTATCGTTATCTTGGGCTATGGACACTTGATTACCAATTATAATTATAATGATAAGTGTTGCTATTTTTTTGTACATCTGTGTTCTATTACTATGGTACATTAATTTTGATTTGGGTCTACTGAGGAATTGCTTTGTGATTCCTTTGATTTGATAATTGCCAACTCTGCTTTTGCATCGGCTATGATTTCAGGATATTGCCCAAAATTGGCAATGACACTGTCTAGAATATAGGTGGCTTGATATGCATCACCTAAGGCATAGAAATTTTTGGCCATAAGCACTAATCCTCTTCCTCCCCATTCTTTATAAGTTGCATAATCCTTGGCAAGTTTTTGCACTGAAATATTAGAGGATTCGTAATCATCATCCCCATTTTTAAAATATGCATCATAGTACAATGCTTCCGCGGCCGTTGCACCAGATGCTATTTTAAGTACTTCACCATAAGCTGTTCTTGCCTTTGAAATATCATTGGTGGCTATGGCAGATCTGGCAATCATTATTTGTGCATCACTCTTAATACGATCATCTATACTAGGCGTGGACAATACCTTATCTGCATACGCCAAGGTTTTAGCGTAGTCCCGCTGTTGATAAAATCCTTTCATTAAATTAGATTGTGCAAAAGTCCTATTCTGTTGAATATTGGCTTGATTTTCCAATTTTAACAAATAGGGCACCGCAGTAATATAATCCTGTTTTCCAATATATACTTCACAAACCCTTGTCAATGCCTGTTCAGCATATTCACTTGCACTTCTATCGGCAACATATTTATAATGTGGCAGGGCTGCCTCTTTATCAGCCTTACCAAAATATAACTGTGCCAAACTAAAATTAGCATCAACAGCATGCAGGCCATTGGAAAATTCTGTTATGTAATTTCTATAACCACGGATGGCAGCATCAACATTACCATCCCTATTTTGTTTTTGTGCCGCCTCAAAGCTTGCATTGTCCAACTCAGTATCAGTAACCTCAACAAAGTCTAAGTCTCGCACCCAATTTGCATATTCGTTAACCCTACCTAAATCTACATATACCAATTTAGCGGATGCAACCGCCTGTATGGCTTCTTGGGTTTTAGGATAATCCCTAACAACAGTCTTGTATTTGGCCAAGGCCTCCTCATTTCTATTGGCATTGTAATGTACCAAACCTTGTCTCATTAACGCTTGTGGCACAAGGGAACTGCCCCTATATTCCTTTATTAATCTATCATAAGCTTCCAAACCTTTTGTTTCCTGACCATCATTTACATAGGTATTCCCCAATTCAAACAAGGCATCGTCCTTAAGGCTAGACCTTGAATATTGGGCGACAAAAAGTTCTAAATTTTCAATTTTGCTGGCTCCCCTTCCTACAAAGCCATAACTCATTGCTTTTTGGTAGGAAGCATAATCTTTTTCCGGACCCGACAACGCCAAAGCTTTGTTGTACGTTTCAATGGCGGGCCAATATTTCCTTGTTACAAAATAACTATCCCCCAAACGCAGAAAACCATCGTTTTGCTTCTCTACCTCGTTCCCACTCTGATTAGTAAAAGCATTAAAATAAGTTATGGCATTCGTATACTCTTTTTGTTTAAAATAAGAATATGCCAAATCATAATCTACATCTTTAGCCTCCACTATCAAACCTGTATTAGGATTTTGCTTAAAGGAGGTAAAACCGGATACGGCATCAGCAAACCTATTCAACAAATAATCCGCTTCGGCCTTCCAATAGCTAGCACGTGCCTTAAATGTAATATCTACGGCATTGGACAATGACTTACCTAGATTTTCTGAAGCACCTATATAATCCGCATCCATAAAAAGTTCAATACCCCTGTAGTAGGCTACTTTCTGATATGTCTCCTTACTGGCGTAACCTTTGTTGTTTTCCAACAATTCCATAGCGCCAGCAAAGTTTTTTGATGTGATAAAAGAATCTACCAATAAGGTCTGCATTTCTTCTTGATGCGTATCATTGGGATACGTCTGTAAATAATTGGTGATTACCTGCGGAACCGGCTCGTAAGCATTGCCAACCTCATAACTTAAACGGGCATAATTTAAAAATGCATCTTTTTGAATTTCAGGTGTAAACTCCATCTGTGAGGCATTTCTAAACGCATTTAAGGCCTCTTGCTTTTGGTCTTGTTTTAGATAACATTCCGCCAAATGATAGTAGGCATTTTGAGAAACACTGTTTGTTCCTCCAATAATTTTATTGAACTGGGCAATGGCATTGGCATAATCTCCTTGCATGTAGTAACAGTACCCTAAAAAGTAATAATCCGTATTGTTCCATTTACCGCGTTTACCCTTATATTCTGCTAGATATGGAATGGCATTATCGTATTGTTTGAGATTAAAATAACTTTCACCAATTATTTTATTAAGTTCAGATACTTCCGTTCTATCCGATTTTGCCAACTGTTTTTTAGCCAAAGCAATGGCCTCCTCAAATTTTCCAAGCTTAAAGTTCATATCGGCCTGGTAGTAACTCAATTTTTCCTCTAAAACATTTTGATCTGTGATTTGGTCAAATCGTTCATTAGCAGCTTCATAATCATCTTCTTGATAAGATATATAACCCAGATAATATTTTGCTTGGGAACCATATATTGGGGAATTGGTTACCTTCTCCAAATATTTTTCAGCATCCTTTGTTTTTTTCGATGAAAACAAGGAATAGCCATAATTAAAGTTAAACTTATCCATTTCTCCTCTAGAAAGTGCACTTTGATCAACTTTATTGTACCATTTTAAGGCATAAGGATATTTTCCCGTTTCAAAATAATATTCGGCCACATCGGCAAAAGCCGAATTACGTTTAGTTGAGGTAGGATATTTTTCTACGAAATCCTCCATTAAGCGGTCGGCGCCTTGCTGGTTTAAACGTACCGCGGCATTGGCCTCATAGTAAGCACTATTAGCGGCCGTTTCTTCGTCTTTTGTAGTTGCCTTAACCTTTTGAAAAATGGTCTGTGCAGCTTGATACTGTTCATTATTGTACAGTGTAAGTGCATCTTGAAATTCTTTTTGTGCGTGAGTATAAATTTTGGATTCTTGGGCAGTACCCATCCAAACCATTCCTATGAAAATAGGAATAAAAGCGGTCATTTTATTATGCATAGCGTTCTCTAACTATTTTTGAATTACCGTAGTATTACAAAGGATAACGGCAAATATTGTACCTAAGTATGTAAATGTTTCATACAAAAGAAAAGAATTTGTTGAAGCGTTATTTGATATCAACAGGAACTTATTACTTTTATGTCAACAAATACAATATGGAAGAGACCGTTCTAGAACTTAAAGATGTCGCTATTTTTCAAAAGGAAAGTCTCGTACTCAATGAGGTAACCATTGAGATATCTAAGGGTGAGTTCGTATACCTGATTGGAAAAACAGGTAGTGGAAAAAGTAGTTTTATGAAGACACTCTATGGCGATTTGCCGTTAAAAAAGGGCGAAGGCACTATTGTTAACTTCAATCTTAAGACCTTAAAAGAGAAAGATATTCCGTTCTTAAGAAGAAAATTAGGCATCGTTTTTCAAGATTTTAAATTATTGCCCGACAGAAATATTAACCAAAATCTACTATTTGTATTAAAAGCAACAGGTTGGAAAGACATAGCCAAAATGGATGCAAAAGTTTCAGAGGTACTGGAAAAGGTGGGCATGAAGACAAAGGGCTTTAAATTTCCGCATGAGCTTTCTGGTGGTGAACAACAAAGGGTAGCCATTGCAAGGGCACTGCTCAATGACCCAGAACTTATCTTGGCAGACGAACCTACCGGTAACTTGGACCCACAAACCAGCGTTGAAGTCATGAAAGTCCTACAAGAAATTAATAAATCTGGCCGCACAATTTTAATGGCAACACATGATTATGCCCTCATTTTAAAATATCCATCCAAAACCATTAAATGCGATGCCAATCGCGTTTTTGAAGTTGTACAAAGAGCTGTATAATCTTATCGTAATTCCATAATATTTTCAATTAGTATATCAAGCCGGCAAAACTATTGCCATAAAGCTTCCAATTATGAACAATATAGAAAAAGATAGACTCACCCAAAATAAAAACAAAGAAAAGGACTGGCTAAAATGGGGTCCCTATTTGAGTGAGCGCCAGTGGGGAACCGTTCGGGAAGATTACAGTGCACATGGTGACGCTTGGAACTATTTTCCACACGACCATGCAAGGAGTAGGATTTTTAGATGGGGCGAAGACGGCCTTGCAGGAATATCCGATAGGTATTGTAATATCTGCTTCAATATTGCCTTATGGAATGGAAAAGACCCTATTTTAAAAGAGCGCTTATTTGGTTTAACAGGACCACAAGGAAATCACGGGGAAGATGTAAAAGAACTCTATTATTATTTAGAGAATACACCCACACATTCCTATATGAAACATTTGTACAAGTATCCACAAAAAATGTTCCCTTATGATAAGTTGGTATCGGAAAACCAAAAACGGGGTAGAAATGATTTGGAATATGAATTATTGGATACCGGAATTTTTGATACCAATGCCTATTTTGATGTGGTTACAGAATATGCCAAAGCTGATGAAAAGGACATTTTAATAAAAATTACCATCACCAACAGAAACAAAAGAAAGGCACAACTGCATCTATTACCAACCTTAACCATGAGAAATCACTGGACATTTAAGGATATGTCGCAAAAACCTATCATTAAAAAGAAGGTTAAAAAAGGTGAACCACATGTAGCGGTAGAGCACCCTTATGTTGGTGACTATAAACTTTATTTTGATGCTGCAGATAAGTTATTGTTCACTGAAAATGAAACAAATAGGGAGAGTGTTTATCTGCAAACCAACAACCATCCCTTTAAAAAGGATCTTTTTCACCACGCTGTAGTGAACAATAATTATAAGATAGCTACTAAAAAAAAGAAAGGAACCAAATTTGCACCGCTTTACGAACTTAGCCTCAAAGGCGGGGAAACTATAACTATAAAACTTAGGTTAACAGATAAAAAAACCAACCAACCCCTTGGTGACAAATTTGATACCATCTTTACCCAAAGGCAAGAGGAGTGTGCAACTTTTTACAACAATTTAGCGCCTAAAGCATCGGACGACAAACGTGCTATTTTGAAACAGGCTTTTGCTGGGTTATTATGGAGTAAGCAATATTATAATTATGAGGTCGAAAAATGGTTAGAAGGGGACTCTAAAAATTCTAACCCACCAGCAGAAAGACTCCATGGAAGAAACAGTGGTTGGAAAACCCTACGTAACCATGATGTACTATCTATGCCTGATGCATGGGAATATCCATGGTATGCCGCTTGGGACTCCGCATTCCATTGTGCCTCTTTTGCTTCCATTGACCCAGAATTTGCAAAAGACCAGTTACTATTGTTCACCAAGGAATGGTATATGGCCCCTAACGGGCAAATACCTGCGTATGAATGGAACTTTAGTGATGTTAATCCACCTGTACAGGCATGGGCAACCCTACAAATCTTTAAGACCGATAGGGATATGACAGGAAAAAGAGACGTTAATTTTCTTAAGCGCATGTTTAATAAACTGTCATTGAACTTTACATGGTGGGTAAACCGATTGGATAGAAATGAAAACAATGTTTTCCAAGGTGGCTTCCTTGGCTTGGATAATATCGGTGTTTTTGATAGAAGCCATGGTGTACCAGGAGATGGAATCCTTGAACAAGTAGATGGTACAGCTTGGATGGCCTTGTATTGCTTGAATATGTTGGAGATTAGTCTAGAGATAGCCATGGACGATGACACTTATGAAGATATGGCGACAAAATATTTTGGGCATTTTATTTTTATAGCAGAAGCATTGAATAAGATGGATACCAATAAAGCGAACACATGGGATGATATTGAAGGTTTTTTCTATGACCGATTAATTTTACCAAACGGACAATCCACCACTATAAAAATTCGATCCATTGCAGGAATGTTATCCATTGCGGCAGTTCTTAACCTTAAGAAGAGCACCATGGACAGGTTCCCTAAATTTAAGGCAGGTGTGCTTTGGTTCAAAAAATATAGGATGGAGAATTTAAAATACAACGTTATTCAGGAATATACGGATGGTGACGACTTATTATTGTCATTGGTGCCTAGAGACCGAATGCAAATGTTGGTCAAAAGCCTTTTGGACGAAAAAGAATTTTTAAGCCCGTATGGCATAAGATCCTTATCGAAAATACACCAAACCCCATATGAAATACATATCAATGGGGTACATTATTCCATTAATTATGAACCTGGAGAATCTACTGTATCGTTATTTGGGGGGAATTCCAACTGGCGAGGCCCTGTTTGGATGCCAATGAATTACCTATTCATAAAGGCACTACGGGAATATCACCAATATTGTGGAGATGAGCTTATGTTCGAATATCCAACAGGCAGCCCCACTAAACTAAATTTATCCCAAATAAGTGATGAGTTAAGTAAGCGATTAATAAATATGTTCGAAAAGGACAAACATGGGAATAGGCCTATTAATGATCTATACCATGGCCATTACAAAAAAGATGATTTCAAGGATCTTATTTTGTTCTATGAATATTTTCATGGTGAAAACGGTAGAGGTTTAGGTGCCTCACACCAAACAGGATGGACCGCCTTAGTGGCAAATCTTATTGAGCAAATAAGTACCAGAGATAACTGATTTTTAACAATAATTCATCTAGTAAAGTGCTCAATTAGCTCAATTTATTATACGTTTCAAATATTTATATCTATAGAAAATTTAACTTTTCCGAATGAAGTGATTCGCTACATTTATAGTGTACAACTAAACCTATACAATCAATGAAATAAAAAGTAGTTATAAGCAAACTTCCCCGTGAAGTTAAATTATCGTGTATTCTACCAAATAATTATTCTAAATAATTAAATAATCCCATAACTATGAAAACTATTTTTGTAACACTTTTTTTGATTGCATCTTCCATCACTTCAAGGTATTCGCAAGAAACCTTAACCATGACCGGTACATTTAACCATTATGCAAATGAGGTTTATGTTTTTACGGATGAAGAAGGCAATAACGTTGAATTTCAAGATATTTCCAGTGATGCACTGGATGTTTATGACCTTACCGATAAAAAATTCGAAGGTATGTTGTTCCAAGTAGTTTATACTACCGATATAGACGAAGATGATGAAGACTTGGAAATATTTACTATTGAATCTTTGAAGAAACTAGAGTAGTACTTGTATCTACACAAGTACAAAAGGACCTATGGTCCTTTTTTTTGTGCTCTTGTTACACTTAAAAGTCACCCTAAAAAATGATAAATGACTAAAATTTAATGGGGCCATTCTTTTTTCGTTTCTTTGTAACCTCTTATAAATGGACAAAATGACTATACTAGGTATTGATATAGGTGGATCTGGAATAAAAGGTGCACTTGTAGATGTGGAAACAGGTAAAATGTTAACTGAAAGATATAGAATAAATACGCCTAAAAGTAGAACACCAGAAGAAATGGCGGAGGTTGTCAAACAACTTGTTGACCATTTTGACTATAAGGGTAAAGTTGGATGTGGCTTTCCAACGGTTATAAAGAAAGGAGTCTGCAAATCTCCAGGTAATTTGGACAAGAGTTGGTTAAATGTAAATGTTGAAAAATTATTTGAAGAAAAAACGGGCCTAGACTTTACTGTAGTAAATGATGCGGATGCAGCTGGTTATGCCACGATGACCTATGGTATTGGGAAAGGTAAAATGGGCTTAGTGGTTATGATTACCATTGGTACTGGATTGGGAAGTGGTGCTTTCTTGGACGGTCGTTTAATCCCTAATTTTGAGTTGGGACAAATTCCATATAAGGGTTATAAGAAAATAGAACTTTGGGCCGCAGCCTCAGCCAAAGAGCGCGAAGGTTTGAGTTATGCAAAGTGGGGAAAAAGATTTAATAAGTTTCTAAAATATGTTGACCTTATCATTGCTCCTGATCTAATTATTATAGGGGGTGGCACTTCCAAAGATTTTAACAAATTCAAAAAATACATTAAAATAGATACCCCGGTTATTCCTGCCGAATTAAGAAACCAAGCTGGAATAATTGGAGCGGCAGCTGCGGCACTTCACAGTTCACCGAAAGTTTAAATTATTTTTGACACACAAAGAACCACTATAAGGCCTTATGATCTAAACTGGCACTTTTTCTGTCCTCGTAGTTCTTGAGAATTTTTTCGTCTAATTTTAGAGGTTGTTCAAAATTAAGTATGTTCTCGTTAATGCGGTCGTCCCCACCAAAGATGACATGGGGTTGCTTCTTCAACAATGCTTCCAATGACTTTTTTGCGACCATTTCTGGGCTATCCATTTCCATACCTTTAAACTTTTGCATCATTTCGGTATCGGTAGCCGTTGGAAATGAACAGGTGACCCAAATATTGTCTGGGGCCAATTCTCTGCGCATGGCATCTGAAAACTGTTTCACACCTGCTTTGGCTGCACTGTAGACTGCATAAAATGGCATACCTATCAAACCTAAACCCGATGAAATATTCAAGATACCTCCTTCCCCGGAGGTCTTGAGCAATGGAATACAATATTTGGTCAATAATAGTACAGCTGTTAAATTCACAGCCACTTGATCATATAATTCCTCATCTGGTAATTCTTCCAAGGGCCCTGCTGAAACAATACCAGCATTATTGATCAAGAGGTCTAAATGTCCCCATTTATCTTCAATACGGGCGGCAGCTTCCCTCAAAACATCAATATTGGCAATGTCACCTACAATTTTTATAAACTTGACATTTTCATGTTGTTCCGAAAGTAACTTAATATTCTTTTTATCTCGGGCAATAACCGCTATATGGGATACACCTTGATCCACCAATTCATTAATAATACATTTACCGATACCCCTGGTACCGCCTGTAATTAAAACTTTTTTTCCTGCCAATTGCATAGTAGTATCTGCTTGATTTAAATGTTATACCTGAGTAGGTTTGCATCATTTAAATTATATAAAAAATGTAGGCGACCCACATATAAAATAGCTAAAAAACAATTATTGCGAAGAATTTAAAATGGATGTGAAAATTTTGACAATTTCATAAAACCAATTGAAATTTATGAATGGATAGGTAAAGTACAATTAGCTACTTAAAGGATTCCAAGTTAAATATTGAGATAATTCCTTGAATAAGGTCCAAAAAAATAGTAAAAAAAAGCCCCATAAAATGGGGCTTATGTATTATGCGATTTTGTTACGCTTACGATCGTTCTCCGTAAGGTATATTTTACGTAGTCTAAGATGTTTTGGGGTAACCTCAACATACTCGTCTTTCTGTATATATTCCAATGCTTCCTCTAATGAGAATTTTATGGCAGGTACAATTTTAGCTTTATCATCAGCTCCTGAAGAACGTACGTTTGACAGCTTCTTGGTTTTTGTAATATTTACGGTCATATCATCACCTCTTGAGTTTTCCCCAATTACTTGACCTTCATAAATATCTTCACCTGGATCAACGAAGAATTTACCCCTATCCTGAAGTTTATCAATAGAATAAGGAATTGCCTTACCTTTCTCCATAGATACCAATGAACCATTTTGACGCTGTGGAATATCACCTTTCATAGGCTGATACTCTAAGAAACGGTGTGCCATAATCGCCTCCCCAGCAGTAGCCGTTAATAATTGGTTACGAAGACCGATAATCCCACGTGATGGAATTTCAAATTCACATAACATACGATCACCTTTTGCCTCCATTTTAGTCATCTCCCCTTTACGGATAGATACCATTTCAACAGCTCTACCTGAAACTTCTTCCGGTAAATCGATAGTCAAATGCTCAATAGGCTCACATTTAACGCCGTCAATTTCTTTTATAATAACCTGTGGTTGTCCAATTTGTAGTTCATAACCTTCACGACGCATTGTTTCAATAAGGACTGAAAGGTGTAATACACCACGACCAAAAACCAAAAACTTATCGGCACTATCTGTTTCGTTTACACGTAAAGCAAGGTTTTTCTCCAATTCTTTATTCAAACGATCCTTGATATGTCTCGAGGTAACAAATTTACCATCTTGACCGAAGAACGGACTATCATTAATAGTAAACAACATGCTCATTGTGGGTTCGTCAATAGCGATTGTTTTTAAAGCTTCAGGATTTTCAAAATCAGCCACAGTATCACCAATTTCAAATCCTTCCACACCTACCAAGGCACAGATATCACCTGCTTCTACCTTTTCTACTTTCTTACGACCAAGTCCTTCAAACGTGAAAAGTTCTTTTATTTTAGATTTTACTATAGTGCCATTTCTTTTTACCAAAGAAACTGGCTGACCTTCTTTTAAGGTGCCACGTTGTAATCTACCTATAGCTATCCTCCCAGTAAAGGAAGAGAAATCTAAAGAGGTAATCAGCATTTGTGTGTTCCCTTCTTTAGGTTCAAACAATGGTACATGCTCTATAACCATATCCAACAATGGCTCTATATTATCCGTCTCATTCTGCCAATCATCACTCATCCAATTATTCTTGGCCGAACCATAAACTGTCGGGAAATCTAACTGCCATTCTTCAGCGCCTAGCTCAAACATTAGGTCAAAGACTTTTTCATGCACCTCATCCGGAGTACAATTTTCCTTATCCACTTTATTGATCACGACACATGGTTTTAAACCTAAGTCTATAGCTTTTTGAAGTACAAATCTTGTTTGTGGCATTGGTCCCTCAAAAGCATCAACCAATAACAAAACACCATCTGCCATATTCAATACACGTTCAACTTCACCACCAAAATCGGCGTGACCTGGAGTATCGATAATATTAATTTTAGTATCCTTATATATAACGGAAACGTTCTTGGAAGTAATGGTTATACCACGTTCTCTTTCCAAATCGTTATTATCCAAAATTAAATCCCCTGTATTCTCGTTTTCACGAAACAAACTACAGTGATACATAATCTTATCTACCAAGGTGGTTTTACCGTGGTCTACGTGTGCGATGATCGCAATATTTTTTGTATTGGACATAAGGTCTATTTTAAGCGTGCAAAGATACTTCTATTTTCTTTAGCTACAGTTTTTCTTTTGATATTTTTATCTTATTGATTATGAGCGATTTATTTTAAATTTTCATTAACAATAATCCAGCCCAAGGTAACCTTCAAGTTTGGGTACACAGAATACTATTCCAAAAGGGTTACGAAACTATTAGATTCAGAAAAATCAACAGATATTAAGCCGATTCCAAATTGCTAGCCCCGGCATCAAAACGCTACGTTTTGTTTAAGTTAAACCCTGTTTTTAGAACACCAGTAAATATGGTATTTATTGTTATTTGACAGTCATCCACACTTTAAGAAGATTGTGCGTTTACATAGAATTCACCTAAAAGTAAAGCGATTAAAAGTGTTAAGCTTTTACAGTTAAGTTAGATTTGTACTTATTCCATTAAATTAGTTATCAAGCCAACATCATCAATCAAAAACTGGCTTTCTAGATTTTTGTTTGGTAGCAACCCAGCCAAAATTTAATGATAACATGGGACCCAATCCGGAAGGTATGCCATCACCTTTATAATACCCTGCAGCTATCTCAGCGGTAAAATTAAAGCCTTTTGAATATGTTCGCTGAATCCCATACGCCATCCCATAAAAACCAAGATTAAAATCATCAGGGCCAAGAACGTTTGTTGTAAGCCTTAATTGAGAAAATAATATAGCTTGTGCTGCAGCTATATAATTACCAGAATTTCCAGAGACATTTTTCCCAGAATCAATCCTTCTTTTAAAATTATGATAGTACCGATAGCGGTTGTTCATAGCCAAACCTATAACATACCCAGGCTCAAAAGTGGCCATTCCAAGACCCAAACTGCTAGAAACACTTTGGTTTCTAAAGAGCCCTAGTTCATAGGATATCCCTGGCGCAAACAAATTGAAGGCGATTTGATGTCTTTCTAAATTGATAATTCCTGAGCCTTGTTCATTAATTCCGCTAACTTGACCTTGCACCAGAAACCCGGCAATAAAAAAGAAGAAGCAAGTTATTTTTTTCATGTTTTAGGTTGGATGTTCGATTTAAATCTAAAAACAAAATCATGTAATAGTACTATCTTTATATAAAATTTAAGAAATGGACCTTACCAAAATACCCCAGATAAAACATACCGACAGCAACAACTTTTTTTTACTTTCAGGCCCTTGTGCAATTGAAGGTGAAGATATGGCCCTGCGTATTGCAGAACATATTGTGAAAATTACCGATGCGTTGGAAATACCTTATGTTTTTAAAGGTAGTTTTAAAAAGGCCAATAGAAGTCGTATTGATTCTTTTACTGGTATTGGAGATGAAAAGGCATTAAAAATATTGAAAAAGGTATCTGAGACTTTTAATATACCCACGGTCACAGATATCCATACAGAGCAAGATGCAGCTATGGCCGCGGAATATGTGGACGTTTTGCAAATCCCTGCATTTTTGGCCAGACAGACAGATTTGATTGTTGCTGCAGCTGAAACCGGTAAGACGGTAAACATTAAAAAAGGTCAGTTTATGAGTCCGGAGAGCATGAAGCATGCCGTAAATAAAGTCACTGAAACTGGAAACGAACAGGCCATCATTACAGATCGTGGAACTATGTTCGGCTACCAAGATATGATTGTAGATTTTAGGGGTGTCCCCACGATGAAACAATATGCCCCAGTTGTTTTGGATGTAACACATTCCCTTCAACAGCCCAATCAGTCGTCAGGTGTTACGGGAGGTAGACCAGCCTTAATTGGGACTATGGCCCGAGCAGGAATTGCTGCAGGCGTTGACGGACTTTTTATTGAGACCCATTATGATTGCGCCAATGCCAAGAGTGATGGGGCCAATATGCTGGACTTAAGTTTGCTTGAAAAATTACTAAAAGACTTGGTGGCCATTAGAACTACTATTAACCAATTATAATATATCTCATGAATTTGAGTTCTAAAAAGGAATCCTAACCAATCATATGAATTCCAAAATTCTGAGTATCCCAATAGTTGCCTTATTTTTTCTATCATTTTCATTATGCTCCCAAAGTGAGATTCCTTTTGGCCAAGTGACCAATAAGGAAAAAGAGCTGGTGATTTATGAAAAAGATCCATCGGCAAATGCCATATTTCTTTATGAAATTGGAAACAATTACTTCAAGGTTGTAAATAATTACATTCGTTTAGTAAAAGAATATCATGTAAAGGTTAAAATCTTAAATGAACAAGGGTTTGATCAGGCAACCATTAGCATTCCTTTTTATAAAAGTGACAATTCATCTGAAAAAATAATTAATATTGAAGCCGTAACCCATAATAATGGCACAAAATCCTTTGTGCTGCCAGATGAGATATATACCAAAGAATTAAACCAAAACAGAAATGTACTAACCTTTACTTTTCCAAAAGTTAAAGTAGGTAGTATATTGGAATATAAGTATACGTTACACTCTCCTTTTATATATGGTTTTAATGGATGGGAATTCCAATCTGACATACCCAAAATTTACAGTGAATTTAACGCTAAAATACCTGGAAATTACATTTACAACAGAGCACTCATAGGTAATCTACCTCTTGATATCAATGAATCAAGAGTACAAAAAAACTGTTTCCACGTTCCTGGTTTTCCTAATTCTGCCGACTGTGAGATTCTTAAATATGCCATGAGTGATATTCCCGCATTTACGGGTGATGAAGACTTCATGCTATCTGAGTCCAATTACAAGTCTAAATTAGATTTTGAACTCTCTGAATTACGCAGGTTTGATGGTAGATTAGAAAGATATACCAAAACTTGGGATGATGTTGATAAAGAATTTAGAAGCGATAAGGATATAGGACGACAACTAACCAAAAAGGATTTTTTTGAAAAAAATGTTCCCAGTGAACTTTTGAGTAATGGGGATGATTTAACAAAGGCAAAAAACATTTTTAAATTTATTCAACAGCGATATACTTGGAATGAGGAATATGGCATTTATGGCAAGGTAAGGGTAAAGGAAGCATATGAAGAAAAAAAAGGAAACGTTGGAGAAATAAACATGTCCCTAATCAACCTTTTAAATGCTGCAGAAATACCAACACAGCTAGTATTGCTATCTACACGTACTGAAGGACTTCCAAAAAAGGTACACCCTGTAATGTCCGATTTTAATTATATGATTGCCAAAACCACTATTGATGGCAAAGAATACTTATTGGACGCCACAGACAAATATTTGCCTTTTGGATATCTGCCATACAGGGCATTAAATTATTACGGAAGGGTAATGGATTTTAAAAACGAAAGTTATTGGTATGATATAAAAGCGCATTCTGATAATATGATCCAAATTAATGGTTTTATAGATTTCAACACAAAAGATATAAAAGCAAAAGGAGTATTGGATTTAAATAGTTATGGTTATGAAGCCGTTTCAATGCGAAAAATGTTGGACCAAAGCAACGATCAGGAATTCCTAGATAGTTTGGAAGATGATGCTAATGATATAATTGAAATAACCGAATATGAGTTAAATGAAGATAAATCTAATGATACTAGAGTATCACAAAGATTAAAATTTGAAATACAGGACATGTTCACTAACGATGTTGTGTACTTTAATCCATTTTTATTTCAATTTTTTGATGCAAATCCATTTATAATGGAAAAGCGCTCATATCCAGTGGATTTTGGGTATACTAGAAATTACAAGTATCGTATTTATATTAAACTACCTGAAGCGTATAAAGTAAAAGAACTCCCTGAAAGTAAAATTCACACTTTAGGCGATAATTTATCAACCTTAAAATTTATTTGTCAAGAATCCAACAATCAAGTGTCAATCATCTTTGAGTTTGATCTCGCAAAGACCTTTTATAGCGTTGAGCTATATACAGAATTAAAGTCTTTGTTTGATGCAATGATGACCGTTCAGGATAATTCGTTATTGGTTTTTGAAAAGAAATAATCTTTTTTAGGTCATAAAAATTTAACGAGCACCATCAAAAATACACTTGTATTACAACATCATAAACAATAATTCGTTTGTAGAATAGGGCCAAATCCATAGTTACCCATGCAACTTCATTTTTTAAAAGCCAATCTGTTCTACAATAGACTGTTGCAATTATCCATGTTAGGCATTGTTATCTTGATATACCGTATTTTTATTACGAAATCTTCAGATTTCACTTTCTTGCTATGGAATCTCTTTTTGGCAACAATTCCACTCCTTATCTCTAAACAAATAACTACTCACAACTGGCAAGA
Source organism: Maribacter luteocoastalis (assembly GCF_048890225.1). NCBI lineage: Bacteria > Pseudomonadati > Bacteroidota > Flavobacteriia > Flavobacteriales > Flavobacteriaceae > Maribacter > Maribacter luteocoastalis. The sequence goes on from NZ_JBMFZG010000001.1 coordinate 111,388, forward strand.
AAAATCAAAATATATACGATTCGCTACTTTACTCTTCTGGATTTTATTTTTACCCAATAGCCCATATATCATTACCGACTTAATGCATCTAGACACCTCAAAACCAACTTTATGGGTAGATTTGTTGATGCTTTTTGTCTTTGCCTTGAATGGTGTATTATTGGGAACTTTATCTATGATGGATGTTTTCTCATATCTACAAAAACGCAATCATCCTATACTTGCAAATGGTATACTTTTAGGGGTATCGCTATTGAGTGGTTATGGCATATTTTTGGGAAGGTTTCTGCGATTTAATTCATGGGATATATTTTTTAGACCACAATTTTTACTAGAATGCATTTTTAAATCTCTTTTACTACCAGAAGCAAGGCTTTGGATGTTTGGTTTTGGTAGCTTTATCTGGATTTCTTTCTGGGTACTTAAACCATTTCTTAGGGGTATTAGAAACCTTTAGACCACTTCTACATAAAATTCATAATTCCTTAATGTTCTTTTATAATTAGTTAGCGTTCATTTTTGTTATTTTTATTTAAAAGTCCTAAAATGACCAGAACCCTACTTTTTATTGCATTGACATTACAGATTAACCTTTTCGCCCAAGACCATTCACATGGGGGCGCAAAACCAATGAAGTACCCAGATATTGAAGGATATAAAACCTTAAAAACCGATTTACATATACATACGGTTTTCTCTGATGGGAATGTTTGGCCAAATATCAGGGTAATGGAAGCTTTACGAGAAAATTTGGATGCCATTTCTTTAACAGAGCACTTGGAATATCAACCCCATTCGACAGATATTCCACATCCTGTTAGAAATAGGTCTTATCAATTGGCTTTTGAAGAAGCCAAAGAACATAATCTATTGCTTGTGCATGGTTCTGAAATTACACGTTCGGCACCAATGGGACATAACAATGCCGTTTTTATTAAAAATGCAAATCCCCTTTTACAAGATAAGGCAGAAACAGCTTTTGCCGAAGCTAAAAAACAAAATGCCTTTGTATTTTGGAACCATCCTGCTTGGTATGCGCAAAGCCCAAAAGGCACCCCAATTTTAAGTGAATTCCAAAAAGAAAGAATAAAACATAATGAACTTCACGGCATTGAAGTAATAAACACAACAGATTATTCTGAAGAAGCTTTGGCCTTGGCCCTAGAAGAAAATCTTACTATAATGGGCACAAGTGACATCCATGGATTAATAGATTGGGACTATACGGAAAAAGGTAATCACCGACCTATTACTTTGGTCTTTGCCAAGGAAAAAACCCTTGAAAGTTTACATGAAGCTTTATTTACAGGTAGAACGGTAGCTGTGTATAATAATCTATTGGTTGGTAAGTCTGAATATTTAATACCGCTAATACAAAACAGCGTTAAAGTAACTAAAGCCATTTATAGACCAAAATCTGAAGTTTTGGAGCTCATTCTTAAAAATGTATCCAGTAGCGACCTATTGTTTCAAAATGAGATGGATTATAGTTTTTATGATAGCTCCCCTGTATTTACCATCGCTGCTGGGCAAACAAAAACATTGTTATTAAAAACCTTGGACCATAAGTCTTCCATAGAATTAAAATTGAAAGCTTTAGGCTGTTTTATTGCACCAAAAGTGCAGCCGGTTATTACTTGGACTGTTGAAACGACAAAGGATTGATCAACAACACTTTTTACTGATTTCTTGATCAAAATCTGGCAACAGTATTTTACGATATTTCAGTGGCGTTTGTTCTGAAATGGATTTTTTTTTGGTAAGCATATCCACATCAAAATAAAAAGAAGAAAAATCCCCTTCACATTCATTCTCCAAACGCTCCAATAGGTATTTAGTAATCTTGTGTCTCAATTGATATTCAAGATGTAAATAGCGCTCCTTTTGTTCTTCATTGGTATCGGGGGTAATAATCCAGTTAAAAGTCAAAGGTTAAAAAATTAAAAACAATTCAAAATAACTCTAAACGTAAAATTAAGCTTTATTTCCTGTTTGTTTTCGTTTAAAATATACCTATTCCCTGCCATCAACATAATCCTGCAAATATGAATATCTTTCAGTGAGTATACCGTTTTTGGTCATCCTTGCCCGTTCTAGCACCCCGTCCTTGTCATTATTGAAAAATGCCGGAATCACATTTTTTACAAATGCCTCGCCAAACCCTTCACTAGCATCACGCGGAAGCTCACAGGGTAGGTTATCCACAGCCATTACGGCTATAGCATTTTCATCTTTAAAATTGACTTCTTTTTCGGTAATTGGGTCATAACCGTAAATTGGATCTGCAATGGTTGAAGGTCGTATGGTACAAGCTACAGGACCATCTATATCACAACTGACATCTGCCACCACTTTAATATTAAATTCAGGATGTTTAGCATCTTCCCGAGTAAATAAATATGGTGCACCTTGACCATAAAAATGACCTGCAATATAAAAGTCCGATACTTTGGCGAATCTAAAAAAATTGGATTTATATTCCTCTGGGTGTGCGAAAAAATCGGCCTTGTTACCTCGAACTCCATCTTTTCGTTTATTGTACTCTCCAGCATCTATCTGGCAATATACAGGCTCATTAAACTTTTCTTCCAAATACTCCGCAACGTTCACCCTTCGCATCCCCATGCCATCCAACATTTCCCTAGCACCGTTACCTACCCTACCCCTTCCAGTAAGGAGTACCTTAATCTTAGGAAGTTTAATTTTTTTTAATTGGGTGATAAGTGCCTTTTGGTTAGGTAGGTCATTGGCCTTTGGTAATTGGAACAAATCAAATTTTAGTCCGTATGCCCTAAAACCATTATAAGCACCAACAATGCCCGCGTAACGACCAAAGGCAACCAAGCGTTGTTCTTTTGTATTGGTAATAACTTCGTGATCATATAACTCTATGTTTTTGTCCAAAATGGCCCTAAGCAAATCGCGATTATAGGGTTGCTTTTTAATGGTGTGTGAAAAGAAAAAGTATTTTTTATTAGGAATGAGGTATATAATTGGTACTTCCTTGACCCCGAGAAGTACATCACATGTTTCCATATCAGCCTTAACCACTATTCCCGCTTTGCTATATTCTTCATCTGGATACGCTCGAATTGGTGAAGGTTCTACTACAATTTTGGCATCTGGATAAGTCTTCAAGACTTTTTGGCAGGCCTCTGGAGACAGTACCACCCTTAGGTCTGGTGGATTTTTACGTTCTCTGATGATTCCGAACTTCATAAAGATCTTTGGTATAAATATTGCATAAATGTAAAGGGAATTATAGCGGTTCACAAACTTTTGTTAGCTTTGCGGCCCGCGTTAGGGATAAAGGAAGGTACCCCGCCCGGACGGACCATTAGGTACGAGCAGGCGTGTACTACCGGTAGCCCGACCTTTTGAAAAAGGGAACGCCCTTTTAAAATTAGGAAAATGTTCTTTGAAAATAAAGTGGGATGAATTCGGACCTTCAACGTAGTTTATGTTGAGCATAGACGAAGTACACAGGTCATAATTCAATTACGTAAATCTAGGATTTACTATTTCATTATGGGGCCGACTGGTTTTGACAGCGAGACCAATGGCAATGTAAGCATGCCGAGCGCTGGGGTACAGCTCGTTAATATCATACTTCACACTTTTAATTGGCGAAAATAATTACGCTCTTGCCGCTTAATCCGAATTATAGTAGGATTAGCCTCGTCCCTACAAGGTAGGGAAGCGAGATGTTCCTGAATAGCCCTTGTTGACGGCGATTCATTTAGGAGCACCAGAAAAGTCAACACAAGGGTGTCCGCTCGCTTTGGCGACACCTCTAAAACCTAAAGAAGATAAGTGTGTATTAGGCGGTTTCTGGTCAGGTACACATCGAAAACCAAACAGATCCTAAGCATGTAGAAAGCACTGACGTTGCTTGTTTGGACGAGGGTTCGAATCCCTCCGGCTCCACTAAAATCAAAATTTCAAAATCAAATGCGAAAGCGAGCAAATAAAAAGGCTCACTTTTTTGTTTTGGGAAATAAGCATTTGCAATCCGTAGGAACAAAATTTTGATTTTCAACTACGGTTAGGAGGGAAACCGAAGGTAATCCTCCGGCTCCACGATTAAGCGCAACTGGTTTGCGATTTAAAACACAAGAAGTCCGACAAGTTTACTTGATCGGGCTTTAATGTTTAAAAGCGGCTGGACCTAAAGAACAACCTGTTGCATTTACAGTACGACAGCCACTAGGGAAAACCAAAGGTAATTATCCGACTCCACAATCACTCACAACTACCATTTGGCAAGAGCAACAAAACCCATCAAGTTCACTTGAATGGGTTTTGTTTTTTCTTGATATAAATTTTGAAAAAATTGGCAGCTGTATTTGCTGCATTGGTTACGAGGGCAAGGCACTAGCCAAACCTCTGGATTCACAACACTCAAGATAACACACTAATTGGTGTGCTTTTGTGATTGATGAAATTTTAAAAACAAGAATTATGTTATCTTCGAATCAAGTAAAAAATAGTAAATGTCAAAAGCCAAATCCTGGTTACGAATCATTATAGAACTTGTAGAAGTCTTTTTTGATAGCTCTCAAGGCAACAAACGAGGCCGTACTTGGCACCAACATGTAGTGCCTTATGAAGAAGGTTGGGCGGTGCGCCGTGAAGGTAACAAGCGTATAACCAGCAAACATCAAAAACAGAGTATCGCCATACGCAAGGCCAAAACTTTAGCTAGAAAATACAAGGCCGATGTCATAATTCACCGCGAAAATGGCGGTATTCGAGATCGCATAAGTTATGATGATTAAGGAGTTCAAGGATATCAAAACATACGTAATTGGATAGTTTTTCGCCCCACCGAAGTTAATCCTAAGCGTAGCTGAAGATTAAAAAAATGCCGAAAACATTATAGCATAATAGTGACCTATAGATTTTGCCCTAGGCATTTCAAGCACACATCGGTTGGCAGGCAACTCTAATGATATTGAATATAAACTATTAAAATAGTCATTTACCAAACCAGCTAGTAAGATTGGTCTTTTAAAAAATAATTTATCACCAGTTATTAAAAATTGTAAAACAAATCGATATTTATTTTATTTTTGAGATAGTACCATCTAGACCAAATGACCACCAATATTAAATCCATGTTCAGTAAAATGAACGATGAAACCCGCGAGGAAGCACTACACATTCTCATGGCTGAATTTGGTATAGACAATAAGCGCTATATCAAAAACAATTGGCTAATTGGTGGCAGAATTCCTGAAGATTACCAAGAGAATATTGTTAACATCTTCCAGAATCTTTTAAGGGTACAGCATTTAAAAATCATGCAAATTAAAGTGCAGCTATAACCCATTTAAAATTAAAACGTACTTAAAAAATAACCGACACGCTATACTCACATGCCGGTTACCAACTCACTCAAACTTACTCTAAACTAATTACAAAAATCATATTTATTTTTTACTTAAGCTTTAAATTAAGATTAGCCTTATCTTAAGTTCAACGCATTTCCCTTGCTTAAATGCTTAGGAAAAGTGATATTCAATGCCTCCAGTATGGTTGGTGCTATTTGACTGCTATACAACTGTTCTTCTTGCTGTAATTCTCCTTTAGGCGCAACGCCTTTACCAAAAGCTATACACCAAACACTACCTGCGCCGTTTACATCTTTACCGTGACCTTTCCAAGTTTTTAAAGGCTCAGTTCCCCGGCCATGGTCTGTAGTTATAATAAACAAGGTTTGGTCTTTATAGAAGGTGTCGTTTTGAGTAAAATCCCATAGTTCATTTATCAATCTATCTGTTATGTTAGCAGATTTCAAATAAGAGTCATACGCACCGTCATGTGCAAAATCATCCGTCTCACCATAGGATACATAAAGAAGACTTGGATGGTTTTTTTTAAGTTCCTCAAGGGCATAATGGTGAGTAAAAGCGTCTAAACGCACACTACCCCATGGACTAGGAACTACAGGTTGCAATTCATTCAAAAATTTCTCCCTATCCGTAAGGTTGTCACCACTTGCCAACTCAAAACCTGCATTTACCGGAACACCAGAACGCGCTTCATTTATAATAAATGGAAAGACATCCCAACTACCAAAAGCGGCCACTTTACCGTTGTATCTGTTATCTTGGTTCACAATTTCAAGTATCGTCTTGTTGGGGTTTGGTATTTTATCGTTGCTGTGAATGCGATCATCATCTGCACTTCCAGTAAGTATTTCATTGTAACCAGGGTATGAAAACCACATTTGGTTGGTTAAGTCTACTTTGCTTTCTTTAAATCTGTTACCGTGTATTTGACCAATATTTTTAATTTCGTTCCAAATAAAAGGGAACAAAACAGCCCTACGTTCTTCAGCGGTTTCCCTCCAAAACCTATTTTTTAAACCCGTAGTATCATGCACATATTCTTTATTGGTTACCAATAAAGGGTCTGCCCCAGTGAACAATTCTTGCCAACGCAAACCATCCAAAGTAATTAAAATCACTTTTGTGGTATCTTTTTGCGCATGAACAGCGATTACACCTACAAGGGCAATAATCAGTACTAAATATTTTTTTGTTTTCATTATAATTTTTGTTCTTAGTTTATAAATTTATATTCTTTTTATTGTTTGCCAATTTTGGTAGGGGCACTATTTAAAATTTGTATTGCCTTTTCCAAATCTTTTCTCTTAATGGTTAGTGCAGGTACCAGTTGAAGGACATTTAAAATATATTTACACATAGTAAAATTATGTCCAACACTAATTTACTAGTTGTGATTTTCAAGTGTTATTTAATGGTTGCCAAAAGTGAAGGTATTGGTTAATACGGGAATTCCATAAAATACTGTTTATTGTAAACATTCAACTATTCCGAAAACCCAACAACCCCATAAAAAAGTTATCAACAATTATCTTTAATAACTTTAACAATGCATTTCATCGAAAAAACTACGCATTTCATCGCGGAATTCATTTTCCTGAATATTTTAGGGCTTTCAAAAAATTAAGAACCGTTTTTAACCAAAAACACTTGATGAAGCCATCTTTTAAAAAAGCACCATTCTTTATCCTCTTCACAATATTGATCTTAATTTGTTCTTCTTCATGCAATAAAGGTTATGACCTAGTTTCGGACTATGCAAGCGTGGAGGATTTAAATGCTGTTAGCCAAGAATTTCTAAAAGCTAACATTGAACTACTTACAGAAAGTACTTGTTGCGATTAGGTTGATATTTCATACATAACTATCGTTCATCACCAATTTTACTTTTCTATTTTAAAATCTTACATACGAGCACCAATTTATAGTTTGTTGTCACTAACTACCTTTAATTACAATCCTATTATCCTATTCCATCCATTTATAATAACTTAGGGTAAAATAAATCCCTAAGCGTACCAATGGCCCTTTTCCATAAAAGAATTATCTCCCTAACAGGCACTATAGATTTTACCGGCATACAACTTACGGAGCCTAAACAATTTGCTGCAGGTTTACCTGCGATAAAAGTTGCAGTACAACATACTTTTAAGGAGATGGGTGCTTTAGAGGCCATTACTACCCTTTCCCATATGAATCAACCAGATGGGTTCGATTGCCCTGGGTGTGCCTGGCCAGACCCGGAAAAACCCTCTAAACTTGGGGAATATTGCGAAAATGGCGCCAAAGCATTAGCAGAGGAAGCCACCTATGAAAAAGTGAACGCTCATTTTTTTAAAGAATATAGCGTTGAGGAAATTTCTGCATGGTCCGACTATAAAATTGGAAAAAGTGGACGCATCACGGAACCTTTTATATTACGTAAAAATAGCAATCATTACGAGCCAATTTCATGGAATGATGCTTATGGCGTAATCGCTTCAGAGCTAAAAAAATTAGATTCCCCAGATGAAAGTATCTTCTATACTTCTGGAAGATCCAGTAATGAAGCTGCATTTTTATATGGCATATTTGTTAGGGCCTTTGGCACTAATAATATGCCAGACTGTTCAAATATGTGTCATGAAAGTAGTGGTGTAGCCCTATCTGAAACCCTAGGCATTGGAAAAGGCTCTGTAAAATTAGAGGATTTTGATTGGGCAGAAGTAGTTATGGTCATTGGGCAAAATCCAGGAACTAACCATCCTCGAATGCTATCCGCACTAGAAAAATGCAAGAACAATGGCGGTAAGATTATTAGTATAAATCCACTAAGTGAAGCGGGTCTTATGCGTTTTAAAGACCCACAATCTCCAATGGGATTGCTTAAAGGCACTTCTTTAACAGATATCCATTTACAAGTTAACATAAATCAAGATGTTGCTTTATTAAAGTTGATCCTAAAAAAACTAGCCAAATTAGATGCTGAAAGTCACGTCGTATTTGACCATGAGTTTATTTCAAAGTATACACATGGTTACGAACAACTACTTAAAAATCTAGACACCTATTCAGAAGAAGAATTACTAGCTTTTTGTGGCGTTCCCGAGGAAGAAATTTTAAAAACGGTATCCCTTCTTGCCAAAAAAAACAAAATAATAATTTGTTGGGCCATGGGGCTAACGCAACATAAAAACGGCGTTGCCAATATTAAGGAATGTGTAAATCTACTTTTATTAAAAGGGAGCCTAGGAAAACCAGGTGCCGGAACATGTCCTGTACGTGGACATAGCAATGTACAGGGTGATCGCACCATGGGCATTATGCATCATGTTTCCAAAGAACTAAACAAATCAATAGAAAATGTTTTTGGCTTTTCACCACCAAATAAACAAGGTCTAGATACCGTACATGCCCTGGAAGCCATGCACAATGGAAAGGCTAAAATATTCATGGCACTGGGAGGAAATTTTCTATCTGCCGTTGCGGATACCAATTATGCTGCAGAAGCATTACAAAAATGCTCATTAACCGTTCAAATAAGTACCAAGCTTAACCGTAGTCACTTGGTGACAGGCAAAACAGCGTTAATTTTACCCACACTTGGTCGTTCTGAAAAAGATATGAAAAACGGGAAATATCGTTTTCTCACGGTAGAAAATAGTATGGGAAAAGTACACCGAACTAAAGGTGTACTAGAACCAAAATCACAACATCTCAAAGGCGAACCTGAAATTATAGCCGGAATTGCCAACGCCTATTTTGAAGGTCATTGCCCCATAAATTGGAACGAACTTGGAAATGACTATAATCTAATTAGAGAGAAAATTTCCCAGACTATCATAGGGTTTCAAAATGTACAAGAACAGTCCAAAGCATCAGGGTACTATCTACCAAACAACGCTAGGGAATTGGATTTTAGCAAACTACCTAACGGAAAAGCTCAATTTAGCATTTGCGAATTACCTCAACATCAACTTAAAGAAAATGAATTTCTATTGATGACCATACGATCGCATGATCAATTTAACACAACCATTTATGGGCTTAGTGATAGGTATAGGGGTATAACCAATGAGAGGCGGGTTGTATTCATTAACCCATCAGACATGAAAAAACAAGGGTTTAAAAAAATGGAAGTTATTGATATTGTCAGTACTTATGACGGCATAGAAAGAAGAGCAAACCAATTTATATTGATTCCCTACAATATACCCAAAGGAAATCTGGCTGCGTATTTTCCAGAAACCAATATGGTGGTACCATATAACCATTATGCAGACCATAGTCACACACCAATCAGTAAATCTGTAAAAGTGCATATAGAAAAGCACCAAATAGAATTATGATTTTTCAAAGGTGAATGGTAATTTTTGTGCTAATTTTAAAATTCTTATACCTATAGAAATTGTATTGTATTGTTGACATAGAGACGACTGGAAATGGCATTAAGGGCAATCGCATTACCGAAATATCCATTTTTAAATATGATGGTCACGGTGTTGTAGATGAATTTACCTCACTCGTTAACCCGGAATGCGAAATTCCATATTTCATTACGGGATTAACCGGCATTGATAACGCGATGGTTCGCAATGCCCCAAAACTGGATGAAATTGCGCCGAGAATACTCGAAATCACAAAGGATACCATCTTTGTGGCCCATAGCGTACACTTTGATTACAATGTTATTAAAAACGAATTTCAGCTAATTGGATTTGAGTTCATACGCAAGAAACTATGCACCGTTAGACTATCTCGTAAACTTTTGCCGGGATATACTTCCTATAGTTTGGGGAAATTATGCTCTGCGTTAGCTATTCCATTAACGGATAGACACAGAGCCCGTGGGGATGCACATGCCACCATGCTGTTGTTTCATAAACTATTAAGATCTGACAATGCCGATAAAATATTTAAATCATTTTTAAATGCACGTTCCCAGGAAGCTACATTACCGCCTTCGCTACCAAAAGAAGAATTTGAAAAATTACCTTCTACACCAGGCATCTATTATTTTAAGGATAGAAAAGGTGCCATAATTTACGTAGGTAAAGCTATCAATATTAAAAAACGGGTATTAAGCCATTTTTATGACAAATCCACAAAAGAAATTTCCTTGTGTGCAGAAACCTCTTTTTTAGATTTTGAAGAAACCGGTAGTGAACTAATTGCACTCTTGCTAGAATCCGCTGAAATAAAAGACCATTACCCTAAATATAACAGAGCGCAAAAGCGAAATATTCAACAGTATGGTATTTTTAGTTATGTAGACAGAAACGGCATCATACACCTTGCCTTTAACAAATTAAAGCTGGCCCCAAATCCACTAAAGAGATTTTACAGTGTTACTGAATGTAGGTTATTTTTAGAATCGTTATGCGAAACCTTTGAATTGTGCCCCAAATACTGCCACTTACAAGAAAACATTACTATTTGCTCACATTACAAAATAAAGCAGTGTATTGGTATCTGTTCAGATCTACGCTATTTATCGGAGTATAATGAAAGAGTTATAAATGCTATGAATTTCATTGAAAATGAAAAATCTGATTACATCATTAAAACAAAAGGAAGAAATCTGGAAGAAGAGGCCTTTATATTAATCCAAAACAATGTATATGCGGGGTATGGTTTTATTCCTAAAAATATAACCATTACCCATGTAGAAGATTTTGAAGCTTTTTTAATCAAACAAAAAAGTACTTTGGAAACTGAGCGACTTATCACATCATATACTTTAAAACATCCTAAAAAGGTCTTAAGATTTATTGAGGATGGTGTATTTTAAGTGCCAATCAATCCTTCATCTTGTTATATAAACGAACAACAAAGTATAACCACACAATAAATATGAGGCCTACTAAAATTGAATATCCTAATACAAAATCCACTATTTACGATACTTTAGAAAATTCATAAAACCAAGTATGGTTGGTGCCCAAAAAGCTATAAAAATTGCATCCAATTTTTCACCGCTCAAAAACAATACTTCAGAAACAATAATTATGGATAAGACTACCAGAAGCATGATACAATTCATGACTCCTACTCTTTCAATAAAATTTTTTATCATTTTAGTAATACAAACCCTACTTAAAGGTATTAATTAATTAGAATTGAAATTCAAATGTTTTAAGAAACTATTAACATTTAAGGATTTCCCAAAAAACTAGTCTAAAAATAAATATATAATTCAATTTTAGACCGGTTTAATTATGTATTTACAAATGATGGTGTTATTCTTCTTTTTTGCGCCCACCTATCATTAAGCTAAGTGTAACGCTAACCAAAAGTAGGACAACAACGGCAAAAACTACAATCATTATAATACCGTTACTCCAATTAACCAAGGGTAATATATTTTTCATTTTAAGTATTTAGGTTTATAAATTCATATTCTAATCTTGCATTTTATGCCATTACTCCCTTGTCCTTAATCCTACAAGGTTATAAAAGGGACAATAATTTGAAAAGCCCGTAACCGCCAATACAATGGCGAATATGCTTAATATGGTAGCCGGTATACCCACTACAAAATCCAAGCCTACCAAAAATGCTATAATAGCGGCAACAACAATCCTTACCGTCATATCCAAAACTCCTATATTCTTTTTCATATTCTCAATTAAATTTATTTTCAATTCTTTGGAAAACAGGTCTTTTCCCAAAAAAATAGAAGATTAAAAGTATAAGGAAGGGGGTATAGAATAAATGACATTTGTCATTTTCAAAAAATAAACTATATATACTTCTATTTAAGAATACGGGCGACTAGCATTTGCTACTATTCTCTGCTGCAACCCTGGCGCCAATAATGGATACCGCATCAGGATTATCAAAACAAGCCACTGCATCAATCGTTTTAGCGAATAAATATTCTTTTTTAAGTTCATTGATCATACCACTAGAAAAAATGATATCACGCACCGGACCAGTCGCGCCAGCAATATAAAAGTCTAAATTATTTTGATGTAATTCTGCAATAAGCTTGGTAAGTACATCAATTGCTGTAGCATCTATATAATTTATGGCTTCTGCGTTTAAAATTATGCCTTTAAGACCTGGCCCTTTTTGTTTTATCATATTAGATAATTGCTTTTTGAAAAACATAATGTTTCCAAAGTATAATTGGGAATCGAACCGAACTATTAAGAGGTCATTACGAACAACTACATCATTTCCAAATCGTTTCACATTTTTATAGTAATCCGAACCTTTGACAATACCCAATTCCGCAAAATGTGGTTTGGAGGTTCTGTAAACTAGTAGCAGTAAAGCTAATAGAACACCTACCAAAATACCCTGGGTAATTCCAAACACTATGGTTATTAAAAAAGTAATGACCAGCACCCCAAATTCATCCTTTCTAAGTTTCAACAACTTCTTAGCATAGGCCAAATCTATAAGTCCTACTACGGATACCATTACAATACTAGCCAAAATGGCATTGGGCAAGTATTGAAATAAAGGAGTTAAAAACAATAAGGCCAAAACCACCAAAAAAACACTGACAATACCCGCCAAATTAGTTTTTGCCCCTGAATCATAATTAATTGCCGATCTTGAAAAACTAGCTGTAACAGGATAACCTTGAAATAAAGACGCTACTATATTGGTACTTCCAAGGGCTATTAATTCTTTATTGGCATGTATCGTTTCCTCGCCACTCTTTTCCTCTAGTGCCTTGCCTATGGAAATGGCTTCTAAATATCCCACTAAAGCCAAGGCCAGCGCAATTGGCCACAATTGCGAAATGCTTTCTAGCCTAATATCCGGTAAATTAAAACTAGGTATCCCACTTGGCACTTCACCCACTAACTTCACCCCAAAATTGGATAATTCAAAAAAATAGACAACAGCAATGCCCAAAACAACAATAAGTAAAACAATAGGCCATTTTTTCAACCATTTCTTACCTACAACTATAGCAATAATTCCAAATAGACCTATACCTAAATCATAAATATTAGTTTCATTTAATTTAGTGAATAGTTTAGGTAAAAGTGCAACAAAACTATTACTACCTGGAACCTCTACCCCTATCAAGTGTTTTAACTGACTACAGATTATTATAATTGCTGCTGCCGATGTAAACCCACTAATAACGGGTTTTGATAAAAAATTAACCAGAAAACCCATTTTAAATATCCCCAGTAAAAATTGAATGGCACCTACCATAAGTGCCAAAACCATTACCATAGCAATGTAATTTTCCACTCCGGTTATTGCCAATGTACTTAAACCAGCGGCTACCAATAGAGAATCCATTGCAACGGGTCCCACTGCAATCTTTCTAGAGGTACCTAATAAGGCATACATTAATACAGGGAACAAAGAGGCATATAAACCATAAACGGGAGGTAAACCAGCAATCATGGCATAGGCCATGCCTTGTGGCACTAAAACAATACCAACGGTTAAGCCAGCTATTAAATCATTAATAAGATACGATTTTTTATAGGTAGCTATCCAATCCAAAAAAGGAAAATAGTGCTTCACTTTACTAAATTAAACATTTAAGTAGGGATTTTTAGGGATTAGGGCAGTAGGCTATTAAATTCCAAGGCCTTGGTTATCCAGAAATCCATGTCCTTTTCACTGTCAAAACCAACGGGGTCTATAAAAAGGAATCCCCGCATAGGTTTTCCTGTAGCATCCATTTTTCTTCCACCAGGTCTTTGTAGCAACTGTTCATACTTGAGTTTGCCAACGCGAACCATTAAGCGATCTTCTTGTGTCCTTTTATCCATATCAACACAAACACACATTTTACCATTAACCATAAAAACGAGTCCACCCATCATCTTCTTTTCCTCAAGATGCCCTTTTCCTTTGAGACGCTGTCTAACCCTATCGGCCAAAAATTCACTAAATGCCATAGCTAAGGAATATCAATTCTAGATTTGTGGAGTGAGCGTAACTTTAAACACCTTGGCCTTTTTTCCAAGTTCTTCAAAGCCTGTATTTAAATTTTTTTGTTCTACCGCGTAGGGATAAAATGTAATAGGCTCTATACACACCATATTAGGCACTTCTGTCCAAAGCATAAAATTTCCGAAACCTGATGTTTCTATCTTTAATGATTTTTTATCTTTCAAAACAATTGAAGAAACTTCGCGCACCAATAATGCGTTACTTCCCACAGCTAAAACCTCATCAATAGTTATAGTCTTTTTTCCAGTGTCTACAATTGTATCAATACCAGTGAGTTTAAAAGCAGGATGATAGCCTAGCATAAAAGGCATCCCCTGCTCACCACTTATTTCAAAGGAGATTTCTAAAGTTTCCTCCTTTAATTCAAAAGCCTTTTTAAATTGAAAATCATAAGGCCATGACAATTCCTTTTCGGTAGATTTATTGGGGAATTTTGAGTTTGGCACTTTAGTATTTGCCAGATACTTTTTAACAAAAATCACGCTGGTATCGTTCTGGTCTGATGCCTTATATTCCATTTCCCGAAGTAATCCGTGTTGGTCCTGTATGGCATCGCCTTTAGGTGTTTTCACCCTAAAATTTGCAATATTTGTGGGTCCTATGATAGGAAACATTTCAGTGTCCGCATTACGCCAACCGGGACTCCCTTTTTGGTGGATAAATTCATGACCACCTACCTTGTAGCTAATCAATTCCCCAGCATCTATTTTTACCGATTGATTATTTAATTGTAGTGTCGTCATTATTACTGATTGATTAATCTATAAATTAACAATGCCGTTCTTTTGGTAAGATCAGCTATTGTATTAAGATTCACCGTCTCCTCTGGGGTATGTGCACCAGAACCCATAGTTCCCAATCCGTCCAAACAATCCACATAATCTGCAACAAAGGAAGTATCTGCCGCACCTCTTTTACCTGGGTCATATGCAACAACTTCACCTTGGCCCAAAGCTAGACTAACCTTGTTCAGTTCTGCCAACAATACTTTATTACCTTCTGTAGGCGCCATTGCAGGGTAACTATTCGTAAATGTTACAGTTGCACTCGTATGTGGTAAATTTTGGGAAACTATTTCTGTCATTTTATCCCTAGCGCGTTTTTTCTGCTCCTCAGAAATAAACCGTAATCCACCACGTACTTCTGCCTTCTGTGCTACCACGTTGGTCTTACCAAAAACACTCCCTTTACTGGTCATATCATCAAAGTCTACAAAAGTTCCGCCCAATAAAGTTCCAGGATTGAAAGTCAGTAAATCCTCACCCTTAACATCTGTATAAAATTGGTGTAGAATCCTAGACATTTCAAAAATGGCGCCAGCCCCTACATTTTCATTGAAAATTCCAGATGAATGCGCCCTTTTACCTTCTACTTCCACCTTCCAACCAGAAGCTCCCCTTCTTGCAATGGTAGAATAATTATAGCCTGTTGACGTTTCAAAACCCAAGGCAATATCACTTCTTTTGGCTGCATCTATCAAATCTTTCCTGCTAATATCCAAAGGTTTTCCAGCACTTTCCTCATCACCTGTAAATGCAGCAATAATTTGCGCATTGTTCAGTAATCCATTTTCATATAAGGCCTTTAAAGCATATAAAATAATTACATTACCACCCTTCATATCATTACCTCCAGGAGCATGGGCAATACTATCGTTTATCCTAGTAAAGGTCTGAAATGGACTATCTTCCTCAAAAACGGTATCAAGGTGACCTATCAATAATAACTTTTTCCCTTTGCCTCCTTTGGTCTCTGCGAAAAGATGTCCTGCCCGGTTCATTTCAGAGGGCATGGCAATCCAATTGGTATCAAAACCAATGGCATCAAACTCCTTACTAAACATGGCGCCTACCTCTTTAACACCTTTTAGGTTAAGCGTGCCGCTATTGTTATTTACGACCTGTTCTAAAAATTGTATAGCCGCTTCATTATTGATCTCGACGCTTGTTATAATTTTCTTTTCGGTTTTGGAAAGCTTTTGGGCATTTAACTGAAAGGTAAGTAGCGTTAATGCTAATGAAATAAGTATTTTATGATTCATTTGATGTAGTTTGTTATCAAATTTACCAAATTGAAATTCAATCCAGAATCAATATTCCATTATTTCAGAACAAATTATAAATGAGGTAAAACCAAAGGCCTGTTATTCAAATCTGATTGCCTTTACTGGAGTAATTTTAGTAATAATGTAAGATGGGACAAGCAACATTAGCAGGCATAATAGTAACACCCCAATGTTTAGTAGGAAGACGGTAAAAATATCAATATGCACGGGAATATAATCTATATAATATTCTTTGGGGTTGGGAAATTTAAATATCCTGAATTTATCCTGTAGAAAGATTACACCCAAACCTAGGGCATTTCCCCAAAATAAACCTACCGTGATAAGATACGTGGCATTGTACAAGAACACTTTTCTAATACTCCAATTTGTAGTTCCCAAGGCCTTTAGAATACCAATCATGGGTGTGCGTTCCAAGATCAGTACCAATAATGCGGTAATCATATTAATACCGCCAACAATGACCATTATGCCAATGATCAGGGCTATATTAAAATCAAAAAGTCCTATCCATTCAAAAATTTTATAGTATTTATCCTTTAGGGTTTTGGTATCCAAATTGGAAAGGGTTTTACCGTAAATTTCGGCACTCTTGGTATCAATATCGTCAAAACTTTCTAGGAAAACCTCAAAATTTCCTACTTGATCATCTTCCCATTTATTCATTCTTTGGATATGGCGAATATCAATAAAAATAAACCTGCTATCAATTTCCTCGAACCCACTATCGTAAATACCTGTAATCTTGAAATTACGTTGGTTAGGTAATTTATTGGTATCATCATCCCTCAAGAAAAAGGTAAAAAATGAATCACCAATAGTAAGATTTAATCTACTCGCAGTACTATTTGAAATGAGTACATCAGAATTTAGATCGCCCCTATAATCTGGCAAGGTACCCGCAACCAAATACTCTTTTAAGACGGTCCAGTTAAAATCCTTACCAACTCCTTTGGCTATTATACCCTCAAACGTCTCCTCTGTTCTAATGATACCTCCTTTAGTTGCCACTGCCTGTACATGTTCCACACCATCTACACCCTTAAATTCTGGATAAAAATCTTGTTGTAAGGAAACAGGGACTACAGAGACTTCAGAATTATTGTTGTCATAATTATAAATCTGGATATGGCCGTTAAATGCAGTTACTTTCTCCCTAATTTTGTGCTTTAGGCCAATACCTGTAGCTATGGCAATTAACATCATAATAATACCTATGGCAATTGCTGCTATGGCTATTTTTATTATTGGTGCGGAAATACTAATTTTATGTTCCTTACCTTTAATAAGCCGCTTGGCGATAAAATATTCTAGGTTCAAATGATATTATTTTTTTCCAGTCTCAAAAGTACAGTTTTATTATTGTTTTTGACATTCTCGTCTTGTGGAAACATGACCAGGGAGATTAAAAAACCCACGGTAAAAGTTTTGGATTCCACTTCCTTGGCCACACCAAAACCTGTTGTGGTAGCCGCAAACAGAACTGCAGCCTATTTGCCTTTATTGAAGGGAAAAAAAGTGGCCATTGTTGCCAACCAAACCAGTGTCATCTTTAACAAAAATGGGCATACCCATTTGGTAGACTCACTCTTAAGTTTACAAATGGACATTACCAAAGTATTTGCACCAGAACATGGTTTTCGTGGTATGGCAGATGCTGGAGAGAAGGTAAAAGACGGTATGGACACACAAACGGGTTTGCCTATTATTTCATTGTATGGTAAAAACAGAAAACCAACCAATGAACAATTAGCCGGTTTAGAAGTAGTTTTGTTTGATATACAAGATGTGGGCGTACGGTTCTACACCTATATAGCAACACTACAATTAGTGATGGAAGCCTGTGCCGAAAATAATATTCCTGTAGTTGTTTTGGACAGACCTAACCCTAATGCCCATTATGTAGACGGACCTACCATGGAAGCCCAACATACTGGTTTTCTTGGCATGACCCAAATACCTTTGGTTTATGGGATGACCATTGGGGAATATGCAAGAATGATCAATGAGGAAGGTTGGTTAGAAAATGATAAAAAAGCGTCGCTTATGGTTATACCACTTGAAAATTGGTCGCCCGAAATAGATTATATCTTGCCCATTAGGCCTTCGCCAAATTTACCAAACAACACAGCTATAACCCTATACCCTAGCTTAGGTCTTTTTGAAGGGACCAATATTAATGCCGGCAGAGGAACAGAATTCCAGTTTCAACGCTATGGGGCGTCATTTATGGATACTACCCAATATGATTTTAATTATGTGCCAAAGCCTAATTTTGGCTCCAAATACCCTAAAGAAGAAGGTAAAACATGTTACGGCAAGGATTTGTCGGAATCGCCCAAAATGTATAAGGTTTCACTCGAATGGATAATCGATGCCTATCAAAACACGGCCGACAAAACAAAATTTTTCAATACATCTGGTTTTACAAAACATGCAGGTACAGAACTATTACAGAAGCAAATTGAAGATGGACATACAGAAGCAGAGATTAAAAAAAGTTGGCAACCAGATTTAGATAAATTTAAAAAAATACGAGCCAAATATTTAAGATATTAGGTTGATGGCAAGAAACTGCTTATTACTTATAATCACGTATTTCTAACGTCGTTTTTAATGCATTTTTCACATTAGGAGCGACTGTTTTATCTGAAATTCCTTTTGATCTACAATATGGGCTGTCAAGCCAATTTTTTAATGATTTAGCCCCCTTGCTTGCATTGCATGAAGTACAACACAAAGCAATATTTTCTTTTGTGTTAATCCGTATATCATTAACAATATGCTCCCAAGTTGGTTTTGTTTTTCTTGAAGTATGTTCTATTAAAAAATCAATACCACAATAAACACAATGCGTATCCCTTTCAATCACAAAATTCTCAACCTCAATTGAAATTCCCCAGGTATTTGCCATTAGTAAAATAATGTGATTTAATTATTATGAATCTACTTCTACACCAGTAGTTGGTCTTCTATATTTATGAAAGGGTTGTTTTAAAAGGCCTACCACACTACTATTTACCTTTTCATCTGGAAAAGTATCCACACCATAAACAATCCTATCCCTATCCATAATCATATAAGTTCCAAACACCCTGTCCCAAATAGAGAAAATATTACCGTAATTAGAATCGGTATAAGGCAGTTTATAATGATGATGCACCTTATGCATATCTGGGGAAACAATAAACCAGCTTATGGCCCTATCTACATTTCTTGGCAATTGAATATTAGCGTGGTTAAATTGGGATAGCACTACGGACAAGCTTTGATACAGCATAATAATACCAATGGGAGCCCCAACAACAAAAACTCCTAATAAAGTAAAGAAATATCGTATTAGCGATTCCAAAGGATGATGCCTATTGGCTGTCGTTGTATCTACATGATGATCGGAGTGATGAACCAAATGCACCATCCATAAGGGTTTAACCTTATGCTCTACCAAATGGGCCGTATAGGCTCCAATTAGATCCAAGAGCAGTACACCAAGAAAGACATAGGCCCATAGAGACATCACCGGTAACCAATTAATGATTCCAAAATCGTTTACAACCGTCCAATCCGATGTATTCAGCAGTAAAAAGGCCAATGGAAAATTTACAACTATGGTAGTGATCGTAAAAAAGAAATTGGGAATTGAATGTCTCCATTTCTTATAATCAACCTTAAACAAGGGCACTATTCCTTCTAATATCCAAAAAAATGTAATGCCACCTACCAATATTAACGATCGGTGTAAGGAAGGTATCGTTTCAAAATAATCAATTAGCTGTTGCATTCCCTAAAAATACAAAATCATTATATTCTAAGTAAAACATCTTATTTGTAACCGACAAACTTTAAATTCAAATACCTATACGTTTTTTCATTTCTTCGACAATGTTAAAAGCGGCAGGACAAATGGCTACATTTTTTAAGGTAAGATTACTTATTTGCTGAAACTTTTTTCGGTCCGTATGCGGAAATTCCCTGCAGGCTTTGGGGCGTACATCATAAATAGAACAATAGTTATCTACCCCTAAAAAACTACATGGAACTTCCTGTAACACATAATCATTGTCCTCATCTAATCGTAAATACGTATCAATAAACTGCTGCGGTTTTTGTCTAAAAAACTTAGAAATTCGCTCAATATCAGCATTGGTAAATAAAGGTCCGGTTGTTTTACAACAATTGGCACAGGTAAGACAATCTGTTCTTGCAAATTCCCCTTCATGTAGTTCCTGCATTACATAGTCCAAATTCTTAGGTGGCTTTTTCCTAAGCCTAGCAAAGAATTTTTTATTTTCTGCATGTTTTTCTTTTGCCTTTTGGGGCAATTGACCCAATACTCCGTCCATTTCTAAAAATATCTCTTCAAAACTAGGAAAGTCGCATTAAAAAAATTGATTTTTGTAGTCAAATATTGTTCAGGTTGAAACAAGATGTATTGGGCCAAGCGCTATTAGACTATCAAAATGGTAAGTATTCTGAAGATATAAAAACATATTCATCTTTAGATGAAGAAGACACCCTTCCCCTTCCCTATCTGTTTAGGAGATATGAAGAAATGCCATTATTAGAACAAAAAGCATTACAACTTTGTAAGGGTTCTGTTTTAGATATTGGTTGTGGTGCCGGCAGTCATAGCTTGTATTTACAAGAAAAAGGAATGAACACTACATGCTTAGACCAATCACCTGGGGCTATCCAAGTTTGTAAACAAAGAGGCATTAATACAACAGTACTAATTTATATCCTTGATTTTAATGGCGGTCCCTTTGACACTTTGTTGTTACTAATGAACGGAATAGGTATCGCTGGAGAATTAAGCGGGTTAGGCATTTTTTTAATGAAATTAAAATCACTCCTAAAACCAAACGGGCAAATTTTAATAGATTCCAGTGATATTATTTATATGTTTGAGAGTGATGCCGATGGCGGACACTGGATCCCCGATGAAAAGGCCTACTATGGCGAGGTAACTTTCTCAATGGAATATAAAAACATAAAAAGTGAACCTTTTAATTGGCTCTACGTAGATTTTAATACATTAAAACGTGCGGCGACTTATCATAATCTAAATTGTGAACTTGTAATGGAGGGTGAACATTACGACTATTTAGCTAGATTAACCCATATTTGATAATAGGAAAGTCCTTTTTACGTTATAGTCCTATAAAAATTGATGATGAAAAAGTATAAAAATATTTTGATTGCCGGTTTAAGCATCTTAGCGATGGCATGTTCCAAAAACAATGCTAATGAAGAACCGGGGCCGGTTCAAATAGACAAATCAGCCAATTTGCTAGGCACAGGCGATTCTGCCAATGATATACTGTCCAACGACACCTTTACCAAACTACAAATAGAAATTGGCTTTGTTACAGGTTTTAGACCTACTATAGCTGCAATGACAGATTTCATCAGCTTTTTAGAACAACATACTTTTAAACAGGATATTGAAGTAATTTATAAGGAACTGGACTCCCCTGAAGAGGAAAGTTTAACCTTACAAGAAATTGCCGATCTTGAGACTGAAAATAGGACCGCGTATAACAATGGATCTACTTTAGCGATATACATTTACTTTACAGATGCCCCAGCAGAAGATGATAATGAGGAAGAAGGCTTGGTTACCCTAGGTGCAGTGTATAGAAACACATCAATGGTCATACATGAAGCTACCATTAGAAAACTGGCTAGCCAAAGTGCTTTCATTTCTAATGCCGATGTGGAAACAGCTACCTTAAACCATGAATTTGGACACTTATTTGGCTTGGTAAACCTTGGAACCACACCCGTAAATGAACATGAGGATATTGACGCAGCGAACCATTGTAACGTGCAAGGTTGTTTAATGCGTGCCGAACTACAGTTTGGGGGACCCACTGGGAAAACAGATTACTTGGTGGCCAAACAAAACTATGAAGCAGGTATTACCTCTGGCTGCATTCTTAATGGAAAAACCATTTTAAACCTTTTCCAATCACAAACAGGTAAAAGTGCCGCTGCCCTAGATTTGGATTCAGAATGCATTCTGGACATACAAGCTAATGGCGCTAAATAATTTCTAGGGAATATTTAGATATTTATGGGTTTGCAGTGATACTTTCCATTTAGGATTGTTCATCACATATTCCACAATCAATGGTGTGACTTTATCTTTCACACTCCATTCTGGCTGCAAATATAAAATACAGTCCTTATTTGTTAATGCAGCCTGTTCCTCAGCAAAAATAAAATCATGTTTATTGTAAACAATTATCTTAAGTTCATGTGCCTCATCATAGATTCTGCCGACAGGAAGTTTGTTTTTTTTAGGTGATAAACAAATCCAATCCCACACTCCCGTAAGGGTATACGCACCAGATGTTTCAATATGGGTTTTGAGATTTTGATCCTTAAGTGCGTTAGTCAACGGGCCCATGTCCCAGGTTAAAGGCTCACCTCCTGTGATCACAATGGTGTCAGAATATTTAGCGGCATTGGCCACTATTCGTCCAATTTCTGTTGGCGGGTGTGTCTCGGCATTCCAGCTCTCTTTTACATCACACCAATGACAACCAACATCACAACCACCTACCCTAATAAAATAAGCAGCGGTCCCCTTATGGAATCCTTCACCTTGTATGGTATAAAACTCTTCCATTAATGGAAGCATTTCGCCTTTTTCCACCAAGTTCATTATCTCTTCTTTAACCATGGCGCAAAGATACATTTTACACATGGGTTTATACCAAAAAATCAAATGGCTATTATTCCCTTTATTTTCAAAAAATTACTTAAAAATGACGTTTAAATAGTATTATTTAATGGGATTCTAATTTTCAATTGCACAAAATCTTCTATTTTTAACAAAAATATTTAAGATGGCATCCAAAGAGGATTTTTTTGCACATATTGAAAAGGGTTATGCTACAAAAGGTGATGCAATTATCATGGGTGCCGCCATGTTAGATGGTGAGGCCGTAACCAATGCCTTGGTCAAAATTCCACTCAAAACACTCAACCGTCATGGATTAATTGCGGGGGCAACGGGTACTGGAAAAACAAAAACCTTACAGGTGTTGGCAGAAAACCTGTCAGATAAGGGAATTCCGGTGATGTTAATGGATCTAAAGGGTGATTTAAGTGGCATTGCCCAACCAAGTCCCGGGCATCCTAAAATAGATGAGCGCCATGAAAAAATTGGAATACCGTTCGAAGCGAAAAGTTTTCCTGTAGAAATACTTACACTATCGGAACAGGGTGGTGTAAAATTACGCGCTACAGTTTCAGAGTTCGGACCCACCTTATTATCAAGAATTTTAGATCTCACCGAAACCCAAGAAGGCATTGTTGCCGTTGTTTTTAAATATTGTGATGACAATAAACTACCATTATTAGATCTTAAAGATTTTAAAAAGGTATTACAATATGCCACAGGTGCAGGGAAAAAAGAATTTGCCAAAGATTATGGCCGCATTTCAACCAGCTCAACAGGTACAATTCTTAGAAAAATAATAGAGTTGGAACAACAAGGTGCCGAACTATTTTTTGGAGAAAAATCCTTTGAGGTAGAAGACCTTACGAGAATAGATGAAAATGGAAGGGGCTATATCAATATATTACGTTTAACCGACATACAGGATAGACCTAAATTATTTTCAACTTTCATGTTAAGTCTACTGGCCGAGGTTTATGCCACATTCCCAGAACAGGGCGATAGTGATAGACCAGAACTCATCTTGTTTATAGATGAAGCACACTTAATTTTCAAAGAAGCCTCAAAAGCATTATTAGATCAAATAGAGAGTATTGTTAAACTCATTCGTTCCAAAGGCATTGGCCTTTATTTTGTAACCCAGAACCCTACCGATGTGCCCAATGAAGTACTAGCTCAATTAGGTTTAAAAGTACAGCACGCTCTTAGGGCCTTTACAGCTAGGGATAGAAAGGCCATAAAGCTTACCGCGGAAAACTATCCACTTTCTGACTATTACGATACTAAGGAAGTACTAACATCCCTTGGTATTGGGGAAGCATTAATTTCGGCTTTGGACGAAAAAGGCAGACCAACACCTTTGGCGGCAACACTACTACGCGCACCTATGAGTAGAATGGACGTGCTTACGGAAAGTGAACTTACTAACGTGATAGAGAATTCCACGCTTGTAAAAAAATATAGCAAGGATATTGATAGGGAAAGTGCCTATGAAATACTTAACGAGAAAATTGTAAAGGCCGAGGCCTTAGCGGAAAAGGAAGAAGCAAAACCAACAAGTAGCAGAACAAGTACAAGAAGAAGCACAAGACAAAATCCAGTAATAAAAGTTTTGACAAGCGCTACCTTTATTAGAGGTGTTTTGGGTGTATTAAAAAAAGTGATGCGTTAAAAAATGAAATCAATCAAAACAATTAAATCAATCATTACCCTATTTAGTTTATTCCTATTGGCAAATTGCCAGAAAGAGGAGGATAAAAAATTTTTAATTACCACCAATAATGTCGGCAAACTGGACAGAAGCAGTTTAGCCAGGGACCTTGAACTTATATATGCCGAGGATTCTTTGGTGATGGACACTGTAAAACTAAATTTTGGAACAGGAGCAAGTAAAATAAAAGTGTTTGAAAAAGGAGGTGCACATTTACTCACTATAACCCCTAATTCAGATAGCATTCCCAGTGTACAGAATGTGCAAATAAATGACGAAAGATTCAGCACAGACAAGGGAATAACCGTAAAGAGCACTTTTAAGGAAATACAGGATAATTATAATATTAAGAAAATCATTACCTCATTAAATAACGTAGTAATTATTTTGAAAGACAGTGATATTTATTTTACGATAGACAAAACAGAATTACCTGCAAACTTAAGATATAGTGCCAATACCAATATTGAAGCTGTTCAAATACCTGATGATGCCAAGATAAAGTACATGATGGTGGGTTGGGATTAGATTTAAATAAACAATAAGGTAAACCCGCCCTATTTTACTTGAAATTTCTCCTTATTTTTTAAAACCTTAGGACTATTTAGCTGCATCCATTCTGTGAGCTGTATCAATTTTTCAACATAGTCCTTACCAAAATCGGTCAAACAATACTCCACCCGAATAGGCACCTCTGGATACATTGTACGTATCAAATAACCATGGGCCTCTAACATTTTAAGTCGCTCACTTAAAACCTTGTTAGATATCCCATACACGTATTTTTTTAATTTGTTAAAGCGCAATACCGGGAAATAACCCAAGTAAAGAATTATCAAAATACTCCATTTGTCCGAGGCAAGTGAAAGTACATCCCTAACAGGGCATAACTCCGGTGGGTTTTTATAATCGATATGCCCAAACATTTTTTTTAATTTTTTTGCCGTCCTAACCTGTTGGTTATCAATACTAGTTTCCATTTATATACTTAATTTCAACATTGAACCCTATAATTTTCTAAAAACCTTTATGTATTTTTGATTACTTATGATAACTAAGTTACAAAAAGTTACTATATGAAAAAACAGCTAACCAAAGTCATCGCAAAATTTTATGGTCAGTTATTAAATTTCCTTGCGCTTTTTAATCCTGAAAAAGCTGCAGTAAAAGGATTTGATATTTTTTGTACCGTTAGAAAAGGTAAAATACTATCCAATCAAAAATTATATTTAGACCCTTTTAAACATAAAGTACATCTTGTTGCCGACCACAAAATACAAACCTATACTTGGCAAGGTGAAAAGGAAACCGTGTTACTTGTGCATGGGTGGGAAAGCAATACTTGGCGGTGGCATAAATTAATTGAAAAACTAACGGAAGCGAACTTCAATATCATTGCATTTGATGCTCCCGCCCATGGCTACTCTTCCGGAAACCATTTATATGTACCACTTTATGCCGAAGCACTAGATTTTATGCTTAAAACCTACCGTCCCAATCATGTGATTGGGCATTCCGTTGGCGGGATGACCATTTTATATAATGAGTATAGGAATCCTAATTCTGATATAGAAAAAATAGTGACCATAGGATCACCATCAGAATTTCATGAAATTATGTCACATTATCAAAATTTACTTGGTTTTAACAACAAGGTACTCACCGCCTTGGATGACTATATCAAAAAGCGATTTGACTTTACTATTCGAGAATTTTCTACATCGCATTACGCAAAAACCAACACTAAAAAGGGGCTGCTTTTTCATGATAAGCTTGACCCAATTACGCCATATCATGCCTCGGAACAGGTACATAGCAACTGGAATGCCAGTGAATTTATAAGCACCGAAGGTTTAGGACATTCCATGCATCAAGTAGAAGTAAATGAAAAGATTGTAGCATTTTTATCCTCATAAAAAGAACCTATATTTACTTAAGAAATATTTGACATGCAAAACGTATCACCTTTTCATATTGCCATACCAGTTCACAACTTGGCTGAGTGCAGAGTTTTTTATAGGGAAATATTGAATTGTGAAGAAGGCAGAAGTAGTGACCATTGGGTAGATTTTAATCTATTTGGACACCAACTTGTGATTCATTACAAGCCTAAATCGGACACTCAAGACCTTCACCACAATCCTGTAGATGGCCATGATGTGCCTGTACCACACTATGGGGTAGTCTTACCCTGGGATACGTTTGAGAGCTTCGCAAAAGAACTAAAGGACAAAGGGGTCAAATTTGTTATTGAACCCTATATCCGCTTTCAAGGCAAGGTTGGAGAGCAGGCCACTATGTTTTTTTTAGACCCAGCAGGAAATGCCTTGGAATTCAAGGCATTTAAGGATATGGGCCAGTTATTCGCCAAGTAAACTACGTTGGAGCTAAGCCCAAGAGACATCTAAAAAACTAGTTTAAATATTTCTACACAAGTGCAGGGGTATGTTAAATCTCGATTATCGCGTAAATTACTGTGACCAAGAGGTAGGCACCCTATCCCATCTGTGCTTTTTCAATTCTTTATATAGTTCTAAGTTCAACCTTTTACCATCACTCGTAGCGGTATTTGCCAAAACATTACGTTGTTTTCGCATACCGGGTATAGTGGTACCTACTATTTTGTTCTCCAAAATAAAGCGCAATGCCATTTCCGCCATGGTCATACCCTCTGGGATTAGTGGTCTAAGTGCATCTGCATGGTCTACTGAAGAAATTAGGTTTTCGGGAACAAAATAAGTTCCACGCCAATCGCCTTCAGGAAATGTTGTTTCCTTGGTGATATTACCAGTAAGTGTGCCTTCATCAAAAGGTACCCTTGCGATAACCCCTATGTCCAATTTTTCGCATAATGGAAAAAGTACGTCCTCAGGAGCTTGATCAAAAATATTATAGATGACCTGGACTGCGTCCAACATTCCAGTTTTCAATGCGTTGATACCATTTTCGGGCTCCCATCTATTCATACTGATACCCATGGCCCCTATTTTACCAGAGGTTTTTAAATCCTCTACAGCACGTTGCCATTCTTCCCTATTGCTCCATCCATCGTCCCAAGTATGAAATTGCATAAGGTCTAACTGTTCCAAACCTAAGTTTTTTAAGGTTTTATGGGTATATTCCATAATATGCTCCACTGGGTAGGATTCTTCATAGGTATACTCTGGTTTCGCTGGCCATTGAAAGTTCTTTGGGGGAATTTTACTAGCCGTATATAATTTTATTGATGGATGTCTACGCACCAACTCCCCCAGTAACTCCTCACTATGTCCTTCTCCATATCCCCAAGCCGTATCGAAGAAATTAACACCATTTTCTACAGCCAAATCCAATGATTTTGCAGACTGTTCATCATCCGAAGCGGTCCAACCTGCCATTCCCCACATACCATAACCTATTTCACTAACCTGCCAATTGGTTCTTCCAAATCTTCTATAATTCATAAAATGTATTTTTTAATTCTTAAAATAATATGTTACTCACTATCAATAGTCGCCTGGACTACACCTTCAAAAGTGATTTTTACAGGTTTAATCGTACCATCCTCATTAAACTCCATGTTGTCCATACAGGTTACGCGATGATCCCTATCCTCATTTGGAATGGGTCTACGATGATATACCATAATCCAATCATCTGTACCTGGCATATTAATTACCGAGTGATGTCCAGCACCGGTGGCTATATTCTCATCTGATTTCAATACCGTTCCAATACGTTTATATGGTCCAGTTACCTTATCAGACATGGCATACACAACCTTGTAGCTCCCATCGGTCCAATTCCCTTCAGACCACATAAAATAATAAATACCATTTCTCAAAAACATAAACGGACCTTCCACATAGCCGTCTGGCGTAATTTCCTTAAAGGTACTACCGTCCTCCCAAGGAACAAAACCAGTAAAATCATCATTAAGAATTCCTAAATTACAGTGACTCCAACCACCGTAGAAAAAATAATAGGTACCATCCAAATCTTTAAAAACAAACTGATCTATGGGCTGTGCATCATTGTAAAAATCTGAAATCAAGGGTTCACCCAAATAATCCTCAAAAGGTCCTCCTGGGTTATTTGAAATAGCTACACCTATACCGCCATAATGATTAATGTTATTATTTGGATCATATGAAGACCTCCCAGGTCTTTGAATATCATTAGCTCCGAAAAAAAGAAAATATTGACCATTCTTTTCAATTACGGACGGTGCCCATAATGCTTGCCTTAACCACTTAATTTTAGTAGTATCTAAAATATTTTCGTGCTTTTCCCATTTTATCAAATCCTTTGAGGAAAAAGCATCAAAATGAAGTTGTTTTTCAAAATCATCCGAATATGTGAGGTATACCCAATATTCATTGTTGAAAACAGCACCCTCTGGATCGGCATACCAACCTTCAAAAATGGGATTACCTGATGTTACAACCTCTGCTTTTTTAGTTTTTGGATTTTCGTTACAGGCTACAAAGCAAACAAAAAGGGCTAGAAGCCCAATTAAGTTGTTATTCATACTTAAGTTTTTAAAATCGATATCAAACAAAATTAATAGTATTAGTACAACTAATTTAAAAAGATTGTAGCGTAGTTGAATTTTATTTTAATAATTATCTGCTTCTAGGATCCATTAAGGCTTATCAAAATTATCCAATGACCAGACCTTTTCGTCTCACCCAAAAATAGGCAAATATTAAATTGGGAACCCAAGCCAGCCATGCCACTACTCTATAAGCAGGTATAAATGACCCAAAACCAAGGGTTAGCAATGGTAACCAAATACGAAGGGTGACTGCACCAAAACAAGCGGCATAACTATATATCATAAACACTTTATGCTTATCCAAATCACTTTTTTTCGCAGCCAAATATGCACTAGTGGTAAAAAACAGCCATACCACCCCTAAACTCAAAAAACCAAGTTTAGCCACAATGCCTCCGGTTGCAAAAAAGGCTATGTAAATGCCGCAGATACCACTTATTGTAACTGCAAAAACATATATCCTTCCTATAAGCCTATGACGGCTAAGGTTAGCATTTCTGAAGCGTTTACTAAATTGCACCCAACCCACCATAAGTGCAAGACCACCGAATAGTATGTGACCAAAGAAACCTATGTTCCATAGTACATTGGCTAACAACTCCTTGCTCTTTGAAAGTTGCAATGCTATGGCTTCGTCTGCAAAAACATATACCAAAGGGTAAAGTCCTACGCCTATAGCTAGAAATCCAAATACAAACCACGCAACTTTATTAGTACTATTCATAAGATTTTATTTATACCGCCAACTAGTTAAATCGGCACCAAGGGGTGCACTTTCCTCGATTCGTTCCATGATTTTAGGTACGTACATACTGTTATATCTCAAACGACTTATCGCATTTGGTTGTTCTGGGTCACCATTCCAGCAATGCTCAGCACGATCACCATATACTACCTCACCATCATAATAAGGATCTACAGTGCTTTCTAAGAAATCTTCCATAAGATATACTGCATTATTTAGATAGTAATTATCCATATCACCACAGTAAATATGAATCTTACCTTTTAAATTTTCACCTAGCTTATCCCAATCCCTTTCCAAAATATAGCGTAGATCATAGTTCTCCTTCCAATATTCCGCTACATCATGATCTATTTTTCCCGTCATCTTATCCCATAACCTAACAGGATAACCATCTTCTCCTTGTGGGGAATAGGTGGCCTCCCATATATCCCATTGTTGACCAGATCTGGATTTATCACCAAGAACAAGTTCTAAATGATTCCCCTCTCTTAAAGTAGATTGAATATTACCCAAATAATCACGGTGTGCCGGCACTTCCAACTTCTTATGCTCACTCTTATAGTAATAGGCATTTTCATCCTCATAAATATTGGTTAAACAATATGCCCTAAAATCAATTGGATCAGGGCAAGCCGCAAAACACCCATTATATTCTTCGGGATATTTGACTTGTACGGCCAAAGCCTCCCAGCCCCCTGTAGAGCCCCCGTAAAGAAATCTGGACCAACCTTCTCCCATGCCCCGAAATTGTTTTTCTATATAAGGGATCAACTCATATGTGATGGCATCACCATAGGGCCCTTGACTGGCTGAATTAACTGCATAGGAATCGTCATAATAGGGTGTTGGGTGTTGTATCTCAATAATTATAAAACGAGGAAAATCCGGTTCGTTCCAACGTTTATAGAAGTCATAAGCTTCTTGCTGCTGTATTAGGTTATATCCTTCTAAATCGAATCTTTCCGAATACTCGGGTTTGAGGTTAGGATCAGGTGGTGAGGTCCTAAACCCTCCAAAATCATCAGGAAAATGACCATGAAACACCATCAATGGATACTTAGCTTCTGGGTGTTCATCAAATCCTTTTGGCAAAAGTACGTGTGCCCCTAAATACATATCCCTACCCCAAAAATCGGATAATTTCTCTGATTTTATCTTTATGTGCTTTATCCATTCTGTGTCCTCTGGCACAGGAATTGGGGGAATAACTTCACTCATAACCACCTCAACATTCTCTATACCATTGCTCGCAACCCTAATTTTAAATGGTTTACTATAAATATTTCCCGGAGAACTGTGCCACTGTTGCCCTTCACCATTATCCATGGGCAACTTTACGGTATGGCCGGTAGTTAAATCAAAGGTTTCATATACATGTAAAAGTGCCTGTACATTGTATTCACCTGGCGGGATTTTGTCAAGACTGGTATATGGAAATCCAAAAATAGTTTCATCAAAAGTAATTATCGAATCTGGTGACATACCATTTACGTTCATTCCAAAAATCAATTGTGTATGTAAGCCATCATTTATTTGAAATCGTGGTTCCTTACTATCATCTGTAGAAAAAAGTAAAAGCAACCGACCATCTAAAGGCTCTGAACTGGCATCTTTACCAAATGAAACGTTTATTGATGTAGTTTGTTTGTCTATAATTTTTTGACATCCCATCAATAAAAGGAATCCCACTATTATTGGGACTGTAATTTTTTTCATGGCTGGCTTTGTTTTCCAAAAGATACGTTATTCCCCAATGCAAACAAATAACAAATTGTCAAATTTGGCGTTTAATTATTTGTCCCCAAGACAATTACCATCTTAAATAATCTTGCTATGAAAAAACTTTTTTTTGCAATCCTGATTACTGGATCTATAATGTTAGCTAATAGTTGCGAATATGACGACAGTAATGATATTGACATTCTTAAACCAAATGATTCAACAGATACTGCAATTACTGTTCGTGAATTGCCATTATAGTCCTTATAGATGCTGATTTATTGTGAAACCTAACCTAAACATTGTATTCTAAAGTCAACAGAAATGTTTAGTCTATACATTAGAATAAAATATAAGCAAACTTACACTTGGGAACCACTTAAAATCAGGGTATAAAAAAATGCCCGTTTGGGCATTTTTTAATCTCTACTTCTGTGTCTTTCTCTAGCCAACAATGTGTTTTTCAACAGCATGGCAATGGTCATTGGCCCTACTCCACCAGGCACTGGTGTTATGAACGATGCCTTTTTACTAACATTCTCATAATCTACATCGCCGGTTATATAATACCCTTTTTCTTTGGTCTCATCTGGCACCCTTGTAATACCTACATCGATAACCACAGCATCATCCTTGACCATTTCCGCCTTTAAGAATTTTGGGACCCCTAATGCAGAAATTACAATATCTGCCTGTGAAATAATTTGTGTGATGTTCTTTGTGTGGCTATGCGTCAAGGTTACAGTAGAATTACCAGGCCAGCCTTTTCTACCCATTAAAATACTCATTGGCCTTCCAACAATATGGCTTCTACCAATAACTACGGTATGCTTGCCCTTTGTTTCAACTTTATATCGCTCCAGAAGTTCTAAAATACCAAATGGTGTCGCTGGAATGAACGTACTCATGTCCAAGGCCATTTTTCCGAAATTGGTTGGGTGAAAACCATCTACATCCTTATCCGGATGTACGGCCATAATCACTTTTTGGGTATCTATTTGTTCTGGAAGTGGTAGTTGAACAATAAAACCATCTATATTGGAATCCTCATTAAGTTCGTGAATTTTCTTAAGAAGTTCTTGCTCCGATGTTGTACTAGGCATCTGCACTAAAGTAGACTCAAAACCAACACGCTCACAGGAACGCACTTTACTACCTACATAGGTTAAACTTGCACCATCGTTCCCAACGATAATTGCTGCCAAGTGAGGCACTTTTTCACCTCTTTCCTTCATTTTGGCTACTTCGGCCGCAATTTCCTCCTTGATCTGGTTTGATACTTTTTTTCCGTCGAGAATTTCCATGCAATTATAAATTCTGATTAATTAATGTATTATTCTTTAAAATTAGCGACCAAGACCGCTCATCATTTGCATCATCTTTTTACCGCCACCACCTTGCATCATTTTCATCATTTTACTCATCTGGTCAAACTGTTTTAACAATTGGTTCACTTCTTGAACTTCCCTACCACTCCCCTTGGCAATCCTTTTCTTACGACTAGCATCTAGTTTAGACGGGTTTGAACGCTCATCTGGAGTCATGGAGTGTATTATAGCCTCTATGTGCTTAAAAGCATCATCATCTATATCCAGGCCTTTTAATGCCTTACCAGCTCCCGGTATCATGCCCATAAGGTCTTTCATGTTACCCATTTTCTTAATCTGCTGGATCTGACTTAAAAAATCGTCAAAACCAAACTTATTCTTGGCAATTTTCTTTTGGATCTTTCGGGCCTCTTCCTCATCAAATTGCTCCTGTGCGCGTTCCACCAAAGAAATAACATCTCCCATCCCCAAAATACGGTCTGCCATACGCGAGGGATGAAAAACATCTATAGCCTCCATCTTTTCACCTGTACCGATAAACTTAATGGGCTTATTTACCACTGATTTAATGGAAATTGCCGCACCACCACGAGTATCACCATCTAATTTTGTTAGGATTACACCATCAAAATTAAGTACATCATTAAAGGCTTTCGCCGTATTAACCGCATCTTGTCCGGTCATGGAATCCACAACAAAAAGCGTTTCCTGTGGTTTGATTGCAGAATGTATATCAGAAATTTCCGCCATCATTCTTTCATCTACCGCTAAACGACCAGCGGTATCAATAATAACTACATTATTACCGTCTGCCTTTGCCTTGGCTATACCAGCTTTTGCAATGGCAACAGGATCATTATTATCTCTATCTGAATACACCGGAACATCTATTTGCTCCCCTACAACATGTAACTGATCTATGGCAGCTGGACGATAAACATCACAAGCAACCAATAAAGGGTTTTTGGATTTTTTTGTCTTTAAAAAATTAGCAAGTTTACCGGAAAAGGTAGTTTTACCAGAACCCTGAAGACCCGACATTAAAATTACTGATGGATTCCCTGAAAGGTTAATACCTTCAGACTCACCACCCATTAGCTCGGTAAGTTCATCCTTTACTATTTTCACCATCAACTGGCCAGGCTGTAAGGTGGTTAGCACGTCTTGTCCAAGTGCCTTCTCCTTTACCCTATTGGTGAATTCTTTAGCTATTTTAAAGTTAACATCAGCATCCAATAAAGCCCTACGGACCTCTTTGGTTGTCTCTGCAACGTTAATCTCTGTAATTTGCCCATGACCCTTAAGGACATGTAGGGCCTTATCTAGCTTTTCACTTAAATTATCAAACATCTGTCTTGCATTTAAAGGGGAATGCAAATTTAATAATAACCATGCGAAGTGCAGAGGATGTAACCTAAAATATATATAACAAAAAAGCACTCAATTTAAATGAGTGCTTTTTTTCTGGGATGTGGGGCAAAAAAGGTATTACATTTTCATAAAACCTCCCAGTTTAAAACCTCCATCAAACACCACCAACGAGGCCCAACTCTTTACTGTTGGCGGTGTATTTCTGGATGTTTAATTCATTTTCAATTTTTGTTGAGTAAATTAAGTGTCTAAATTTTTTCAAAAATGAGTCTATCTATACTTCCATCTCCGCCACTAACATGTCTTAGTTCTATTCTACTGCTACTGTAGCTAATTATCTCCCAGTCTTCCGAAATTTCCTCAAAATTAACAGGAGAAGTAAAAAAGATATTAAAATCAATATCATCGCTGCTACTGCTATCATCATTACTACTACTGGATTCTGAGGTTATTGACCAAGCACCGGAAAAAGAATTAGACCCATCACTAACGCTAATACTACCATCAGCTAGGAACTCAAACCCAAACCCACTAAAATTAGAGGTCTGATCTATAGCGTCTTCTTCGTACAAAGAAACAATCCAAGATCCATTGGCTACAGTAGATTTAACTTCACTAACATCAACAGTTGTAAGATTTTCATCCAAATCATCAGAAGTCTCACATGAAATAAACAAGACACTAAGCAATAAGGCGATCGGGAATCTTAAAAATTTTAATTTCATTTTTGTCTATTTAAAAGGTTTATTTAGAAAGGCCTTTAAGAATATACCCTAAAGGCCATATTTGTTACTTATTTCTCTAAGACCAATATGTTAACGGTACCGTCTCCACTAATATCCTTCAATTCTATCCTACCATCTACTATTGAAACAAAATCCCAATCATCTGTCAATTCATTAAAAGGCATATTATCTCCAAAGTTTAAATACACTTTAAGCTCTTGGTCCTTGTTCCTAAGAACCCTCCAAAGTCCTGCACCAAAAATATCAACGCCTTCTTTAATTGCCATTTGATATTCTGTCATAAAAGCAACGCTATACCCACCATACATTGCAGTTTGATCAATATCACCTTCTACATAAGATGCTACAACCCAGTCACCGCCCATCATCATATTCCTGATTTCAACAACATCACCGTCATCAACATTGTCATTACAAACACGTTGTAATATTAGCTCGTAATCTATCTCATCTACCGCGAACTTTAATCTGCTATTGGTAAGTTCTCTCAAAGGCCACTCAAAACTAACACCTGGTTCATCTCCCATGGTAATAGCCATTACTAATTGCGCCTGTGCATTTAAAGCTATTTCCCAAGTACCTTCAGAAGTAGTAATTCCATTACTTAAGGTAATAACACCATTGGCCATAAATTTAAACTCATATCCAAGAAGCCTATCGATTTCCTCACCTTGTAGCTTCACTTTTTTAATGACCCACTCACACTCTTTAAGTATTTGTATTAAAGAATCTGGATTAGATCCACCATTGTCTTCTACACAAATTTGTTTCATGATAATTCTATTGCTCTCACCATTGAAGAACTTTATCCTACCTTCCTCAATTTCGTAAATCCTCCATTCCAAGCTAAAATCCACCAACGCTTCAAACTCCATAGTCAACAGTGCACCATTATCATCCATAGTGGTACTCCAAGTCCCAGGCAAAAATGCTCCAGTCCTAGTTTTGGCAACCACTTTTCCATCTGCCATAAAATCTAAAACATAATCAAAATACTGGTCAGTTTGATCAACATCATTCCTGTCAAATTCTTTTACAAACCATGGACACTCCATTAAATAGGCATCTAAATGATCTTCATCAAAATCGTCATCATTATAATCATTATCATCATCCTCATCACAAGCATCTTTAGCATTTCTAATGGTAATGGCCAACTGCTCATTACTGGTTACCTCAACCTTAGAACCATCATATAACTCCAAAGTAATTGGAAAGTCAAAACTTACTAGATCATTATCATCCAACTCTTTAAAGAATAGTTTCAAGTCCATATCACTTTCAACTATTACACTTCCAGTTTGTTCTAAATTAACATCAAAGGTGTATAGGGTCATGGGGTAAACAAAATCAATACACTCTATATCATCATCTTCGCCACCTTCTTTACATTGAGCAGCCAATTCCCTTAAATCCTCAAAACCATTTATGGTAATTTCAGTAAAATCACCTGACGTAATAGTTACAGGAAATAGTATTTCCAAGAAATCCACATCATCATCAATGGCATCAAAAATTTCTTCAATTAATTTTAGGTCTTCTCTGGAATTGATAGTCAATTCTAAACCATTTACTTCAACTGTATAGGGGAAGTTAATATCAAAACAACTGGCTCCATCAACAATATTATCAAAAGAACCATCCTTAGTTGCTGTATTTTGTACAAGAACTGCAGTAGATGAACTAGCGGTAATGGCCTGTTGTTCCTCGCCTGTATTAATTTCCTCAAACTCATCTTGACATGAAGTAAAACTCAAAGCCACTATAAAGAGACTTAGGTAGGCAGCATAACTCAAAAACTTTTTCATAACGATTTGGTATTAATTGTTTATTCAGGTCTAAAACAACCCACTTTCAAAATACCCTACCTACTTTTTTAATTTTTTTAAAATATCTTTGAAAAAAGCAACCCATACAACGTGGAAGACAAACAAAATGTATGCGAAGACAATGTATACAACCAAATATTTAAGGAAAATTCCAAAACCATATTTAATTATATATTTTACAAATTTGGGAATGAGGAAAAAGCAAATGATGCCGTTCAAGAGGCATTTGTTAAACTTTGGGAGAATTGCGCAAAGGTCTCGCCAAACAAAGCCAAGTCTTATTTATATACCGTGGCCAATAATTTATATTTAAATGTTATTAAGGCAGAAAAAGTACGTCTAAAATACGCCGATAAATCCCTAAAAAGTACAAATGAGTCTCCTGAGTTTATTATGGAGAAAAACCAGTTCAAGAACAAGCTGGAAAATGCATTGAACAGTTTGCCAGACAACCAACGTACTACTTTTTTATTGAATAGGATCGATGGAAAAAAATATGCGGAGATTGCCCAAATGGAAGGGATAAGTATCAAGGCCATAGAAAAACGGATGCATTTGGCCCTAAAGAGTCTTAGAGAAAAAATTGATGGAATTTAATGGTTGTTGGTAAAAAAAAGAACTAATTACTTAATACTCATCACTAAATACTTATTACTAATTACTAAAAAAGTAGGGTTTTTCTAAAGAGAATTGTTATTAGTATATAAAGTTAGAAATCATGCAAGAAAATTACTTGGCAAAATGGCTTAACAATGAGCTAACTGAAGCAGAACTTAAGGAGTTTAAAAAGTCCGAAGAGTATGCTACCTATAAAAAAATTATTGAGGTCTCGGAGAAATTAGAGGCTCCTGATTTTGATATGGATACTGCCTTGGCGGCAATAAAAAACAAAAGGTTACAAGATAGCCCCAAGGTGATATCTTTATCCCCTTATAAAACATTTTTACGAATAGCCGCAGTTGTTGCCGTTCTGTTGACAGGTGCCTATTTCTATTTAAATACCTTAGATGAACAAGTAACTACTTTGTATGCCGAAAACAAGGAAGTTATTTTACCCGATAATTCTGAAGTTATATTAAACGCAGAATCTTTCTTAACATTTAACAAGAAAAATTGGGAGAAAGAAAGGCATTTAACGCTTTCTGGGGAAGCATATTTCAAAGTAGCTAAAGGAGAGAAATTTACCGTGGAAACGAACCTTGGAAATGTTACCGTTTTGGGAACCCAATTTAATGTAGAAAATAGAAATGGCTTTTTTGAGGTTACATGTTATGAAGGCCTAGTTAGCGTAGTGTATAATGGAGTGGAAACTAAATTACCTGCCGGGAATTCTTTCTTGGCCGTAAATGGAAACATCTCAAGAAGCACTGTTGTAGCAAATGGTGTTCCCTCTTGGATCAACAAGGAAAGTACTTTTAAAAGTATTCCTTTAAAATATGTTTTAGCTGAATTTGAACGCCAACACAACCGCAAGGTAGTATTAAACAATGTAGATTTAAACCAGCTATTTACAGGCACCTTTAGTAACACCGATATAGACCTTTCCTTAAAAAGTATTACGGTTCCTCTTAAAATAAAGTTTAAATTAGAGGGGAATAAAGTGCTGTTTTATGGGGAAAACAAGCAGTAGTACCCTTATATCGTATTTTTTTTTGGCTTTTCTATTGTTTATCACAAACAACGGAATAGCCCAAGTCACGCCAAATGCCAAAATTGGAATCATTGGTCTTTTTCAACAATTGGAAGAAAAATATAATGTGAAATTCTCCTATGTTGATGAAGATTTAAAAGATATTCAAGTTTCACTTTCAGAACTTGGGGACCTCAACAAAATACTTTATAACATTCAACAACAGACAGTACTTAAAATTGACCAGTTGAATGAGCGTTATTACGCAATTACAAAAAGTAAAACCATAAATATCTGTGCTAAGGTTTTAGACAATTTTGAGAAAAACACCATTCCTGGTGCTACCATTCAAGTTTTAGACAATGAAAAAACAGCCATTACCAATGCAGATGGAAGTTTTTATTTAGAGAACATTTCTCCAGAGTCCACAATTCAAATTAGCCATTTGGGTTTTAAACCCTTATTTATAAAAGCGGAAAAACTAGCCAAAACAGAGCCATGCACCTTAATTGTAATGGCATTAAGCTACCAAGAACTTGAAGAGGTTATTGTCTATAAGTTTTTAACCGATGGCCTAGCCAAACTTACCGATGCCAGTATACAATTGAATACAGCAAAATTTGGCATTCTACCGGGATTGATAGAACCAGACATACTGCAAACGGTTCAGGCATTACCTGGCATCAAGAGTGTAGACGAAACAGTCTCAGAAATAAACATCCGGGGTGGTACCAATGATCAAAACCTCATACTTTGGGATGGCATAAAAATGTATCAATCTGGGCATTTTTTTGGATTGATTTCTGCTTTTAATCCTTATTTAACAGATGAAATAACGGTAATCAAAAATGGCTCAAGTGCCTTATATGGTGATGGCGTTAGTGGTGTTTTGAACATGCGTACCAGAAATTCTATTGAAAACCATGTGTTCGGCGGAGCTGGA
The DNA here is from genome assembly GCF_048890225.1 of Maribacter luteocoastalis. Lineage (NCBI taxonomy): Bacteria > Pseudomonadati > Bacteroidota > Flavobacteriia > Flavobacteriales > Flavobacteriaceae > Maribacter > Maribacter luteocoastalis. The sequence continues at coordinate 150,970 of NZ_JBMFZG010000001.1, forward strand.
GTTAATTTTATTAGCGGTGATGTATTTGGACAAATCCCTATTTCAGAAAGTTTAGCAATTCAATTTTCAGGGAGACGTTCACATACAGATTTTCTAAATTCACCTACTTACACTACTTTTTCTGAAAAGGCTTTCCAAGATACCCAGGTAAACAGTGAAAGTGATTTCTATTTTTATGATTTTACCAGTAAAGTACTATATGACATTAACCCTTATCAAAAAATAAGGGTAAGTATGATCAGTATGGCCAATAATTTGGAATACTTGGAAAGTAACCCTAATTATAGTATTCCCAACAAAAGTAATTTAGAACAGTATAACTTTTCCATTGGTGGGGCTTTAGAAAGTGAATGGACAGACTTTTTTAATACGGACCTAAATGCATATTACACACAATATAGGTTAGATGCACTATCACTTTCTAACAATGCAGCCCAAGAATTAAAACAAAATAATTTAGTTAAGGAATCTGCCATAAAGTTCAATACTGCGTATCAACTTAATGAACAATCGCTATGGAAGAATGGTTATCAGTTTGTGGAGACTGGAGTTGAAAATAGAACCAATTTAAACCAACCATTATTTAAAAGCGAAATCAAGGGGGTTATTAGAACCCACGCTGTGTACTCAGAGTTTGAATACCAGTCACCCAACGAAAAACTTTGGACAAGAACTGGTGGTAGGTTAAACTATATTGAAAACGTAAATACTTTTAAAGAATTTATTTTTGAACCTAGGATAAACATAAGCTATGAACTAGTTTCAAATTTTAAAACCGAGGTGCTGGGGGAATTCAAAAGTCAGACTACAAACCAAATTATTGATTTGGAACAGAATTTTCTTGGTATTGAAAGACGAAGGTGGATCCTATCGGACAATACTAACCTTCCCATTACTAAAAGCAAACAAGGTTCACTGGGTTTCAACTATGATGAAAATAGTTTTTATGTTGGTGTAGAAGGATTTTACAAAAAAGTAGAAGGTATTAACATTAGAACACAAGGTTTCCAAAACCAAAGTCAGTTTGAAAGCGAAGTTGGTGAATACACTGTAAAGGGACTGGAATTTTTAATTAACCAAAAAAACAACTATTATAGTGCGTGGTTAAGTTATACCTATAATGTAAATGACTATAATTTTGAAGGCATTGACCCTACTAATTTCCCTAATAACATAGACATAAGACATGCTTTTACCCTTGCGGGCAACTACAACCATAATAATTTTAAACTAGGCATAGGTTTTAATTATAGGAGTGGAAAACCATATACACAGCCGGATGCCATCAATCCTATTGATGCTACAGTTGTACCTAATAAGATAAATTATCAAGAACCAAATAGTGATAGGCTTCCAGAATATTTTAGGGCGGATGCCTCTGCGAACTATGATTTTAATATCTCTAATACCATTAAAGCATCCATTGGCGCATCGGTACTAAACTTCACTAACAGGAAAAACACATTGAATACCTATTACAGGTTAAATGATGCTAATGAAATTGAAACTATTCAACGTATATCATTAGGGGTAACCCCTAATGCAAGTTTTAGGGTTAGTTTTTAATTTTTAAGTCTAGGAAGTTTATAAAAGCCAAAATTCAACATAAACTGAAGTGTTTTAAATAGCTCGGGATACTTTTTTTTAAAATCTTCTGGAGTTTCTACAAAGCTTTCCACCGCTATAGCAAAAAATTCATGTGTATTGGTTTTACCATATTCCCTGAAGTACTTATTTTGCTCCCATCTATGATTAAATTCGGCATTCTTTAAGAGACGTTTAATTTTGTTCATGCCGATCAAAAATAAAAAGGAGCGGATATTAAGTTTATTGGCAACATTGAAACTTAAGGCATGGGAAAATTCATGAACGGCCAGGTTTAAATTATCATTGGGTATCCTAAAACCAACTTTTAACTGTTCTGCGGAAAAAACCAAGGTTTTAAGACCTGGGTTATACTCCCCATAGTGGTCCTTTTTGGTTATTCTTGAATAGTATGAAGAAGGATAAACTAGTATTCTTTTAATGGACAGTATAAGAAAGTCTGCCATACCTAAAGTCAACATAACACCTGTAGCCGCTAACAACAATCGTATTTTATCTTGCTCATCAACGCCTTTATAAAATACAATTTTCTTTCTTTGCCTAAATCTAACCACCCTCCTTTCAAACCTTAATTTCATTCGGCCTTCCAACATTTTATAAAAAGGGAGATGTTGTGCTATTACATGTTTTTCAGTATTGGTAAGTGCAGGTATCTTATTGAATGGATTTAGAAAAAACAAATCCAAAGTATAGTAAACTATATATATAAAGTATGCTCCAATGGCAACCAAACAAAGAATCGCAAAAATATCTACCAATACATTTATTTAAAGACTATAGCACTACATTCGCTCCGGCGCTTCTATTCCCAAGAGCTTAAAAGCAGCTTGGACAGTTTCACCAACTTTTTTGGATAATTGTACCCGTAAAATTTTTGTAGCTTCATCGTGCTCGCCTAAAATAGATACTTGTTGGTAAAAGGAATTAAATTCCTTAACCAAATCATAAGTATAGTTTGCAAGTAATGCCGGACTATAATTTTCAGCTGCCAGTTGAATAGTTTCAGGGAATAACTGTATCTGTTTTATCAACTCTTTCTCCTTAATATGCAAACCTTGCCCACTAACTATTTTTGACATGGCAACCCCAGTTTCATGTGCTTTTCTTAGAATAGATTGTATCCTTGCATAGGTATATTGAATAAAAGGCCCTGTATTACCTTGAAAATCTACTGATTCCTCTGGATCAAAAAGGATTCTCTTTTTAGGGTCTACTTTTAAAATGTAGTATTTTAAGGCTCCAAGCCCTATCATTTTATAAAGCACTTGTTTTTCTGCTTCAGAATAATCCTCAAGTTTTCCCAACTCCTCAGAAATAGTCGCTGCTGTTTGGGTCATGTCCTCCATAAGGTCATCTGCATCTACCACCGTACCTTCCCTACTTTTCATTTTACCACTGGGTAAATCTACCATGCCATAACTAAGGTGATACAATTTATCGGCCCATGAAAATCCAAGTTTCTTCAATATAAGGAAAAGCACTTTAAAATGGTAATCCTGCTCATTCCCCACCGTATATACCATTCCATTCACATCCGGGTAATCCTTTACACGTTGTATGGCCGTACCTATATCTTGTGTCATGTATACCGCAGTACCATCCGAACGTAGAACGATTTTCTCATCCAAACCTTCATCGGTTAGATCTATCCAAACACTACCGTCTTCTTTTTTATAGAAAACGCCCTTTTCAAGCCCTTCCGCAACAACATCTTTCCCCAGTAAATACGTATTGCTCTCGTAATATAGAACATCAAAATCTACCCCAAGATTTTTATATGTTATATCAAATCCCTTATAGACCCAACCGTTCATTTTTTTCCAAAGAGAAACCACTTCTTCATCCCCCGCTTCCCATTTCAGAAGCATTTTTTGGGCTTCCAACAATATCGGTGCCTGCTTTTCAGCTTCTTTCTTATCTACACCGTCAGCTATAAGCTGAGCGATTTCTTCCTTATAAGCCTTGTCATAAGCTACATAGTAATTCCCTACCAGCTTGTCCCCTTTTAATCCGGCACTTTCAGGAGTCTCTCCGTTCCCAAAACGCTGCCATGCCAACATACTTTTACAAATATGGATACCACGATCATTTATAATTTGTGTCTTGTATACTTTTTTTCCTGATGCCTTTAATATTTGGGCCACAGAATATCCCAATAAATTATTACGAATATGTCCTAAATGCAATGGTTTGTTTGTATTTGGAGAGGAATACTCTACCATTATAGCGTCCTTACCAGTACATACAAAACCAAACTCAGGATCACTTTTTATTCCATTGAAGAAATCTAGATAATACGAATCTGCTATTAAGAGGTTCAAAAAACCTTTAACCACATTAAAATCTGAAACCTCTTCTACATTTTGTTTTAGAAAAGTTCCCAAATTCTGACCAATTTGTACTGGATTCCCTTTTACATGACGAAGCATTGGAAAAACAACTATGGTCACATCGCCTTCAAAATCCTTACGTGTAGGTTGGAACTCTACGGCTGGCAGTGACACACCATAGGTGTCTAAAATGGCTTCTTTTACTTTGTTCTCAAGAATTTCTTGAATATTCATGATCCTGGAATTAAGGCTGCAAAACTACGTAATTTTTATGCTTTTATTACACTGTATAAAGTCTTTGCCTTAGCTATGCTGAATACTAAAATAAATAAAGTTGAGTTATTAAGCGCTTATTATTTTAATCCTTTGGAAATAATACATGTATAACAATCTCCCATATCTCTAACTATAAAGGTAAAAAGGATTTTCCTGCTTCAATGTCTTTTATTAATTCTTCGACAGTAACCTCTTTCAAGCATTTAATAAAACTTGATTTCGTTTCCCCCACCATGTGATGCATTGGACATGGATGTTCTGCATTACATTGTTTTATGCCTAGTACACATAATTTTAACTGCTCATCACCGTCCATAATATGTATAATATCCACTACATGTTTAACCTTATTTTCATCAGAAAGATAAAACCCGCCGCCTGGACCACGAATAGATGAAACTATATTATGTCGTGAAAGGTCCTGAAGTATTTTAGAGAGGTAAGCTTTAGGGATAGCAGTAAATTCACTTATTTCCTTCGCTAATATTTTATGCTCTTTGGATGAATGCAGACCGAGATAAAGTACAGCCTTCATTGCATATTTCGTCGATTTAGATAACATACTTTAGATTGATTTTACAAATATAAAGATTAAAAGACATTTTTATCCTTTATATGATAATTATCATATAGAATCTTTTTTCAGCCTATTACATTTGACACATAATCTATAAGTAACCAAGATATGAAAATAGCAATTAGAGGTTTAGTAATTCTTTCTTCTATAGTTTTAATTAGCTGTGGCGAAAAAGAAGAAAAGAAAAAGGATGGTTTTAATGTTGACAGGTCTAAATCAACAGAAAAAATAGCAGAAGATATTCCTAAAAATAGTGATGTGCCAGCATCGCAAAGAATTACCCTTGAAGATAAAGGCGTGGGACAGATCAAGAACATTACTCTTGAACCTGAAATAAATACTGATATGGCAACTGCTGGGGAAGCCCTTTACAAATCTAACTGTACCGCATGCCATAAATTGGATAAAAGATTTATTGGCCCTTCTCCAAGAGGAATAATGCAAAGAAGAAGTCCTGAGTGGATTATGAACATGATTCTTGATCCAAAATTGATGACCGAACAAGATCGTTGTGCCAAAGATCTATTAATTGAATTTAATGGTGCAGCAATGGCAAATCAAAATCTAACTATTGAAGAGACTCGTTCAATATTGGAATATTTCAGAACCCTTTAAAAACAAAATAATGAAAACAATCAAATTTAAATTCTTATTCGGTTCATTAATGCTACTAATTTTTACGCTCAGTTGTAAAGATGGATCCAAAAATGAAAGTACAAGCACTTCTGCTGCGACAGACAAAACTGTCAACGCCCAAAAACAAGGCCAAGCCTTTATTGAAGATGACGGTTCAACACCCAACGTTCTACAGATTGCAATCGGTTCTCCCGATCATACCACTTTGGTTGCCGCTGTACAAGCTGCCAGTCTAGAAAATGCATTGGTAAATGCGGGACCACTTATGGTTTTTGCCCCAACCAATGCAGCTTTTGATGCCCTTCCAGCCGGAACGGTAGAGGATTTATTAAAGCCAGAGAATAAAGATGCCCTGGCCAATATTTTAAAACATCATGTTACTGCAGGGAATTACTCAAAGGATTTTCTGAAAAAATTTAAAAAATTAGGGCAGGCCAATGACCAAAATACCACCGTTGAAGTAAAAGGTGATGATGTGTATGTAGGAGGAGCGAAAATCATTGCTAGTATTCCTGCAGGCAATGGAATAGTACATGTTGTAGACAAAATAATTTTACCTCCTTCTGAATAAATATAACTAATCACTAAATACAAATAATAATGAAAAATTATCGATATCAATTAATTGCACTGCTGGGATCAATTTTAATACTCGCTAGTTGTGGCAACCAAAATGGAAAAGGCGACTCTGGTAGTGCACTGTCATCCAACAATGCTGAAAAAGTATACGTAGCACCAGGAGAACAAGACGAATTTTATGCTTTTCTATCTGGAGGTTTTAGTGGTAACCTAACGGTTTATGGGCTTCCTTCAGGAAGAATGTTCAAAGAGATTCCCGTTTTTTCACAATTCCCGACTTCAGGATATGGTTATTCTGAAGAAACAAAATCAATGTTAAACACTTCTTTCGGGTTTGTACCTTGGGATGATGCTCATCATCCAGATATTTCACAAACAAATGGTGAATTAGATGGAAGATGGATTTTTATAAACGGAAACAACACCCCTAGAATTGCTCGTATTAGTTTAAGCACTTTTGAAACTGAAGAAATAATGGAAGTACCCAATAGTGCCGGTAACCATAGTTCTTCTTTTATTACCGAAAACACGGAGTATGTTGTGGCAGGAACCCGTTTTTCTGTTCCAGTACCACAGAGAGACATGCCTGTTAATGAATACAAAGGCAACTTTAAAGGGGCACTTTCATTTATTAGTGTAGCTCCCGATAATGGTAGATTAAATCTTGAGTTTCAATTACTAATGCCAGGCTTCAACTACGACCTGTCTCATCCCGGTCGTGAAAAATCACATGGTTGGTTTTTCTTTACCACGTATAATACGGAAGAAGCTAATTCATTAATGGAAGTCAACTCTTCACAAAACGATAAAGATTTCATAGCTGCGGTTAACTGGAAGAAAATAGAGGAGTATGTCAAAAATGGCGGCGGCACTAAAATACCCGCTGACTATGCGCATAATGTATATGATGAGCACACCCATACAGGTACTACCACAATGAAAAAAGAGGTGCTTACCGTTGACCCAACAAAGGTACCAGGTGCTGTATTCTTTTTACCTACACCAAAATCCCCACATGGATGTGATGTAGACCCAACCGGGCAATACATTATAGGCAACGGAAAACTATCGGCTGATTTAACCATACATTCTTTTGATAATATGATAGCCGCCATTGAAGGCAAAAAATTTGATGGAGAAGCCTACGGAATTCCAATCTTAAATTTTGAGGATGTTTTGGCAGGAACCGTCAAAAGTGGAGGACTAGGCCCTTTACATACAGAATTTGATGGCAAAGGGAATGCATATACAACCTTCTTTATTTCCTCAGAAGTGGTTAAATGGAAACTTGGTACTTGGGAAGTTATAGACAGAAAGCCAACATTCTATTCTGTTGGTCATCTAATGATTCCTGGTGGCAACTCCAGAAAGCCCTTCGGCAAATATGTAGTAGCCATGAACAAGATTACCAAAGACCGTTATCTACCAACAGGACCTGAAATGGAGCATTCTGCACAGATTTATGATATATCAGGAGAAAAAATGGAGCTTCTCTATGATTTTCCTACACATGGTGAACCCCATTATGCAGCCGGTATTCCTGCGGAATTATTAGCTCCAAAATCAAAAAAAATCTATAGGTTGGACGAAAACAAACATCCTCATGCAATTTCAACTCCCGATCAGGCAAGAGTAGAACGCAACGGAAATGAGGTACATATTTATATGTCTACCATTCGCAGTCATTTTACTCCTGATAACATTGAGGGAATTAAAGTTGGGGACAAGGTTTATTTACATATTACCAATCATGAACAGGATTTTGATGTTCCACATGGTTTCGCGATGATCGGTCAGAATACTTCAGAACTTTTAATAATGCCTGGTCAGACAAAGACTTCTATTTGGGAGCCTAAAAAAGTGGGGGTTTGGCCATTCTATTGCACAGATTTCTGCTCGGCATTACACCAAGAAATGCAAGGATATATTAGAGTATCCCCTGCAAATTCCAACTTAGAACTTTCATGGTCCTTGGGAGAATAAAAGCAATCTAAAAGATTTTCTTTATTCAAACCTAAAGCGGGTAGATAATTAAACCTGCCCGCTTTTTTTAAATGAAATACCACAACCTTAAACCTAAAATCGTTTCATAATATTCAAAAGTAGAACTAATGAAAAAAGCTAGTTTAATGATGATGATAGGTCCAGTTTTTTTACTGGGATTGTTCATTTTTCCCTTATGGAATATAATGTTGGGCGCTCCCCAATATCCAGAACCGTTGGGAATGAATATTCATATCAACGGTATTAGGGATGCCAATGAGTTTGACCTACAAAACATAGATGGCCTTAATCATTACATAGGCATGCGCAAATTACCTAAACCGAAAGAAATGTGGGAGTTCAGTGTGTTTCCTTTAGTCATTGGCGGTATGGTTTTACTAGGGGTTCTCATAGGAATTTTAGGTTATTTTAAAAAAATAGGTTACAACTGGTTCCTATGCTGGTTTATCCTAATGTCAATTTTGGGAATATTGGGTATGTATGATTTTAATTCCTGGATGGTAGATTATGGCACTAACTTAGATCCAAACGCCATTATGAAACTTGCCAATTCAGATGGTACACCAATGACTTACAAGCCACCATTATTTGGGCATTCTAAAATGTTAAATTTCGATGTAAGCTCATTACCGGCAAAAGGTGCATGGATGATGTTTATTGGAATGATGCTAACTGTAGTTGCCTTTTACACGGGTTGGAATACAGCTAAATCAAGAAAACCTAAGAATCAAAAAAAAGCCTCGACATGAAAAGCTACATGTTAATTGCAATTATATTAATAACGATTTGGTCTTGTAATGTTGGTCCCAAAGCCATCAACTATGGTGCTGATGCATGCCACTATTGTAGTATGACCATTGTAGACAGGCAACATGCGTCACAATTAGTCACAGAAAAAGGAAAAGTATTCAAATTTGATGCTACCGAATGTATGATGAACCACGCAAATGAAGTAGATAGGCAATCCATAGCAATGTTTTTGGCCAATGATTATAACATGCCCGGCGAGCTTATTGATGCTACCAAGGCCACTTTTTTAATAAGCAAGAATATACCTAGTCCAATGGGAGAATATTTGACTGCATTTAGCAACCAAACAAAAGCTCAAACAGCTCAAATAGAAAATGGAGGTGAATTATTAACATGGGAAGAGTTACAAAAACGTTTTACAAATTAAGGTTTGTAAGTTTATTAGATAGGAATAAATATGAAAAATATGTATCAAGTAAATAATACCATACAATCCCAGTCTTTTAACAAACTACAAGTTGAGAAAATTGCCAAAAATGACAATCTCGAAGTTTTGAGTATCAGTTTGGAAAAAGATTTTATTTTTCCAGAGCACACCTCTTCTAGGGACGCACTGTTAATCCTACTGGAAGGAGATATCAATTTTAACATTAATGAAGAAAATTATCGCTTAAAAAAACACCAAGAATTGAGTTTCCCAAAACATGAAAAACATTGGGTTAAAGCGAATGAAAATTCAAAATTCCTAATCATCAGGTAATCACATTGGTCATTGGCATGAAGTCACTCCTTTTTAGTTGGTAAATAATGACAATAAAAGTAATTTTAATACATCCCTAAAATTTACTCTTTAAGAATAAATAAATGAGACCCATAGCAATACTTTGTTTTATCCTTCTCGGTTTTAGTTGTTATGCACAAGAACATAAAATTATTGAAATTTGTACTTCTTGCATAGTGAAATCAATAAAAGAAGGTATTGCATTAGCATCAGATTTTGACACATTGTTAATCAAAGAAGGGATATATAAGGAGTTCAACATACTTATTAATAAGCCCCTAACACTTATTGGGGAAAAATATCCAATTATTGATGGTGAAGAACAAGGAGAAATTATTAGGATTGAGTCTGACAATGTAACGGTAGATGGGCTATTTCTTATAAATGTAGGTACAAGTTACACTACAGATTATGCGGCAATACGGGTAGTAAAAAGCGAAAATTTCCTTATTCAAAATGTGGTCCTAGAAAAATTGTTCTTTGGCATTTACCTTGAAAAATCTAACAATGGAAAAGTATACCACAACAAAATTATAGGAGATGCCAAAGATGAGTACAACTCGGGTAACGGTATACAATTGTGGTACTCCAAAAATGTGGTAGTAGAACGGAATATAGTACAAGGTGTACGAGATGGCATTTACTTGGAGTTTTCAGACAATATTACTATCAACAATAATCAAAGTACCAATAACCTTAGATATGGTCTACATTTCATGTTCTCCGATGACGATGTTTATACAAATAACACTTTTGAGAATAACGGTGCAGGAGTTGCTGTAATGTTCTCAAAACGAATAAAAATGTATAATAATATATTTAAAAAAAACTGGGGTACGGCTGCCTTTGGTATGCTTTTAAAGGAAATAAATGATGCAGAAATTTCTGGAAACACCTTTCAGGAAAACACCATAGGTATTAATATTGAAGGCTCTAACCGAATTGTTTACAAAAACAATAATTTTATTAAAAATGGTTGGGCGGTTAAGGTATTGGGCGCTTGCTATACCAATTCATTCATAAACAATAATTTTCTATATAATAGCTTTGATATTTCATATAACAGCAAGTTGAATGACAATGAATTTGACCAAAATTATTGGAGTAATTATACTGGTTATGATTTGGATAAAAATGGTATAGGTGATATTCCTTATCGTCCTGTTAAACTATTTTCATATGTGGTAAACAGGACTCCAGAAACCATCATATTACTGCGTAGTTTGTTTATGGATTTAATTGATTTTTCAGAAAAAGTTTCCCCTGTTTTTACTCCAGATAACCTATTGGATACGAATCCGATGATGAAAAGAATAAAATGATACAAATAGAATCTTTACATAAAAAATTTGGTAAGAACCATGTGTTAACTGGTTTAGATTTACATATACAAGAAGGTGGGATTTTTGCTGTTCTTGGCCCAAATGGCTCAGGTAAAACTACATTGATAAAGGCTATTTTAGGAATGGTAATTCCTAATAAGGGAACAATATCAGTTTCAGGACATCCTATCAAAAATAAATGGAAATACCGGCAAGAATTAGAATATTTACCACAGATTGCCAATTTCCCGGGAAACTTACGTGTAAAGGAATTGATTAGAATGATAATAGACCTTCGCCAAAAACCTTGCGAGGAGGATAAGCTTGTTTCCCTTTTTAGTCTTGAACCGTTTTTGGATAAAAAACTTTCAACACTTTCTGGTGGCACAAAACAAAAGGTAAACCTTGTTTTAACTTTTATGTTCAATAGCCCCTTAATCATCCTAGATGAGCCTACTACAGGTTTGGACCCTGTTGCCTTAATACATCTTAAAAAGTTCATTATGGAAGAAAAGCAAAAAGGGAAAACGATTTTGGTCACTACCCATATTATGCAATTTGTAGAAGAGGTTGCAGACAGAATAGTATATCTATTGGAAGGTAAAATTTATTTCAATGGTACTATAAATGAATTGATGGAAAAGACAAACCAAAATAATGTTGAACATGCCATTGCGGCGATAGCCTCCCAAACCAATGCTTAAAATTCTTAAATATAGCTTTTATGATTTAATGCGTAGCCGTTGGAGCTATGTCTACTTTCTGTTTTACCTTGCCTTAGGCACTATACTCCTGTTCTTAAACAATGATGTATCCAAGGCGGTTATCACATTAATGAACGTAATTATAGTTTTAGTTCCGCTAATTGGGATAATCTTTGGTGTCATGTACTATTACAACTCAAAAGAATTTATAGAATTGTTGCTCGCACAACCCATTAAACGCTCCACCATCTTTTTAGGCCAATATTTTGGTGTTGCAGGTTCGTTAACCTTAAGTTTGGTGCTAGGGTTGGGTATTCCTTTTATGCTTTACGGACTTTTTAAAAGTGATGCGATTTTCGATTTCACATTGCTTTTAATTACAGGGGCGTTCTTAACACTCATCTTTACCGCTCTTGCATTTAATATTGCCTTATCTAATGAAAATAAAATAAAAGGTTTTGGTTATGCAGTTTTGACTTGGCTTTTTCTTGCTGTAGTTTATGACGGTATTTTTTTAATGTCGCTAATTGTTTTTGAAGATTATCCATTGGATTCTTTTTCCCTAGCGGCCACTATGTTTAACCCTATTGACCTTTCAAGAACATTAATTCTTTTAAAACTGGATATTTCAGCGCTATTAGGCTACACTGGAGCAGTCTTTAAGCAATTCTTCGGCACATATTTGGGGTTAATAATATCTTTTTCAATGTTGACACTATGGACTGTGTTACCTATTTGGCGTTTGGCCTATAAATCAAAAAGAAAGGATTTTTAGCAATTGCCCCACTGGCAATAAGCGTAGACACCGAGTGGTCCAATCTACCTTAACCATTACAAATGAGGTATTATAGTACTTCACGGTAAAAAATTGTTATCAAAAGTGTTTTTATTTTTAACAAATTAAAGAATCATTTTTGCTGCAATTAAGAATACCTGTACTAATCAATTCCAATGTAATTATAAATTCAAAACCCTCCTAAATTAATGTTCGAACACGGCACATTGTGGTCTGAACACAGATAAAGACTACTTTGGAAATTTGCAAATAATTCACTAATGACATATCCAACCGTAATCAATAATCTATAAACATTTTCCATACACCTTCATATCCCATCTTTAAACACACATAAGTTGATTTGAAATCTACTAAATATTTTTCTTTACGAGGTAACCTGATAGAATCAAATTGTTCGACTTTCAAAGTATCAGTCCTCATATAAAATTCGTGTACAATTCTCCATAATCATAAATTTTTCAGTCAGCAGGCATTTATTTTTTTCAAATAAGACCTGGAATTATTTGAAAAAATAAGGTAAATCCCATCATTTTTAATTAGGTAAAACCTTGGTTGAGGTATTATACTATTACATTTATATCAAACAAAAATTTTTCCAAATAAATCCAAATTACCCTCTAAAGTTTAAACTTTGTTTTTTTATTCGTATCAAAAATATGGGGATAATGCTCCCTTATATTCCTTATCATAAATTCTAAGGGCACGTCTTCAAAACAACCATAATCATCAGTATACTCCATAAACTTGGTTCCATCGCTATTATAGGGTTGCAAGAAGGAGCTATTTTCTCCAATTTATTATCTAATTCGGAAAGAGAACGTGTGTCAATCGATTATGTTTGACCACTAATTCCTTTTGGACTTTATTCAGAATATAATCTCTTGCAAAATTTTTAATCTGCTTTATTTGAGCAATATTAAATTGACTTATAGTTTTCTCTTAGCCTATATCACTTTTCATTTTTAACTAATTGACTTCGGTCACATACTACCTATGTTATAATTCTTAGGTTACTAATTTTTAGACTAACCATACCCTTAGGCCATTCTACTTGGGTTTTTCAAGCTGCCTTAAAGGCTGTCAAATCCGCCGCAATTTCAATTAACTATTGTTATTTTTTTTAAGTTCTAATTTCATCATTATATCAGTCTGCTCGTCATTGCCTAGTTTAAAAATATGTTTGTCAAAAACCACAAATCCATTTTTTTCATAAAACCGAATTGCTCTCGGATTTTGCTCCCAAACGCCAAGCCATATGTATTTTACACTCCTCTCTTTTGCCAAATCAATAGCCTTTTGATAAAGAAGCTGTCCTACTTCTTTCCCGTGAAAATCCTTCAGCACATATATCCTTTCTATTTCTAGTGCGTTTTCGTCCTTTATTTCAGTTTGTGATTGTCCAAAATTGACTTTTAAATATCCAATTACATTTCCATCATATTCTGCAAAATAAAATGCGGCGTTTTGGTCTGTGAGCTCTGTTGTTAGTTTTTTGGTCGAAAATCCCTTTTCCAAATATTCGTTCATATTATCTTCACTGTTCTCGAAAGAAAATGTTTCGGCAAAGGTCTGTTTCCCAATTTTTTTTAATTTTTCAATATCTCCAATGTTTACTTTTCTAATTTCCATTTATTTTAAACTAGATTTTTGGTTTACTTATGCTTGGGATATGAACATTATCTTTACAAACATGCATTTACTTTCCTCCATGCACCAAGCATTTCTTTTATTTTTAATGTATAGGAAATTTTCAAAAAGAGAAGTAAAATACATCTTTATACCGCTATTTTAGTAGAAACCCACAAAAAGAATACGGCTTTTAATTAACTTTAGGAAAAAAGCGCAATGGCACATTTAGAAGGGCCATTTCTTTTCTTGGAGCTTTTAAAAAACTAAAACCTCATCGTTTTACCATGAAAATGGGATTTGATAAAATTTCGACACTACCTTTAATATGTTACTAAACGTATCTTACAGCAATAAGCAAATAACCCGTAAAATTGATGATGCCGTAGGCAAACCATTCACTTTAAAAGAAAGATGGGCCATGGGTGGTATTGGGTCACCAAGGCTAGAAATAACCCAAACAAGTGTTGAAATATGGAACTTGCTAATCTTAGACAACAATCGCAATGTCTGTACTATTGAAATGCGACCCAAAGGGATTATTGTTAGGTTCAGATCTTTATTAGAGACTTTTGCCTTAGTGATTCCGTATTACAAACTAACACTTTACAAAGGTGATGCCTCTGTGTATTCTATATATTTGGACAATTATTTTGTTAAGGTAGCATCCGACACCAAAGCGATTCAGAAGTTTTTTAAAAAAATTTTAAGCTATAAAGCAGATAACGCCCCAACATCTATAGATGATTTATGAGAATACTCCTTACAGGTGCTAACGGATACATTGGGATGCGGTTATTACCGCAGTTGTTAGAAGATGGACATCACATAATTTGTGCGGTACGGGACGCCACAAGGTTTTCTGTAGATAAAGAAACGCTTTCCAAAATAGAGGTTGTTGAAATTGATTTTCTCGAAGAGATAAGAGAAAATAGTATTCCCGTGGAGATTGATGTAGCTTATTTTCTGATTCACTCTATGAGTTCCTCCACTACCAATTTTGATGCTATGGAAGCCAAAACGGCAAGGAACTTTAATATATATATATGTCCAAAACCCAGGTAAGACAGGTTATTTATTTGAGTGGTATTGTAAATGATGAGAACCTCTCTAAACATCTTAGTTCTAGACAAAATGTTGAAGAAATCCTGTATCAAGGTAAATTTAACCTCACTGTATTAAGAGCTGGTATAATCGTTGGCTCTGGTAGTTCTTCATTTGAGATCATACGTGACCTTTGCGAAAAACTCCCCTTTATGATTACCCCAAAATGGGTATTAACAAAAACGCAACCTATTGCCATAAGGGATGTTATTTCTTTTTTAACTGGAGTATTGGGAAATGCCAAAACCTACAACGATTCTTTTGATATTGCAGGACCAGATGTTTTAACCTACAAAGACATGCTACATCAATATGCCGAACAAAGGGGATTTAAAAACTGGATCGTTACCGTACCAATTATGACCCCAAAACTTTCTTCATACTGGCTTTATTTTGTAACCTCAACTTCGTATAAACTTGCTTTAAACTTAGTGGATAGCATGAAAATTGAGGTTATCGCTAAAGATAACCGCTTAGCGGAACTACTAAAATTAAAACCCCATACATACCAAGAGGCCATTGATATGGCTTTCAAAAAAATTGAACAAAACTTAGTCATTAGTAGTTGGAAGGATAGTATGATTAGCGGTCGTTTTAACCAAAATCTTGAAAAGTACATTCAAGTACCCAAATATGGCATCTTAAAAGATGAACAAAAGATAAAAGTTTCAAACCCAGATCAGGTATTGGAAAATATATGGAAAATTGGCGGAATAAATGGTTGGTACTATGGCAATTGGCTCTGGAAAATAAGAGGATTTTTGGATAAACTGATAGGTGGCGTAGGATTAAGACGTGGAAGAACCCATCCAAACAAAATATTTCCAGGGGATGCCTTAGATTTTTGGCGTGTATTATTGGCCGATAAAAAAGGGAGGCGCCTTTTATTGTTCGCTGAAATGAAACTTCCTGGCGAAGCTTGGCTAGAATTTAAAATTGATGAAGACAACGTTCTGCACCAGACGGCCACGTTCAGGCCCCGTGGTTTAAAAGGAAGGCTGTATTGGTACAGTATTGTTCCTTTTCATTATTTTATTTTTGGAGGTATGATCAGGAATATCGCTAAAAATGGAATAACCAATTCCTAAACACAATCAAATAGTCTTAAATTGAGCTTTACCAACTACCTACTACCATAATAAGATGAAATGCAACATATAAATTCAGTTTTGGAATCCCAACGTGGTTTTTTTAAATCCCAAGAAACCAAAAACATAACTACCAGAAAAAAAGCACTTAAAGGGTTACGAAAAATAATTATAGAACATGAAGACCTTATTTGTGATGCCGTTTATACCGACTTTAAAAAACCAAAGTTTGAAACATTGGCAACAGAGACCCAATTGGTATTGGCAGAACTCAACTATGCCATAAAAAATGTAGCTGTTTGGTGTAAACCAAAAAGGGTTTCATCTTCCCTAGTAAATTTTCCCAGTTCAGATTACATTTATTCAGAACCCTATGGCAATACCTTGATCATTTCGCCATGGAATTATCCCATTTTATTGACCTTCTCACCTTTAATTGGAGCAATAGCTGCAGGTAATACAGCAGTAATAAAACCCTCAGAACTTACGCCTAACACATCAAATCTTATTGCGAGACTTATTAAAAAGGCTTTCCCAATAGAATATGTTGCGGTAATTGAAGGTGGTATACTGGAATCTGAGCAACTTCTAAAAGAAAAATGGGATTACATATTCTTTACCGGTAGTAACCGTGTTGGCAAAATAGTATACCAAAGTGCTGCTAAACACCTTACACCCGTTACCTTGGAACTAAGTGGCAAAAGTCCTTGTATTGTAGATGAGAGCGCCAATATAGAACTGGCGGCCAAACGTATTTTATGGGGTAAATTTGTTAATGGTGGACAAACCTGTATTGCCCCAGATTATATTTTGGTGCATCATTCCATTAAACAACAGTTCGTTGCCGAATGTAAGAAAACAATAACCAAATTTTATGGTAATGAAATAGCCCTTTCAAAAGATTTTGCGAGAATAGCCACAACCGATCAGTACGTTAGATTAAAACAAATGTTGGACAACGAAAAAATTCTTTTTGGGGGGAGTACGGACGATGAAACATTGTATATTGAACCAACCTTGCTAGATACGCCAGGTTTAGATTCTAAAGTAATGCAAGATGAAATTTTTGGGCCTATACTTCCCATAATTGACTATCATGATTTTAATGATATAGATAGCTACATTAATCATTATGATAAGCCATTGGCACTCTATATTTTTTCCAAAAGCAAAAAATTTCAAGACAAGATTTTAAAAACATATAGTTTTGGGGGAGGTGCCATCAATGATACGCTAATTCAAATCTCTAATAAAAAGTTGCCTTTTGGAGGCGTAGGTTCATCTGGGATAAGCAGCTACCATGGAAAGCATTCTTTTGACATCTTCTCCCACAAGAAAAGCATCGTAAAAAAAAGTAATTGGCTAGATATCCCATTTAGATATGCACCTTATAACATACTGGATACAGTCGCAAAAAAAATAAAACATCTCTTTTAAACTACGCCTTGGGTAGAAATACTTCGGCCATCATACACCTGGCACTACCACCACCACATGCTTCTATGGTGTCTAAAGGACTATGGATTATATCGCAGTAGGATTTAATTTTTGCAAGCTGACCTTCATTTAAGCTTTGGTATGCCGCAGAACTCATCACTAAATATTTCTTGTCATTAGCACCTAGTACCTGCAACATATTACCTGCAAAGCTGTGCATTTGCGCTTCTGAAATGGTGATGATTTCCTTACCATCATTCCTTAAATGATCCATTACTATTTTACGTTCTTTCTTATCATCAATAGTATCTAAACAGATAATGGCAAAATGTTCTGCCAAGGCCATCATTACGTTGGTATGGTAAATAGGCATGCGCTTACCATCGACAGTCTGATTTGCCGTAAAAATTACTGGGAACATATCAAAATCCTCACAGAACTCAATAAACAGGTCTTCATCTGCCCTATCGGATAAGGCACAATAAGCCTTGTTATGTGCCCGATCTAAAATTATCACTCCAGTACCCTCTAAAAAAACACCCTCTTCCTCTGCTGAGGTATAATCCATCACGGAGTTGATTTGAAAACCTTGCTGCTCCAATATATCTAAAATATCCTCTCTTCTTTCCAACCTTCTATTCTCTGCGAACATAGGGTATATACCTACCGTGCCATTTTCATGAAAGGAAATCCAATTATTAGGAAAAATACTATCTGGAGTATCTGGCTCTAGTGTATCCTCTACAACGATTACGTTGACTCCTTTAGCTTTTAAAGCAGTAACAAAAGTATCAAATTCTTCCTGTGCCTTTTTATTTATAACTTGGTTCTGTACATCCAAGTCTTCCATAAAATAATTATTCACCGCGGTTTGTTCGTTCATTCGAAAACTAACCGGCCTAATCATTACTATTGTATTGGTAATCTGCATTATTTTCTATATTATTCCCTAATTAGTGGCATAGTGCTGCAACGCAGCAATCCTTCCTGCTTTGAGATTTCTGAATATGGAATTTCCTCTACTGTAAACCCTTGGTTCCTTAACCAAGTATTAAGTCTTTTGAAATTATGTTCGGATACAACAACATCAGGAGAAATAGAAAATACATTACTATACATTTGATACATTTCATCAGCTGTAATCTCAAAAATATTGTTCTTTCCAAAATAATCTACAAGCCATTGATATTCCTCTTTAACCAGAAAACCATTCCTATGCAATATGGCCTTACCTTTTCCTAAGGGCTGAAAACAACAATCTAAATGCAATGCATTCTCCTTTGCATTAGAAGACTTTCTTAATTCAAAAGCTTTTACTTTTTTATGTGGAAATTGACTTCTTAAATATTCCACCGCATTTTTGTTTGTACGCGCTGTTATATGTCTGGCATAGTCCTCACCCGTATATGTTCCTACAAATATGTAATCCTTCCATGGCATTACATCACCACCTTCTACATGTACCTTTTCTGGCGGTCGTAAAATATACTCATCTTGAATCTTGTCCAATACATGCAAAATGGCCTCTACTTCTTGTTCACGTTCAGGTAAAATATTAGCGACAATGAGCTTATCCTCAATAACAAAAGCAATATCACGTGAAAATATTTGATTACAGTCCTCTAGAACCTCTGGTCTAAAAACCTGGACCCCATACTTTTCAAGAACCTTGGCAAAAGCATCCATTTCATTTACCATATCCTTTTCCTTTGGATATGTACCTGCTAAAATATGTTCTAACGACTTAGGGTCATACGCTTCTTCAGGCTTTGGCGTAGGTCCGCAGCTTCTAGCAGTACCTAATACCACAGCTTTTAATGTAGAAATTTCATCTTTAACATTTAGCTTAAGCATACCATTTCATTTTTGACAAAGTTACCATTAAAAAACGCCCCATTAAAAATTTAACAGAGCGTTTAGTTTTAGTTAAAGGTATAACTTTATCTAGATTCTAAATCTACAAATGGTCTATAGTTTTCACCTATATATACTTGTCTAGGTCTTCCTATTGGTTCTCCATTTAATCTCATTTCTCTCCATTGTGCTATCCAACCGGGTAGTCTGCCTAAAGCGAACATAACCGTAAACATTTCAGTTGGTATTCCCAATGCCCTATATATTATACCAGAATAGAAATCAACATTAGGATATAATTTTCTATCTACAAAATAGGTGTCATTAAGAGCTTCTTGTTCAAGACCTTTGGCTATTTCAAGAATAGGATCTTCTATTCCTAAATCACCTAGTACATCATCTGCAGCAACTTTAATGATTTTAGCACGTGGATCAAAGTTTTTATAAACTCTATGCCCAAACCCCATAAGACGAAAAGGATCATTTTTATCTTTTGCTTTCGCCATATATTTTTTAGTATCACCACCATCTGCCTCAATAGCCTCCAACATTTCCAAAACCGCTTGGTTTGCACCACCGTGCAAAGGGCCCCATAGTGCAGAGATTCCGGCAGATAATGAAGCAAACAATCCTGCATGTGAAGAACCTACTATGCGAACAGTTGAAGTGGAACAATTTTGCTCATGGTCTGCATGTAAAATCAATAACTTATCTAATGCATCGATAACAATTTTATTCTTTTTATACTCTTGGTTTGGACGCTTGAACATCATTTTATGGATATTTTCTACATAGCCTAAGGTATCATCGCCATAATCCAATGGTAATCCTTTTTTCTTACGTAATGCCCATGCAACCAAAACTGGGAATTTCGCCAATATTCTAACTATGGCATGGTACATTTCATCATCCGAACTAACATCAACCGTAGAAGGATTAAAAGCAATCAAAGCGCTTGTTAGTGATGAAAGTACGCCCATTGGATGTGCACTTTTTGGAAACCCATCCAAAATCTTTTTCATTTCCTCATCTACATGGGATTCATCCTTAATATCCTTATGAAATTTGGCTAATTCCTCTTTATTCGGCAATTCCCCGAATATTAACAAATAGGCAACTTCCAAAAAATCTGCCTTGTCAGCAAGCTCTTCAATTGAGTATCCCCTATATCTTAAAATTCCTTTCTCACCATCTAAAAAAGTAATGCCACTTTCACAGGAACCAGTGTTTTTATACCCTGGATCAATGGTAATTAGCCCACCTGTAACGGCACGTAATGTTTTTATATCGATCGCATGTTCATTCTCGGTTCCTTTTATAACTGGAAACTCATACCTTTCACCATTATATTCTAGAATAGCTTTATCTGACATTTGTAATTTTTTCGTATTAATTATAGGACTGTAAAGTTAATAAAACGGTCCTGTTTTAACAATTTAACCTTTTTGTTTGGGGTAAAATTAACAATAACTCTAATTAAGGGGAAACACTATAACAAGTATAGTGATTTGTAGTACTCATCTAAGGATTTGTCCCATGTAAAACGGGCTTTTTTAGCCTCTGCACGAATTTTTTTCCATTTTGGCTTATCGTTTTCCCAAATGGTCAAAGCCTCATCAAAAGTATTGACCATACTATTAATTTGCTCGTCATAGGTTTTTCCACTAAAGGCAAATCCAGTTTTCATATGTTGAACGGTATCCTTTAAGCCACCAGTGTGATGAACCAAACATGGATTTCCATTTCTCATGGCCAACATTTGACTTATACCACAAGGTTCAAATAAGCTTGGCATAAAATACAAATCTGTTTCCAAATACATAGAGTCTATTAAATCCTCCGATTGTCCATTAGTGAAAATGAAGTTTTTATGTTTATAACTCATGCTTCTAAAAAACTCCTCATAATCTGGATCCCCAGTTCCCAGCAACATAAAAATACCTTCAATTTTTTGTAGTCTTTGCAACATTTTTTCCAAGGCCTCTGGAGAGCGTTTGAGAAAGTAAAATTTCTGTTCAGTAAGTCTGGCGACACTTGAAACAATAAATTTAGGCCTGTTACCTACATACTCCATTATTTTCTCTCCCGTGTGTGCTAAAAAATCTGCTTTATACTTTTTAGACTCATCTTGTAACCACCTAAATAATGCTTTAACTGTATTTCTATAAAGAAATCCTTTTTCCGCCTGTCTTATATTATCATAATTAGAAGCATTTAATATACCAAATAAACGTCCTTCATTATCGGCATCCTGCAAATCTTTTTCCAAACCTTCGCCTCCAATGAACTCAGGTCTTCTACTTGGCAACATAACGTCCTCCTTATAAGAAGGTGAAACCGTATGCACGGCATCTGCCAATCTTATCCCTACTGCCATTAAATTTATACAGTCTTGATATCTAGGGTCTTTAAGTGCTTCATGGTCCAATTGCACATCAGGAAACCAATTATTCACGGATGCATAATTATCATAAAAAGGGCGTATCCCTTGAATAGCTAAGTTATGGATACTATAAACGTATCTCAACTTTTTTAAATCCTTATATTCTGGATGATACGTTTTCAAAAATAAAACCGCACTGGAATGCCAATCGTGCATGTGTACTATATCCAAATCCCCATAAGCGTTCATCTTTATAGACTCTGCAACCCCGGTACAGAAAATCATGAACTTTACAAAATCATTGAAAAAAGGCTCGGTTGGATCGTCATGATAGATATGTGCTATTCCCCCCTCTTTTATTTCAGGATGGTGAATCACATAATGCGTAATATTCTGAACGATCTTCTTAGGTATAACCTCATACAACTCCGCATTATATATTGTGCCTCTTAAACTAAATTCCAGATTTGCCTTAAGAATTCCTTCTTTGTGCAGCCTAGAATATGCCGGTACAACAATATGTACCTTATCACCCCGTTTGGCAATCTCTCGGGGCACATCCCTAACTACATCTCCCATTCCACCAGCTTTGCAATCTGGTATAGCGTCGTTTTCCGCAGATACAAAAAGAAAATTATTCATAAAAAATAGTTAGGATATTACATTAAGATAATTCCTAAAAGGTAATTAAAGTTTTTGTTTAAGCCAAAAAAATAGCCTTTCTAAATAGAAAGGCTATTGCTGTTTATAAACTAATTTATTTTAAAGGCTTTTTCCCTTGGATAATAGGCCATACTACCAAGCTCTTCTTCAATTCTTAATAATTGATTGTATTTGGCCATACGGTCAGATCTGGAAGCAGAACCTGTTTTTATCTGTCCTGTATTTAAGGCAACAGCTAAATCAGCAATGGTATTATCCTCAGTTTCACCAGAACGGTGAGACATTACGGAGGTATATCCTGCATTCTTAGCCATATTTACTGCAGCAATTGTCTCAGTTAATGTACCAATTTGATTTACCTTTATTAAGATTGAGTTGGCAATTCCCTTTTCAATCCCGGTAGAAAGTCTCTCAACATTTGTAACGAATAAATCATCACCAACCAATTGAACCTTATCCCCAATTTTTTCAGTCAGTGCTTTCCATCCATCCCAATCATTCTCATCCATACCATCCTCTATTGAGATAATTGGATACTTTTCTGTTAAATCTGCAAGATATTGAGCTTGTTCCTCCGATGTTCTTACCATTCCTTCACTACCTTCAAACTTTGTGTAGTCATAGGCTCCGTTAACATAAAATTCGGCAGCAGCACAATCCAAAGCAATCATTACATCATCACCAAGTTTGTAACCTGCTTTTTCAACTGCCTTTGCAATGGTATCCAAAGCATCCTCTGTACCACCAGCAAGGTTAGGGGCAAAACCACCTTCATCACCTACCGCGGTACTTAAACCTCTATCATGAAGTACTTTTTTTAAATTATGAAAAATCTCCGTTCCCATTTGCATGGCATGTGAAAAGCTTTTTGCTTTAACAGGCATAACCATAAATTCCTGAAATGCTATGGGTGCATCTGAATGAGAGCCACCATTTATAATATTCATCATTGGTACAGGAAGTGTATTAGCACTTACGCCACCAACATATCTATAAAGTGATAAGCCTAATTCGTTGGCAGCAGCTTTTGCCGCTGCTAGGGAAACGCCTAAAATAGCATTTGCACCTAATTTTGATTTATTTGGCGTACCATCCAAATCTATCATCGTTTGATCCAAAAGGTTTTGCTCAAACACAGACATTCCCAATATTTCCTCCGCTATTATGGTATTCACATTTTCTACCGCCTTCATTACGCCCTTTCCCATAAAGCTATTGCCACCATCACGTAATTCTACAGCCTCATGTTCGCCAGTAGAAGCACCGGACGGAACCGCGGCCCTTCCCATAACACCATTTTCTGTAATTACATCTACCTCTACCGTAGGATTACCTCTAGAATCTAAAATTTGTCTCGCATGAACGCTTAGTATAATACTCATCTGAATTATCTAATTTAAAGTTGATTATATTGATTTACAAAGATACAAACACCCGTATCAACGGCTAACTTTGAACAAGGTTATTCGTAATAATATAACGATTATTTAAACTTTAGCCAATTGTTTTGAAGTTTTCTCAATTAAACCAAAGAAATCATCGAACAGGTAGTCTGCATCATGTGGACCTGGACTTGCCTCAGGATGATATTGAACAGAAAATACATCTTTATCCTTCATCCGTATACCTGCTACAGTTTTGTCATTTAAATGCACATGGGTAATTTCTAAATTTGGATTAGCTTCAGTTTCTTCTCTATTTATCGCAAAACCATGGTTTTGGGAAGTTATCTCACCTTTTCCCGTAATAAGGTTTAATATTGGATGGTTAATTCCCCTGTGCCCATTGTGCATTTTATAAGTTGAAACCCCGTTTGCCAAAGCTATGACTTGGTGACCTAAGCAAATACCAAATAATGGCTTATCTGTATTTATAATTTCCTTGGCCACTTTAATAGCATCTTTTAGTGGCTCGGGATCACCTGGCCCATTGGATATGAAAAAAGCATCTGGGTTCCAGGCAGACATTTCCTCAAAAGATGCGTTGTATGGATAAACTTTTATATACGCATCCCTCTTGGCAAGATTCCTTAATATATTTTTTTTGATACCTATATCCAATGCAGCTATTTTATATGTAGCATTCTTATCACCATAGAAATA
Organism: Maribacter luteocoastalis; assembly: GCF_048890225.1. Lineage (NCBI taxonomy): Bacteria > Pseudomonadati > Bacteroidota > Flavobacteriia > Flavobacteriales > Flavobacteriaceae > Maribacter > Maribacter luteocoastalis. The sequence goes on from NZ_JBMFZG010000001.1 coordinate 175,590, forward strand.
TGGATCTTTGGTAGACACCTTAGAAGCTAATTCCAAACCTTCCATACTTGGAACTTTTTTCAATTCCTGCTTTAAAGCTTCAATATCATTTATACGTGTTGATATAACCGCGTTCATAGCACCATTATCACGAATATAACTAACCAAGGCCCTTGTATCTACATCTGAAATGGCAAATAAATTATTATTCCCTAAAAACTCCTGAAGACTTAGATCTGCTATAGGACGTGAATATTCATAGCTGAAATTTTTACAGATGAGTCCAGCAATTTTAATGGAGTCAGACTCAACTTCCTCCTCTTGTGTCCCATAATTACCAATATGCGCATTTGTGGTTACCATTAACTGCCCAAAATAAGAAGGGTCAGTAAAAATTTCTTGGTAACCCGTCATACCGGTATTAAAACAAACCTCACCAAAGGCAGTACCTTCTTTATCACCAACTGATTTACCATAAAAAATTGTACCATCGGCCAACAATAACAATGCTTTCTTTTTGGATTGATATTTCATTCTCTTTCTATCTATTTTAATCGGTTAACAAAAAAACATAAAAAAAGGATAAGCTTTTAGGCTTATCCTTTTAAAATTATCAATATTTATTGACATATTATTCTTCTGAGTCATCAGCTTTAACTTCAGCATCAGTTTGTGCTTCTACTACAGGAGCTGTTTCGGCTTTACCTCCACTTCTCCTACTTCTCCTGGTAGACTTCTTCTTAGGTTTACCTGCATTGTACAGCTCATTAAAATCAACAAGCTCTATCATTGCCATATCGGCATTATCCCCAAGTCGGTTACCAAGTTTAATTATTCTTGTATAACCACCTGGCCTATCTGCAACCTTTTCGGCAACCACACTAAACAACTCTGTAACTGCATATTTATCCCTAAGGTTCTTAAAGACGATACGTCTGTTGTGTGTACCCTTTTCTACAGACTGATTATTTTCTGCTTTTGATTTTGTAATCAAAGGTTCAACAAATTGCTTTAAAGCCTTTGCCTTGGCAACTGTTGTGTTGATTCTCTTATGCTCTATTAAGGAACAAGCCATATTCGCCAACATTGCTTTTCTATGGGCTGTTTTTCTTCCTAAATGATTTACTTTTTTACCGTGTCTCATAATTGTTTATTATCATCTTGCTGCCAAACCCGTAAGAACGAGGAGCAAAATATGATTAATTAATCCTTATCTAATTTATATTTTGACAGATCCATTCCAAAGCTTAAACCTTTATTGATTACAAGCTCCTCCAATTCTGTCAATGATTTTTTACCGAAGTTTCTAAACTTCATTAAATCGTTTTTATTAAAAGATACTAAATCACCTAATGTATCTACTTCGGCAGCTTTTAAACAGTTCAATGCGCGTACAGACAAGTCCATATCAACCAATTTGGTTTTCAATAACTGTCTCATATGTAATGATTCCTCATCATACGTTTCAGTCTGTGCAATTTCATCTGCCTCTAGGGTAATGCGTTCATCAGAAAACAACATAAAGTGATGAATCAAAACTTTAGCAGCTTCAGTCAAAGCATCCTTTGGATGGATAGAGCCATCTGATACGATTTCGAAAACCAATTTTTCGTAATCTGTCTTTTGCTCTACACGAAAGTTTTCAATACTATATTTTACATTCTTAATAGGTGTAAATATAGAATCAACAGCTATTGTACCAATTGGGGCACCCGCTTTTTTATTCTCCTCTGCAGGAACATAGCCTCTACCCTTCTCAATAGTAATCTCCATATTAATGCTCACTTTAGCATCCATATTGCAAATCACCAAATCAGGATTTAAAACTTGATATCCAGAAATAAATTTCTGAAAATCACCAGCAGTCAATTGATCTTTTCCACTTACCGAAATAGAGACTACTTCAGCCTCAGAATCCTCGATTTGTTTTTTAAATCGAACCTGTTTCAAATTCAGTATAATCTCGGTTACATCTTCTACAACACCAGAAATTACGGAGAACTCATGTTCAACTTTATCAATCCTTACAGATGTAATGGCATGGCCTTCCAATGAAGAAAGCAATACCCTTCTTAATGCGTTCCCAACAGTTAATCCATAACCAGGTTCCAAGGGACGAAATTCAAATTTCCCTTCGAAATCTGAGGAATCGATCATTATTACTTTATCGGGTTTCTGAAAATTAAATAATGCCATAATTGGATCAGTGTTGTTTATTTAGAGTATAACTCAACTATTAATTGTTCTTTGATATTTTCAGGAATCTGAAGTCTTTCAGGCACCGATACAAAAGTACCTTCCTTCTTTTCACTATTCCAGGTCATCCATTCATAAACGGCACTGTTGGCAGACAAGGAATCTTGAATGCTCTGTAAGGATTTTGACTTTTCCCTAACACCTACAACATCACCTGCTTTTAATATATACGATGGTATATTAACCAATTCACCGTTTACGGTAATATGCCTGTGTGAAACTAATTGTCTTGCTCCACTTCTAGTTGGTGCAACTCCCATTCTAAAAACCACATTATCTAAACGACATTCACATAATTGCAAAAGAATCTCACCAGTAACACCTTCTTTTCTTTTTGCAGTAGCAAATAAGTTTCTAAATTGTTTCTCCAAAATACCGTATGTGTATTTTGCTTTTTGCTTTTCCATTAACTGAACAGAATATTCGGATTTCTTTCCTCTTCTTCTGTTGTTTCCATGTTGTCCTGGAGGGTAATTTTTCTTTTCAAAAGACTTATCGTCTCCGAATATCGCTTCACCGAACTTACGGGCGATTTTTGATTTAGGTCCTGTATATCTTGCCATTTTCTTTAAATTTGAAGGTGAGATTATGAATTAAGGCTTATCCTTCGATAATCGTAACTACACCTTCGGTGAAATATATTAAATTAATTAAACTCTTCTTCTTTTTGGAGGTCTACACCCATTATGAGGCATTGGTGTAACATCTATAATTTCAGTTACCTCAATACCGGCGTTATGAATGGAACGTATTGCAGATTCCCTACCATTACCAGGTCCCTTAACATAAACCTTTACCTTTCTCAATCCTGCTTCATGTGCAACTTTAGAACAATCTTCTGCAGCTACCTGAGCAGCATAAGGAGTGTTCTTCTTAGAACCTCTAAAACCTAATTTCCCAGCAGATGACCAAGAAATTACATCACCTTTTTTATTTGTCAACGAAATAATGATGTTGTTAAAAGATGCTGTTACGTGAGCTTCACCTACAGAATCAACAATAACTTTACGTTTTTTGGTTACCTTAGTATTTGCCTTTGCCATACCTATTTATTATTTAGTAGCTTTCTTCTTGTTAGCTACTGTTTTACGTTTTCCTTTTCTAGTCCTAGAATTATTCTTTGTACGTTGACCTCTTAATGGCAAGCCTGATCTATGACGAATACCTCTATAACAACCAATATCCATTAAACGCTTAATGTTCAATTGGGTTTCTGAACGTAATTCTCCCTCAATAGTATAAGCAGAAACAGCTTCCCTTATACGACCAATTTCATCATCATTCCATTCGGAAACCTTAGTATCCTCACCTACCTGGGCTCTTTCTAAAATTTCCTTAGCTCTACTTTTTCCAATTCCAAAAATGTAGGTCAAGGCTATAACACCTCTTTTTTGTTTTGGTATATCTATACCTGCGATTCTTGCCATAATTACCCTTGTCTTTGTTTAAATCTAGGATTCTTTTTGTTGATTACGTACAATCTGCCTTTTCTGCGAACTATCTTGCAGTCGGCGCTTCTCTTTTTAACTGATGCTCTTACTTTCATCTTGTATCTAGTATCTATAAGTAATTCTTGCTTTTGAAAGGTCATATGGACTCATTTCCAATTTAACCTTATCACCAGGTAATAATTTAATATAGTGCATTCGCATCTTACCTGAAATATGCGCTGTTACCACATGCCCGTTTTCTAACTCAACACGAAACATTGCATTGGACAATGCTTCTATTATGGTACCATCTTGCTCTATCGCTGCTTGTTTAGCCATAAATTATGCTACTTTTCTATTTTTACCGGTTTTCATTAAACCGTCGTAATGTCTATTTAACAAATAAGAGTTAACCTGTTGTACAGTATCTATCGCAACACCCACCATAATCAACAACGACGTGCCTCCATAAAACAAGGCCCATCCTGCCTGTACATCTAACAACTTAACAACTATAGCAGGTAAAACGGCTAACAATGCTAAAAATATAGAACCTGGTAAAGTAATTAAAGACATTATCTTGTCTAAGAAATCACCAGTTTCCTTTCCTGGTCTAATACCAGGTATAAAACCACCACTCCTTTTTAAATCATCGGCCATTTTATTCGTAGGAACGGTAATAGCTGTATAGAAATAAGTAAAGATGATAATTAACAATGCAAACAAAATATTATATGCCCATCCAAATATATCACTGAATTGTACTTGCATCCACTGTCCAAAGGAAGTGTCATCAAATGACTGACCTATTAAGCCAGGAACAAACATAATTGCTTGTGCAAATATAATAGGCATAACTCCAGATGCATTCAATTTTAATGGAATATATTGCCTAGAGCCCATAATGTTCTTCTCATAACCACCCGAAGCCGTTCTCCTAGCATACTGCACTGGAATTTGTCTAGTAGCCATAACCAAAAGTACACTGGCAAGAATCACTAAGAACCAAACGATAACCTCAATAAGTATGAACATTAATCCACCATTATTATTGGTAGTCCTAGAAATAAATTCTTGAACAAAAGATTGAGGCATGGTTGCGATAATACCAATCATTATCAATAATGAAATACCATTACCTATGCCTTTATCAGTAATCTTTTCCCCTAACCACATTGCAAATACACAACCGGAAACCAGAATAATTACCGCAGGAACCATAAAGTCCAATCCCTTTCCTAATACGAACGCACTGTCACGTACTCCAAACGCCTCAAGACCATAAAGATATGCTGGCGCCTGAACGATACAAATACCTATAGTTAACCATCTGGTAATCTGATTGATTGTTTTTCTCCCACTTTCCCCTTCTTTTTGTAATTTCTGAAGATAAGGAATGGCAATACCCATTAACTGTACTACAATTGAGGCAGAAATATAAGGCATGATACCTAATGCAAAAATGGAGGCGTTAGCAAATGCCCCACCCGTAAATGCATTCAAAAGACCAAAAATACCTTGATCGGTACCATCTGCCAATCCACCTAGTTGTGTAGAATCAATACCAGGAAGAACAATTTGGCAACCAAAACGGTATACCAATAAAAGACCTAAGGTAATTAGTATTCTATTCCTTAGCTCTTCTATCTTCCAAATATTGGATATTGTATCAATAAAATTCTTCATGTTCTCGCTTATGCTTATAGACTTATAGCCTCACCACCTGCCGCTTCAATGGCAGCCTTTGCAGTGGCAGTAAATTTATGTACAGATACTTTCAAGGAAGCTTTCAATTCGCCACCACCTAAAATTTTAACTAAATCGTTCTTTCCAACAATTCCGTTCTCAACCAAAGTTTGAAAAGTTAGGCTATCTGTGATAACTTTATTATCTACTAATTCCTGTAATTTATTTAGATTGATACCTTTATAATCCTTACGGTTAATATTGGTAAATCCAAATTTAGGAACACGTCTTTGAAGTGGCATCTGACCACCTTCAAAACCAATTTTCTTAGAGTAACCAGATCTAGATTTAGCACCTTTATGACCTCTTGCAGCAGTTCCACCTTTACCAGAACCTTGTCCTCTTCCCAGACGCTTACCATCTCTATTTACCGAACCCTCAGCAGGTTGTAGATTACTTAAATTCATTAGATCTTATATTTAAGCTTCTTCAGTAGAAACTAAATGTTTAACTTTATTTATCATTCCAAGAATGTTAGGTGTAGACTCGTGTTCTACAACCTGTCCAATTCTTTTAAGTCCAAGAGCCTCCAAAGTTCTCTTTTGGTTTTGAGGCTTTTTAATGCCGCTCTTAACTTGTTTTACTTTAATCTTTGCCATAATTTTTTACACTTAGCCTTTAAAAACTTTCTCTAAAGAAACTCCTCTTTGTTGTGAAATTGTCTTAGCGTCCCTAAGTTGTAACAAAGCATCAAAAGTTGCTTTTACTACATTATGAGGATTTGAAGACCCTTGTGATTTTGATAATACATCATGCACACCAACAGCTTCCAAAACCGCCCTAACGGCACCACCGGCAATTACACCAGTACCATGGGATGCAGGTTGGATATAGACCCTTGCACCACCAAATTTACCTTTTTGCTCATGAGGAAGTGTACCTTTATTTAATGGGATACGAATCAAATTCTTCTTTCCATCCTCAATTGCCTTAGCTATTGCGGTAGCAACTTCTTTTGATTTACCTAGACCATGTCCTACAACGCCGTTTTCATCACCAACAACAACGATAGCAGAAAAACCAAATGCCCTACCACCTTTAGTAACCTTAGTTACACGTTGCACACCAACTAATCTATCCTTTAAATCTAAACCTCCCGGCTTAACAGTTTCTACGTTTTTATATTTTTGGAACATCCTATTAATTTAAAATTTTAGTCCTGCTTCTCTTGCACCTTCGGCCAAAGATTTAACTCTTCCATGATATAAGTTACCTCCCCTATCAAAAGCAACTTTCTCAATTCCGGCTTTTACAGATTTTTCTGCTATTGTTTTTCCAACAAGTGCAGCCTTCTCAGTTTTATTACCTTTTACAGCAGCTATCTCTTTATCTCTAGATGAAGCAGACGCTAAGGTAACCCCTTGTACATCATCAATTAATTGAGCATAAATTTCACTATTACTCCTAAAAACCGATAATCTTGGTCTTTCAGCAGTCCCTGAAGATACCTTACGGATTCTTCTTCGGATTCTATATTTTCTTTGTGTCTTTGATAATCCCATAATACTATTATTAAGCCGATTTACCTGCTTTTCTTCTTAAAATTTCACCTACAAACTTAATACCTTTTCCTTTGTAAGGCTCTGGCTTACGGAAAGATCTGATTTTTGCAGCAATTTGACCTACTAACTGTTTATCATGTGAAGTCAATTTCACAATAGGGTTTTTCCCTTTTTCAGAAATAGTCTCTACTTGCACCTCAGGGGCCAAATCGATAACTATGTTATGTGAAAAACCTAAAGCTAAATCTAACTTTTGACCTTGGTTACTGGCACGGTAACCTACACCAACCAATTCCAACTCCTTTGTCCAACCTTTAGACACGCCTTCTACCATATTTAAAATCAAAGAACGATAAAGACCATGTTTTGCCTTATGCTCTTTAGAGTCTGATGGTCTTTTGACAAAAGCTTCTTTGTCCTCAACTTTTACGTCGACTCCTGAAAACTCTTGTGTCAACTCACCTAATTTACCCTTTACGGTTATTAAGCTATCCTTTATTTCAATTGTAACCCCCTCAGGAATTGCTATTGGATTATTTCCTATTCTAGACATCTTCTAACTCTTTATTCTATTAATATACGTAGCACAAAACTTCACCACCAACATTTTCTGCCTTAGCCTGCTTACTTGTCATAACACCATGTGATGTAGAAACAATTGCAATACCAAGTCCATTTAATACTCGAGGTAAATCTTCACTTCCTGCATATTTTCTAAGACCAGGTTTACTTATACGCTGTATTTTCTTTATTACAGGTTCTTTGGTCAATTTATCATATTTCAAGGCAATCTTAATTGAACCTTGAACTTTATCCTCTTCAAACTTGTAACTCAAAATATATCCTTGATCGAATAATATTTTGGTAATTTCCTTTTTCAAGTTAGACGCAGGGATTTCAACTACCCTATGTCCGGCTCTACTTGCGTTTCTAACTCTTGTTAGGTAATCTGCGATAGTATCTGTAACCATTTATATAATATTCGGTAACGGTTTTTAGCTTTTACTAAACCTGAAACCAGTTAAATTCATTTTACCAGCTGGCTTTTTTAACACCTGGTATTAATCCTTGGTTTGCCATTTCTCTGAACATAACCCTTGAAACTCCAAAAGTTCTCATGTACCCTTTTGGTCTTCCAGTTAACTTACACCTGTTGTGCATACGCACTGGAGATGCATTTTTTGGTAATTGTTGTAATGCTTCGTAATCACCGGCTTCTTTTAACGCTTTGCGTTTCTCAGCATACTTAGCTACCGTTTTTGCCCTTTTTCTTTCACGGGCTTTCATTGATTCTTTAGCCATACTAGTTCTTTTTAAAAGGTAATCCCAATTCCGTTAATAATGATTTTGCTTCCTTATCTGTTTCTGCAGAGGTAACAAAAGTTATATCCATTCCATTAATCCTATTGATCTTGTCAATATTAATTTCTGGAAAAATTATTTGCTCAGTTATACCAAGGTTGTAATTTCCGCGTCCATCAAAACCAGTAGCTCTAATTCCTTGAAAATCTCTAACTCGCGGTAATGCAGAAGTAACCAGCCTATCTAAGAACTCATACATTTGCTCTCCACGTAAAGTTACCTTAGCACCAATTGGCATACCCTTTCTTAATTTAAAGGCAGCAACATCTTTCTTCGAAAGTGTAGCAACAGCTTTTTGACCAGTAATCATTGTCATTTCATCAACAGCATGGTCAATCAACTTTTTGTCAGCAACCGCAGCACCAACACCTCTACTAACTACTATCTTCTCAAGCTTAGGGACCTGCATTACATTCTTGTAACCGAATTCTTCGGTTAATGCAGCAACTATGCGCTCTTTATACTCTTTCTTTAATCTTGAAACGTAAGTCATAACTAAATTACTTCATTGGATTTTTTGGAAAACCTTACTTTCTTCCCATCTCTTTCTTCGAAACCAACCCTTGTAGTCTCACCAGTTTTGGCATCTACTAGAGATAAGTTGGAAATATGGATTAAAGCCTCTTTTTTCACAATACCACCTTGAGGGTTTTTTGCACTTGGTTTCTCATGTTTGGAAACTAAATTAACACCTTCAACGATAGCTTTATTTTTCTCAAGATTTACCGACATAACCTTACCTTCAGCACCTTTATGGTCTCCGGTAATAACTTTTACAGTATCTCCTGTTTTAATTTTTAACTTTTTCATTTTACCGATCATATTATAACACCTCTGGGGCCAATGAAACAATTTTCATAAACTGCTTATCCCTTAGTTCTCTTGCTACTGGACCAAAAACACGCGTACCTCTCATTTCCCCAGCCGGGTTTAACAAAACACAAGCATTGTCATCGAATCTGATATAAGAACCATCTGGTCTTCTTACTTCCTTCTTTGTACGAACTACCACAGCAGTGGAAACAGCTCCCTTTTTAATACCTCCATTAGGTGCAGCTTCCTTTACAGTAACCACAATTTTATCCCCAATAGAAGCATATCTTCTTTTTGTACCACCAAGAACACGAATAGTCAAAACTTCCTTTGCTCCTGTATTATCTGCAACCTTTAATCTGGATTCTTGCTGTAACATAACTTATTTAGCTCTTTCTAAGATTTCTACTAACCTCCAACACTTGGTCTTGCTCATAGGGCGAGTCTCCATAATTTTAACGGTATCCCCAATATTACAATCGTTTTTCTCGTCATGAGCAACATATTTCTTTGTTTTCAAAACGAACTTACCGTACATAGGGTGTTTTACTCTTTTAACCTCTGCAACAACAATGGATTTTTCCATTTTATCACTGGTTACAACCCCAACTCTCTCTTTTCTTAAGTTTCTTTTTTCCATAAAGCAGAACCAGTTATTGGTTTTCCCTTTTAGTTAATTCAGTAGCTAATCTTGCCACTGTTCTTCTTACTTTTCTAATCTGAAGAGGGTTCTCCAAAGGAGTTACAAAATGAGCCATTTTCAAATCAGCATGTTGCTTTTTATACTCCGCGAGTTTCTCCGTAAGTCCTTCTACAGACAATTCCTTAATTTCTTGTTTTTTCATAATTTCTTACGATTAATTCTCAACTGAATAGTCACGTGCAACAATAAATTTCGTCTTAACCGGAAGTTTTTGTGCCGCCAAACGAAGTGCTTCTTTAGCAATATCAATTGAAACACCGGCAACTTCAAACATCACCCTACCAGGTTTAACTACTGCAACAAAATACTCTGGTGCACCTTTTCCCTTACCCATACGTACCTCAAGAGGTTTCTTTGTAATAGGCTTATCTGGGAATATCTTTATCCATAATTGACCCTCCCTTTTCATATATCTTGTTGCTGCAATACGTGCAGCCTCTATTTGACGGGATGTCAAAAAAGAAGTATCCATTGACTTAATACCGAACATACCATTTGAAAGTTGATGCCCTCTACCGGCATTGCCTTTCATACGGCCTTTCTGCATTTTACGGAACTTAGTTCTTTTCGGTTGTAACATTTCTCTAGTTCTTTAAAAATTACTTTCTACGACGTGGTTTTCTTCCTCCTTCTGGCTTTCCAGATCCTTTAGCCTGTCCTTTTTGCATTCCTACTAAAGGAGAAAGCTCTCTTTTACCATAAACCTCACCTTTCATGATCCAAACCTTAATACCCAATTTACCATAAGTAGTTTGAGCCTCCTGCAAAGCATAGTCTATATCGGCCCTAAAAGTTGATAGAGGAATTCTACCCTCCTTGTAAGATTCGCTACGAGCCATTTCCGCGCCGTTCAAACGTCCTGAAATTTGAATTTTAATACCTTCAGCATTCATTCTCATTGCAGCTGCAATGGCCATTTTAATAGCCCTTCTAAAAGAAATTCTATTTTCAATTTGACGAGCAACACTAGCAGCTACCAAATTAGCATCTACTTCTGGTCTCTTTATCTCGTAAATATTGATCTGAACTTCTTTATTGGTAATCTTCTTAAGCTCTTCCTTAAGTTTATCTACTTCTTGACCGCCTTTCCCGATAATGATACCAGGTCTAGCTGTTGTAACGGTTACCGTAATAAGCTTTAAGGTTCTTTCAATAATAACCCTAGACACACTTGCCTTTGACAACCTAGCATGGATATACTTTCTAATCTTATCATCTTCGGCCAGCTTATCACCGTAGTCATTTCCACCGTACCAGTTAGACTCCCATCCCCTAATTATTCCTAGACGATTTCCTATTGGATTTGTTTTCTGTCCCATTCTAGCTTTCTGTATTATTTTTAGATCCTAAAACCAAAGTAACGTGGTTTGAACGTTTTCTGATTCTATGCGCTCTTCCCTGAGGAGCCGGACGTAACCTTTTTAACATTGCTCCGCTATCTACTCTAATTTCCGCCACAACCAAATCAGCATCTTCTAAACTAGCCTCTTCATTCTTAGCTTGCCAGTTTGCCAAAGCAGAAAGCAACAACTTCTCTAATTTCCTTGATGCCTCCTTAGGGTTGAATCTTAAAATTGCTAAAGCTTTCTCAACTTTTTCACCCCTAACAAGGTCTGCGACCAATCTCATTTTTCTAGGCGAAGTTGGACAGTTGTTCAACTTTGCAAAAGCTACTTTCTGCTTTTCCGCCTTAATTCTTTCGGCCATTTGTTTTTTACGAACTCCCATAGCTTACTTTTTTCCTTTATTTTTTGCACCTGCATGACCCCTAAAAGATCTTGTCGGCGAAAATTCTCCCAATTTATGTCCTACCATATTCTCAGTTACAAAAACCGGTACAAATTGTTTTCCATTATGTACTGCAATAGTCATACCTACAAAATCTGGAGTGATCATTGAAGCTCTAGACCAGGTTTTAATTACCGATTTCTTACCAGAAGCAACAGATTGTTGAATCTTATTCTCTAAACTATAGTGAACGTAAGGTCCTTTTTTTAGTGAACGTGCCATTTCTTTCTACTTTTTATTTCTTTCTACGTTCTATTATATACTTGTTGGTACTCTTAGTTTTAGAACGAGTTCTATAACCTTTAGCAGGAATACCGTTTCTTGATCTAGGGTGACCACCTGAAGCCCTACCTTCACCACCACCCATTGGGTGATCCACAGGGTTCATAACAACTGGCCTAGTTCTTGGTCTTCTGCCCAACCATCTACTTCTACCAGCTTTACCAGAAACTAGCAACTGATGATCCGAATTGGATATTGCCCCTATTGTAGCCATACAAGTGGACAAAATCAATCTTGTCTCGCCAGATGGCATCTTTACGGTAACAAATTTACCATCCTTCGCCATTAACTGAGCAAATGTTCCAGCACTTCTCGCCATAACAGCTCCTTGACCAGGACGCAATTCAATACAAGAAATAATAGTTCCCAAAGGAATATCACTAAGCGGCATGGCGTTACCAATTTCTGGAGCAACATTAGCCCCAGCAATCACTTGCTGATCAACCTGCAATCCATTTTGCGCAACTACATACCTTTTTTCCCCATCAGCATATTCCAACAAAGCTATAAAAGCCGTTCTGTTAGGATCATACTGAATAGAACTTACGGTAGCAGAGACATCTTGTTTATCCCTTTTAAAATCGATAACACGATATCTCCTCTTATGCCCACCACCTTTTTGGCGAATGGTCATTTTACCTTGACTGTTTCTACCTCCCGACTTTTTTAACGGAGCAAGCAAGCTTTTCTCCGGCTTATCAGTAGTAATCGCGTCAAATCCGTTTACTACTCTAAAACGCTGCCCAGGAGTGATTGGTTTTAATTTTCTAACTGACATTCTGTGTCTTTATAGATTACTGTAAAAATCAATTATATCACCTTCCACAACATCAACAATTGCCTTTTTTACAGCATTTGTCTTTCCATGTTGTACACCAGTTTTGGTATATCTGGATTTTCTTGTTGGTCCGTAATTCATTGTACGAACTTTTTTGACCGAAACACCATAAGTAGCCTCAACAGCATCCTTAATCTGAATTTTGTTGGCCTTTGGGTCAACTATGAAACCATAACGGTTATTCAACTCGCTGTCTGCGGTCATTTTCTCCGTTATAATTGGCTTTATCAACACACTCATGGTTTTACTTATTTGTTAAATTCGATTCAATTCCTTCTAAAGACCCTTCCAATAATACCAGACTTGAAGCATTTAGTATTTTGTAAGTACTTAATTCTGAATTAGTTATAACCTCAGAACCTTTGAAATTACGCGAAGACAAATATACACCTTTATTCGAATCGCCCAACACTATTAAGGATTTTTTGTTTTCTATTCCTAAAGACCGTAAAAATTGAACGAAATCTTTGGTCTTTGGAGTATCAAAATCAAAATCTTCAACTACCAAAATAGCTTTGTCCTTAGACTTTAAGCTCAAGGCAGATTTTCTAGCCAAACGCTTAAGATTTTTATTCAATTTTTGGGTATAATCTTTAGGCCTAGGCCCAAATATTCTACCACCGCCCCTAAAAATAGGAGACTTAATACTACCCGCTCTTGCAGTACCAGTACCTTTTTGTTTTTTAATTTTTCTTGTACTACCTGCTATCTCAGCACGCTCCTTCGCTTTATGCGTACCCTGCCTTTGATGTGCTAAATACTGTTTAACATCCAAATAAACCGCGTGATTATTAGGTTCTATTGCAAAAACATCATCAGAAAGGTCTGCCTTTCTACCTGTGTCTTTTCCTTTAATATCTAAAACTGCTACCTTCATTACTTCTCAATAGTTACGTAAGCGTTTTTATGACCAGGTACACAACCTTTTACTACTAAAAGATTTTTCTCTGGAACAATTTTCAAAATTCTAAGGTTTTGAACCGTAACACGATCACCACCCATTCTACCAGCCATTTTCATTCCCTTAAATACTCTTGCAGGATATGAAGCCGCACCAATGGAACCTGGAGCTCTTAAACGGTTATGCTGACCGTGTGTAGATTGACCAACACCGCCAAAGCCATGTCTTTTTACAACACCTTGGAAACCTTTACCTTTTGATGTACCAATTACATCAACAAATTCGCCTTCCATAAAAACATCAACACCTACTGTGTCCCCTAATTTAAACTCACCCTCAAATCCTTGGAATTCAATGACCTTTTTCTTAGGAGAAGCACCTGCTTTTTTGAAATGGCCTAATTCAGCCTTATTAGCACGTTTTTCTGCCTTGTCATCGAAACCAAGTTGAAGGGCATTATACCCGTCAACCTCTTCGGTTCTGACTTGGGTAACAACACATGGACCTGCCTCAATAACGGTACAAGGAATGTTCTTCCCATTCTCGTCAAAAATGCTGGTCATGCCTATTTTCTTTCCAATTAACCCAGACATACTTATTTATTTACTTATTATTAAATTATTTACAAAAAAATAGGGTCAAAAATAATTCAACCCTGAACTTATTTTTTTTCCGTTTTTCCCTCGCACGCAGCTTAGGACATGTCTACCATCCTTATTTAGGAAGGCATAATACTTATACTTTAATCTCTACCTCAACACCACTTGGCAACTCTAATTTCATTAGAGCATCAATGGTTTTAGAAGAAGAACTGTAAATATCCAAAAGCCTTTTATAAGAACTCAATTGGAATTGCTCCCTTGACTTCTTGTTCACGTGAGGTGAACGTAAAACTGTGAATATTTTCTTATGTGTTGGCAAAGGAATTGGCCCTGTAACAACAGCACCGGTAGTCTTTACCGTTTTTACGATTTTCTCAGCAGATTTATCAACCAAGTTATGATCGTAAGACTTTAGTTTTATTCTAATTTTCTGACTCATTTCCTTAAATTATGCTGTTATACCTTTTGCCGCCTTAATTACTTCTTCAGAAATATTTGAAGGAGTTTCGGCATAGTGTGAAAATTCCATTGTAGAAGTTGCCCTACCAGAAGACAATGTTCTTAAAGAAGTAACATATCCAAACATCTCAGACAAAGGAACTGTACCCTTTACCACTTTAGCGCCAGCTCTATCGCTCATATTGGTAATTGTACCTCTTCTACGGTTCAAATCACCAACAATATCTCCCATATTTTCCTCTGGAGTGATAACCTCCAATTTCATTATAGGCTCCATGATCACAGCACCAGCAGCTTTACCAGCAGCTTTATATCCCATTTTAGCAGCCAATTCGAAAGAAAGAGCATCTGAATCCACAGGGTGGAAAGAACCATCCTTCAACACAACTTTCATTGTATCCATTTCATAACCAGCCAAAGGTCCGTTTTGCATAGCAGCAGCAAATCCTTTTTCTACAGCTGGAATGAATTCTTTTGGAATACGACCACCTTTAATTTCATCAACAAACTGTAGTCCTTCTCCAGTAAAGTCTTCATCAGCAGGTCCCATATCAAAAACAATATCACCAAACTTACCACGACCACCAGATTGCTTCTTGTATGTTTCTCGATGTGAAGCTGATTTGGTCAAGGCTTCCTTATATTCCACTTGAGGCTCACCTTGATTTACCTCAACTTTAAATTCTCGCCTTAATCGATCAACAATAATATCCAAGTGTAACTCACCCATACCAGAAATGATGGTCTGACCAGAAGCTTCATCAGTCTTGACTTGAAATGTAGGATCCTCTTCAGCTAATTTAGCCAAAGCCATACCTAACTTATCAACATCCACTTTGGTCTTAGGCTCCACAGCGATACCAATTACAGGATCTGGAAAGTCCATACTTTCCAAAATAATTGGATGCTTCTCAGATGACATCGTATCACCGGTCTTAATATCCTTAAAACCAACTGCAGCACCAATATCTCCAGCCTCTATAAAATCAATCGCATTTTGTTTATTGGAATGCATTTGATAGATACGTGAAATACGCTCCTTTTTACCTGAACGGTTATTCAAGATATACGAACCTGCATCTAATCTACCAGAATACGTTCTAAAGAATGCCAAACGACCTACAAAAGGATCAGTTGCAATCTTAAATGCCAACGCAGCAAAAGGCTCCTTAACATCTGGTTTTCTACTAACAGGATTACCTGTGTCAGGATCGGTACCAACTATAGCATCCTTATCAATTGGAGAAGGCAAATATCTACATACTGCATCCAATAAAAACTGAACACCTTTATTTTTAAACGAAGAACCACAAATCATAGGAATAATAGCCCTATCCATCACAGCAGCCCTTAACGCAGCATGCACCTCTTCTTCAGTAATAGAATCTTCATCCTCAAAGAATTTCTCCATTAACTGCTCGTCATATTCAGCCACCGCCTCAATCAAAGAAGCCCTATACTCCTTAACTTCAGCTTTCATATCCTCTGGTATATCAATAACATCAAAGGTAGAACCAAAGTTATCATCGTGCCATACTATAGCCCTATTCTTGGCTAAGTCAACAATTCCCTTAAAATCAGCTTCGTCGCCAATAGGCAAAACGATAGGGACCGCATTGGAACCTAGCATTTCTTTAACTTGTTTACAAACCATCAAGAAGTTAGCACCTTGACGGTCCATTTTATTTACGAAACCTATCCTTGGCACCTTATAATTATCAGCCAATCTCCAGTTAGTTTCTGACTGCGGCTCAACACCATCAACAGCACTAAACAAAAAGACCAAACCATCCAACACACGTAAGGAACGGTTTACTTCAACCGTAAAATCAACGTGTCCAGGAGTATCAATAATATTAAAATGATAAGGCTTAGTTTCATCAGTAACCTGACCATTCTTCATTGGAAACTGCCATTCACATGTAGTAGCGGCCGAAGTAATGGTAATACCACGCTCCTGCTCCTGCTCCATCCAATCCATGGTAGCGGCACCATCATGCACCTCACCAATTTTATGGCTAACACCAGTATAAAAAAGTATTCGCTCAGTAGTTGTAGTTTTACCCGCATCAATATGAGCAGCAATACCTATATTTCTTGTATATTTTAAATCTCTTGCCATTTCTGATTAAAATCTAAAGTGGGAAAATGCTTTGTTAGCTTCAGCCATTTTATGCGTATCGACTCTCTTTTTAACCGCAGCACCTTCTTCCTTGGAAGCAGCTAATATTTCCGCAGCTAATTTTTGAGACATTCCTTTTTCATTACGCTTACGAGCATAACTAATCAACCATTTCATGGCAGTAGAAATCTTCCTATCAGGTCTAATTTGCATAGGAATCTGGAAAGTAGCACCTCCAACCCTTCTACTTCTAACCTCAACGTGTGGCATCACATTACTCAATGCATCCTTCCACAACTCCAAAGCTGTTTTTTCTTCGTCCGTTTTTTTGGCATCCACAATATCAATTGCATCATAGAACACACTAAACGCAACTGATTTCTTACCATCCCACATCATCATATTCACAAACCTAGTAACTAACTGGTCGTTAAATCTTGGATCTGGTAAAAGTGGTCTTTTCTTTGCCTGTCTTTTTCTCATTACTTCTTTTTAAAAAGTGTTATTACTTCTTAGGTCTTTTTGCCCCGTATTTAGATCTACGCTGGGTTCTCCCTGCAACACCTGCTGTGTCCAAGGCCCCTCTAACGATATGATACCTAACTCCCGGCAAATCCTTAACTCTTCCGCCTCTTACTAATACTATCGAGTGCTCTTGCAAATTGTGACCTTCTCCAGGGATGTAGGCATTCACTTCCTTACCATTAGTAAGTCTAACCCTAGCAACCTTTCTCATAGCTGAGTTTGGCTTCTTAGGAGTGGTAGTGTAAACACGGGTACATACACCTCTTCTTTGAGGACACGAATCCAAAGCAGCCGATTTACTCTTCTTAGTAATTGTAGCTCTTCCTGTTCGTACTAATTGTGAAATTGTTGGCATACTATATAAATATGTATAAAATTACCCTTTAATTTAAGGGTCGGCAAATGTAGTGATATTTCACAATAATTCAAATCTGAAGCTATTTATTTTTAAAGTTTTTTTCACAATACACTTTTCATGTTATTTAAAGCAAAGATTTTAGATGGTTTAAAACAGGGATAAGCACAGATTAATCCTTAAAAACAATTCAATTACTTCAACTAAATAGCATTCAAAAACCTAAGGAAATTATCAAATTCACAAAAAAATGATTGTTATATTACATTAGGTAAAATACAAGTACTGTTTTATCTGTAACTTTCCATAAACTGGCAATTACCTAAAGTTTTATTAAAATTAGTTTGGATTATTAACACCTTTTTGTGATTTTTGTCGACAGCTAATTCAAATAAATAAAAAATGAGAACAAAACGAAATGGATTATTAGCGCTATTAATGGCGCTAATTGTGCATCTTTCTTTCGCACAAGAAAAAACAGTTGCCGGTACGGTTACTGATCAAGATGGACTACCACTCCCAGGAGCCTCTGTAGTTGTGAAGGGAACAACGACGGGAACCCAAACCGACTTTGATGGCAATTATAGTATAAATGTCAGCCAAGGTTCAACATTAGTATTTTCATATGTTGGACAAAAAACCAAAGAGGTAGCTGTTGGTGTTTCCAACACAATCAACGCTCAATTAGATCAAGACGCTCAAGCACTAGAGGAAGTGGTCGTAGTTGCGCAGAACATTAAAAGAGAGGCCGGTTCTCTTGGATATGCAGTTAGTGATGTGGGCAGTGAACAAATAGAAGAACGTGCTCAGGGTGATATCGGTAGAATACTTCAAGGTAAGGCTGCAGGTGTAAATATTACCGCAACAAATGGAGTTTCAGGTTCTGGAACCAACTTCATAATTAGAGGATATACATCTTTGTCTGGTAGCAACCAACCTTTATTTATCGTTGACGGCGTTCCTTTTGATGGTGGCGCTAACGAGCAATCAGATTTCTTTGATAGTATTGGAGAATCAAGTAGGTTTTTGGACTTAGACCCAAACAGTATAGAAAATGTAAAAGTACTTAAAGGACTTAGTGCAACTGTACTATACGGTGAAAGAGGTAGAAATGGTGTGGTACTTATTACTACTAAAAGTGGTAGTTCTAAAGCAACAGCTAAAAAATTAGAAGTTACCGCTAACTCATCATACTTCATAAGTCAAGCTGTATTACCGAAATTCCAAACACAATATGGTGGTGGTTTTCACCAAGCATTTGGATTCTTCTTCAGTAACTGGGGACCAGATTTTGCTGACCAAAGACAATTTCCTTATGGAAGTCAATTTAGAGGCATTGATTCCGATGGTACTGTATTGGTACAACATCCAATAGACAGACTTTCTGATAGTTCCTTGAAGGCTGGTTTTGAAGATTTAGCGGCTTCTGATTATAGATATCAAAACTATAATAGCGTTAAGCAGTTTTTTAGAACAGGTGGTGTTTCTACCAATTCTGTTAACCTAAGAGGCGCAACAGAAAATGCTATTTACAATGTTAATTTAGGACATTTAGAAGACAAAGGCTTTACACCTGGAAACAAAGTAATTCGTAATAACATAGGAATTGGTGGTTCTGCTAACCTTTCTAACAACATTACAGTTAGCGGTACCTTAAACTATGCCAATACTGATTACCGCACTCCTCCAATTTCGGCTTCTGCAGGTAGTGGTACGGTTGGTGATGGGTCATCTGTGTTTGGTGATATCATGTACACACCAAGAGGTGTGGATTTATTCGGTTTGCCATTTCAAACCCCTGATGGTAGAAGTGTGTATTATCGTTCTGGTAATGATATTCAAAACCCAAGATGGACCTTAGCAAATGCAAGGACTTCTCAAAACACAGAACGTGTTTATGGAAATTTAAGTTTTAACTATGCAATCAACGATGCTCTAGCCCTTTCTTACCAATTAGGTCTTGACACGTACACTGAATTAAGTAGCTATGGCCAAAACAAAGGTGGTGTAGATGGTGACCCAACTGGTATTTTCAGAACTACTTCTGTTAAAAACAAAATTTGGAACCATACCATAAACCTTAGTTATAACAAAGACTTCTCTGAAGACTTAAATTTACAAGCAGTTTTGGGAGCACAATCCCGTAATGATACTTTTGAAAGAGATGGTGTAGAGAGTACACAACAATTAGCTTTCGGAGTTTTAAGACATTTTAACTTTGTAAACCATTCTACAGTTAACAGCTTCACAGGTCTTGATATTGCTAGACAACAAGTTGAGAACCAAATGGGTCTTTATGCTGATGTTACCTTAGGATATAAATCAGGTCTTTTCTTAAACCTTGCTGCTCGTAATGACTGGAGTTCAACTTTAGAAAGAGATAACTACAGTATCTTTTACCCTGCTGCCAGTTTATCCTTCATACCAACCAAGTTTATAGAGGGTATGATAAGTGATAACTTCTTAAGCAGTTTAAAAATGCGTGTTGGTTATGGAACTTCAGCTGGATTTCCTGACCCTTATGGTACAAGAAATACGTTATCTCTTACCTCAAGAGCCTTTGTGACACCTGGAGGTGGAGTATTATCAAGTAATGCAGTTGCTAACAGATTAGGTAACCCAAATCTAAAGGCGGAAACAGTTTCAGAGATTGAAGCTGGTGTTGACGCACAGTTTTTTAGAAATAGATTATCATTAAATGTAAGTGTTTATAAAAAAACAGCTGAGGATTTAATCACTGATCAAAATCTTGACCCTTCTACTGGATTTACCGTTACTCGAATAAATGCAGGTTCTTTAGAAACAAAAGGTATAGAAGTTGATTTTGACTTTACACCTGTTAGTACAGAGAACTTTAGATGGAACATAAGTGGTAACTTCTTTGCTGATGAAAGTGAAATAACTTCACTTCCTGCAGGAACAGATCAGATTGTTTTAACAAGTTCAATAGCAGGTCGTCCGGCCAACTACGCTATTGTAGGGCAACCTTATGGTATCTTACAAGGACGTGCAACGGTTAAGGATGCTGCAGGAAATAGAGTTGTTGCTGCCAGTGGTGAATATTTGGTTGGTAATGATCTAGAGATTATTGGTGATCCCAATCCAGATTGGAATGCAGGTTTGACTACGTCATTCAGCTATAAAGGTCTTACTTTATCGGCTAATATGCTTTACCGTCATGGTGGTGATATTTTCTCTCAAACTGCCGCTACTTTATTAGGTAGAGGTACCGTAGCAGTAGCTGGTATTGATCGTGAGGCCACTTATATCCTTCCAGGTGTATTAGAAGATGGGTCTCCTAATAATATTCAGGTTACAGCAACTACATTAGGTTTTGATACTATTGGATTTAGTGACGGTAACGACCTTCAAATTTATGATGGTTCTACCTTAAGGTTAAACGAAGTTAGCTTAGGTTATGATTTACCTGCTAAATTCTTGGATAAAACACCTTTTGGAAAACTTAGCTTTACATTGAGTGGAAACAACATTTGGTACAAAGCTTTTAACTTTCCGGATGATGTAAGATTTGATACTAATACACTAAGTACTGGTGTAGGTAATGGACAAGGAATTGACTATATCACAGGTCCTAGTTCAAGAAGATATGGCCTAAGTGTTAAAGCAACATTTTAATTATAAACTTTATAAACTTAAAGAAAATGTTAAAACAATATAAACAAAATCTTTACAAGGGCTTAGGTATTTTCATGCTTGCCTTTGGTTTCAATTCCTGTGAAAGCACAGAATTGGAAATACTTGACAATCCAAATGCACTTACCCCTACAGAAGCAGATGCAGATTTGTTCCTTAATTCAATAGAAATAGGAATGGCTATTTTCTTTGATGGTGATGCCAGGGATAACACAACAGAAGGTCTTTCTGAAGAAGGTAGTGAAGTAACCAGAATGTTACACATGTTCGGTCCTACTTATACTAACGCATACGCGCCATCAGATTTTGACACCAACTGGACCCAAGCATATGCTGAAGTACTTTCTGATATTAGAGCACTGGAACCAGTTGCTGAAGAAAGTGGCCTATACACACATATTGGAATCAGTAAGGCCATAGAAGCTTATGTGGTAATGACTTTAGTTGATTATTTTGGTGACATCCCATATTCAGAAGCTTTAACTGGATCAGCAAATACAAATCCAGCCTTGGATGATGACGCTGCGGTATATGCTGCTGTTGAAGACCTATTGGATGAAGCGTTAGTTCAATTTAATAGGGAAGAACTAACAGGAGCTTCTAGTGATTTATTTTATGGTGGCGATGAATCCAAATGGATTAAATTAGTAAACACACTAAAACTTAAATTATATATTCAGACTCGTCTTGTAGATTCAAGCGTTGGAGCAAAAATCAATGCCTTGGTAACTGGAGGAAACTTAATCCTATCTGAAGCTGATGATTTTGCATTCAATTATTCTAGTACTGATGCAAACCCAGATAGTAGACACCCATTATTTACCAGAAACTTTAATGTTGCAGCAGATGTTGCAGATTATATGTCCAATTCATACATGGTTAGGCTTAAAGATGAATATTCTGGTACAGATCCAAGAACTAGATATTATTTCTACAGACAATCATTAGACTTTACCGAGGATCCTAATGAGGCAGAATGTATTACACAGCCAAGACCTTCCAACTATTCTTCCAGCGATGTTTTTTGTGATCCAGGACAAGGATATTGGGGTCGTGATCATGGAGATAATGACGGTATTCCACCAGATGGAGGTTTAAGATCTACATTTGGCGTATATCCAGTAGGTGGTTTGTTTGATGATAGTAGAGGCGAAGCTATACCAGGAAGAAACATTGGTCTTCAAGGTGCTGGTCTTTCTCCAATAATGCTTTCTTCCTTTACAAATTTCATGTTAGCGGAAGGTGTATTAACTTCAGGTGTTACTGGTGATGCAGCTGCTTACCTAGAAGCAGGGGTTAGAGCATCCATTGCCAAAGTACAAGGCGTTGGCGATAGATTGGATTATTTAGATGATGTTGTTACGCCAGATGATCCTGACACAGATGAAAACGAAGAAGAGACAATAAGAGACATATATGTACCTACTTCTGATGATGTGGACAGATATGTAACTTTTGTTCTAAATGCGTTTAACGCAGCATCTGGAGATGATAAATTAGAAATTGTTATAAATGAATACTTTAAAGCTCTTTGGGGTAATGGTGTAGAAGCTTATAACACGTACAGAAGAACAGGTTTCCCTTCTGATATGCAACCTACTTTGTTGGCTTCTCCAGGTGATTACATTAACTCGTTCCTTTATCCAAATGAGTTAGTTAATCAAAATTCAAGCGCTAGTCAAAAAGCTAACCAAGCTGTTCGTGTTTTCTGGGCAGAAGGTGGACCAACTTTGGAATAAACTAATTATAAGAAAAAACTAGAATCATGAAAAAAATAAATAAACTTTTCTTGTATTTACCGTTACTAGCCATGGTACTTGGTTGTACGGATGAAGATAAGAACCCGTTTCCATTAGACATCCTGGAACAAGCTGCAGTATTAAGAACTATTGATTTGGTCAGTCCTGCTAATATTAACAAAAGTGATCCAAGTGGATCTGAGTTTTTCGTTGAGATTGAAGCGGATGACTTTCAAAACAGCACTAGGTTTTCCTCAATGGAAGTTTACCTTTCATTAGTTGATAACTTTGTTGACAGAGAAGGTGAAACAGAAACTACGTTAGATGATGAAGATATTAGTATTGCAGATGTTTTACTAACTACAATACCAGCTTCAGAATTTACTGTAAGTAGCGAAAGTGGTAAGCCAAGATATAGACTATCAATAAATGGTGCTGATGCAATATCAACTTTGAATATTGGAGACAATTTACCCAGATTAGATGGTGGTGACATCATAAGGGTACGATTAGCAATGATATTGGAAGACGGATCGGTATTCACCAGTACTAATGTTAATGGAAACGTTACAGGTCAATTCTTTGCCTCAGGTTTTAGATATGACACGACGGTGGTATGTATTTTACCTTCGCCACCAGCGGGAGATTATACTGTTGTAATGGAAGATTCTTATGGTGATGGATGGCAAACATCTGGCGGCGGTGGCGGTCCAGGAATCACAGTTACCCTATCCAATGGCGATGAAATTCAAGTTGGACTTTGTTCGCCATATGAGACACCAGCCTATGACTGTACTGATAATGTAAGTAGTGGTACGGCCATTGTGACCATCCCAGAAGGATTAACTTCTGCAGACTGGTTTTTCCCAGGTGATTTCTATGCGGAAATTTCATTTAAAATTTACGCTCCAAGTGGTAATCTAGTTGCATCATATGGTCCAGGATCTGGCGCAGGTCCAATTCCGTTGAACCTATGTAATGAATAAAGATTGTTCTACTTTAGAATAAATTTAAAAGGCTGTTCTTTAAAAGAACAGCCTTTTTGTTTTTATTACTAGATTTAAAGTTTTATCAATTTATTTAACAGAGAAAAATTAAAAAAGTCTTTACCTTTTAACTGGACAATTTATTACTTAAACCAATTATTAATGAAGAATAATAAATTTAAAAAACATATTTTTCTACTGGTTACTTTTGCAATTATACTCTCCTGTGAGACTACTTTAGAACCTAACAGTATTATTGAGGAAGAGGATAATATAGATAACCCACCTATAGTAGAAGAAGAAACAGAATCCATAGAAGACACCATAACCTATTATAACGAATCAAAGGTATCCGATGGTTTAATACTAATCAATGACGCAGCAGCTAATAAGGTGTTTTTAATGAATAGGAATGGTAAAACCGTTTTTGACTGGCCTCTCGGCGAAGAACGTTTAGGTAATGACGCACATCTTTTACCAAATGGTAAACTATTAGCAATGTTAGAAGTACCAGATCCCAAAATACAACTGGGAGGTTTTGGTGGAAAGGTTGAAATTATTAATAAAAAAGGCGAAAAAGAATGGTCCTTCACTTACGCATCGGATAACCATATTCTACACCACGATGCTCAAATGTTGCCCAATGGTAATATTTTGACTATGATTTGGGAAAGAAAATCCATTGAAGAGTCACAAGAAGCAGGATACTCTTTAAACGTTGAAACATTTCCCGATGGTTTAATTGAAATAGATACAACAACCAATACTATTGTCTGGGAATGGCATGTTTGGGACCATTTAATCCAGGAAAATGATAACACTAAATCTAATTTTGGGGAGGTAGCTACTAATCCACAATTAATTGACATTAATTACACAACGGATATAAGTGGAGATATAACTCATGGTAATGGTATAGCATATGACCCAGAAAAAGACGTAATTTATTTTAGTTCAAATTTCTACAGTGAAATTTGGGTTATAGACCATAGTACTACCTCAGAACAAGCCGCAAGCTCATCCGGAGGCACATATAATAAAGGAGGAGATTTAATTTATCGATTTGGGAATCCTTCCGCTTATAAAAATCAAATAGGAAAACGATTATTCAACAATAATCACTTTCCCAATTTACTAAAAGAAAAAAACACGATTCTTGTATACTCTAACGGTGGAGATTTAAATAGATCTACAGTTTATGAATTGGAATTAGCATCAGAATTTTCATTGACACCTAATGCCGATAATGAACCACAAGTCGTATGGACATTTTCTAATGAAAAACTGTTCTCCCCAAAAGTTTCAGGAGCAGTTGAATTACCTAATGGCAATATCTTAATCACTGAAGGCGATTTCGGTTTGTGGGAAGTTACCAAAGAAAAAGAGATTATTTGGCAATATGAAAAAAATGGCTTTTATTGGAGAGCCTATCATTACAGCGAACAAGATGAATCTATAATTAATTTATCTCTATAAAAACAGCAATGGTTATATTACAATGGCCAATAAATTAGGATATACTTTAAATAAAAAAACATTCCGTTATGAATCTAAAAAAAATATTTTCTTTTACAACAATCCTATTGATAACCATTTTTTCTGGCTTTTCTCAATATGGTAATGTCAACGGAAGGCAAGCAAATGCCAACTTTGAAGCCAGCCTAGCTACAAACAGTATCCTTAGGGGAAGAAACATATTACAGGACGTTATTAATAAGGGTAAGGATAACAAGCTTTCAATAAATGAAATTGAAGGTGAACCCTATTTTGACATGAACTATTCAAAAGGCACTTTAATGTATAAAGACAGTCTAAAATTAGGTGAATACCTAATGAGATATAACGCTTATGCGGATGAAATAGAAATTAGCAATTCAGATGGGAATGGTGTTATCAATAAAGCAGATTATGTACGCGTAATTTTAAATAGCGAAAAGTATAGACCCGTAAACTACTTAGATAATTCAGGGGAGGTAAAAAAAGGCTACTTTATTATATTAACTGAAGGTTCAAAGGCAAGCTTCTTTTTAAGAAAAAACAAAACCATTAAACAGGCACAAGAAGCAAAAACCAGCTTTCATAAAGCCATACCTGCTAAATTTATTGAACATACAGATTACTTCATCAAAATTGGGAATAATCCCCCACAAGAAATTAAATTGAAGAAAAATAAATTAATTAAGGTTTTTCCAGATAATAACTTCATACTTAAAAAGTATGCTGAAACAAATAATTTGAACCTTGAGACAGAGGAAGACATAAAAGTATTAGTTGACCATTATAATTCATTGAAATAATAAAAATACCATTATAAATTCTAAAACCGCCCAACCAAAACTGGGCGGTTTTTATTTACCTTTGACCCATGCAAGATCAGACTAAAATTTATGGCATTAGGGCCATTATAGAGGCCATAAATTCCAATGAGGAAATAGACAAGGTGTTTCTACAAAAAGGCGTTAAAGGGGACTTAATGCAAGAATTAGAGCGTTTATTAAGAACGAATGACATAACTACGGTTTACGTCCCAGTAGAAAAACTGAACAGACTTACTAAAAATAATCACCAAGGTGCTGTTGCCAACATCTCCCCTATTTCATTTTACTCATTAGATGAACTACTAGAGAAAACATCCGAAAAAGAAGGGCCATCACTTTTTCTATTATTGGACCAACTTTCTGATGTACGTAATTTTGGAGCCATTATCAGAACTGCGGAATGTACCGGAGTTGATGGTATTATTATTCAAAAGAAAGGCGCCGCCTCTGTTACTTCCGACACGGTAAAAACCTCCGCAGGTGCTGTTTTCAAAGTCCCCATTGCAAAAGTGGATCACCTAAAAGATGCTGTTTTCTATTTACAAGCATCAGGCATACAAATTGTAGCTGCAACGGAAAAAACCGATAACTCCGTTTATGATATTTCATTTAAAGATTCTACCGCTATCATAATGGGAGCGGAAGATAAAGGTATTTCACCTTCAATCTTAAAAGCATCGGACCAGTCAGCCAAAATTCCATTACTAGGAGAAATCGGTTCGTTAAATGTATCCGTGGCTTGTGCTGTTTTTTTATATGAAGCCGTTCGCCAACGAATGGGCACTTAAGCTATATTACTAATCAATATCTTCTTTTCTGGGCTTATATACATAATTTACCACGGCATCTTCAGTTTGTTTAGATTCAGATTCTGGTAAATTTTCTATAAAATTTCCATCCTCATCAAAATGCTTAAGAAACGGGTCTTGTTTTTCATCATAGGATTCCCTTTCCCACTCATATTTAACTGGTTTTAGTAATGGTGTCTTAATTAAAAATGCCAATAATAATCCTGCTAAAAAACCACCCAAATGTCCTTCCCAAGAAATCCCTTCCTTAACAGGAAAAATATACCACAAAAGACTACCATAAATAAATACCATAACTAAAGAAAGCGCTATAAGTCTATAATATCTAGTACGTATACCCTTAAAAAAAATAAAACTTACCAGTACATAAATCAAGCCACTAGCTCCTATATGATATGAAGACACGCCAACCAACCACGTAAAAATACCAGATAGTAAAATCCCATAAAGAACAACTTGTAATGCAATTTGACGATAGAAATAAAATAAGGCCGACAAAAGAACGGCCAGGGGAATCGTATTGTGATAAAGATGTTCAATGGAACCATGAATAAACGGACTAAACAAAATACCCCTTAATCCTAAGATGGTTCTAGGGTACACTCCAAAATGATTTAAGTTTACCCGAAATTTTAACTCAAACCAAAATATAAACCATATGATTAGTACTGCAAATAATGGTGCAAGTACCACCTTATTTGAAAAATTGAAATGTTGATTTTCTGTCATTAATTCAAAATTATAAAGTTTATATCAATTTCATTACCAAGAAGAAAAATCGGTTAAATTGTCATCTAATAGGAGAATATGCCTAAGATCCCTGAATGGACAACAACGTTCAATAAGATACACTTCATTAACTTTGTTTTATTTTTATAGTATGAATGAACCTTTAGCCGAAAGAGTACGCCCAAAAACATTGGAAGATTATATTAGTCAGAACCATTTGGTTGGAGAAAACGGTTCGCTTACACATCAGATAAAAAAAGGAATAATTCCTTCATTGATACTTTGGGGGCCTCCGGGAACTGGAAAAACCACCTTAGCAAATATAATCGCTGAAGAAAGTAAAAGACCATTTTATATTCTTAGCGCAATTAATAGTGGGGTAAAGGACATTAGGGAAGTAATAGACAAAGCGAAACAGGCCGGCGGACTATTTACTTCTAAAAACCCTATACTATTTATAGATGAAATCCACAGATTTAGCAAATCGCAACAAGATTCCTTATTGGCAGCCGTAGAGAAAGGTTGGGTAACTTTAATAGGCGCTACTACAGAAAACCCAAGCTTTGAGGTTATACCTGCATTATTGTCGCGTTGTCAGGTTTATGTGCTCAATGCTTTTGGTAAAGAGGATTTGGAAAAATTGCTTGAAAGAGCAATGATAAAGGACCGTTATTTACAAAATAAAAATATAAAGTTAACGGAAACAGAAGCACTACTTAGATTATCTGGTGGCGATGGTCGTAAGCTTTTAAATGTATTTGAATTGGTCATCAATTCCGAACAAGGGGATACTATTGAAATTACAGACGAACTTGTCTTGTCTAAAGCTCAAAAGAATACCGTATTATACGATAAAACAGGAGAACAACATTACGACATTATTTCTGCTTTTATAAAATCTATACGTGGAAGTGACCCCAATGGGGCTGTTTACTGGTTGGCTAGAATGATAGAAGGTGGTGAAGATGTAAAGTTCATTGCTAGACGAATGTTAATTTCTGCATCTGAAGATATAGGTCTGGCCAATCCTACTGCTTTGGTTATTGCCAATAATACATTCCAGGCCGTTACAACAATTGGCTATCCTGAAGCAACAATTATACTTAGTCAGTGCGCAATTTACTTGGCAACTTCAGCAAAGAGTAATGCGAGCTATATGGCGATTGGCAAAGCCCAACAAACGGTAAAGCAGACAGGTAACCTTTCCGTTCCGTTGGCCCTACGCAATGCCCCCTCCAAACTTATGAAAGACTTAGGCTACGGAGAAAATTATAAATACGCCCACGATTACGAAAACAACTTTGTGATGGCGGAGTTTTTGCCCGATGAAATTGTTGGCACTTCATTTTATAAACCCGGAAATAACCAAAGGGAAAATGCCCTAAGTGATTTTCTTAAAAAACGATGGAAGGATAAATATGATTTTTAAAATTTAATCCTAAGTTCTTCCTGTACAAGTTCATTTTCTAAATAGTACTCAAAAATCCATTTGCCATTTTTTTGGAATACCATTCCATTTTTTCCATCAGATTGGGCCATAAATACATCATCAATGGAACTTTTTAATAAGGTCATTCTAATCTCAGGTGTACTATCTACCAACTGATAGCCATTGGACAGTTCTTGTGCATACCATATTTCAATAGTATCGGATGATTCGGTTTTTGATTTTAAGTCGGCATCAGGCCCAATATTCGATGGGACTGGCTCAATGTTTTTATACAACTGTTCTTTCTCGGTTGCTTTTTGGATTACGTTAGGCGATACATTTTTTGGTGTATGTTTTTCCGCTTGAGGAACCAACTCTTCTTTTTTTTCAACAGCTATTTCACTCTTTGGTGTATTTTTCTCTAACTTCTTAACATCGTTCCTAAAATTAAGAACAACAGGTTCGTTGTTCAAAACCTTTTCCTCATATTTATAATTTATAGTATTAAAACTTTTCATTGCTGCTTTAATAACATCTGCATATGCATCCTTATATTCCTTAATCTTAGACCTGCCTTCCTGTGTAACAATTACCTCTTTACCGTTACAATCTAACAAAGCAATGCTAGCTTTTGTTATAAACATATTAGATTCGTCCCTTAAATCACAAACGAGTCCCAAACACCTATTGGCATTTAAATCTGATGGAAGTTGGTCATCATATACCGCCAGAAAACCCTTTTGGGTAAAGAGATGTTTTATAAGCGTACTTGTTTGGTACTCATTGGCATTTTTAAAACTCTCAAACTTTTTAGGGATAATAATATACTTGTAATCATTTAGATTACTTTGTCCGTTTCCGGTAATTCCAATTAGTATAATCAATGCAAACAGCGTAGTTCTCAATTTTTTCAGTTTTTTCTTTAAATAGAAATGTATAGTGAAAAAAGCATGCCAAAGTATCTAAGCAATAGGTTATGCCTTATTTCATCCTTAGTTGTCCCAAGATATAATATTTAATCCTAATTGGAAAGAGGCATAATTACTAGCTGCGACATTTTGATAAGAAAGTAGGTTATCTGCCATGATATAAAAATTCATAGGCCCTGCTTGTAGGTTTAGACCTAAACCTAAATTGGTGAAACTAAATTTATCTGCGGTATAGGTTGCTTTTAATGCTATTGTATTACCAAATCTTCTTTGATAAAAAGCGGTAATCGCCGTTTGCGGTCCTCTTGGCCTATTAATGGCATAAAACTGGCCACCCACAGAATTTCGATATTTTGTTCTAAGACTTTTTTGTGAAGCAGTTACTCCGCAATCACAACTTTCCGTACCACCGATTGGTTGTCCAAAATCGTGACGTATTGAAGCATATAGCTTTGTAGGCCTAAAAGTAATATATCCATTTGTCTTTGTCTCAAATGGAATAAGTTCCTCAACATCATCTACAAGGTCCTGCCAAAAATCCCTATTCAAATTTGCAAACTGCTCCAAGACATCAATTTCAATTCCTTCTACGCTTGCCTGTCCATCTAAGCTATACCTTTTTGTATCACCGCTATGGTAAATAAAACCCACATCCAAAAGACTTGTTGTAACCACGGTTTGTTCACTAAGGTGGTAGGTGAAACCTAAATCGATACCTAGACCTAAATCTCCACCGAACGCCGCTCTTTTTATTATCGCTGCAGCGACATTATCAGCATCACCAACAGCATCAAACCCAGAAGTTTTCAATTCTAAATCAGCACTTAACGTAGTATTGATCCTGTTATTTACCCCCTCCGTATTCACAAAATAACCTTTGTTTGTTGAGGAATTATAATCTAAAATACCAGAATATAGTTTACCTCTTGCTCCGATGGTCAGACTACGATTTACCTTTTTATTTAAACCAAAATGAATAACATTGACCATGGACCCCCTAGCCTTTAAATCGCCTAAATCATATCTCCTATTCAATTGACCGGCATTTCCTTCAAATGCCAAATGGGCATAATCCTTTGGCCAATACGCTATATTATCAATATCTAAATACGCACCGAATGAATAAAAAACATTTGGATTTTCACTTCTATACCCTACGTTTAGAAATTCTAATTGAAACGTGCCGCTAAACTCATCCTTAGTAGAAAGTCCGGCAACCATACGATCGCGAACTTTATCGTTAATATCCAAACCATCATTGGCGAAAATATCGTTAACGGCGACTCCATTAGAGCCTGCATAACCAGATATTCCGGATAATAATGGAATTCCTCCATACCATTTAAAATCTGTTTCCACACCTGGATTAAGCATCATAGACTGTGGAATTTCATTAAAATCGTATAAAATCTGTTTATTTTGTGCCTGAACAAGAACACAAAACAACACAGCAACTAAAACCGTTATGCTTGAATATCTCATTTTAAGCGTACCATGAATTTAGCGCTGGAACTTAAAATTATAGCAGGATCAGGAAGACTGGATCTACTGGAATTATCACCTAAATTTCTTGCGCTTAGACGTATTTTGGATGTGTTAGTAATGATATCCAAACTTTTACCTGTGATTCCATAGGCCACCTCACGAATTAAAAGTGCTGTAGGGGCAGCATCCATCTGAAAAAATTCAGTATCCAAAACAGTATCATTCTCATCCAAGAACTCTAATGTAATCTCTATCTCCTTACTGGTCGTATTCACAAGTTCATAGGTAAGTACCCCTTCTATGACCCTTTCTGCAAATAGATCTTCTTCAAATGCATCGAAATTAAAATCTTGGGTAAAAAAATTAAGACCAGAAATCCTATTGATCAAGCTTTCTTGTGTCTTTACATAAAAAATACTGGTTTCGTAAGTTGGGGTGATTTCTAAATCGTCATACTGACCAAAATCTTGCTGCTCCGAACAGGAGAATAACAACACCACCAGTAAAAGGGATACTATTAAATGGGAACACTTTTTCATTAGAGTAATTAAAATAAAGTAATACCAATTATGGATTACATATATCAATAATAACTCTATAAATAGGATTTTATTTCGCCCAAAGCTGTAATCATAAGACAATGGTTATGTTCAGGCTCTCTGTGTGCATTAAAGTGGATGGTATTAAAACCTAAAGACTTGGCCCCTAATATATCTGCCTCTAAACTATCCCCAACCATTAATGATTTACTGGGAAGCGTGTTTGCTTTTTGTAACGCCATTTCAAAAATTATGGGATTTGGTTTTTTCACACCAGCCATTTCAGAATCTACGATGTGTTCAAAATAATGGTGAATTCCAGAATTTTTAAGCTTTTTTTCCTGTATTTCCTGAAATCCGTTAGTAATAATGTGCAGCTTATACTTTGGTTTCAGGTATGCCAAAATTGCTTTAGCTTCAGGAAACAGGTGGTTGTAACTGGATAAATAAGTGATATAGGCATCAGAGAGGTTATTAATGGTCTCATATGAAAGCTGATATCCCAAAGTATCAAAAACAGTTTTAAGTCGTTGATATCTTAATGCCGACTTCGTGATTTTTTCTTCCCTATATAATTTCCAAAAAGCCAAGTTAGCCGGTATATAGACTTCCAAAAAACTATCTAATGAAATTTGAACATTGTGCAAGTCAAAAATTTTCTGAAAGGTAAGCGCAGAATTTTTTTCAAAATCCCATAAGGTATGGTCTAAATCAAAAAAAACGTCTGTAATTTGATCTTTAAACATTGTATTTCACAAGTATATCTTTATAAACTTCCTTCCAATCTGGTTTTCCTTCCCTTCCCAGAAGTTCGTTAGAAAAAACAGTCAAAAATAAACCGCCAACCGTTTTTATATCGAGGTATATAGTATCTAAAGTTTTAAGGATGTCCGATTTCCTTTTTAGGTTTAAAAGGGCATAATCATGTACAGCAAAGGGATATATTTTAATGGGCTGTTGCACTTCCAACGGTATATCATAAAATTGGAAAGGGGTACATGTACCTGCTCTAAAACCTATTTGATGGGTATACCCCATAGTGAAATCATCTGTAAATTCAGCTGCAATCAAGTTTCTGTAAGATTCTGGAACATCTACCCTATTATACCTCATCCTAGAATAATTCACAGGGCGATTCACTACTTTTTCCAAATTACTTTTCTCTGTCTTAAGCAAATCAACATTGTCAAAGGAGCTATATGAGGCGGCCAGTGCTACTTTTGAATAATCACCAACATATTTGATCAATGATTTAAACTTATTGCTATTGATAGACACATTTTTATCGTACTTTGAATAATTGGCAAACTGAAAAAAGAATATACTTTTAATTTTAAATTCATTATGCCAATTGATTAAACTAGAGAAATTATCATAGGGGTCTTTTTTCAGGTTTAATCCAACAGAAACACGCTCAACTACACGTTTCAATCTAAAATTGACCAAATCTAGCATCAAACCAGAAAAACCTCTAATAACACCCCTATTTGCATAACAATGTGATGTGGTAACGTCTATTAAGGAGCGGTATTCATATAACCTTGCCTGGTGCTTTATTTCTGGAAAACGATCCTTTAAAATTTTTAAAAGTTTCATTGCCCATATATCAACAACAGGCCTTTCTAAAAATTTATGCTGATAGGCAATACTATCCTTTGGAGAAAAACGTCCATGAACATCCTTAACATGTGGTAAATATTCCTCATATCTGCTAATAAGATAAAAGCTTGCCGCAAAAATATCATACGGCAGGTTACTACGATCACCGGTAGAAAAAAAGCAAGGTGTATTTTCCCAACTCATGACGTTTATCCCAATATCGTTGATGCCTTGTTCAAATAAGAGGTTATGACTTCTTACAAAAAATTCATTTTGAAGGGGTTGTTTGGTATAGGTGATTTTTTCTTCCGTATGCTTAATAAACTCCTCCACCTTGGTGGTGAAGTCTACCTCAATACCCAATATTTTGGTGAAGACATGCTTCATTGTAAACGTGAAGCGCGGCGTAATTTTATGGGTATAAATTAACAACATTTATAATATCTGATTATCTGCAAAGCTAAAATAGTCTTTCTGTGTTATGATAATATGATCCAAAACTTTGATGTCCAACGATTCTGAAGCTGTTTTGATCTTTTGGGTAATATTTTTATCGGCTTGGCTTGGTTTAAGTGTTCCCGAGGGATGGTTGTGAGCAAGGATTAGGGCCACTGCCCCCAATTCTAGCGACTGTTTCATAACAATGCGGACATCTACCAAGGTACCTGTTATCCCACCTTTACTTAATTGAGACTGGTGTAAGACTTTATTTGAATTGTTTAAATAAAGAATCCAGAATTCCTCATGTTCCAACTCTCCCATAACAGGTTGCAATATTTCAAAAGCATCTTTACTACTATCTATTTTTGAAATTTGGACACTTTCTTCCCCCCTTCTCCGCCTCCCTATTTCTAAAGCGGCCGCAATAGTTACCGCTTTTGCCTCTCCTATACCTTTAAACTGCATTAATTGTTTAATGGATAGCTTGCCAAGTTCATTTAAATTATGGTTTACTGAAGCTAAAATACGTTTAGATAGCTCCACAGCGCTTTCAGACCTACTTCCTGAGCCAATTAAAATGGCAATTAATTCAGCATCTGAAAGTACGGAACGTCCTTTTTGAATTAGTTTTTCACGAGGTTTATCATCGTCTGACCAATGCTTTATAGAAAATGAACTAGGCTTTTCTTGCATTTGCTAAAGATAATGAACAAATTATTTTAATGCTGCTATTCTTCTAAGGATTGATCTTGGCGTTGTTCTACTTTAGCCCTAGTATCATTGATCATTCTGTCCTCCTCCATAATTACATTAGAAACACCTATCATAAATGCCGCCAAAAACAAAGAGCATATTCGTTTCAGATAGGATGGGATTTTGGCTAGGAACATCATTATTTTTGGCTTAGACTTACAGTCTGCCAATCAATTTCCATTCCTAAATATATACGCTGACAAAATTACATTAAGTCTATGCCAATCAAGCTTCCATCCGAGTTTTAAGACCCGCTAAATCCAATCCCCCATAATTACCAGAGCTCATTAGCAGTAATGCCGTATCTGCATAGTCTTGCTTTTCAATAAAATCATGAAACGATGCGGCATCGGTAAATATGATTAAATCATCCCTTTCAAAAGCCTCTCGTATCTGGTCAGGTGTTACCTCCTTCAGTTTTTTTATAGCTACAGATTCTGGCAAATAGAAGATCACCGCTTCATCTGCCGAATCCAGGGCACCTTTATACTCCTTTAAAAACTCAGGGTTAAAACTGCTATAGGTATGTAATTCCAAACATGCCAAAAGTCGATTATTAGGATATTGCTCCTTAACTGCCTTGGTAGTAGCCGCTACCTTACTAGGCGAATGGGCAAAATCCTTAAAAGCGACACTAGAGATACTCTCCGCTATTTTTTCCAAACGTTTGGATGCTCCTTTAAAAGTTGAGATAGCTTCATAAAAATCTTCCTCGTCAACACCCATATTCTGGCAAATCCATTTTGCGCCAGCGAGATTACTAAGGTTATGCTTGCCAAATACTTCTATTGGCATAGATCCTTCTGGTGTCATTAGAAGTGTAGCCCCATCTACTACTTCATAATCAGGCGTGTTATAAGGTAGTTTTCTAATAGCATTTTCCGAAGCCTCCACCACCTTCTTCACCTCAACATCTTCTTCATTATACGTAATACTACCTCCCTTTACTATACTATCCACAAAAATCTGAAACTGCTCAACATAATTTTCAAATGTCGGAAAGACATTGATATGATCCCATGCAATACCGCTCAATAAGGCAATATTGGGCTTGTATAAATGAAATTTTGGTCTTCGGTCAATTGGTGATGATAGATATTCATCGCCCTCCAAAACAATAAAATCGTTTTCTTCGGTAAGGTGTACCATCCTATCGAAACCTTCCAATTGGGCACCTACCATATAATCAACTGGGATTTCATGATAATTGAGCACATGTAAGATCATTGATGTAATTGTGGTCTTACCATGACTCCCACCAATAACCACCCTTGTTTTATTTTTTGATTGTTCATATAAGAATTCGGGATACGAATAAATGGTCAGTCCAAGTTCTTGTGCTTTCAACAGTTCGGGGTTGTCTGCCTTGGCATGCATACCAAGCACAACCGCTTCTAACCCAACATGTATTTTCTCAGGAAACCAGCCAAATTCTTTTGGCAATAGTCCATTTTTATCCAATCTGGATTTTGATGGTTCAAAAATGACATCATCACTTCCTGTGATAGTGTACCCTTTATGTTTTAACGCTAACGCCAAATTGTGCATGGCACTACCGCCAATGGCTATGAAATGTATTCGCATCAATAAAATTTAGAATCCAAAGATAACAATAGCTAAGGGCATCACAAACCTCTCTATTCTTAGTTAGTTTATTTTTATCTTCGATATAAATCAAATTATATGCACCTAAATCTCGATTCCATCCCAACAAAAGAAATAATGCCGGGTTATCATGCGAAAATGATACATGGAGAAAAAATGTCAATTGCTTATTGGGATGTGGAAAAAAATGCTGAGGTACCTGAACATTCACATATGCACGAACAGGTTATGCAAGTTTTGGAAGGTAAGTTTGAGTTTACTTTGGATGGAAATTCCAAGGTATATTATCCTGGGGATATTGTGCTCATTGCTCCATTTACGAAACACAGTGGAAAGGCATTAACTACGTGTAAGTTAATGGATGTTTTTAGTCCTACACGGGAGGAATACAAATAAGAAATGTTTTAGTCAAATTTAAATTGATATGGAAATCTCACTTGTTGGCAAAAAAGCCTTGGTTGGTGGTAGTAGTGGTGGTATTGGTAAAGCAATCGCTATACAATTGGCAGAATGTGGAGCAAGCGTTACACTAATGTCCCGCAGTTTAGAAAAGCTCAAGGCCATCGTTGCTAGCCTACCTACAAACCTAGGGCAACAGCACGGATTTCTACAGGTAGATTTTAATGACTTTAGAGGCTACCAAGAAATACTCCACAACTTTTTTAAAGACAATCAAATAGATATTCTCGTGAACAATACCCAAGGACCGTCCGCTGGAAATGCTTTGGAAAAGAAGGTGGGTGATTACCAAGAAGCTTTTGACTTGTTATTTAAAACTACCGTAATTACAACAGAACTTGCCCTAAAAAACATGATTTCAAATAACTGGGGTCGTATTATAAACGTGGCCTCCGTATCTGTTAAGGAACCTCTGTCCTACCTGGCATTGTCCAATTCTATTAGGGCAGCTGTGGTTACCTGGGGCAAATCCCTTGCCACAGATGTAGGCAAACATAAAATTACGGTTAATAGCGTGCTTACCGGTTATTTTGATACTGACCGCATTGCCCAGTTAAATACAAAAAAGGCAGAACAATTGGGTATAGACGTATCTAAGGTTCGTGCGGACATGGAATCTAGGGTTCCTTTAAAACGCATTGGAAATCCTAAAGAATATGGCTATTTGGCGGCATTTTTGGCTTCAGACAAAGCCGCTTACATCACAGGTACACAGATTCCTATAGATGGGGGTCTACTAAAAAGTCTATAACGCATAACTGACAAGAAAGGGCATTCCCTAGCCTAAAGCCTCACTTCCCTCATTTACTATTGTATGTGGTATGGCTTTTGCAAACCTTTGTTCTGTAAATTTAAGATAATGAAAACATTGATAACTGCTTTTTCTCTCATCCTATTCTCACATATATCCCCAGCACAGGAAAACGAAGCTACTTATAATGGGTTATGGGCCCAAGTACATAAATTGGAGGAGGATAATTTTACTAAATCTGCACTTGAGGTTGTTGAACAAATAGCTGTTAAGGCGAGTAAGGAAAAAAACAGGGCACAGCGGATTAAATCACTCCTATTCAGTTGTAAATATGCTTTAATTCTTGAAGAGGATGCTAAATTAAACGTTGTCCAAAATTTAAAAATGGAGATAGACAATGCAGATTTTCCAACCAAAAACATTTTAGAAGGATATCTGGCAAATTTATATTGGCAGTATTTTAAGCAAAACCGTTATCTGTTTTATAATAGAACGGCAACAAATACCAAGGTAGATAGCATTGATTTTAGGACTTGGGACCTCACTACCCTTTTTAAGGAAATTACGATTCATTTTGAAAAGTCGCTTCAAAACCCTCTAGATCTTCAGAAAGAAGGATTAGAAGACTTCAAGGAAATTTTATATGAACAAGAGGGCTCAAAAGCTTTAAGACCAACGCTATTTGATTTATTGGCCCATAGTGCCCTCGATTTTTATAAGACTGATGAAAACAACATCACAAGACCTGCTGATAAATTTGAAATAGACCATCCAAGTTACCTGTGTGATGCCTATTCATTTTCACAACTAACAATACCCACTTCTGACAAAACCTCACTTCAAGCAAGGGCATTACAAATTTACCAGCAATTAGTACAATTTCACTTTCCAAATGCTGCTACAAATGCACTGGTTGATGTTGACATAGAACGATTAAAATTCATCCATTCAAAAGCTGTTTTTAAAGATAAGGACACCTACTTTTTAGAGGTTTTAAACCAGTCTGCAATAAACTTGGAAACACATGAAAGTTTTGCCCTATATAAATATGAAATAGCAGAAATATTAAGAAGCCAAGGGAATACCTATTCAGAAGAAGAGAATGCATTTCGTTGGAGGCTAAAAGAAGCTATTGCAATTTGTGATGAAGTTATTTCCAAATTTCCCAATAGTAGAGGAGGTAAAAAGTGTGAGGTATTAAAAACACAGATTTTGGCTGGCTCCTTACAACTTACAGCAGAAAAATATGTACCAAACAACCAACCATCTCGGCTATTAGTGAAATATACTAATCATGACCAATTGGAACTTAAAGCTTATACCGTTAGTCAATCGCAAAAAGCCGAACTTCTAGAGGTATATCCTATCCAAAAACAGTTGGAATTTATTAAAAACTTGCCTTTGAAAACATCATGGGAAGTAAAACTTATAAATGAGAATGACTACCAAAACCATAGCATTGAGATTCCCGTTCCTAAAATGGATAACGGTCAATATATAATTCTTGCCACATCCAAAAGTTCAGATAGCCAAGAGGACCCACAAGGCAGCTATGCCTTTAGTCCTATACAAGTTACAAACCTTGCCCTTAGTGAAACCAAGACTCCAGATCGGCATCTTTTTCAGGTTATAGACAGAAATACAGGGGAACCCAAAAACAAGGCCAAAATAACTTTTTACTATAGGCGTAATTACCGTGGTTCACTACTAAAGAAAAAATTGCTTACCGATGATAATGGATTTGCAGCCTTCCCACTTAATGGGAATACTATTTCTGTTTCACATACTGAAATTAACCATAAAGATGAAATCGCCATTTTTGGTGGCACCTATATTAACCGAAAAAGAATAGATAACAAAATACCCCAGATTACCTATCAGACCTTTTTGTTCAAAGACAGAAGTATCTATAGACCTGGGCAACCTCTGTATTTTAAGGGTATAATCATTGAAAATGAAGATAGCAGTTCCAAGATTGCCCCTAACGAATTGGTTACTGTTGAACTCGTTGATGTAAACGGACAAACTGTTTCCGAATTAGATGTAGAGACCAACGAATTTGGCTCATTCTCAGGTAACTTTATTTTACCAATTAACGGTCTAAACGGTGAATACCATTTACAAGTTTATGGGTTATCAGGCTTGATAAACGACCCATTTTATTTTTCTGTGGAAGAATATAAACGACCTAAATTTGAAACATCTTTTAAACCAGTAACAGAAACCTTTAAAGTAAATGACAGCATTACAGTAAAGGGTAATGCAATGTCATTCGCAGGCAGCAGTATTTCAGACGCAAAAATAAGTTATCGTATACAACGAAATGTAAATTTTACGCCATGGTATTACTGGAGAAGGCCCTATGTGTATAGTGAACCATTAGAAATTGGCCATGGGGAGACTATAACCAATGACGCAGGTGATTATGAAATAACGTTTAAGGCCATTCCAGACCTAAATATGGCCAAGGAAGATCTTCCAATTTTTAACTACACCATAACAGCAAGTATTACAGATATTAATGGCGAAACACGAAGTACGGAAACCACGGTAAAAGTGGGCTACCATGCCATGACAGCCTCCATAATCGTAAACGACCAATTGGATAAGTCAAAAAAGGAACATGAAATTAAAATAAGCACCCAAAACTTAAATGGACAGGAAGTGCCGGCGATGGGTAATTTGAAGATGTATAAATTAAAAGCGCCCAGATATGTGCTCCGCAACAGGCCATGGCCAGCTCCTGATTATCAATATTGGGAAAAAAGTGATTTTAAGTCTCGGTATCCCCATGATGCCTACTTAAATGAAAATGACCCTAACACATGGGAAAAGGGCAAATTGGTATTTGAAACTGAATTTAATACAGAAAAATCGACCCAAATCAATTTAAGGTCAATTAAAAAATGGGAGTCTGGGAAATATATAATTGAGCTTGCCACAAAAGATGAATTTGGTCAGGAAGTTCTTGCCAAGTCACATACCAACATATATAGTGAAAAAGAAAAACAGTTGGCGGACAATGCCCTATTCTATGTTAAGACCAATAAATCTAGGTATGACGTTGGTGATACAGCAGAAGTTACCTTTTATAGCAATGCAGAAAATATGTTTCTAACTGTTTGGGTTGAGAAAGGTAATGAAATCGTACAAAAGAAAATCCTTAAACTACAAGGTGGTTGCGAATCCTTGAACATTCCGGTACATGCAGAAGACGTTGGCGGTTTTGCCGTAAACTACTCCTATTCTGCCTTTAACGCATACCAAT
Source organism: Maribacter luteocoastalis (assembly GCF_048890225.1). Classification (NCBI taxonomy): domain Bacteria; kingdom Pseudomonadati; phylum Bacteroidota; class Flavobacteriia; order Flavobacteriales; family Flavobacteriaceae; genus Maribacter; species Maribacter luteocoastalis. Next base: position 216,746 of record NZ_JBMFZG010000001.1, read on the forward strand.
CTGGCAATGTTAACATTTCTGTTCCCTACCCAAATACGTCGTTGGAGATTGAAACCTTGACCTTTAGGGATAAGTTACAACCCGGTACGGATGAAACCTGGAGCTTTAAGATCAAGGGACCTAAGGGAGAAAAAGTAACAGCCGAATTACTTGCAAGTATGTACGATGCTTCTCTAGACCAATTTAGAGGTCACCATTGGAGTTTCAACCCAATTTCTCGCCCCCTTTTCTATGGTTTTTCACGAAGTAATGCCAATCAGAGCTTTGGCAATACCAATTTTAGAAACTATAATGCATACAAGAACGTACCCTATGTTCCGACCATAACTTATGATAGTTTTGAATGGTTTGGATTGGATTTCAATAATCCGATATATGCTCAACGAAACTATTTGAACAGATATAGGACTAAACAAAAAAATAAATCCTTTGTAGATTCTTCCATCAAAGAAGGGTATGTACATGGAACGGTTTATAATGAAAATGGAGAGCCATTAGCAGGTGTAAACGTAATCATACAAGGTACAGCTGAAGGGACAGTAACAGACTTTGATGGTGATTTTACCATAAAAGCACAAGAAAAAAATCAGCTAGTTTTTAGCTATTTAGGCTATGTTAATCAAATAATAACCATCGGCAAGGATAATTTTTTTATAGTATATCTTCAAGAAGATTCAGCATCCTTAGATGAAGTGGTTGTTACCGGTTATGGCACAACCAAAAGAAAAGCGGTTACTGCAGCAGTTTCTATGGAAGCGAGTGAAGATGCGGAAATGGAGCTAGATAATGTCTTACAAGGAAAGGTGGCCGGTGTAGCCATAACTTCTAAACCTCAGATAGAAACACCCCAAAACCTTCCCATGGACTTTAGCGGTGTGCAAATACGCAAAAACCTTCAGGAAACTGCTTTCTTTTTTCCTCATTTACTTACGGACAAAGAAGGCAATGCAACCTTTAGTTTCACCACCCCGGAAGCCCTAACGCGCTGGAACTTGCAATTATTGGCTTACACCAAAGACTTAAAATCTGCCACTAAATCCTTATCGACCGTTACCCAGAAAGATTTGATGGTACTTCCCAATCCTCCACGGTTTTTACGTGAGGACGATAAAATTTTTATCAGTACAAAAATCTCCAATCTAACAGAAAAGCAGTTGAATGGTTTTGGTCAATTAGAATTGACAGATGTTGTTACGGGTATATCTATTGATTCACTGATTACTGCATCCAATAAAACGCAAAGTTTTAAAGTTACTGCCAAAGGGAACACAGAACTTACCTGGCACCTTAAAATACCAAAAGGCCTACAAGGTGTTCAATATAAAATAGTAGCAAAAGCTGGTGATTTTAGTGATGGTGAGCAGCATGTCCTTCCAGTGCTTACTAACCGTATGTTAGTAACCGAAACCTTACCCATGTGGGTACGAAGTAATGAGTCCAAAACATTTACGATGAACAAATTAATGGACCATGCCTCTACCACGCTTAGCCATCACAAACTAACTTTAGAAATTAGTTCTAACCCCGCGTGGTATGCTGTACAGGCACTACCCTATTTGATGGAATATCCGTATGAATGTAATGAACAGATATTTGCCAGATTCTATGCCAACACGCTTGCAGCGCATATTGCAAATGCCAACCCAAGAATAAAGGAAGTATTTGACCAATGGGCCAATTCAGGCGCGTTATTAAGTAATCTTGAAAAAAATCAAGAACTAAAATCAATCTTAATACAAGAAACCCCGTGGCTAAGGGATGCCCAATCAGAAACAGAGCAAAAAAAGAGAATAGCCTTACTTTTTGATTTGAACAAAATGCAAAACGAACTAGAAAATACGATTCAAAAATTGGAAAGCAATCAAATGGGTTCAGGGGCATGGCCTTGGTTTAAAGGTGGTAGGGAAAACAGATTTATCACGCAACATATCGTAAGCGGTTTGGGACACCTAAAACAATTATCTGTAGCTACCAACGGTAGAACAGATACTATGGTTAAAAAAGCCATCAGGTATTTGGATGATGAATTTGTTGCTGAATATGAGCGAATGAAAAAATATTCACCTGATCTTACAAAAGACCATTTAAGCAATACTCAAATTCAGTATTTATATATGCGTAGCTTTTATAAGGACATTAAAACCTCTAAAAAAACAGATGAAACCATAAACTATTATAAAGTCCAGGCACAAAAATACTGGCCCAAAAGAAACTTGTATTCCAAAGGAATGATAGCACTAATCCTACAAAGAATCGGTGATGAAAATTCAGCAAAGAAAATCATGCGTTCCTTAAAAGAGAATAGTATAGTTTCCCATGAAATGGGCATGTACTGGAAAGAAAACACCAACTCCCTGTATTGGCACCAAGCACCGATAGAGACACAGGCATTACTTATTGAAGCATTTACAGAAATTGATGGAGATGTTGCAACCATTGACAACCTAAAGGTCTGGTTACTTAAAAACAAGCAGACCAACCAATGGAAAACCACCAAAGCAACCTCAGAGGCAGTATATGCATTACTATTAAGCGGTAGTGATTGGCTATCGGTTACTGATGCTGTGGAAGTTACAATAGGAGGTGAAGAAATCGCCCCAAGTACAATGGAAAATGTAAAAGTTGAGGCCGGCACCGGGTATTTTAAAACATCATGGAGCGCTAGTGAAGTAACTCCAAAAATGGCCAATATACAACTAAACAAAAAAGGAGATGGATCGGCGTGGGGAGCTTTGCATTGGCAATATTTTGAGGATTTAGACAAAATTACAACTGCAGAAACCCCATTACAATTAAAGAAGAAATTATTCCTTAAGAACAACACAGATACTGGTGAAGGGATTACTGAAATTATACCTGGAAAATCTTTAAAAGTTGGCGATTTGGTACGGGTACGCATCGAATTAAAAGCGGATAGGGATATGGAGTTTATCCATATGAAAGATATGCGTGCCTCAGGTTTGGAGCCTATACATATAATTTCACAATACAAATGGCAGGATGGCCTAGGGTATTATGAAAGCACCAAAGATGCTAGTACTAATTTCTTTATTGATTATTTACCTAAAGGGGTCTATGTTTTTGAATATGATTTAAGGGTAAATAATGCGGGCAACTTTAGTAATGGCATTACTGCAATACAAAGCATGTATGCCCCAGAGTTCAGCAGTCATAGTGAAGGGGTAAGGGTTAACGTAAGTGTAAATAATTAAGATGTAAAAAAATAAGGAAATGAAAACTGATTTACACTTAAATTGAAAGAACATTATTATAAAACAAGTATAACGCTATAACTAATTGTGGGCTTTTGGCGGATATTTATCAAAGATTTTAGCCACTAATTCTTGAATGTTTTTTTCCTTTAATGCTGGTGGCTCTCCTTCTTTAAAAGGACTGGTGCTCACAGATTGCCATATAAGCATGTCCTTTTTAGCATCCACAAAGTCTATTTGAAGTTCCCTTGTAAGTTTAGGCTCACCAACCGGTATTCCAACAGAAACCCCTCCTCCAATAGTAGAACCACCACCTCCTAAACCCAATCCTACAGAGTTATTTGATCGTGAACGGTATACTGTACTTTTAATATCGATAAAAATATCCGGTTCCTCAGAAAACTTTAACCCTTTTGATTGAAGTGTAATGGCCACGGCGTTCAAGAATCGCTTCTCATCTAGCTCGCTGAAACCTGTTTCCAGGTCGTTGAAATAATTATAAGTATTGTATGAGGAAAAATCGGTTGACTTATCGTAATCATAATTTACTTTGGTAGCACTACATGAGAGTAGGACAGTGATAAATGCAATTGAAAAAAGCTTTTTCATAATTGAACCATTTAAAGGCTACTATGTCATTAGCCTTTTAAAATTACAAAAAAAGAAATTGGAATTAAGGATTGCTTCGTTTATTCGTTTAAGCGTTGAGCATTGCCCAGAGCCTATCCTTAAGTTCGGTAATTCCCATTTGTGCTACCGAGGATATAAACATATAGGAAACGCCATGAAGATCCTTATCCAGCTCTTTACGCATTTCCCCAATAAGCTCATCATCGAGCATATCGCTTTTAGAGATAGCCACCAAACGTTCTTTATCCAGTAATTCTGGATTGTATCTTCTAAGTTCATCCAATAATATTTCATATTCTTTGCTGATATCCTTGCTATCTGCAGGAATTAAAAATAATAAGGTAGCGTTGCGTTCAATATGTCTTAAAAAATAATGTCCTAGACCTTTTCCTTCTGCAGCACCTTCTATAATTCCTGGAATATCAGCAATTACGAAACTTTTAAAATCACGATATTCCACTATTCCTAAATTCGGTTTAAGGGTAGTAAACTCGTAATCTGCAATCTTTGGTTTTGCAGATGTAATAACCGACAACAGTGTAGATTTACCAGCATTTGGAAAACCTACGAGACCAACATCGGCAAGTAATTTAAGTTCAAATAAGAAATGGGCCTCTTTACCTTCTACACCAGGCTGTGCATATCTCGGAGTCTGGTTAGTAGCTGTTCTAAAATGCCAGTTACCACGACCCCCCATTCCACCTTCCAATATAATTTTTTCTTCCCCGTGTTCCGTTATCTCATAAAGAACTTCCCCGGTTTCAGGGTCCTTTACTACGGTTCCTAGCGGCACATCTAAGTAAATATCTTCCCCATCGGCTCCCGTACTTCGACTTTTACTGCCATGCTCACCATGCCCCGCCTTAAAATGCTTTTTAAACTTAAAACTAACTAGTGTCCACAAGTTTTGGTTTCCACGTAAAATTATATGACCACCACGGCCACCATCACCACCATCAGGGCCACCTTTGGTAATAAACTTTTCCCTATGTAAATGTACAGATCCCTTACCCCCTTTTCCGGAAGCCAAAAACACCTTAACATAGTCTACAAAATTACCTTCGGTCATATTCTATTATTCTATTGAAACCAACTTCAATTAAAGCCCCTGTATTACTTTGGTTAATCTAGATGTAATCTCTTCAATGGTTCCAATACCATCTACACTGTAAAACTTGTTTTGTTCCTCGTAGTACTCTTTTAAAGGTGCCGTTTTTAAATTATATTCATCAAAACGATTTCTTATTTTTTCTACATCTTGGTCATCTGAACGTCCGCTAACTTTGCCTCTTTCCAACAAACGACTAATTAGGATTTCATCATTTGCCTCTAAGGCTATGGTAGCATTTATTTTCATGTCCTTAGACTCCAAAAAATTATCCAATGCTTCAGCTTGAGCTGCAGTTCTAGGAAAGCCGTCAAAAATAAATCCATCTGCATCTGGGTTTTTTTCAACTTCGTCTTCCAACATTTTAATAGTCACTTCATCCGGCACTAAATCGCCCTTATCAATATATGATTTGGCCAATGTTCCTAATGCTGTTCCGTTTTTAATATTGTACCTAAATACATCGCCTGTTGAGATGTGTTTTAAGTTGTACTTTTCCTTTAAAAAGGCAGCCTGTGTGCCTTTACCCGCACCTGGCTTTCCAAAGAGTACAAGATTGATCATATGTTTTTGGTTTAATTGGTATACTTCTTTAAGGTTTCTTCCTAATTCATTATAATCTAGACCATATCCTACAATAAAACGGTCTGGAATTTCCAGTCCAAAATAGTCTATAACATATTCCCCATTATAGACTTCCGATTTATAAAAAAGACTGGCTATCTTAAATTCCTTTACATTGGTATTTGCAAATAAATGTACAAGTTCCTGTAAAGTACGCCCCGTATCAATTATATCTTCCAAGATGATAACACTGCGGCCTTCAATATTTTCTGGTAGGTCTAACAAGGTTTCAACAATACCCGTAGAAGTAAGCCCTTGGTAAGAACTTAACTTCACAAAGGACACCTCACATGGGTGCTGGTACGCCTTTAAAAAATCGGATACAAACATAAAAGAACCGTTAAGCACACCTACAAAAATTGGTGTCTGGTCTTTATAATCCAAGGCAATCTCTTCTGCAATACGAAATACGGCTTGCTGTATTTGCTTCTCGCTCAGAAAAGGCTTAAAAAATTTATCGTGGAGCTGTATCAATTCTTTCAAAATTAGTAAGGTTGGCAAAGATAGCGTTTTGACCTGTGTTTTTAAATAGAAACCAATTGGTTTCTAAGATTAAGCTGTATTTTTGTAAACGATATGGACTATTTTTCTTCTGATTTTAAGCTTGGGATTTTAGGTGGAGGCCAACTCGGTAAAATGATGCTCTACGAAACCAGAAAATGGGATATATGGACCAAGGTATTAGATCCTTCCCCAGAAGCACCTTGCAAAATTGCTTGTAATGAATTTGTACAGGGCGATCTTTTAGATTATGATGCGGTTTATAATTTTGGAAAAGATGTTGATGTACTTACCATTGAGATTGAAAATGTAAACTTGGATGCTTTAGAGGCATTGGAAGAAGAGGGTATAAAGGTTTTTCCGCAACCTAAGGCATTACGCATCATTCAAAATAAGGCCAAACAAAAGCTTTTTTATGTTGACCATAGCATTCCTACGGCAGATTTTCAACGTTTTGCCTATGTAAGTGAAATTAATGATAGCATAAGCAATGGTGGTTTGGAATTACCATTTGTTTGGAAAGTAGCGCAATTTGGATACGATGGACAGGGTGTGAAAGTGGTCCGAAAAATTGAGGATTTAATTGGTTTGCCGAGTGGAGAGTGCATTGCGGAAAAAATGATTCCTTTTAAAAATGAACTTGCCGTCATAGTTGCAAGAAATAGCGCTAATGAGATTAAGACCTATCCAGTGGTGGAGATGGAGTTCCATCCAGAAGCTAACCAAGTAGAATATGTGATTTGCCCGGCCAGAATAGATGAAAAAGTAGCCGCAAAGGCTCGTGAACTAGCCTTAAAAGTTGCAGAAGATATAGGATTAATAGGGTTATTGGCCGTTGAAATGTTCCAAACCCATGACGACCAAGTTTTAGTAAATGAAGTGGCACCTAGACCACATAATAGTGGCCATTACAGTATAGAGGCAAGCTATACCAACCAATTTGAACAACACATACGCTGTATTTTAGGATTACCATTAGGAAAAACAGAAAGTAAGGTGGCCGGGATTATGGTAAACCTTGTAGGTGCCGAAGGATATGCAGGTAATGTAGTTTATGAGAACATGGACAAAATATTAAAAATGGATGGTGTTACCCCACATATTTATGGTAAAAAACAAACTAGGCCATTTCGCAAAATGGGTCATGTAACCATTGTTGACAAGGACATTGCAAAAGCAAGGGAAATAGCACAAAACGTTAAGGAGACCGTTAAAGTAATCAGTAAATAAATTATGAGTAAAGTAGCCGTTGTTATGGGAAGTACAAGTGACTTACCTGTTATGCAAGAAGCCATAGATATCTTAAAAGGTTTTGACATAGAAGTTGATGTCGATATTGTATCAGCCCATCGTACGCCAGAAAAATTGTTCGATTTTAGTAAAAACGCACACATTAATGGATATTCGGTAATTATAGCTGGCGCAGGTGGCGCGGCACATTTGCCTGGCATGGTGGCCTCCATGTCACCCTTACCTGTTATTGGTGTACCCGTTAAAAGCAGCAATTCTATTGATGGCTGGGACAGTGTTTTATCAATCTTACAAATGCCAGGGGGCGTTCCCGTGGCAACTGTCGCTTTAAACGGGGCCAAAAATGCTGGGATTTTGGCCGCCCAAATAATAGGGGCTTCCGATAAATGCGTACTTGATAAGATTATCTTTTATAAAGAAGGATTAAAGCAGAAGGTTATTGAAGGTGCTAAAACAGTAAATAAAAAATAATTTAGTTGTTAGCAGTTAGTTGTTAGTTGTTAGTTGTTAGTTGTTAGTTGTTAGAAATATGCAAAATCCATTATTAGTAAAATTCGATGAAGCTCCATTTTCAAAAATAAAGAATGAGCATTTTAAACCGGCCTTTCTAAAGGCAATGGAAGATGCAAGAGCAGAAATAGATGCTATTACTTCCAACATAGCTGATGCCAATTTTGAGAATACCATTGAAGCCTTAGAATTTTCAGGACAACTATTAGATAGGATAAGCAGTATATTTTTCAATCTAAACTCAGCAGAGACCAATGATGAAATTCAGGGGATGGCACAAGAAATCTCTCCGTTATTAACTGAATTTAGTAATGACATCACCCTTAACCAAGCATTGTTCAAAAGAATTAAATCTGTTTATGGCCAAAGGGAAAATCTAAATTTATCCACTGAACAACAGACACTGCTTGAAAAAAAATACAAAAGCTTTAGCAGGAATGGTGCCAATCTAGCTGAAGACAAAAAGAAACGTTTACGTGAAATAGACGCAGAACTATCCAAATTAAAATTGAAATTTGGAGAAAACGTGTTGGCAGAGACGAACAAATATCAAATGTACCTAACGGCTGAATCCCAACTGGAGGGTCTTTCTGAAGGTGCTAAAGAAGCTGCGGCGCAATTGGCAAAATCAAAAGGAAAGGATACTGGTTGGTTGATTACTTTAGATTACCCAAGCTATATTCCTTTTATGAAATACGCCAAGAACAGGGAGCTACGAAAAGAATTAGCCTTGGCATTTAGCAGTAAGGGATTTCATGATGATGAACTTGACAATCAAGAAAATGTTCTTAAAATCGCTAAATTAAGATATGAGCGTGCTAACCTGTTGGGCTACAAAACACATGCCGACTTTGTCCTGGAAGAACGTATGGCAGAGAAACCAGATAGGGTACATGCATTTCTAAACGAACTTTTGGAAAAAGCAAAACCAGCAGCAGAAAGGGAATTTAAACAATTGGAGGATTTTGCCAAGGATTTAGACGCCATAGACCAACTACAAAAATGGGATGGCAGTTACTATTCTGAAAAGTTAAAGCAAAAACTTTTCAGCTTGGACGATGAACAACTAAAGCCCTATTTTAAATTAGAAAATGTCATCGACGGGGTATTTACGGTGGCAGAAAAACTATTCGGGCTAAAATTCGAGGAAGTATATGATGTTGATACCTATCATGAAGAAGTAAAGACCTATAAGGTTTATGATACTAACGGGAAGTATATTGCTTTGTTCTATGCTGACTTCCACCCAAGAGCAGGTAAAAGAGGTGGTGCTTGGATGACTTCTTTTAAATCCCAATACAAAGTTGACGGCAAAAATGTGAGACCACATATTTCCAATGTATGCAATTTTACACCATCAACACCTACCAAGCCTTCCTTATTGACTTTTAATGAAGTAACTACTTTGTTCCATGAATTTGGCCATGGTTTACACGGCATGTTAGCCAACACTACCTACCCAAGCCTATCGGGAACATCGGTATATTGGGATTTTGTTGAGCTTCCTAGTCAAATAATGGAAAACTGGTGTTTTGAAAAAGAGGCGTTGGAGCTTTTTGCAACGCATTACGAAACTGATGAAGTTATTCCTATGGAGTTGATTTCAAAAATAAAGGAATCGGCTACTTTCCAAGAAGGTATGCAAACCTTAAGACAGCTAAGTTTTGGACTTTTGGACATGTCTTGGCATGGTGCGGATCCAAGAGAAATAACAAATGTAAAAGCACATGAGACTTTTGCTTTTAAAAACACAAACCTATACCCAGACACTCCTGAAACATGTATGAGTACTTCTTTTTCCCATATTTTTCAAGGAGGCTATTCCTCTGGTTATTACAGTTACAAATGGGCAGAAGTATTGGATGCAGACGCCTTTGCCTACTTTAAAGAAAAAGGGGTCTTTAATAAAGAGGTAGCAACAAAGTTTAAAGAATGTATCCTTTCTAAAGGAGGTACCGAGGACCCTATGGAACTCTATAAGCGGTTTAGAGGGGCAGAACCCAAAATTGAGCCGTTATTGGAAAGGGCTGGACTTTTAGATGACAACAAGGTTTAGAAATACAGGATAGGTATTAATTTAGATTTAATTTCCCTTACTGGGACAAAACATTTTTAACTTCAATTCTATGATCACTCTTTCACCCATGCATCATAGCCACCCTCTAGATTAATTACATTTTTAAAACCCAAAGAAGTTAATTTTTGCTGTGCCTTGGCACTTCTACCTCCCACTTTACAGTATACATAAATGGTCTTATCCTTGTCAACATCAGAAAACTTTTTATCAAACTCTGGGTCAAACCAATTTATATTCAAAGCATTGTCCAAATGGCCCTGTTCAAACTCTTCTGGTGTCCGTACATCAACCAAAATACCATCGCCAATATCGTTTGGAGAAAATTGGGTGATCTGTTTGGACCCACTAGTTTGGGCACAACCAAAATTTATTAATAGGATTAGGATGTAGAAAAGTGAATTTTTCATAAGCTCTGTTTCATCAAAAATAATTAATAAACCATTAGCGAAAGCATTGCTTAATTAAAAATTACCAATAGTTGCACATTTTCGTTTATTTTTGACAACTACTTAACTTGTATGACAACACATAAACTACAACCTGATTTTTGGGTGGATAATTATGCCGATTACCTATTTAATTATGCCGTGGGTAGGGTAAGTGATGTTGAAATTGCAAAAGACTTAGTTTCTGAAACCTTTTTTGCCGGATTAAAATCTGCCAAGAACTACAAAGGTGATGCAGCAGAACGTACTTGGCTTATTGCTATATTAAAAAGAAAGATAATAGACCATTACAGAAAAATAAACTCAAATAAAGGAAAGGCAGAGGTAAGAATGGGTTATAGTGCCAATAGTGATGAGGATGGGGATTGGCTGGAAGAAAAGATTGCAGATCCATTTAGCAACTTTGAAAATAGTACTATAGAGAATGAAGAATTAGGGCTTGCCATACAGGAATGTATTTCTAAACTACCCAAGAAACAGGCTAAGGTTTTCACCATGAAAACCATTCAAGAAATAAGTACCGAGGATATATGTAATGAACTGGGAATTAACCCGTCTAATCTTTGGGTGATAATTCATAGGGCCAGAACAACTTTAATGGACTGCCTAAATCAAAACTGGTATACATGATGATATCTTGTGATAAAGCTGTCACTATATGCGACAAAGCACAATATAACGAAGCGACTTTCTTAGAAAAATTAAAGTTGAACTTGCATATCCTAATATGTAAAACTTGCGCTAAACACACAAAACGAAATTCCAAGCTAACTTCTCTTTGTAATAAAGCCAACCTACATTCCCTTTCGGAACAGGAAAAGCGAAACATAAAGCAAAAATTACAACACAAGGACTAAAAAAATAAGTTGACCAATACTATAAAGGCCAACCAAAACACAGGTATAGACTCTACCCAAAATGATGCGAAATACTTAGATTGGTTTCTTCGAGTAAAGTATATCATCCAACCTAAAAGAATAAATAGGACTCCTTTCACAAGCAATTCACTTATTGCAATATCATCTTTTAAAAAAGTGCTAAAAAAGAAAACTAGCACTAAAATTGTACCTATTATCTTAGTTCTGGCAACTCCAAAGCGTTGTGGCAAGGTCTTTAATTCGGGACTGTCATAAATGAGGTCCCTAATCTCAAAAGGAACTAAAAGTATTAGTATAAAAACATAGCGCTGAAAAAATTCTACCCATACATCCCAAAAAAGAATTGACCTATGACTTAAAACAGGAAGAATAACAGTCGAGACTGCCCAAACCAAAGCAACTATAAAAATCTTAAAACCTGCCCAACTTCTTAGGTTTTTTGTATTGGGCAACAGAGGCAGTGCATATAAACCAGTCAAAACAATCATTACGGCAATACCCATCCAAACGGATGGGTTCAAAAAATAGGCCTGATAGAGTGCAAAAAACAACAGAACTATACTTAAAAACTGGATGTTTTTATGATATCTCTTCGCTACAAGAATATACTTATCGGCTTCTACACCATACTTGACAAAATTATAGCAAGCGACTGTGCCAAAAAACAAAAACAAAGCAAGGTGCAAATCAACCGGAATGTTTAATGTATACCAAGTCACATAAGATAAAGCAAAAACCCCTAAGGCAACATGCATACTTGCGTCCAAGTAAAAATCAAAAATACGTTTGAGTATTCGCATTAAACAAAAATAACCAAACTGTTTATAACCTTGGTTTTTAGTTAAAAACTTTCGGTTTACCAGCTATCCTCCTCCTCCTTATTAAGGGAATTAATCGCTAATTTTGCACGATTAATCATCAGATAAGATATGAAGACCGATGTATTTGCTCTGCGCCATATAGGCATTCAAAAAGAGGACCTCCCCCATATGTTACAAACTGTTGGCGTGGCTAATTTGGAACAGCTTATTTACGAAACTATTCCAGATGAGATAAGGTTAAAAAAACCTTTGGAGATGAATGCACCAATGAGCGAGCACAAATTCCTATCCCATTTGGAAACATTGTCCAAAAAGAACAAATTATACCGTTCCTATATTGGTTTGGGGTATCATGAAAGTTTAACGCCATCGGTCATCAAAAGAAATATATTAGAAAATCCGGGTTGGTATACTGCCTATACACCCTATCAGGCAGAAATCGCACAAGGACGATTAGAGGCATTGTTAAATTTCCAGACCGTAATAACAGATCTTACTGGCATGGAATTGGCAAATGCCTCACTTTTAGACGAAAGTACTGCTGCTGCGGAAGCAATGACCATGCTTTTTGATTTAAGAAGTAGGGAACAGAAAAAAAATAATGTTTCTAAATTCTTTGTATCGAAAGAAATTTTACCCCAAACCCTTTCCTTATTGCACACAAGGGCCACTCCTTTGAATATAGAATTGGTAGTGGGTAGCCATGAAGATTTTGATTTTAACAGCGATTTTTTTGGAGCGCTTTTGCAATACCCCGGCAAATACGGTGAAGTATTTGATTATAAAGATTTTGTATCAAAAGCACAACAATATGAGATTAAAGTTGCCGTTGCAGCAGACATTCTGAGTTTGGTACTATTAACACCACCAGGTGAGTTTGGCGTCGACGTTGTAGTGGGAACCACACAACGTTTCGGCATTCCATTGGGGTATGGAGGTCCTCACGCAGCCTTCTTTGCTACCAAGGAAGAGTACAAAAGGAACATCCCGGGACGTATTATTGGTGTAACCAAAGATACTGATGGTAAACCAGCTTTGAGAATGGCCTTACAGACCCGTGAGCAACATATAAAAAGGGACAAGGCAACATCAAATATATGTACCGCACAGGTTTTATTGGCCGTTATGGCTGGCATGTATGCTGTATATCATGGCCCAAAAGGCTTGCGATATATTGCCAATAAAGTGCATGCTACGGCAAATACACTCGCTGACACTTTAGAAAAATTGGGTTTCTATCAAACCAATACCTCTTATTTTGATACGATTGTAGTCAAAGCAGATTCTCAGAAAGTGAAAACGATTGCGGAACAAAATGAAGTAAACTTTTTATTTATTGATAAGGAAACCGTTTCGATTTCTGTCAATGAAGCAACCTCGATTAATGACCTAAATCAAATCATTTCGATTTTTGCAGAGGTAGCGGAAAAAGAGTCTATTCACGTAAATGCATTGAACAATTCCGATGTAATTCTCAACAATGTAAAACGCACTACGCCAATTTTGAAAAATAAGGTATTTAATTCCTATCATTCTGAAACGGAATTGATGCGATATATCAAAAAATTGGAACGCAAGGATCTTTCCCTAAACCACAGTATGATTTCATTAGGGAGTTGTACAATGAAATTGAATGCCGCTTCTGAAATGCTACCGTTAAGTTCTGCCCACTGGGGAAATATCCATCCCTTTGTACCTGTGGAACAAGCAGAAGGATACCAATATATCTTAAATGAATTGGCAAATGATTTAACTATCATTACCGGTTTCGCAGGAACCTCCTTACAACCTAATTCAGGGGCACAGGGAGAATATGCAGGATTAATGGTGATAAGGGCTTATCATGAGTCAAGGGGAGAATCCCATAGGAACATCTGCATTATTCCAGCTTCGGCACATGGCACCAATCCAGCATCAGCGGTCATGGCCGGGATGAAAGTGGTAGTTACCAAAACTGATGAAAAAGGTAATATTGACGTTGCAGATTTAGAGGAAAAGGTTACAATACATGCAGAAAATTTAGCTGCGCTTATGGTTACGTACCCATCTACCCACGGGGTTTTTGAGTCTTCAATACAGCACATCACCAAACTAATTCATGATAATGGTGGACAAGTATACATGGATGGAGCCAATATGAACGCACAAGTAGGATTAACCAACCCTGCAACAATTGGAGCTGATGTTTGCCATTTAAACCTGCATAAAACCTTTGCCATACCACATGGCGGTGGTGGCCCAGGTGTTGGTCCAATTTGTGTAGCGGAACAATTGGTACCTTTCCTACCCGGAAACCCAGTTATTAAGACAGGGGGTAATGAGGCTATTACGGCAATTTCTGCAGCACCATGGGGCAGTTCCTTGGTTTGCCTAATTTCATACGGATACATAAAAATGTTAGGCGAACCCGGACTTACAGATGCCACTAGAATTGCAATTTTAAACGCCAACTATATTAAACATAGATTAGAAGGTAAGTTTGATGTCTTATATTCCGGTGAAAAAGGAAGAGCGGCACACGAGATGATTATTGACTGCAGACCATTTAAACAAAATGGTATAGAAGTGACAGATATTGCCAAAAGGCTTATGGACTATGGGTTTCATGCACCAACCGTTTCATTTCCAGTAGCAGGGACGCTTATGATAGAACCCACAGAAAGTGAAAGTTTAGCGGAACTGGATAGGTTTTGTGATGCAATGATTTCCATTAGGCAGGAAATTGACCAGGCCACCAAAGACAATCCAAATAACGTACTTAAAAATTCACCACATACTTTGGCAATGGTTACCAATGACAACTGGGAGTTTCCATATTCTAGACAAATGGCAGCGTTCCCATTGCCCTATGTTCAAGAAAATAAATTTTGGCCATCAGTAAGAAGGGTTGATGATGCTTATGGAGACCGTAATTTGATTTGCACTTGTGCCCCTATTGAAGCATACATAGAAGCATAAAACCACCGTAAATACTTTAAAAAAGAGGCCCTATTACTAATAGCGCCTCTTTTTGTTGCATTAAATTTAAATTGAACATCGTATTACCTTCAATGCAGAAATACAATAGGAAAATTTAATTTTTAACTTCTATAAGATATTTTAAATTTAATTACATGCGTATTGCAATTACTGGCACTGGAAGCTACATACCCTCAAAGGTTATAGCAAATAATGATTTTATACAGCATCAATTCTTAAATAACGATGGTAGTACTTTCCCGCAAGACAATGCTACCCTTATTAGAAAATTTAAGGCTATAACAGGAATAGCGAAAAGGCGATATGCAGAAGACAATTTAAACACATCTGACCTTGGTTTTTTAGCTTCTGAAAAAGCAATATCCGATGCTGGAATAGATAAAGAAGAACTGGACTATATTATTTTTTGCCATAATTTTGGGGATGTAAACAAAGGTGAAAATCAAGGTGATATGTTGCCCAGTTTGGCAACAAGGGTCAAACATCATCTACAAATAAAAAATCCTAAATGTGTAGCGTATGATATGCTTTTTGGATGTCCAGGCTGGATAGAAGGTATTATACAAGCCAATGCCTTTATAAAAAGTGGGATGGCCAAAAAATGTTTGGTTATTGGAGCTGAAACATTGTCTCGCGTGGTTGACCCTTATGACAGGGATTCAATGATATTCTCAGATGGTGCAGGGGCAACTATTTTGGAAAAAACAGAGAATAGTGGTGAAATACTAGCTCATGAAAGTGCCACTTACGCATATGACGAGGCCTTTATGTTATATTTTGGCGAATCCTTTAAATCAAATCGCGACACTACCAAATACATAAAAATGTATGGTAGAAAAATTTATGAATTTGCGGTTACCCATGTACCAGGAGCTATGGCCAGCTGTTTAAAACATAGTGGGGTAGACATAACCGAAGTAAAAAAAATACTCATTCACCAAGCCAATGAGAAAATGGATGAAGCGATTATAAAAAGATTTTATGAACTTTATGATTTAGAAATGCCCAAAGACATTATGCCGATGATTATACAAAAATTGGGTAATAGTTCTGTGGCTACCATACCAACTTTATTGGATATGCTATTAAAAGGAAATCTTGAAAATCATCAACTTAAAAAGGACGATGTTGTTATCTTTGCTAGTGTTGGCGCAGGAATGAACGTCAATGCTATAGTTTACCGAATGTAATATGTACGAGAAAACTTTTCCAAATAAACGTTTTAAACATACGATACAATTTTTAGAAGAATACATAGACATTAAAGAATCTATTCTTGATTTGGGAGTGCCCAATCCATTATCCGAAATTATGCAATCTAAAGGGTATTCCGTTCAAAACACATCTGGTGAGGATTTGGATTTTGATATGGGTGCAGTGATCAACTCTAACGCCAAGGTAGTTACCGCTTTCGAAATATTTGAACATCTATTATCGCCGCTTAATGTTCTTTCCAAAATTAAGGCTGATAAATTGGTTACGAGTATCCCTTTACGCTTATGGTTTTCTAAAGCCTACCAGAGCAAAACTGACCCTTGGGACAGACATTATCATGAGTTTGAAGATTGGCAGTTTAATTGGTTACTAGAAAAAGCAGGCTGGGAAATACAAGCTAGCGAAAAATGGACACACCCGGTAAAAAAAATAGGTTTTAGACCATTTTTAAGGCTTTTTACCCCTAGATACTACATAGTGTATGCCACTAGAAAGAACAAAGGGTAAATGGACTACTACGTTGTAATACCCGCACATAATGAAGAATCCTTTTTAAGGTTTGCCTTAAACTCCATTTTACAGCAGACCCTACCACCTAAAAAAGTAATCGTTGTAAATGATAATTCTAGCGATGGCACAGAAAAAGTTATAGATGAGTTTGTAGCAAAGAATACTACGATACAGAAGTTGAACACCCTATCTTCAACACAACATATACCAGGAAGTAAAGTGATTAATGCCTTTAACAAAGGACTGAAACAACTAGATACAGATTATGACTTCATAGTGAAGCTTGATGCGGATATCATCTTACCTGATAATTATTTTGAAAATATTGCTTATGTTTTTAAGGATAGGCCGCAAACAGGCATTGCTGGTGGTTTTGCATACGAGCAAAACAAGGCTGGTGAATGGGAACTTAACCACCCTATGAACAAGGATCATGTTCGAGGTGCTTTTAAAGCATATACCAAAAAGTGTTTTGAAGCGATTGGTGGACTTAAAAATGCAATGGGCTGGGATACCGTGGATGAACTTTTAGCACAATATCATGGTTATGGTGTACATACTGATCCATTGCTTAAGGTAAAACATCTAAGGCCCACAGGAATTGCCTATGACCAAAAAGCTAAATTATTACAAGGAAAGGCAATGTACACCATGCGCTATGGTTTTTGGATTACCCTTATAGCATCACTCAAAATGGCTTTTAAGCAACATAAACGAATGGCCTTTTTTGACAATATGCACGGCTACTTTGAAGCCAAAAAAGAAAAATCACCTTTTATAGTATCTAAACAAGAAGGTAAATTTATTAGAAATTTAAGGTGGAAGAACATCAAACAAAAACTACTACCATAAAAAAAGCCACCTAAATGGGTGGCTTTTTTTATGCTAATGGACACTAATTCCTAGAATCCCAATTCTTTTTTTACATCTGCCAAAAGGTTCTTTCCATTGGCAACTATAAGGCCACCACCTGCTTGTGCATCGATAACGTAGTCAAATCCTTGTGCAGCGGCAACTTTTTCAATGGCAGCTTTAGCCTTCTCTGAAATAGGTGCAAACAATTCTGCCTGCTTTTTTTGGATTTCCTGTTGTGCATTTTGCTGAAATTCACCAACTGTCTTTTCCATTCCTTGAAGTTCAACGGCTCTTTTGTCATTTTCTTCCTTAGACTTGGACGCTGCCTCATTTTGGTATTGAGTAAACTTGTTTCTAAGTTCCGTCATGGAAGCTTGTATGTCTGCTTGGTACGTTTCTGAAAGCTTTTTAAGTTCTGCCTCAGCGGTTTTCATTTCTGGCATAGCAGACAACAATTGTGTTACATCTATATGGGCAACTTTACTTTGTGCATTTACAAAACTGGTCGCCGCCACGAACAACATTAAGGCTACCGCTATTTTCTTTACTTGTTTCATGAGTTAAAATTTAAATCTAATTTGAGTGTTAATTAATGGTTTTTACCTTGCTATAATCTATTTTTCACTGTCTTTTTCTTCATCTTCTGAACGCTCTTCCAATTTCTCTTTTTTCTTAGCTTCACGCTCTTCTAAAAGTTTCTTTCTTCTTTCTTCGTATGCCTTTTTACGCTCTTCCCTTAACTTTAATTGCTCTTCCCTTTTCTCATCTGCGGTCTTATTTCTTGCCGCCTCTGCCTCCTTGGCCTTATCCATACGATCTTGAAGTGCTTCGCTAACTACTTCTTCCTGCTCTATTTCCTCGCCTTCAAAATCATCCAATCGTGTTCTATCATCAGCCTTTTTTGTGGGCTTGCTAATCTTTCTCGTCCTAGCAATACCTCGCAAAACCAAATCACTGATATCGTGTCTTTTTTCGGAATACAACATTACAACATCCGCAGATTTATCAAAAATAAAATCATACTTTTTATTGGCACCTAGTTTTTGAACTTCATTGAACACCTGATCTTGTATCGGCTGTATCAACCTTCTTTTCTGCAACACTAAATCGCCTTGAGGGCCAAACCTGTCTTGTTGATACTCTATCATCTCTTTTTCCAAGATTTGAATCTCCTCTTCACGTTCAGCAATCAACTCCGGGGTCAACAAAACTTTTTCTGCCATAAGGTCTTTTCGCATTTGCGCAATACCACTTTGGCGCTGTTCTATCTCCACCTTCCATTTCTGTACCTTGGACTCCAATTGCGTACTGGCTTCCCTATACTCCTCAACATTTTCCAATATGTATTCCATATCAACATACGCAATTCTTACGCCTCTTTGTGCCAATGCACCAAAGCTTGTTGCAGCTGCGATAAGAAATAAAAGAACTTTTGTTTTTGACTTCATTTTTGATATCGTTTAATCATATAGAAAATATCGTGCCAAAATTACTAAATCTTTTAAAATGAAAGGATTAGTATAGTACACAATTATTAAATTCCTAACTTAAATTAAAACTGTTGACCAATTATGAAGTGTGTTTGCCAACCACTTGGACCATTACCAATAGATTGTGGTCTTAAATCCTCATCAAATCCGTAACCAAAGTCTATTCCCAATAATCCAAACGCTGGCATAAAAATGCGAAGCCCCACACCGGCCGATCGTTTTAATTCAAACGGATTAAACTCCTGAAAATTGTTGAAAGCATTACCACCTTCTAAAAATGCTAAACCATAGATAGATGCGGAAGGCTTTAATGTAAGTGGATATCTAAGCTCCATAGAGAACTTATTATATACCAACCCGCCCTCTTGCTGACCCGTTATAGGGTCTAATGGCGTTAATGATTGATTGTCATATCCTCTTAACTGCACCACATCCCTACCATCTAAGGTAAAGTTACCCAGACCATCACCACCAACAAAGAATCGCTCAAAAGGCACATCGCCGATATCGCTATTATAATTACCCAAGAAACCAAACTCCGCATTTGTCCTAAGCACCAACTTATCTACCAATGTAGTAAACCAATCTCCCTTAAACTTTATCTTGTAATATTCCAACATTCTAAAACGTTCTTGATCGGAATCTTCCAATTCCTTAGTTTCTGCAGTTGTTAAATTTTGAGCCCCTTTCATCGTCAACTCTTCACTACGGTCCCGCAAAGCGGCGAAATCTTTATTACTGAACAAAGAATAGGGTGGTGTAAATTTTGCGGTAATCTCAAAATTAGAGCCCCCTCTTGGAAATATACGACCACCTTGTGTTGCGTTTCTAGAAATACCCAAGGTATACGCCAAGGAGTTTGCTTTACCATTACCAAAATTAAACAAGCCTATATTGTAATTTCTAAAGTCATACAATTGGTAGCCCAAAGAATGTGAAATGGTAAAGAAATCATCTGGCCATTGTACACGCTTTGCCAAGCCAACGCTTACACCTGTTATTGAAAACTGTCTATCTTTTTCAACTTTAATCCCCCTAGTTCCATAAGTTGCGGCAAACTGTTGGGTTCTAGACATGTTAAGATTAAAACGGACTGGCTTTTTACCACCTAACCATGGTTCAGAAAAGTTTAAACTATACACCCTAAAGGTTCTACTTGCCTGTAAACGCAATGCAAAGGTTTGGCCATCTCCCATTGGCACCGGTTTATATGACTCACCTTTGAACAAGTTCTGTATGGAGAAGTTACTAAACGATAAACCTAGCGTTCCTATGAAACCGCCGCCGCCATAACCACCCTGTAACTCTATTTGGCTAGAGCCAGATTCTACTAAACTCCAAGCTAAATCCACCGTTCCCTCATTTGGGTTTGCATTAAGTACATCCGGTTTTATTTGCTCAGCATCAAAGAATCCTAACTGACCCAATTCACGGATACTTCTAATGATATCAGATTTATTATATTTTTGACCTGGTCTAGTTCTTAATTCCCTAAAAATTACATGGTCATTAGTCTTGTCATTACCGGAAACTGTCACATGATCTAAAAAGGTTTCTTTACCCTCAATAATCCTAATCTCAAAGTTAATCGTGTCATTTGCTGCTGAAATCTCAACAGGGTTTATCGTAGAAAATAAATATCCATTGTTTTGATAAAGGCTAGTGACATCTTCTGGATCGGGTTTGGAATTATCCGCGATTCTTTCCCTTAATAGCACACCGTTATAAGTTGCCCCTTTTTTAATCCCCAATACCTGCCCTAATTGACGATCCGTATATACCGTATTACCAACAAAATCTATATCCCCAAAGTAATACTTGTCCCCTTCTTCTACTTTAATGTTTAGCTGAATATTGTTTTCGTCTAGCTTTACAAGTGTATCAGAAATTACACGGGCATCCCTATATCCATTTTCAGCGTATTTATCAATCAACAAGCCTAAATCCTCTTCATAATCCTTAGCAATGTACTTTGATTTTTTCCAGAAACGACCAAACTTTTTCTTTTTGGTACTCTTCAACGCTTTTCTTAACTTTTTATCAGGCAATTGCTCATTTCCTTCAAAGACAATATCCTTAATCTTAACCATGTCACCTTTTTTAATATTGATGACCATGCTGCGCGCATTGGTTTCTGAAGTATCTACAGCCGTTGCAATATTCACGGTTGTATTTAAATATCCTTGTTTTTTATACTTATTGGCTAAATAGTTTTTTGAGTTAGAGATAAGGCTCTCCGTAATTTTTTTGCCCTTTTTAAGATCGGTATCCTTTATTAACTCCTCTACCTTTCTTTCTTTAATACCATAGAAAGTAACATTGGTAAGGGTTGGCCGCTCAATAATATTAAGCTCTAAAAACACCTTATCATCTTCTATATTGGTTATATAAAAATCTATAGCACTGAAAAGTTCCAAGCCCCATAATTTATTAATTACAGCACTAATTTCTTCACCTGGCAGCGTAATGGGTTGTCCAACCCTTAGACCTGTATACGTTTTTACGGTCTGTTCGTTGTAACTTTGTAAACCTGTTACCTCTAAACCACCTAAAATATAATTTTTACCATTCTCATAGGAAATCTCCTGTGCTATGGCATTGGCAGTTAAAAAAAGTAATAATGAAATTAGTAAGTGGTTCAAGGATATGAACCTTGTCATATCTCTAAGTGAGTTGTTCGCTAGTTTTTCCAAATCTTCGTTCTCTGTTCTGGTAATTTTTTATGGCCTCTACCAAATGATGCTCTTCAAAATCGGGCCAAAATACATCAATAAAATATAATTCGGCATATGCAATCTGCCATAATAAAAAATTGCTGATCCGGTGTTCTCCACTAGTACGGATAAGCAAGTCTACATCTGGCAAATTGTGCGTGTAAAGATGAGTATTTATAATGGTTTCATCAATTATTTCTGGCGAAATTATATTATTTTTAACTTTGATTGCTATTGCTTTAACAGCCGATGTAATCTCTTCCCTAGACCCATAGCTTAAGGCCAATGTTAATGTCATTCCCGTATTTTCCCTTGTTTTTTCCATAACATCAAGGAGTTCGTTATGTGCTTTTTCAGGAAGTGCCGCAATGTTTCCAATCGTATTTAAACGAATATTATTCTTGTTAAAAGTGGCAAGTTCTTTCTTTAAGGAAGATACCAACAAACGCATCAGCGTCTCGACCTCATACTTTGGTCGATTCCAATTTTCTGTAGAAAAAGTATATAAAGTAAGGTACTCAATGCCAATTTTCACGCAATTCTCAACGGTAGACCTAACTGTTTTTACTCCATTTTCATGACCAAAAACCCTCAAACGCCCTTTTTGCTTGGCCCATCTGCCATTGCCATCCATTATTATAGCTAAATGACTAGGTAAATTATGATTATCTATATCTTCTATTTTATTCATGTTTTGCTTTACTCAAAACAATCGGTACATAATTTTCTGCCGAAGGTATACGTCAAAGTTACCCCAGAAAAAACATACCAATCATCACTAAAAATGTTTCCGAAACTAAATTCGTCAAAATTAGAACCTTCAGGATTACTGGCATCCAAATTATCGGTAAAGGTATACCTTGCTCCAATTTCTGCCCCAAAAATAAGAAACTGATTGATACGATACTTAAAACCAGCCGTCATTGGTATGGCTAAGGAGCCATCTTTTTGTGATATATCTTGTAAAACACTACCATTAAAGTAATTGTAGTCATACCTAAAATAGGTAACACCTGTGTATAAATAAGGAGTAAATGCTGGGCCCAGTTTATGCAAATTATATTCCACAAAATTAAACTCCAAACCTACAGAACCTTCTAGTATAGAATTATCAACTATATAACCTCGCTGTTGTCTTGACGACATATTGGACTTTGTATCATCCGCAGTAAATTGCCCGTACATTAAACTACCTCTCCATGCATAACGCTTACTTTTGTTCCATTTAAAAATACCTCCAAAAGCAATATCTGAAGGCAATATATAATTGGTTCTACCTACATCGCCGATCATATTGGCACCCCCAGCAAATACCCCAACTTCATACGTTTGTGCATGGACCGCAAAACCAAAAAGCAAAAGAATGACCAAAAAAAATCGATGCATAATTATTAATTTTAGTAATGACCTTCTAGTTCAAGACCATCTAATTTGTTCTCTCAAGATAAACAGGTTTTGAAGTTATTTATTGTTTGGCACAAGGTTCAATTTCTCTTGTCCTCACCCCATAATAACTTATTCCGAAGGGTTTTTAAAAAGCTTTCTGAAGTGTATTCTATCATTTTTATAGTAAAAGGTGCCTTTCTAATGGTAATCTCTTGTCCATTTTCCAAAGAGGCTATCCTAGAATCCAAAGAAACTAAGTGATTCTCCTCTCTACCGGACACCTTTAGCCGTATTACGGTGTTATCTGAAATCACCAAAGGCCTCGCATTAAGGTTATGAGGAGCAATTGGCGTCAAAACCAATGATTTTACCGTAGGAACAATAACAGGGCCCCCACAACTCAAGGAATAGCCTGTGGAACCTGTAGGCGTCGATATAATAAGGCCATCTGCCCAATACGAGGTTAGGTATTCATCGTTCAAAAACGTTTCTACCGTTATCATGGATGTGGTATCCTTTCTACTAACGGTTATTTCATTTAATGCAAAATTAAGCTCACCAAACTCTTCATCTAAAGATTCAGTATTCAATTGTACCAAACTTCTTTCCACTATGGTAAAAGCGCCAAGCACAAATTCCTGCACCACTTTTCTAACATCTTCTTTTTTAAAGGTTGACAGAAAACCTAATCGGCCTGTGTTAACACCTACAATGGGTATTCCCAAATCCCTCACAAAGGTTGTAGCCCTTAGTATAGTGCCATCACCACCAAAACTCACAAACATATCAAATGAGGAATCCAACCCTGTTGTCATTGTAAATGTAGCATAGGTGGTACTATTGCCCTTAGAGATATACAAATCATGGAATTCTTCCTCAATCCAAATTTCCGCCGACTCTTTATGCAGTTCTTCCAATAACTCCAGTAAGTATTCTATGGCATTATCCTGGTATGTTTGTCCATAAATGGCAACTTTCATATTATACATTTAGATACTTGTCCAAATAATCGGATCTATTCTTTAAATCCTCAATAAACTGGTCATCAACATTGCCAAAAAGTATATGATAGTTATAACGCCTAAAGGTTTGCACCACTTCATTAAAATTGGTTGTACTAATCTTTATGGTGACTTGTACTACATCATTTTGAATATCGGTAATAAAACCACCTAAAAACCGAGCATTATTACTTTCTACAATCTGGGAAATCTCGCTAAATGAATAATCCTTTATACCAGTGGCAAGCACCAAAATATTACCGGGATCGGTAAAGAAAGGCGTATCTATAAATACCGAAACGATATCTGTCAAATCATAGTAACCCAGCACTTCTTCTTTCTCGTTTAAGACCGGCACCAAATTAGCTTCGTTTCTGGCGAATACCTCCAACACATCTAACCAATTGGTCTCCTTTCTCACAAAAAAAGATTCTAGATCGTACCTATAGTCGTCTACAATCGCATTACGATTGACAACATCCATGTCATTTTCAGAAAAAACGCCAAGATACCTGCCTTGCTCACAAACAGCTATATGTGAAAAAGTGTTCTCCTTAAAAAAATCCAACAATTTTTCAAAGGTATCCCGTATTTCAAATACAGGGATATTAGTTATTATGTGGTTTTGAATCTGCATAAGCTTAATTATAACGCAAAATAGCAATTATTAATATCAAAAGGCATGCCTAATTCGTATTTTTGGGTCGGTATAAATACTAATATTACAACTTAGACGATGACAAAATTAAGTGTTAACGTAAACAAGATAGCCACTTTAAGAAATTCTAGGGGCGGAAATGTTCCTGATTTATTAAAAGTTGCGGCAGATATAGAGCGATTTGGCGCACAGGGCATAACGGTTCACCCTAGACCCGATGAACGACATATAAGATATCAAGACACTAGGGACCTTAGTAAATTGGTTACCACCGAATTTAATATTGAAGGTAACCCGAACCCAAAATTTATAGACCTTGTTCTAGAAACCAAACCCACACAGGTAACCTTGGTTCCAGATGCCGTAGACGCCATCACATCTAACGCCGGTTGGGACACTATAACACATTTGAATTTCTTACAAGAAGTTATAAAACAATTTAAGGAAGCAGGCATTCGAACTTCTATATTTGTTGACCCAGAATTAGAAAAGGTCGAAGGCGCCAAAGCCACAGGGGCAGACAGGATAGAGCTTTACACAGAAAGTTATGCGAAAGAATATACAGAAGATAAAGAAAAAGCCATAGCACCTTTTATAGGCGCTGCCATGAAGGCCCATGAAATAGGATTAGGCGTTAACGCTGGTCATGATCTAAGTCTAGATAACATTCACTATTTTAAAACACAAATTCCACATTTACTGGAAGTCTCCATAGGTCATGCCCTCATTTGCGAATCACTGTACCTAGGGCTGGAAAATGTAATAAATATGTATCTGCACAAACTAAAATGAGCCAAATACTACATTCAAAAATAATTGGAAAAGGCAAACCCCTCTGTATTTTACATGGCTTCTTGGGCATGTCAGATAATTGGAAAACAATAGGCGCCTCATATGCTGAAAATGGTTTTGAAGTACATTTAATAGATCAAAGAAACCACGGTAAAAGTTTTCATTCAGAGGAATTTAATTATGACCTACTCGCAAAGGACCTAAACAATTACCTTACGCATCACCAAATAGCAAGCACGATACTAATTGGCCACTCCATGGGAGGTAAAACCGCCATGCAGTTTGCCTGTACCTATCCAGAAAAAACCGATAAATTACTTGTGGCTGATATAGCGCCAAAATTCTATCCGCCTCACCACCATGAAATTATAGATGGTTTAAACGCTTTGGATTTAGACGAAATTAAATCAAGAAATGAAGCGGACAACATCCTTAAAAACCACATTAACAATGCAGGCATTAGGCAGTTTTTATTGAAAAACCTGTATTGGACGTCTGACAAAAAGTTGGCATTCCGTTTTAATCTAGAGGTTTTAAGCAATAAAATGGAGGAAATAGGTGACACTATACATAGTTTGGAAACCTATAATGGGCCCACTTTATTTTTAAGAGGTGAAAAATCAGAATATATAAGCGAACGGGATATAGACGAGATAAAAAAGCATTTTCCGAATGCGACAGTTGATGTAATTAAGAATGCCGGCCATTGGCTCCATGCAGAAAATCCTACTCAATTTTTAAAAAAGTCCTTAGCTTTTCTATCACAATAAAAGTGTATTTTTAATTGAAATGTAATGTAGTAAATCAATCACGAAAACTATAAAAAAATGAAACTAATACTCAGAATATTATTAAGCGCCTTGGCAGTTGTGGTCTTGGCAAACATATTACCAAATGTCTCTGTAGACTCATACGTAACCGCAATTATTGTTGCCGTTGTTTTAAGTTTACTCAACTTCATCGTAAAACCTATTTTGGTAATCCTTACATTACCTGTTACCATTATCACATTTGGACTTTTTCTATTAATAATTAATGCCATAATTATATTATTGGCTGATAATTTAATAGATGGTTTTAATGTGGACGGTCTTGGTTGGGCGCTGCTTTTTAGCCTTTTACTATCACTTTTGCAATCGGTTTTGTTCTCTCTATTGAAAGAAGACAAATAAAAAGAAGTTAAGTTTTGAAATTCAACACTTTAAAAACTTGCTGAACAGCCTAAAATGCTGTAATTTTGCATCCCGTTTTATAAAAAGCAATTAAGATACTAAGGAATGAATATTACAAAAGAGCAGATAGACAATTTAAACGCGGTTGTAAAAGTTGCTATCACCAAGGATGATTATCAAGACAAAGTAGACACCATCCTTAAAGATTATAAAAAACAAGCCAATATCCCTGGCTTTAGAAAAGGGCAAGTACCAATGGGGCTTATCAAAAAGCAATATGGGAAAGCTGTTTTGGTTGATGAGGTCAACAAATTGTTACAGGACAATTTGAACAAGTACCTAACAGAGGAAAAATTAGATGTTCTGGGCAACCCTTTACCTAAACAACAAGATGATTTTGATTGGGATCAAGACGAACTTTCTTTTGAGTTTGAATTAGGTTTGGCTCCAAGTTTTGAGGTTCCCCTTAAAACCAAAAAAGCTATAACCCATTACAAAATTGTTGCTGACAAAAAAATGATTTCCGAACAGGTAGAAAGAATTCAAAAGCAATATGGGAAATTAGTTAGCAAAGATACCGTAAGCAAGAAAGATGAGGTTTCCGGTAAATTTGTGAATGAAGAAGAAGGCATAGAGAACCAGACTACGCTAGAAATGGACCAGCTTAAAAGCAAAAAAGCCATTGACAGCTTATTAGGTAAAAAGGTGGGAGATGTAGTTACCTTAAAAACAAAGGGTCTTTTAAAAGAAGATCAATTATTATCAAGTATTCTAGGCGTTGCACGTGATAAAGCTGAAGATTTAAATATTAAGGTTACTTTCACAATTACTGAGATCAATGAAAGAGAGCCAGCTGAATTGAACCAAGAACTTTTTGACAAACTTTTCGGCAAGGATGCCATAAAATCAGAAAAGGAACTTAGAGAGCGTATCATAGAAGATTCTGAAAAACAGTTTGAACAGCAAGCAGACCAAAAGTTGCTTAACGATGTTACTGAATATTTTATTGAAAATACCAAATTTGAATTACCAGCAGGCTTTTTGACCAAATGGATTCAAATGACTGGTGAAAAAGAACTTTCTGAAGAAGAAGCCACTGAAGAATATCAAAAATCTGAAAAAGGTTTACGTTATCAGTTAATAGAAGGAAAAGTTATTAATGACAATAACCTTCAAGTGCAGTTTGATGAATTAAAGGAATTTGCCAAAGGATTTATTAAATCACAAATGGCCCAATTTGGTCAGTTAGACCCTAAAGAAGAGGAATTAGATAACATTGCAGCTAGAGTTTTGGGCAACCAAGATGAAGTAAAACGTTTATCTGAACAACTTATGAGTCAAAAACTATTGAACCTTTATAAGGAAAAGGCCAATCTTAAGACCAAGGAAGTTACCTATGAAAACTTTGTTAAAGAGGTTTACGGGTAATATCCAAAGAATAAATTAAGTATCTTTACGGTGCCGAAATTAACATTTCCGGCACCGTTTTTTTTACTACTAAAATTGATTTAATAATTTATGGATTACGGAAAAGAGTTCAAGAATTACGCCATAAACCACCAAGGTATAAGCAGTACATATTATGATAAGATCATGAGCAGTATGTACCCTGTAAATATGACGCCCAATATTATTGAGGAAAGACAATTAAATGCCATTGCCATGGATGTCTTTTCTAGATTAATGATGGATAGGATAATATTCTTAGGTACTGGTATTAATGACCAAGTTGCCAATATTGTACAAGCACAGTTGTTATTCTTAGAAAGTGCAGATGCCAATAAGGATATTCAAATTTATATCAATTCACCAGGTGGTAGTGTATATGCAGGTTTGGGAATTTATGACACCATGCAGTTCATAAAACCAGATGTAGCCACAATCTGCACAGGAATGGCAGCTTCTATGGGAGCGGTATTACTTTGTGCCGGTGAAAAAGGAAAACGTAGCGGACTTACCCACTCAAGAGTTATGATACACCAACCAATGGGAGGTGCACAAGGACAAGCAAGTGATATAGAGATCACTGCACGCGAGATTCTAAAGCTAAAAGAGGAACTTTATGAGATTATTGCCAAACATTCTGGTCAGACCTTAGATAAAATCCATGAAGATAGTGACCGCGACTATTGGATGAAAGCAAATGAGGCCAAAGAATACGGCATGATTGACGAGATTCTAGTTAGGGAAAAAGAGTAATTACGACCAATACCTTAGGTTTCTATTAATAGATTAAACCAAAAGTGATATAGAAACGTTATACTTTTGGATATTTTATAGTTTATGGCTAAAGAAAATTTAGAGTGCTCTTTTTGTGGAAGAAAAAAACCGGAAACTAATCTGCTGATTGCCGGTCTAGATGCACACATATGTGATAGGTGTATAGAGCAAGCACATGGTATTGTTGCAGAAGAATCTAAACAAACCAAAACAAACGATCTTTCATCTGAACTGGTCCTTAAGAAACCACTTGAGATAAAATCGTTTTTAGACACCTTTATCATTGGACAAGAACGTACAAAAAAAGTAATGTCCGTTGCAGTTTACAATCATTATAAAAGATTGTTACAACCCTCTTCAAAAGAAGATGATATCGAAATACAAAAGAGTAATATTATAATGGTTGGCCAAACAGGGACCGGAAAAACCCTAATGGCCAAAACCATAGCAAAAATGCTAAATGTACCTTTAGCTATAGTTGACGCTACTGTACTTACTGAAGCTGGATATGTAGGTGAAGATGTAGAAAGCATTTTGACTAGATTGCTACAGGCTGCAGATTATAATTTGGAAAAGGCAGAAAGAGGTATTGTCTTTATAGATGAGATAGACAAAATTGCACGTAAAAGCGACAACCCATCAATCACAAGGGATGTTTCTGGGGAAGGAGTACAGCAAGGACTTTTAAAATTATTGGAAGGCACTGTAGTTAACGTACCACCAAAAGGAGGAAGAAAACATCCTGACCAAAAATTTATTGAGGTAAACACAGAAAATATACTGTTCATTGCCGGTGGAGCTTTTGATGGAATAGAGAGGGCAATTACAAAACGCTTAAATCTACAAGCAGTAGGTTATAGCGCATCTAAAGCAGATGAGAAATTGGATGAAACCAATATCTTACAATATATTATCCCTAAAGACCTTAAAGAATTTGGGTTAATACCTGAAATTATTGGTAGGCTTCCGGTTTTAACACACATGAACCCATTGGACGAAAAGACCTTAAGGGCCATACTTACAGAACCAAAAAATGCCATAATAAAACAATATGAGAAATTGTTTGCCATGGATGATGTCTCATTCACTATAACAGAACAAGCATTAGACTATATTGTTTCCAAAGCTATTGAATACAAATTAGGCGCTAGAGGCTTACGATCACTTTGTGAAGCGATTTTTACAGATGCCATGTTTGAGTTACCTAGTAGTGAGGAGAAGGAATTTAAGGTTTCCAAACCTTACGCAGAGCAAAAACTTTCTTATGAAACGGTTAAAAAATTAAAGGCTGTATCTTAAGATACAGCCTTTTTTTCTAATGGTGGCAATTGAGTAACCTGCTGAAGTAAATCAAAGCACACTTTACGTATTATTTTCTCATCAGTGTATAGTGTATGCCCAAAATCAGATACTACCTCTGGATTTATACTTAGTTTGTTTGTCCAAATATCACTTGGCCTTTGATGATCATTTTCACCATATAACAAATTAAAAGGCACATCTGGCTTATCATTGTCCAATCTAATCCTGGTAGCGGAAATCCCATAAAACGATTTTACCGGTAAACCCTTTTTTGCTGCATTCCATACAATGGTACCTCCTGTACTAAAAGCTAAATAATATGCCGGGGTTTTTTCTTTGTTCAATAAA
This sequence comes from Maribacter luteocoastalis, assembly GCF_048890225.1. Classification (NCBI taxonomy): domain Bacteria; kingdom Pseudomonadati; phylum Bacteroidota; class Flavobacteriia; order Flavobacteriales; family Flavobacteriaceae; genus Maribacter; species Maribacter luteocoastalis. Next base: position 247,446 of record NZ_JBMFZG010000001.1, read on the forward strand.
TGGGCGACAGCAGTATTTATACCCCCATCCACAAAAGCATTATGAACATTTTCCTCTGAATTTACCGTCAAATCCAAATTTGCAAGTTGTTGACTATCATAATAAGTAATATCAAAATACTGTTGCAAATACCCTAAATAAGATGTAATCCAGAGTCCTCTCTTAGATCCCCACATATCGGAGACAATAACTAATCTTTCAGCCATAATTGTAGTTTATAAATGTTTGTTTGGGGGCCTATTTTTGACTAAATTCTTTCTTTATAAATAAATATCCGTATTTAATGGTTCATTTGTAGGAATTTATCGATATAGAATCTGAACGGAAATATATAACGGATGAACTGCTTAATTATTCTGTTAAAGGAAAAATTCTCTGGTAATTATCGAAATGAATTTTATTGAACAGGTACTTTAATAGGTTATGAAGCATCCTTTGGTACTAGCTTATTTTTTCCAATGAAATCATTCAATTGAAATTAGCCATAAATTTTAATAGTTAGCGTTCATTATAAGTAATTCCTCTATATAATCCCGCTTATTGGAAAGTCTCGGAATCTTGTGCTGACCTCCTAGCTTATCATTATTCTTTAACCAGTCATAGAATAAGTTTTCCCTAGCCACGTGTACTATGGGCATTTTCAAGGTAGTATTATTATAACGTTTGGCTTCATAATCAGAATTTAGGGATTTAAGGGCATTATCCAAGAACTCAGTAAAATAAGCCAAGTCTTTAGGTGGTTTTCTAAATTCTATTATCCATTCATGTGCACCTTTTTCATTCCCTTTCATAAAAATAGGTCCAGCGGTATAATCCTTTATCTCGGCACCAGCTTTTACACAAACTGTTTTTAAGGCCTCCTCAGCGTTCTCAATAATCAGCTCCTCACCAAAGACATTGATATGATGTTTGGTACGGCCGGTAACACGAATGCGATAAGGACGTATAGATGTAAATCTAACGGTATCTCCAATCTTATAACGCCATAGTCCTGAATTTGTAGTGATGATAATAGCGTAATTCTTACCAACCTCAACATCCCATAAAGCAATAGCTTCTTGTTCTTGGGTGCCATAGACATCCATTGGAATAAACTCATAGAAAATCCCATAATCTAACATAAGCAATAAATCATTTGAATTATTGCGATCTTGAATGGCAAAGAACCCTTCAGAAGCATTATATATTTCGTAATACCTAAAATCCTTTCTTGGCAAAAGGGCTTTATACTGCTCCATGTATGGACTAAAACTTACCCCACCATGGAAATAAACCTCCAAATTCTCCCAAACTTGAAATAAATGCTCCTTACCCGTTTCCTTAAGTACATTGTTTAACAAAACCAACATCCAAGAAGGTACCCCAGCCAAGCTGGTAACATTTTCTTGAACGCTTTCATAAATAATTGCCTTTAATTTACTCTCCCATTCGCTCATTAACGACACCTTGTTACTAGGTGTGCTACTGAACTCTGCCCACAATGGCATATTATCTATCAATATAGCGGAAAGGTCTCCAAAATAAGAGCCATTGTCCTCGTAAATTTCCTTACTACCCCCTAAGCGAAGGCTTTTACCGGTAAATAATTGTGAATTTTCATTGTTGTTTAAATACAAACACAAAAGGTCTTTTCCAGACTTATAATGACAATCTTCCAGCGCCTCAGCACTAACCGGAATAAATTTACTTTTTGCATTGGTGGTACCACTACTTTTTGCGAATAACTTAACAGATGTTGGCCAGAATAAATTCTGCTCTCCCCTTCTTGTCCTTTCTATAATAGGCTCAATGTCCTCATAGGACACTATGGGTACGCGCTCCTTAAAAGCGTTGTAATTGTTAATGGACTCAAAATCATACGTACGACCAATTTCAGTATCCTCAGCAATTTCTACCAATTGTAAAAGCACCTCTTCCTGTACTTCCTCCGGGTACTTTAAAAAAAGTTCTATTTGGTGATAGCGCTTTTTGAGCAACCAAGAAGCAATTGAGTTAAACAGCGGAATTGACATTTTTAGGTATCTTTGTATGGCTAAAAATAGACTATATCCCAATCATTTTCAAATAGAACTTCTAATAAGGTAAAGACATGCAATATGAAGGTGTATTAAAAAAAATGCAGACAGAAATTGGAACCCCAATTCAGTATTACCTCATTTTTGAAACCGATTTTTTAAATGTAAATCAAGTTCTAAACAAAGATTTGAAAATAGAGCTTATTAAGCATCAATGCTTAAATTGTGGTAATGATCGTCCTATTTTCAGACAAGGGTTTTGTAAGTCCTGTTTTTTTGATATCCCTTCGGCTGGTGATTGGATAATGAGACCAGAATTAAGTACCGCACATTTAGACCAAGAAGATCGTGATTTGGCATATGAAAAAAAAATACAACTACAACCACACATTGTTTATCTCGCAAATTCAAGCAATGTTAAAGTAGGCGTAACCCGTAAATCCCAAGTACCAACACGCTGGATAGACCAGGGAGCACATGAAGCCATTGAAATAGTTGAGGTTCCTAACCGTTATCTTGCAGGAATAACTGAAATTGCCCTAAAGGAGCATGTTGCCGACAAAACAAATTGGCGAAAAATGCTCACCAATGATGTGAAGGACCTTAATCTTATAGAATGGCGTAACCGTTTAAAGGTTTACATACCTTCTGAGGCAAAGGAATACTATATTGAAAACAATATTGAAACAAATTTAGAATTCCCAGTTCTCAAATATCCAGAAAAAGTAAAAAGCCTAAATCTGGACAAAACTCCTATTTACACTGGGTTATTAAAAGGCATTAAAGGTCAGTATCTCATTTTTGATGACAATACAGTGTTTAATATTAGGGGAAGCGAAGGCTATTACGTTGGTTTGACAGTTAGTTAACAGAATCTTTCTTCGCCTCTTCTTTCTTCTTTCTACCAAAAAGACCACCAAGGATGTCCTTTGCGGTTTCTTTAACTGCGTCACCTTCTTTTTTTGTAGCCAAAGTATCCTTGTTTGTAGTAACCGTATCGGTTTTTTTATTTCCGCCCAGTATATTACCAAGTACCTCTTTAGCCTCATTTTTTAAGTCATTACTACTTTCGGTAGTATCTTTTTCGGTGCCATTCTTAGAAAGTATATCACCAATTAAATCTTTAGCTTTATCCTTACCTTTATTTACTAGTTTTTGCTTTTCTATTTCTATTAATTGACTAGTTAAATTTTTTATGCCAGAAGTAAGATCGGTAGTAACTTCTGGACTGTTATATAAGCCGCCAATGTTGGCTGTTACGGGAATAGTAAGGCTATCCAATGATCTATCATCAATTCTGGAGATTAGTGCATTTATATCCTTACCTAAATATTTTGCAGGAACCCTTAAGGTTGCCCTATAGTCCATTTTTTTATCGAACGTGTGGCTTCCATCAACATTGATAGCGATATCATTATAATTGATTGTAAATGGTTTTACCGATACTAGCCCTTCTTTAAATGATAGCTTTGTTTTGAGTTCCTTTAGATTTAATTTTTCCAAATCAATGAAGTCCAACTTACTGTCCAACGAAGAAAGTATTGGTGCTTTTTCTGCACTTATCTCCCTAGTCAGCACATTGGCAAGTATATCACCGGTTAACGAAAGTAAGTCTGGGGTAAAATCGTCTGTTAGATTGCCTGATAAAGAAATATCAGAACTAAAGTTACCTTTTAACACTTGTGCTATTGGCGCTAACACCTTGAACAATTCCAAAGCTTCAAAAGTTTCCCCTATATGTAATTGGTCCATTCCCAATTTCATGGCAAAAGTAGGTGTATCGCTTTTTGTAGACACCTCCCCACTAAAAGAAACTTTACCATCAAATAGATTTGAGGTCATATCGCTTAAAATGGCTTTTTCATCCTTTATCTTTAAATTGCCCTGTACATTTCTTAAGGCAATATTATCGTATAATACGGTATTTGCCGATGCATTAAAGCTAGCATCAAGAAAAGAGGGGATTTTTATTTTATCAGTCGATTGACCATTAGATAAATTTCCTCCCCCAGAATCGTCAGTTACATTCTCTACCATAAAATCATTCAAGGCAAATGTATTTGAATCAAGGTTAAAATTCCCTTCTACCTTTTCATCATTGAACAGATAGCCCAAAAAATTATGAATAGTCCCAGATACGTTAAAATCTGTTTTACCAGTGCTTCCAATCAATTCCTTTAAGATGACGGTTTTGGGGTTAAAAGTTAACGCTGTAGACTCAATCAACACAGGGTTGGGTATTTCCGGAGAATTATATTCAAATCCAGACAATCCCATTTCACCTTCTGTTTGTGTATTCTCGTATTGTTTTCTTTCTATCGTAGCCATATCAAATGCGGTAGCGATATCTACATCTAACAATCCTTTTAAACTAAGTCCTGAAGGTACGGGATACGCCTTCTCTAGATTTGCAAAGTTCATCTTTCCAATAATATAGGCCTTTACCTTGGTATTGCCCATTAATTCAGATATAGTTGAGGTAAGATTAAATTTATCCTCGTCAATCATAAAGGAAGCTTTATTTATATTCACATAAGTATCCTCCGTTATTCCTGTTTCATTTTTTATCAAAACATCTATAAAAATATTACGAACGGATTTTGGTAAATCTGGATATTTAAAGGATGCATTATCGGAATTGATTTTAATATCGAATTTAGGGATATGTAAATCGTCTACAATACCATTAAACCTGCCTGCAACAACAAAATCGCCAGTGGTGTGTACATTAGTACTATTCTTGGAATAGGTTTCTGGAATTACGGCCAAGAAATTTTTAAAATCAGAAGATGGTGTTTTAAAACTAATATCTACTTCTTGACTCTCCTCATTTATTTTCACAAAACCATCAAAAACCAAGGGTAACTGATTTAGTAAGGCTTCATTCTTTAGAAATGCATATTTGTTGTCATTTAAATTGATTCCAATAAGGGCATCTAACTTTACCTTATTTTTATTCAGATAATTTGTGCTATCCATTTCAAAAGTCACTAAAGCATCTGTATGGGTATCCAACTCTGATTGCTCCAATGATAAATCTCCAGTACCCTTATGGTTCATTTCATCTACCTCCAAATGAATCCCAGTAGCAAAATCATCATATAAAATTTTGGAATTGATTATTTCATAGGACTCTAGGTTAAATGTAAATCCATCGGCTGTATTTAGTTCTTCTTGCGTAGTTTCAGCGGATTCGATTGCAATATCATAATTTGCATTTTCTTCCTTATCTACCTTAATATGCAAAAGGGCATTTTCTAATTTTAAGGTCTTTATAGCAATTGGTTCATTTGTCCGCTTAAACAATTGCATAATCCCCATAGATAATGAGACCTCCTTGGCCTCAAATAACGTATCCCCCTCGAAAGGAATTTTATTCACCAAGCGTACCTCATCAAAACGTACACTGGCATTTGGAAAACTACTAAATAGACTTAAATCGGCATTAGAAAAATCTAACGTAGCATTGACATTGTTGTTTACATTGTTCTTAATGATATCTCCAATTTTTGCTTCCAAAAAAAAGGGTATTGCAACCAATACCGCAACAATTAACAAAATGACTACACTGACTATCCTTAACAACTTTTTTTTCATACAACCGTTCGATTTTCCTTAACAACTAAAATTTGAAAATTATATTATGCGTCTTGGTCAATTTCTTGTCCGATGGCAAGATTAAAACGCTTCCTAAGGATATATACGAACAAATAAAGAAAAGGGGTGTCTAAAAATGCTATAATAATCTTAAAAATGAATCCACTAATAACCAAACCGGTAAACCTGTCCCATGGTATCTGCCCAAAAGAACACAATAAAGTAACAACAGTTAAGGTGTCTATAAATTGGGAAGAAAACGTTGAGAAATTATTTCTAAGCCAAAGATATTTACCCTTGGTCATATTTTTCCAAAAATGATAGATCTGGATATCTACAAACTGTGCCAAAAGATAAGCCATCATTGATGCAAAGACTGCAATTATGGTATTCCCAAAAACAGAAGTAAACAGTTCATCATTTACAGGAGACCAATTTGTAGCAGGCACAGTGTTTGCCGTATATACAATTGTCAATGAAAAAAAGGACGCAAAAATACCAGCGACCACAATTTGGTTCGCTTTCTTCTTTCCAAAAATTTCAGAAATTAAATCTGTTATCAAAAAGGTGATTGGATACGGCAAAATACCAACGGACACCTCAAACAACGGAGCTCCAAAAATAGTGGCGTCACCAAATGGATACCAATAGAAAAATTTTTGAAAAATTAGATTAGAAACTACTAATGAAGTAATGAACAATGCGCCTAGATACAAATATATCCTACGTGCCACAAGCTTATCTTTCTGTTGCATTACTTAATGTTCAACGTAAAGGGCATTCTGGCCTGTACCCCCTTTTGTTCTGTAAACGATTTCACTTCCTTTAAAATCCCATATACTTCATCCCCAATTTCCTCCCGTAATATTTTTTCCTTCGCCTTGGCGCTTGCACCACTTATATCTTCTATAAATTGTTCGAAACTAGATTTATATTTTGGATACTTCCTAATACCATAGTCCTCTAATTTGGCCATATTTGCAGCTTCGGAAATAGCATCTTCCAAAGTTCCCAATTCGTCTACAAGACCTATTTCTCTTGCCTGTACCCCACTCCACACCCTACCCTGGGCCATTTCATCTACCTGTTCCATTGATATTTTCCTTCCTGCAGCCACTCTTTCCAAGAAAGTATTGTACGTATCCTCTATCCCTTCCTGAACTTGATTTCTAAAGGCATCGGTCATAGGTTCAAATAAGGAATAATCAATTGAATTCTTATTTGTACCCACCTGCTCGGCATTTATACCGATATCCGCTGCCAATTTATTAATATTAGGAATGGTCCCAAAAACACCTATTGAACCTGTAATGGTCGTTGGTTCTGCAAATATCTTATCTGCGCCGGCAGCAATATAGTAACCACCTGATGCAGCTATGTTGCCCATAGATACCACAACCGGTTTAACCGCTTTGGCCAATTCTACTTCACGCCAAATAATATCAGAAGTCAAGGCGCTTCCGCCAGGAGAATTTACACGCAACACAATCGCTTTAACCTTATCATCTTCCCTAGCTTTAATTAGGGCCTCATTAATAATGCCTTGTCCAATGATATCCGGACCGCCTTCTCCATAAAAAATCTCCCCTTGTGCAAAGATTACGGCAATTTTATCACTACCAGATCTCAAGACCTTTTTATTAGCGTATTTAACGTACTCATCCAAGTTCACATAATTAATTATTTCAGACGCATTTAAATTAAGTGCATTGGCCAATTTACCCTCATACTGATCATAATAAATAACCTCATCTATTAAACCACTTTTTAAGGCATATATTGGAGACCTACCACCCAAGGTATCGGCAATCACATTCAAATCGGTTTCTGAAATCCCTCTGCCATCGGCAATATCGGCTACCATAGAATTCCATAAAGATTGTATCAGTTCTTTAAGTTGGGTTCTATTGGCCTCACTCATTTCATTATCCAAAAATGGCTCTACCGCGCTTTTGTATTTCCCATGACGAATAACCTCCATCTTAACCCCTGTTTTTTCCTGAAAATCCTTAAAATATAGTACTTCTGAGGAAAGTCCTTTAAAATCGAGCACACCTACCGGATTTAGAAAAATAGAATCGGCCACACTTGCCAAATAATAATCTTTTTGGTTATAAAAATCGCCATAGGTATAGATAAACTTCCCAGATGCCTTAAAATCGATTAACACCCTACGAATCGTCTGTGTCTGGGCAAGACCGGCAATAATAAAGTTATTATTTATACTTATCCCCTTAATACGACTGTCATCCTTAGCAATAGTTATGGCATGTAGAATCTCATCCAAGCCCTGTGGTTCCTCAAAAATACCAGAAAACGGATTTACCTCGCTACTCCCTGTGTAATCTGCCAAAGGACGTTGTAACTGTAGCTCCAAAATTGAATTATCTTCAATAACCACTTTATCCTCATCACTCCCAAGTAAAGCTACTAGTATAAAAAACATTATAAATAGGATACCAAAAGCTACCAAACAGCCTAGAATAGCGGCTATTAGATTTCTGAAAAAGTTCATGTATTTGCAATTTTTATAACGTTTCAAAGATAACCAAAGTGAATTTGTTTTAGTTATTTTGCCGTTATTATATGACTACAACAAAAACAGTATACCTTTCAATAGGCAGCAACTTAGGAAATAAAAGAAAAAACCTCCAAAAGGCCATTTTTCTTATTGCGGAGCATATAGGAAAAATAAGTAGCCTATCCCCTATTTACAGTGCGCCATCATGGGGTTTTGAATCTGAAGATTTCCTCAATGCCTGTTTAAAATTAGAAACCGAATATGCCCCACAAACGGTTTTGGAAAAACTAATGGACATTGAGAAAAGAATCGGTAGGAAAAGAAAATTAGATAGTGGATATGAAAGCCGGTTAATAGATCTGGATATAATTTATTATGATCATGAAATCATCGATACCGAAACGCTTACTGTACCACACCCACGTTTAGAAGAACGTAAATTTGTTTTACGGCCTTTAGCAGATATTGCCCCTCAATTTTATCATCCCATTCTAAATAAGGATACGCGTAACCTTTTACAGCAATGTAGGGATAATAGCAAATTGACCAAAACAAACAATGGTCTTTTCCCTAGTAGGTACGACTTTTTCACGAACCTTCAATTCATTGCCATTGAAGGGAATATAGGGGCGGGAAAAACTAGTTTAGCTACCAAAATTTCTGAAGACTTTAATGCGAAACTTATCCTAGAGAGATTTGCAGACAATCCCTTTCTGCCTAATTTTTATAAAGACCAATCCCGATACGCATTTCCATTAGAAATGTCTTTTTTGGCAGATAGGTATCAACAATTCATGGATGATACAAATCAATTTGATTTGTTCAAGAGTTTTATGATCAGTGATTATGACATCTTTAAATCACTGATATTTGCTAAGGTTACTTTGCAAAAAGACGAATTTGAGCTTTACCGTAAGATTTTTAATTTCATGTATAGGGAAATCAAAAAACCTAAAATCTACGTTTATTTACACCAAACTACCGAACGTTTATTGGATCAAATAAAAAAAAGAGGCAGGGAATATGAACAGCAAATAGATGCGAAATACCTTGAACAGATCAATAGGGGTTATTTAGATTTTTTAAAATCGTACCCCCAACAAAACCAACTTATTATAGATGTTTCAGAATTGGATTTCATATCAAAAAAAGAAGACTATGAACTTATTTTAGAAAACATACAAGATTTTACTTTAACACATCACGATTAACATAATTTTGGCAATTTTCTTGCACATAACAATTGAAATTACGTTATTGTGCCCCTCTAAGGAGAAACTAACTAACTCAAACTATATCGAAAGCCTAGTGAAAACTAGGCTTTTTTATTGCATTAGTTTAGACCAAAAGTCCCAAATAACTATACCTGCACTAACAGAAATATTCAAGGAATGCTTGGTGCCAAACTGCGGTATTTCCAATACCATATCACAAATACCTACTACATCTTGCTGCACGCCTTTTACTTCATTGCCAAATATTAACGCATAAGATTCCTCTTTAGAGGGCATAAAATCATTTAGCATAACGGCACCTTCAGCTTGTTCAATGGCCACTGTTATTATTCCTTTAGATTTTAGATTTTTTACCAAATCCAAGGTATCGGGAACATATTCCCATGCAACACTATCTGTAGCTCCCAAGGCCGTTTTATTTATATCCTTATGGGGTGGTGTTGCCGTTATACCACAGAGATAAATTTTTTCGATAAGAAAGGCATCGGCAGACCTGAAAACAGAACCGATATTGTTCAAACTTCTAATATTATCCAATATGATGCTCACCGGGGTTTTCTGTGCATCTTTGAACCCAGCTACATCTAACCGGTCCAATTCTTCGTTCTTTAGCTTTCTCATTCTAATACTTTTCAACTATCAACCTTAAATATCAACAAAAATTCAAATAGCATATGTAATGCCATATATTCGTTGTGAAGGAACAAAAATAGGTAGAAAAGCACGTGGCGGAGAAAGCAAAAACAAAAAAGGTTACCCCTTTAATGAAACAGTACAATACCATCAAGACCAAATATCCTGATGCGCTATTGCTTTTTCGAGTTGGTGATTTTTACGAAACCTTTGGTGAAGATGCCGTAAAGGCCTCTAAAATTTTGGGTATCATCCTTACACATCGCAACAATGGTGGGGACCGCACAGAACTGGCAGGATTTCCACATCACTCCCTCAATACCTATTTACCAAAATTGGTTAAAGCCGGCCAACGTGTTGCCATATGTGACCAGTTGGAAGACCCTAAAATGACCAAGACTATTGTTAAGCGTGGTGTTACAGAATTGGTTACCCCTGGGGTTGCCATGAACGATGATATTCTAAATGCCAAAAGCAATAATTTTTTATGTGCCATTCACTTTGGAAGAAAATTACTGGGAATTTCCTTTGTTGATATCTCAACTGGGGAATTTTTAACCTCAGAAGGAACAGAGGAACAAATAGATAAGCTGCTCCAAAACTTTTCCCCAAATGAGGTTTTGGTACCCAAAACGCATAAAAAGGAATTTACCGAACTTTTTGGCAACCAGTTTCATGCTTTTTTTATGGAAGACTGGGTGTTTCAGGAAGATTATGCCTTGGATACACTTAACAATCACTTTAAAACAAAGACATTAAAAGGCTTTGGTGTTGACCATCTCAACCATGGCATTATAGCATCTGGAGTGGTGCTGCATTATTTATCTGAAACACAGCATCGACAACTACAACATATCAGTACCTTAAAACGTATTGCAGAAGAAGAATATATTTGGATGGACCGCTTTACCATTCGAAACCTGGAGCTTTACCATTCACCACATCAAAATGCGGTGACGCTTTTAGATATTATAGACAAGACCATTTCGCCTATGGGTGGCAGAATGCTAAAAAGATGGTTGGCACTTCCGCTTAAAAATATTGATAAAATAAAGAGGCGACACCAAGTTGTTTCCCATTTGGTAAATGAAGAAAACAATTTACACAAGCTACAGCAATCCATAAAGCAGATGGGCGACTTGGAACGTTTGATTTCCAAAGTTGCCACAGGCAAGATAAATCCTAAAGAAGTTGTTCAGCTTAAAAACTCCCTAGAGGCCATTGTCCCCATAAAACAACTCACATCCCAAAGTAAAAGTGAGGCATTACAATTTATTGCAGACCAATTGCACACTTGTGAAATGCTGAGAAATAGGGTAAAGGAAATGCTTAACGAGGAGGCTCCTGTAAATATGCTTAAGGGCAAAACTATTGCCGATGGCTATTCTCCTGAATTGGATGAATTAAGAAATCTTGCTTTCTCAGGTAAGGACTATCTTGATAAGATGCTTAAAAGAGAAACAGAGCAAACTGGTATAACCTCATTAAAAATAGCATCGAATAATGTTTTTGGCTATTATATAGAAGTTAGAAATACACATAAGGACAAAGTACCAGAAGAGTGGACACGCAAACAAACCTTGGTAAACGCAGAACGATACATAACTGAAGAACTTAAGGAATACGAGGCCAAAATTTTAGGTGCAGAAGAACGGATACAAAGCCTAGAACAACAGATTTTCTCACAATTGGTAGTTTGGATGCAGGAATATATCAATCCCGTTCAAAACAACGCCCAACAAATTTCCCAACTAGACTGTCTATGTGGGTTTGCCCAACTAGCAAAAGAAAATAATTATGTAGAACCAATAATCAACGATTCTACGGATATTGATATTAAAAACGGAAGGCATCCAGTAATTGAAAAACAATTGCCTTTAGGCGAAGCCTATATTGCCAATAATGTTCTTTTAAACCGAGAGGAACAACAAATCATAATGATTACAGGGCCAAATATGAGTGGAAAATCGGCCATACTTAGGCAAACTGCCTTAATAGTGCTGCTTGCCCAAATGGGATGTTTTGTTCCCGCAGAGGCTGCTAGATTGGGATTTGTAGACAAGATTTTTACCCGGGTTGGGGCCAGTGACAATATCTCTATGGGAGAATCTACATTTATGGTAGAAATGAACGAGACAGCCTCTATCTTAAATAACCTTAGCGAACGTAGCTTGGTCTTGTTAGATGAAATAGGACGGGGCACAAGCACCTATGATGGTATTTCCATAGCCTGGTCTATTTCTGAATATCTTCATGAGCATCCTGCAAGGGCAAAGACCCTATTTGCTACCCATTACCATGAGCTAAATGAAATGGCCAATACCTTTGATAGAATAAGAAATTATAATGTCTCTGTAAAGGAGCTCAAGGACAATGTCCTATTTCTTCGTAAACTAACACCTGGTGGCAGCGAACATAGTTTTGGGATACATGTTGCAAAAATGGCCGGTATGCCGCAACAAGTCATTCACAAGGCAAACAAAATATTAAAGAAGTTAGAAAAATCACATTCCAGTGAAGAACTTACAGATAAGTTGCAATCTGCGCAAGATGAGATGCAATTAAGCTTTTTTAACCTAGATGACCCTTTGTTGGAACAAATAAAAGAAGAAATCATTCATTTGGACATTAACACCTTGACACCCGTAGAAGCGCTGATGAAATTGAATGAAATTAAGCGAATGCTCTCAAAAAAGAACAAGGCAACTTCTTAAATGTATCTAGACTTCAAGCCCTTACCAACAGAATTGGTTTTTAATTAAAAAATTGCTTTGCATTTTATAGAATTATATTAAATTTGCATCCGCATCTGTAAGGAGATGCACGTTCTTTTAACTTGCGAAAATAGCTCAGTTGGTAGAGCGCCACCTTGCCAAGGTGGAGGTCGCGGGTTCGAATCCCGTTTTTCGCTCCAAAAAAGACGCTGGCTACAGCGTTTTTTTATTAAGATACCTGTCGATAGGTATTTAAGCTCGAGTGGTGGAATTGGTAGACACGTTGGACTTAAAATCCAATGGACATTAGTCCGTATGGGTTCAAGTCCCATCTCGAGTACAAACAACCCCTATAACATTAATGTTTTAGGGGTTTTTTTGTGTCAAATTTTGGATGGGCGCACAATCAAATTACCCAAATTCCAACTACAACCACTCATTTCTAACAGATGCCAATCCCACAAAACCCAAAACATAATTTAAGATGGATAAGCTTAAAAAACATTTTTTTGTTTAAACGTTTAAATAACCTATTTTAGTGAACTTTCATGAAAAAGGTCAAGAAAACAAACCTAAGGGATATTGCAAACGAGGCAGGTGTTTCAACTGCCTTGGTTTCCTACATTTTAAATGACCGTCATACCAATCGCATCAATGCCCAAACTGCCCAAAAAGTCAAGTCAATTGCTAAAAAATTAAACTATACCCCTGACTTTTTTGCCAAAGGATTGAAGTCCCAAAAAACCAAAACTATTGGTTTAATTATACCCGACCTTACGCATCCTTCTTTTATACATCTTGCCAAGAACATAGAACATGAATTGGCCAATCATGGCTATTTATTATTAATCGGAAGTTCCGATGAAAGAACTGAAAAACAGGAATTCCTTCTAAATTCCTTTATAGAAAGAAAAGTAGATGGGCTTGTTATTCTACCCCTTGATGGTTCCAAAAAATTAATTGAACAAGTTCATAATGGGGATATTCCCTATGTCCTCACCGACCGTTATTTTCCTGAAAGCTCTTTTAACTATGTAACTACGGACAATCATTTTGGCATGATGGCCTTGACTTCACATACCTTGAAAAAAGGAAATGACAACATAGCTTTGCTAACCATTAAATCCCCAATGCACCATTTTGCTATGCGGAAAGAAGGTTTTTTGGACGCATGTAAAGCGTTTCCATTAAAAGAACCTCCGAAAATAATTGCGTTTAACGCGGAATCCAGCTATGAAGAATTTGAATCTGCATTGGACCACATACTCAATGGTTCAGACCCCGTGAAAGCATTGGTCTGCGCCACGGATTTCTTGGCTATGAATACAGTAAAATATTTACTGAAACACCACAAAAAAGTTCCTGATGATTTGGATCTGGTAACATTTGATTATGCTCCTTATTTTTCCATTTTTCCATTTCCAATTTTATATTATGAGCAACCACTTGCCAAGATTAGCAAAAAAATGGTGACCTATCTTATTGGAAGAATTCAAAACCATACTAAAACCAATATCATGAAATTTATCAAAGGGGAGATTAGAAATACTAGTACATCACATCCACCCCATAAAATGAAACTAATTAATTGACCTAAAATCCATACCAAATGAAAGAAACAACCAACTTTTCAACTTTGGAGAAAATGCAGGAGGAACAGTTACCAGTTCCAAATCACAAACTCCATCACTGGACCCACTTTGCTGGGCTATATGCGGCAGAACATGTTGCGGCAACAGAATTTGTTATTGGCGCCACCTTTGTTGCATTGGGAGCCAAAACAATGGATATTATCATTGGATTGCTCATAGGAAATATTTTGGCAGTCCTTAGTTGGACACTGATTACCTCACCAATTGCTGTTGAAACACGTCTTAGTCTTTATACCTACCTTAAAAAGATTGCGGGAAAAAAAATGTCCTACTTATACGATTGGGCAAACGTTCTTATTTTCACCGTCATCTCTGGTGCAATGATAACCGTTTCGGCTACTGCGGTACGATTTGCTTTCAATATTCCGGCACAATTAGATTGGTACCCAACTAATGTTTGGTTCGTTCTCATTGTCGTCATAGTTGGCCTTGTGGCGGTTTTGGTCGCCATGTATGGTTTTAATGCTGTCACAGAATTTTCTGGTATATGTGCCCCTTGGCTCTTTGTTATGTTTACCAGTGGTGCTTTGGTCCTTCTCCCTGCTTTGACCTTATCTGTTATTGGCAAAACCGTACCTGAGAATTGGTCGGACTTTATTAGTATAGGAAATCAATCCATTTGGACCGGTGTCAATAGTGAAGGAAAACCCGGTATCGGCTTAGTAGAAGTAATAGGTTTCGGATGGGCAGCAAATACCATTACCCATTTTGGATTAATAGATATGGCCCTAATAAGATTCGCCAAAAAGAAAATCTATGGTCTAGCGACCAGTACTGGAATGCTTTTTGGGCACTATATCGCTTGGATAGCTGCGGGAATTATGGGAGCCGGAGCTGCCGTAATTCTAGGAAAAACGATTGTGGAACTTGACCCAGGAGATGTTGCCTATTATGCTTTGGGTTGGTCGGGTTTTGTAATAGTTATTGTTGCTGGATGGACTACCGCCATAACGAATCTCTATAGAGCCGGCTTGGCAGCGCAAGCAATATTTTCCAGTTTTTCAAGAAAGCGCACTACCTTTTTGGTGGGCCTGGCAATGGTAGTTATAGCGTGCTTCCCATTTGTCTTTTCCCAAATTCTACCCTTATTGACCTATGCGGGATTGTTGGTTGTGCCTGTAGGCGCTATCGTCTTTGCAGAACATCAAATTTTCCCTAGGATTGGTTATACAAGATATTGGTCCAAATTTCAGGATTACACCCACAGTAGTCCGGCCATTGCTTCTTGGGGATTAGGTTTGGTATTTGGTTTTGGGCTTAATTATCTGGATGTGATGTCATTTTACTATTTATTTATCCCTACATGGTTTTTTACCATCATTGTTTATACCCTTTTGGCAGGAAAGTATGGAGCAAAAAAATCCTATCCAGATGAAGAAGCCAAAGAAGAAGAGTTCAATAAATTAGTTCTAGATTACCATGAAAAACAAGGAAAAGATGAACCTCAAGTATCCGAAGACCACACCATATTTTCAAAAATACTAAAAGCCATGGCAGTAATTGCTTTAGGAATTACACTACTATTGGCAGGAATGGTCTTGTTTGGAAGTGCAGATGAAAGCGACTATGTTGCCAATCGGGAGACCTTTTATTTTTATGGTTTTATCTGTACGGTCATTTACTTTGTGACCGCCTATTGGGCCATGCACAGAGCGAAATCTATAAATTCTATCTCATAAATATTGATATGCTATTGAATCTAACAAACCTTGAAACATTAAGTAACGGTATAGCTACCCCCTCCTATGATAAAGCGAAAATAAACATAGGAATAGTCCATATTGGTGTTGGTGGATTTCATCGCTCACACGAAGCCTATTACCTACACCAGTTAATGGAAAAAAACGAAGGGCTAGATTGGGGAATCTGTGGAGTGGGGTTAAGAGAGGCTGATAGAAAAATAGCTGAAGTACTAAAAGCTCAACAAGGGCTATATACCCTAGTAACACAAAATCCAGATAATTCAGAAAAAGTAGAAGTTATAGGTTCCCTTCAAGAATTTATATTGGCGGTTAACAGCCCCAACTTGGTCATCGATAAAATGGCCCATGCAGATATTAAGATTGTTTCCCTCACCATTACGGAAGGGGGCTATAACTTTAATATGAATACTGGGGAATTTAATTTTGAAAATCCTGATATTCAATACGATTTGGCCAACCCTGACAATCCTAGAACAGTGTATGGCTTTTTGATTGCAGCTTTAAGGAAAAGAAAAGACAATGCCATTTTGCCCTTCACCATATTGTCCTGTGACAATATCCAACATAATGGTGATGTGGCAAAGAAAATGGTTTTGGCATTTGCCCAAAAGTTGGATGCTGAGTTAGCCGATTGGATAGAGGATAAAGTAACATTTCCTAATTCAATGGTAGATAGAATTACCCCCATTACAACACCAGAGATAATAGAAAATCTTAAAACTAAGCACCTATTAAATGATGGTTGGCCTGTAGTCTGCGAACCATTTATTCAATGGGTGGTAGAGGATAATTTTTGCAATGGCAGACCTCCCCTGGAAAAAGTAGGTGTTCAGTTTGTACACGATGTAACACCCTATGAAAAAATGAAGATTAGGCTACTAAATGCCGGGCATTCCGTACTGGGTATCACAGGAGCCATTCTCGGATATCAAACCATACATGCCTGTATGGCCGATAACGATTTATCTTGCCTTATGAGGAAATATATGGATAAGGAAGTTACACCTATATTGGACAGGTTAGAAGGTATAGATTTAGACGCCTATAAAGAAAGCCTTGAAGAAAGATTCTCCAATCCTAATATCAAGGATAGTGTTTCTAGGATATGCTCTGAAAGCGCTGCAAAATTGCCGAAATTTTTGATTCCAACGTTAAAAGAAAACCTTGATCAAGGTGGAAGTATCCAATATGCCACCTTTATTTTAGCAGCGTGGTGTTATTACTCGGACAAAGAAACCAATGAACTAGGGCAAACTATTGAAATAATAGATGAACAGAGAGACAAACTTCATGAAGTGGCAAAAAAAACAGAAAAGAAATGGTCAGCATTCCTTAAACAACCTGAAATTTTTGGAAACCTCATTGAGAATAAGCGATTTATGATCAGTTATAAGCAAATGATTCGGACAATATATTCTGGAGAATCCATTAAAACAATTCTGAAAGAGTTGGTAAAGTTATGAATCTAAATCTACTCGTTTTAAAGTTAGAAATAAAGATTGGAACTCTTCAATATTCAAAGTAATAAACATATGATTTCCTAGGTTTATTTGGGCATCATGTGATACTAGATTGATCTCCAACCTTAAATATAAAGTAAAAAAGCCAAGACAAATGTCTTGGCTTTTTTACTTTATATAAATTCCGTTTTTGCTTTCTACTATTTTAAATGAACAAAATAATAATGGTCAATACAATACCAGCCAATGAAAAGTAAATACCCTTCTTAAAAACAGAGGTCTTAGGCAAAAACATCCAAAAAGCAGAAACCACAAAGAACAATAACGAAATTCCAAAGAAAATGTTCAACCAATAAATAGGACTATCGGTCGTGGCCTTATGCAAATGTTCCATTTTCTGTAAAACAACCGGCAGTTCTTTCTTCTGCACAATAGCCAGCCCTGTTTTGGTATTATAAGTACTTTGTCCAAAATAGATAACATCCCCTTCTGTCTTATCAACATTTACCCGCATTCTTAATTGAGGCCCCAACTGATCACCACTCAAATTAGGTTCCAGTTGCCTTTCTACGATAACTTCTTTTTTTAAGAAATCGGTATTTCTAAAAATCATGATGATTCCGCTAATGGCGTATATGGCCATAATACCTGCTAAGAAAAAGCCTAAGTAACGGTGAATTATTCTCATGTACAATCCAGTGGTCATTTTCATTTGATTACTATTTAATGGTTATTATTTGTTTTAATTAAGCTTAGACTAAAAAAATCTTAAAGGGTTTAATGGATATGTACAGATTTATTAAAAATAAAACGCCCCCAAGTTTAAACTTGGGGGCGTTTTAAATAATGTATTATTTATATTTTGATACTCTTTCATCATTGATGACCCCTTTCCAATTTAATCCGAAAGCAAAATCATATGAATTCCCGTCAGTATCTACAAAGGCCTTCATATCCCTTGGCACATCCTCAAATTGTAATTCTACCGTATTCATATCGGCAGGCATTTGAAATGGTAATAAGCCCGAAGGTTCAATAGCACCGGAAATCACTTCCATCAATGCTTGGTCTTGCACGCCCATATGCACAAGAATTGCCGTTGTACTTTTTTCTATTTCCGAGAAAACCATTGGCTTAGCAACTTGTACGGAAACTATAACAGGCTTATCACCCATTTTAGCTTTTGTGTCATTTACCAAATCCATATCGGTAACATTGTTTGTTGTAACAGATTTCCCCTTATAGGAACGATTGGTGAAATCTTCTAACGGACTTCCTCCTGCTAAACTCACCTCTCTTGCATCATCTGCCTTATAAGGACCATATTGCAAACTAATGGGTACATACCCATTTCCACCCTTTTCCAAATCTGCCCTATCATATCCTACGCCACCATCTGGGCTCTTAATACCTACTAATGCAAAATCTGCTTCCTCAGGTGTTTCCACTACTTCAAAGTACTTGGCAACCACCTCCATATTAAAGGCATCAATTGTTTTTTCGGGCGTAACGATACCCCACCAATTTACACTTGGCGCAACATACCGTTGTGGTACGTAAACTTTCTTTAAAGTTGCCATAGGAAGTGTGTTATTTTGATTTTTAAGCATCACAATAGAACGCAACTGGGCCTCATAACCAGCTTTCATGAAGTCACTATTGCCTACAATAGTTTTCGTTTCCTCCACATCTAAATACGGGTTCTCAAAAAGCCCTACCCTAAAAATATTTGTTAATAGACGAACCGCTGAAGCCTCAAACCGTTTCCTCATATATTCCTCTCCATGTTCAGCAATGCCCATTTCATATGCTTCAACAACTGGCCCCATAGCGTTATTTCCACCAAACTGATCTACTCCTGCAACTATTGCCTTATAATGACGTTCCGCTTCGGTCATGGTTTCAACGCCCCAGCTTTTACCTTCAAACTTATCAATTGCACTCACATCCCTGGTAATTCCCCAGTCTGTACATATTACACCTTCGTAACCATATTCTCCCCTTAATAGGTCTGTCAACAAATATTTATTAAAACCATTGCCTACCGCTTCCCCTTCACCTATAGAAATCGTATAGTAAGGCATTATTGCTGAAGCCATTTTTGTAGGTCCTTCTAATTTAAAGGCGCCTTCCGTAAAAGGCTGTAGGTGATCTTTTAAATTCTTGCCTGGATAAACGGCATAAGCACCGTAACCAAAATGTCCGTCACGGCCACCTTCCTCTGGGCCACCACCAGGCCAATGTTTCACCATAGCATTTACACTTTGCATACCCCAATCACCATTGTTGGTAGACTGAAAACCATCTACATAAGCCCTTGCCATATCGGTTGCCAAATCTGGGTCTTCACCCATAGTACCATCAAAACGGCTCCACCTGGGCTCCGTTCCTAGATCTATTTGGGGAGAAAGGGCTGTAGCAATACCCAAGGCCCTATATTCCTGTGAGCCAATTTCTCCAAATTGTTTCATTAAAGAAGGATCAAATGAAGCTGCGATTCCTAAAGTTCCCGGCCACATGGAAATGGCACCACCTGCACCGGCATTAAATTCCGCATAGGAATCACTTCCATGCCTTGGATCTGAACTTGTATTAACAGGAATTCCTAAATAAAGTCCTTCTGCAAATGCCTGTGCATTGTTGTTCCATTGTGCTGCCATAGCAGGACTTTCTACGGAGGTAATCAATACATGTCTTAAATGATCTTGGTCCAAAAATTTCTTTTGTTCATCTGAAAGATCACTTGCCACTGCCCCACTTTCCCCAAATGGTTTACCTCCATAATTAGAAGAACCAAAGCCACGGCTAGCACCTGGTATAGATTGGTGTGAACTATACAGCATTAATCCAGCAATATCCTCTAAACTCATCTTTGAGGCAAGATCTTTGGCACGCTCTTCAACAGGCAACCTCCAATCCTCATACGCATCCAGACTTCCGTTTTTATTAAGGTCTTTAAATGCATAGCGATCTTTATTGACAATCTTGATTCCTGATTGGGGCGAATATCCTAAAGTTGCCCCATTTTGGTTCTTCACTATGGTTACGCCATCTTTGGCTTCACTAGTGAATTTTTCACCACAACTACTTAGAATGGCTCCGCAGAGTACCACGGAAAAAATATTGATATATAGCTTTGTACTTATCATTTGTTTAAATTTTAATTACCAGCAACAATGCTAAATAATTCCGCGTCCAATTGAGGTTTTACTTCACAATTGATGTCAAAATGCATCGTTGCCGTATTGTTTTTATCGTATGCGGGCCATTCTGGAAGATTTTCAGCATTTGGATTTCCAGTTTTGGCAAAGTTTATCCATGCCGAACTCATTTTATCGGCAAGTTCATGAGCTTCACGCCCTCCGCCGGTCATTTGATTTGCCAAGGCTACATTATCAAATACAAACGGAAGTTCCATACAATGCAAAGATTTATACTTACCATCAAAAACAGGTGACTGCCATGTAAATAGATACATATATACATCGGCACCGCCTTCAAGCCCAGATTTCACATTGGCCTGTGCTACAGCTCCCGGACGGAACATAGTATCCACATCCAAAAGATCTTTAGGATCGGTATCGTTTGGATATGCCTTTTTCACCGCAGCAATATAATCATCGGCCTTATCTTTGTACTGTGTCTTGATATGTTCCATGATATCTTCCTCTGAAGCATTTAAGAACCGCATATTGGCAAAAGGGGCAAATTCGTTCTTTACGGTTCCGATCATCAATGGGATATCCTTGGATAGTTGCAAGGCTTCATCGGAATTTACCTGATATGGCAAATCTACACCATCTCGACTAGGTCCCCAATTCAATCCAAAACCCATCACTGGTTTACCAGCCTCCTTCATTCTTTGAGCCACGACCTGTAGGGCCTTGGAACTGGCATCAGCCAAAACTTGAAATGGTATCTTTTGTATACTGTCGATATTGGAAGTATCCAATCCTAAAATGGATATGGTTTCAGAAGCTATTGCTTGTGTATCCTCCTTCTCTAAAATACCACTTCGCATCGCACCACTTTGATTTATGGCTTTATGAAAAAGACCTTTGGCCTTTGGCATGGCCATAAGGGTGTTGACTTTTGCTCCCCCACCTGATTGACCAAAAATGGTGACATTTTCAGGGTCACCACCAAAATTCGATATATTCTCTTTTACCCATTCCAATGCCATTACCATATCCAGAATACTATTATTGGCGGAATGCGTGTACTTTTCCCCGTAAGACGATAAATCCAAGAAGCCCAATACATTCAATCGATGATTGATGGAAACTACCACGACATCTCCTTTTTTGCTAAGATTCTCACCGTCATAAGAGGGTAGCTCGTGACTCGAACCAGCAGTAAAACCACCGCCATGAATCCAAAATAGAACAGGTCTTTTTTTAGTGTCGGACGCCTCTGGCGTCCAAACGTTAAGACTTAAACAATCCTCATTTGGAAATCCCCAGTCATGATCAAAAACAAATTCAGATTCGTCCTGTATGGAAGTAGTTGGTGTTAATAAAGGTGCCACTGGGCCAAACATTGTAGTGCTTTTCACACCCTCCCATACAGCGGGTTTTTCAGCTGCCTCAAAACGTTTTGCCTGTGCATAGGGAATGCCTTTAAACGTATGGATGTCATTATGAATATACCCACGAATTTGGCCATATTCCGTTGCCGTCACCGGCACTTCAGATCCAGTAAGAACAACATCCTGTGCCATCCCGATAATGCTCCCTGTCATAAAGACTAGAACAATCAATAATTGAATATAATTCTTCATTTGTTTGATTATTTAATGTTTTTTATGCGTTATAAATATTTTGGTCTAAATAGTCGTTCTTGAATTTGCCCATAGGGTCCAACCTTTTTGCCAATGAAAGAAACTCCACATATTTTGAATAACGAGAATGCAAAATCGTTGGGTCTATTGCAAATACTTTTCCCCAATGAGGTCTGTAGTTAAAAGGTTCAAGTACTTTTTCAATGATTTTGACCAGAGCACCAACTTCTTCAGGATGTTGTTCCCAGGTAAAATGAATGGCAACACAATCTTGTTGATAACAAGGACTCATCCATAAATTATCTGCTGCTATCGTCCGTATTTCGGTAATCATTAATTGGGTCTTTATCTGTTTGCCTATTTTTTCTAACGCTAGAATGGCATCCAACGCTTTTTCACGCGGAATAAAGAACTCTGATTGTAATTCTTTGCCACTGCTTGGGGTAAAGCCCATTTTAAAATGTGGCAGACGGTCATACCAAGGTCCAGGAACACCCATTTGTGCCGTACAATTCTCTGCAGACAGTTCGGTAATTGGATGTAAATCCCTTGTGGCAGCGGTGGCGCCATAATAATCGCTCCCTAAATCCTTCACCTCTTGATCCACCCTTCTTTTAACCCATACTTGACTTATGTTCTGATTTTGCCAATCAGTAAACAGACTTACACTATAACCACCTGAAAGGATAGCGTCAAAAT
Organism: Maribacter luteocoastalis; assembly: GCF_048890225.1. NCBI lineage: Bacteria > Pseudomonadati > Bacteroidota > Flavobacteriia > Flavobacteriales > Flavobacteriaceae > Maribacter > Maribacter luteocoastalis. The sequence goes on from NZ_JBMFZG010000001.1 coordinate 270,455, forward strand.
TATCCTTTAAGGATTTTAATGGTAAGTTTTGAAAAACATCCTGCCGAACATCAAAGGTCTTTTGAATATCCAAGGTCATTTTGGTTATAATACCCAATGCTCCAAGATTAACTACCGCGCCGTCAAAAGCTTCATCCCCTCTTTTTAACGTTACAATCTCACCGTTCCCATTTACCAATTCAATAGCCGCTACAGCGGTGGCAAGATTTCCATTTGTCACCCCCGATCCATGTGTTGCGGTTGCACAAGCACCAGCAACGGATATATGGGGCAAGGATGCTAGATTATGAAGTGCATACCCCTTTTCATGTAGTTCATTTGCAAAATCGCCATATTTTGAACCAGCACCCACCGTAACAGTCATATTCATCTCATCCAATGCGACAATGCCATTCAAATTTTTAGTGGAAATTTGGTTCAGGGGACTATCTGCAATATTATTGAAACAATGCTTTGACCCTAGCGCCTTTTGAGCATCTAATTCCCGAACGAGCTTTTGAACCTCCTCAGTGGTTTCCGGTTCATATAAATTCTTGGCTTTATAGGTATAATTACCAGCCCAATTCTTACGAAGGGGTTCCTGTGGTAAATCCTCAATTATCTTTTTTTTGTCCGATTTACAGGACATCAATGGATTTATAACAGTAACTGCCGCAAATGCGGCAGTTGTTTTTATGAAAGTCTTTCTTTTCATAATAAAACCTTATTTAAAACCTATTTCCTTTAGTCCCTCATGACTAATGTTGATGGCATCCAACGGTTTTAAACCATCAAAGGTCATATCCTGTTCTACCATATAATACAGCATTCCAGATTGCTCCTTTTTAGCCAAAATTCGCTTAAAATCAATTGTACCCTGTCCTACAGGTGCAAACCTACCTTGGTCATCCATATCCTTTACATGCCAAATCTTAAATCTTCCTGGATACTTTTCAAAATAGGCTACTGGATCTGCTTCTGCCTTAGTAACCCAATATAGGTCCATTTGAAAATTCACCAACTCCGGATTGCAATTTTCCAATAGATAATCAATGATAACTACGCCATTATCATTCGCCTTAAATTCAAAATCGTGATTATGGTATAATAGTTTTAAACCTGCTTTATTTGCCTTTTCACCTAGGGTGTCCAAGATATTGGCCAAATCTTGGGCCGTACCCGTCATATTCATGGTTCTATCTTCCATGTTAAATGTAAACATACCCATTGGGGGTACAGGTATTACAAAATATTCAAAACCGGCTGCCTTAACATCGGCCATCATACTATCAGCATTTTCCATGGTTACCGAACCTTGATGTGTACTTACTGGATTAAGACCAATTTCATCTAAGTAAGCCTTAAAATCTGCTGGTTCCATATTGTAAAATTTTCCATCTGCATATCCGGCTGCCTCTATATTCTGGTAACCTGCATTTGCTACGGCCTTTAGTGTCGTTTTAGCATCTGTGCCCATATCATCACGTAGCGTATACAGGGCCAATCCTCCAAAATTTTCTGTTTTTTCCTCTACCGCTGCATCAATATCGGTAGTTACTTCCTTTTTTCCAGCGTTCTCTTTACATGAGAAAAAGAGGCCTATAGTAAAAATAAGGGTTAGTTTAAAAATTGTTGTTTTCATCTTTGTTGTTGTTTTAAAAGTTAATTATCGGTAATTCTAAAATTTTAATTTAATACTATTGTTTAAAGCTATATAAATAAGGGGCCTTATGCGCCTTACCTTGATAAAGTTTTTCATGTCTATCTAAAACATTCAATGACAGCATTTTACGCTGAAAAGTGGTTCGTCTTAAATCCTCGCCTAAAATAGCCTCATATACCTGTTGTAAATGCTTCATGGTAAATTTTGAAGGTAATAGATTCATGCCAACAATTTTTCTGTCCAGGTTCTTCCGCAATACTTCCAATGCTTTTTCCACAATTTCTTTATGGTCCATCATCAAAGGAGGCAATTCATCCACTGCATACCAATTAATACTATCTGATAACTCATCTGGCACCGGCGTAACTTTGTCATAATTTATTAAGGCATAATATGCAACCGTTATAAACCTATCTAACATCCACCTGTTTTTCCCTGTATCTAGCCTATTCCCTTCCAAAATATGTTTCATTGCATTGCCATCATATCTTTCCATTTCGCCGAAAGTGTAAAACTGCTCTAAAAACACATTTTTAAGGCCTGTTCTTTTTGTTAGGCCTTCTTTGGCTGCCTCATTTAAACTTTGATTTCGTTTTACGAAACCACCAGGTAATGCAAACAAACCTGTGTTATGATATTCCAACACTAAAATTTTAAGTAGCTTACCATTAAATCCAAAAATTACAGAGTCATAGGACAAATGATGAATAAACTCCTCATTTTTCAGGTTTTCCATTTAGTATATTATAATATTTAGCCAGAACAATGCACAAATAAACCAAAAAACAAACGATTATTGTAATATTTTGAGACAATAATTACAGATAATTTACTCAAATCTCAAAATCTGATTTTTTTACCTAAATTCACCAAACTATCAACACCAATAAAAAGAGCAATCAATACTAATTGTTTATTTTAGATAGTAGCCTACTTTTTTCGGTATAGTAAAAATGAGAAAGGAACATCCATAAAAAAGCCTATTGACATAAACATGTTGTCAGACGCTATTGATCAAAATGACATTTTAGGGTTAACAAAGAAATAAAGTAGGATATCGTTCTAATGGAAAAAGTAGTGAATAGTCATATGGCAAAAGAGATTAAATGGGGCATCATTGGCTGCGGCGATGTTGCCGAAATAAAAAGTGGTCCTGCCTTTCAAATAACGCCTAACTCTTCTCTAGTATCCGTTATGCGTCGCGATTTAGACAAAGCAAAAGACTTTGCATTACGCCATGGTGTACCAAATTGGTCCAATAACGCAAATGACCTATTAAACAACACCGAAATTAATGCTATATACATTGCCACGCCACCTTCCACTCATTTAGATTATACATTGATGGCTATTTCAGCGGGCAAACATGTTTATTTAGAAAAACCTATGGCCATGACCACAAAGGAGGCCGGAACCATTTTGCAATGTCTAGAAAATTCAAACTCTAAGTTGACCGTTGCCCATTATCGTAGAAAAGTACCCGCCTTTGTAAAAATAAAAGAGTTACTAGATCAACATAGCATTGGTACTATTCGCTATGTAGACCTTCAAATTTTGCAACCGAGAAAATCAGGCTTGATAGCCGAATCTGAAGAAAATTGGCGATTGAATCCCGCTATTTCTGGAGGTGGCTATTTTTATGATATCGCACCACACCAGATAGATTTAATGTACCACTATTTTGGGGCTATTGCGCATTGTAACGGACACTCCTTTCCCACAGGGCAAAGGTCAAAGGTTCAAGACATTGTTAATGGCATCATAGCTTTTAAAAATGGAATTCAATTCCATGGGGTATGGAATTTTATTGCATCTGACCTTTATAGAAAAGAAGAATGTATTATTTACGGTGATAAGGGTAAAATAACATTTTCCTTTTATGGTGATACCATAACGTTGACAACAGAATTGGGGAGTGAAATTTTCGAATTCACCAATCCAAAACATATACAGCAGCCCATGATAGAAGCCACTGTAAACTATTTTCTTGGCAAAGTCGAAAATCCCTGTCCAGCTGAAGATGGACTTTTGGTCATGGACACTATGGAGTGCTTATGCCATAGTTAAACCTTTCCCTCCCTAATTTACTTTTAATTTTGAATTTTAAAGGTATATGACCCTGAAACAAGCTCTATTACTACTTCATTATCATTTGCTGAAATTAATCGAGCTCCGTTCACCTTTTTAAGCTTTTTACTTCGGCTGGTTACATTCTTTACGTCGCTGGTCTTTACTATTAAGGTTGCTGTAGTATTGGCAGGAACCGTGGTCGAATAGGTCCATCCATCATTATCCCATTTCCATTCACTCTCAATACGTCCATACATACTATCGTAATAACCCTTTGCAAACTTCATATTTTTATCCGTATCAGGTGTGGGCATTAAGACAAAATGTTTAAATCCAGGATTTTCTTCATCACGTTGAATCCCCAAAGAATAATTATACATCCAAGCCGCAACCGCCCCAAATGAATAATGGTTAAAGGAATTCATACTATTGTTTCCGCTAAATCCATTTTCAACGGTATACGAATTCAAACGCTCCCAAATAGATGTTGCCCCGTTCTTAACGGAGTACAACCATGATGGGTACGATGTTTGTTGCAATAAACGATATGCCGTCTCACTTTTTCCATTATCAGATAGGGCATGGTTCAATGAAGCGGTACCAATAAAACCTGTCATTAGGGAATACTCCGGGCGCTCCACCCCAAGCTCATCCTCGTTGGTTCTTTGAATAGTAGCTACAAGATTGGAAATAGCCTTAGATTTGTTTTCCTCGTTTAAAACACCCATATCCAAGGGAATGGCATAAGAAGCCTGGGTATCCACAAAATCACCGGCTTTCTTTCTTTTGCCTTCTTCCAATGGGGGGCCAAAACGCATACTTTGGTTCCCTAAATGCAATGATTTACCCGTTTTACTATCTACATAGGTGTTATTAAAGAACTCCTTACGTTCCCGATACTCTTTTCTAAAAGCCTCGGCATCCGTATCTTTTCCAAGCAATGCAGCCGTTTTGGCCAATATCTCCAAATCCCTTAAATGATAAGCTGTCCAGAATGCCGTATCCTCATTTTTAAATCCTTCAGGACTTAGCCAATCGCCCAATGGCCCTTCATTGATAATGCCCGTTTCCGAATCTATCCTTGAGCTTAGAAAAGCAACATATCGTTTCATGGCATCATAGTGTTCTGACAGCAATGCCAAATCGCCGTATTGTTGATACACCTCCCAGGCTACAATAATACCGGCACTACCCCAAAGGGTTCCACCAAACCCACCTCCTACGGGCGCTACATCGGTAAATCTTCCGTCTTCCCTTTGAATATCCCTCATGGCCAACATGTGCCTATCTAAAAATGGCTCTACATCGGCAAGGTAAGTCGATGCTTTGGAAAACACGTTGATGTCTCCGCTCCAACCCATTCTTTCATTTCTTGCCGGTGTATCCGTAGGAATCGATAAAAAGTTACTTCTTAAAGACCAAGTTATATTTTCCCAAAGTTTGTTGACCAATTCATTGGAAGTTTCATAGCTAGAGGCCAACTTATCTATAGAACTTATGACCAAACCTTTAACGTTATCCAATGGTAACGGCTCATTAATTCCAGTAATTTCCAAAAACCGAAAACCATGAAAAGTAAACCGAGGACGTATGGTTTCCTCGCCCCCTTTTCTAACATAAATATCTTGGGTTAATGCCGCCCTAATGTTTTCCAGCATTACCATTCCCACATTAGGATCATATTCCCTTAAGTCTGGATACTTTACTTCGGCATATCTTAAAGTAATGGTATCCCCAGCTTTACCAGGAGGAAGTTTTATTTCAGGAAAACCAACCATGTTTTGATTCAAGTCATATACAAAAACATCTGGCCTTACCTCCTCTACAGATATAGGTTTCAGCTCCTTTACAATTGCAGGGCTCTTTCCTATTTGCCCTATAAGATTCAGATTTTTATAGTTCAAATCTTCTGTTTGAAAGGTAGTACCTTCCAGAGGTACCTCAACGACCGACTTCCAATCAGCATCATCAAAATTTGTGGTTGCCCATCCTTTAATATTCGTTTCCTTATTCGCGTCATATACCTCTCCTTGAAAGAAACTTCCATATTGTATGGGTCCATCAGCAAAAAGTTTCCAATCCGCATCATTGGTAGTAATCATTTTTTCCGTACCATCTTCATAAGTAATAATCAGTTGGGCCAATAAGGACTGTCTATCTCCGAAAAAATTCCAATTTTCACCACTATAGGTAATGTTGCCGCTCCACCAACCTTCACTCAACCATGCTCCCAAAGCATTATTACCATCTATGAGGTCAGTAACGTCATAGGTCTTATACATATGGGTTTTATTGTACTGTGTTAATCCTGGAGTGAAATAATCTTCACCTATCCTTTCACCGTTTAAATACATTTCATAAATACCTCTAGCGGTGACATATAATCTGGCCTTGGCTACCTTTTTATCTGACACATTAAATGTGGTTCTTAGCATAGGTGCTGCATTCCTGCTGGGATCGGCCACAACCATGGTTCCATTGGTACCGCCAGAAATGAGCAACCCTTCTTGCTTTAAGTTGATGCCTGAATTATTTTGAATAAGTTCCTTATATATCCCATTGTAAGTATCGATGTCCTTAAAATCCTCTGAAAACAATGTATTGGCAGGCTCCCTAAAATTTCTGATTTTCACGTCAGAAAAGTAGGCTTCTTGATTTTCTTCAACATAAAAGCCAATATCTGCTACCATTGGAAAACTGATATAATCATTTCCTTTTCCTGCTGGGTTTAGATTAAAACCGACCCTTCCCCTTGGCGGCGGTGTAGTATCATCATTTCCCGATATTTTATTCTGAGGTTCCTTACCATTAAGAAACACTTCAAATAACCCAAAATTACATTCCGTAAAGAATATGTGTTTTTCATATTTGTTATCCTTATTGACCAAGCTTAAAGGAATATCATACGATCTAAAAGTTATTTCATTGCTATCATCTGGCGCGTAACCCACCCTGTACACGTTAAATTTGGCAAGGCCATTTTCAGATCCATCCACACTGGTAACATCCAATTCAAAACGAATATAACTTTCGTCCCTTCCTGATTTCGCCCCTTGAATATTCTTATCCTTATCCATTAATCTGCTGTCATTGGCTCCAAAAACAAATGATGCGCGGGTACTTTTGGATTTTTTATCTAGTTGAAGACCATACTCCATTTTAAAGACCGATAAATAATGGGAATACAATACCAAATCTTCTTCACTTCCTCCAATCCATTGGGCATTATTCCAATGGTCGGAATTAGGATTGGAATCCATTAACCCCGTTTCAAACCAAGAAGAGTTCTGCGACATTTTATTGTCTTCATCCCACACTATTAGTTCCCAGTTATATGTTGTCCTAGGCTGTAATTTATCACCTGCATAAGGAATCGCCAATGAAACATCACTTTCTACTTTCCCACTATCCCACACCAATGCACCAGATGCTGTACTAACCTTAATTTGGTAGGCATTCTGAAACTGCCCATGGACATTAGCATCGGTTATCATCTGCCAGCTAAACCTTGGTGTCTCCACATCAATACCCATAGGGTTTGGCAAATATTCTACTTTTAGTTCGCTAGTTGATGATTGGGAAAACCCTTGAATGAAGGCACACAGCAAAATTAACAGAACTACAACGTGTGTTTTTGGTTGAAATTTAAATTTTGGCATTGTCATTTTAAGTAAAGTTAATTTGTTAATAAGGTTGTATTTGGTAATCATTTTTTTAGTTTTTGTAAAAGTATTCTTGGCACTTTAAAAACAGTACCATGTCTAACACCTGTTGGAAAATGAACCTGGTCTGAAATATCTTCCCATTTTTTTAAATCACCGGAAGAAACAGCACCGTAAGAATGGTTTATATACTTATCAAAATATACAATCCACTTACCATCTATTCTTATAGCTGTTGGGCCTTCTGCCCAGTAATTTCCCGTAATAGGTTCACTAGCATTCCCATATGGACCCGTTAAGTTATCGCTATAGGCCAGTTTAATATTTTTCTGCTCTGGTTCTACCGTTTCATCTTTAAGGAACATAATAAATTTATTCTCCCATTTATAGATAGATGCATCAATAACATTAAAACCTGGTTCGTAAAGTAACTGGGTCTCTGTAAAGGTTTTAAAATCTTTGGTTGTTGTATAATACATGCGATGGTTATAGCCGCTTTCTTTTTTACTTTTCGTTTCTGGATATTTACCTTCTACAGTACTGGCCCAATACATCATATAAACACCTGTTGAATCATCGTATGTAATTTCTGGCGCCCATGTATTTCGCGCTCCTTTTTCATGGAGCATAACTGGGATAAATTGCTGTTCGGACCAGTTCACCAAATCATCTGAACTGGAATAGCCAATGCCTTTATCCGTCCAACTAACGGTCCAGACCATATGGTACTTACCATCACCACCTTTAATAATGCATGGATCACGCATTAATTTATCTTTACCAACATTGGGTGTTAAAAAGGATTCACCTTCCCTTAAAGTCTCCCAATTCAATCCATCCTCACTATAGGCAAAATGTAACCCATCTTCTCCGTTACCAACAAAATAAGAAAAGAGGTATACCTCGTCTTTTTTGACCAAATGGTGAGCTAAAAACCACTGTTTTAAATCGTTTGGCCAGTTTGCATTAGTACCCGAAACCCCTAGTCCAAATCCATGTCCGCCATCTTCATAAATATGCAATTCTGCTGGCACATTATTCTTTTTAAGTGCATTATAATATTCTAAACTATTCTCAACGGGTACCGCAAGATCATTAGTAGCATGTACCAAAAATGTAGGGGAAGTAGTTTTATCTACTTGTATTGCATTTGAATACTTTATTATAAGTTCATCAGATGGATTTTTACCTAACAAATTAGTCTTGGACCCTTGATGCGTTATCCCATCTTTCATAGAAATTACAGGATAAACTAAAATAGAAAAATCTGGCCTAGCACTGACTGCTTCATAGGAAGGATAAACATTATCATCAAAATGTGTAGAAAGCGTACTAGCCAAATGACCACCCGCTGAAAAGCCCATTATCCCAATCTTATTTGAATCAATATTCCATTTCTGGGAATTATTTCGAACCAAGCGTATGGCTTCTTGAGCATCTTGCAACGGACCGATAGTTTTGTCTTTCATGGTAACATCAGTAGGCATCCTATATTTTAAGACAAAAGCTGAAATACCTAAACTGTTTAACCACTTAGCTACTTTATACCCTTCTTTGTTTATGGCCAAATGGGAATACCCACCACCTGGACAAATAATAACAGCGGTGCCATTTGCAATTGAAGTATCTGCATGAAAAGCGGTAATGGTTGGTATAGAAACGTGCGAGATACCTCGAACGTTATTCAGGGCATCATACGTATAAGACTCTTGGTAATCAGCGTTTTCAATACTTCCGGGTACTCCCTTGGGCCATAAAGGTATTTCTTGTGCTTGAGCAAATCCAAAAAATAAAATATTAAAGAGCAGGTAGCCGTATTTCCATTTCATTAGTGTTCCCAATTTAAACAAAATTACTTCATTTTATAAATTTCACTACCTGCCAATAAAAAGCAGCCTAATCCATAGTCTTCAAAATCAGGGATCTTATCATAAGATAAGGGTTGCCCATCTTTGGGTTCTTTTCCAGTAGATTGCAGATACCCAATAAAACCGTTTTTATGCAGTGCTTCATTGGTTAGCGCATTCCAACCTTTTTGTATAATAGGCAGGTATTTTTCCTTATTTAAAATGCCATTGTTTACACCGTATGCCATTCCATAAATAAACAACGCTGTCCCGGAGGATTCCTTACCACCATAGTGATTTGGATCATGAAGGCTAACGTTCCAAAAACCATCCTTTCTTTGAATAGATGCCAATGCCTCTGACATGGCGGTTAAATCATCTACATATTGTTTTCTGTGTGGTGCCTCATCTGGTATTATGGACAATACCTTTGCCAAGGCTCCTATTACCCATCCATTGCCCCTGCTCCAATATGAATCTTCACCGTTCGGTTCTGTGTATGGAGGGTCAAAATCTGCATCGCGCCACCACAACCCATCCTTAGGATTATATAATCCGTTATCTCCATGTTCATTTCTCGTAAACATGTACATCTGGTACATTTTTTCAAAGTACCGGTCATCATTTTCTATCACACCCAATTTAGCAAACACCGGCATCCCCATTTGAATGGCATCGATCCACGACCAATCATTTAATTGTGGGGTATTCAATAACATATTTATTGTTGCCTTTGTGCTTTTAAGTTTCTTTGGATCTGGCTCCAAATTATACAAATCTATATAGGTCTGGGCAGCACAATAATCATCTGCATTTCTATTGGCACTTCCGTTTCTAAATCCCCAGTTATGAAATTCGGCCCACGAATAGGCATACTCATAGTACGCCTCTTTAGGATAAATTTCATGTAACGCCATTAGTCCTTCATAATACACTCCCCTTGTCCAAATATTACTTGGTCGTTCTTTATTTGTAATAATGGTTTTGCCTACATCGGGCCATTTTTCCATGAAATAAGCATTGGCCAATTGCATGTTTTTCAAAACAGAATCTCTATGTATATCTTGGGATTGCACACCTTTCTGTATTGTAAAAAACAATACACATAGTACTGCATTCCTAAATTTTATTCTAATTTTCATCTTTTGTTTTTAAAGGTGTTAACGTTACGGGGCCAATTAAACCCGAAGGCATAGGGTCCCAAAGTGTGGCATCGAACTTTTTATAATCTTTGTTCACCATATTTATTTCCTTAAAAATCTTCCATTCTTCACCACGTAGTTCTTTGGCTCTGATTCTATTTGCTGGCAGGTTGGTGACTTCTATGCGCAACTTATTGTCTCCCTCTTTTAATCCCATTATCTGCATTTCAAAAGGATTTGCCCAAAGCGTACCCAAATAAGTATCGTTCAACCAAACCTTGGCGCTTTCCCTTACCTCACCAAGCTTTAGTTTCCAATACTTTATTGTTGCATCAGGATTAGTAAAAACAATTTCATATTGTGCAGTTCCAGAAAAAGAAACTTCTTTTTCTCCCAGTTTGGTCCATGAATCTAATTCTTGAATGGTTTTTTTCTTTGGAAGTTCAGGACCTCCCTTAAGGAACGTAAGATCCCAATCGCCTTTAATAACATACTCGGTCTCCAACTCTTCAAAATACTGCCAGTTTGAAAGAGCTTTATTTACATTCTCCTTTAGAAATATGGATGCCCCTGAAGGAATGTTCAATTGAATAAATGTCTGTCCATCCTTTATATAGGAATTAGCAATACCCTCTTTGCCGGTTAAAGGGTCGTAAAGGGCAATCTCATTACTCTTTATTTGAAATGGAAAACTTCCTTTTATAGTGGCTCCAGTGTGGTTCACAAGAAAGTAATTCTTTTTTCCATCTATATCCCTTCTAATGTATTTTAGACCCGATGTAACAATGGTTTCAGGATGAATATCCACTGCTGTTAAATCTTCGAATATAGTTTTAGATGTTTTTAGGATATTTTCGTTCTCAGCTATTATTTTCTCCAACCTGTTATTCTTTTTTTGATAATCGGCAAAACCCGGTACCGATTCTGGGAGACCATCAAAAATAATGGAGGCGCCTTGTTTTTTCAGTTGAATCAATTTCTCAAGGGTAGGCAAAGGCATCTTATCGGTATCTGGCACAATTAAGCTCATATATCTACCCCCCGGTGTCATCAATTGCCCATTTTCAAAAGAAAGTTGCTCGATAAATCTATCAGAAATAAAATCGGTCAAATAGCCTTCAGCAGCCAATTCTTTAGCTATTGTATAGAAAGATGTACCGTGTAACCATTCATTCAAAGAATGTATTTTAAACTGAAAGAACAGATCTCCTTTTAGGTAGTTGTCCCATACATCGTGAATAGGCCAATACAATAAAATTTCATTATCAGGTTTACCCTTTTGAAGCAACTTCTGGCAATTTTGTATATAGGAGAACAAACTTGGAGCATCTTCCCATATGGTGTTGTTCTCATTAAAATTTACCGACGCATAAAATTTCCATCCTGGCCAAGCGGCACGCTCTGGTGAATATGTTGAACCATGTAAAAAAATATGATTTACGCCATTAAGCAGTAAATCTTCAGCTTCTGGTTTGGTCTGTGATAATGCGGTTTTAAAATGATCCCGCAACCATGTAAAGGTTTCTGAGGACACTAAGGGTTTACCGGAAACATGAGCGGCAGATGAAGAAAATTTCAAAATCACTGGATCGGCATCACCCTGTCTAATATCCTCTATTTCTCGTCTAAAACCTTTAATATCGTAGGGCATAGAACCAAAGGTCTCACATTCCGGGATATCTGCCGAAGCATAATAATCTATTAAATTCCCTGGCGAACCATGTGCCTGCAATCTGGTTTTAAAGCCTTTTTGGTTCGCCCAATTTGTCCAGGGGATATCAAACTCGGTCAATAATAAATCTCCTAGTGTTTCCCTATAATCGCTCTTGATACGATTATTCAACTCATTATCTGTTTTAGATAATAGTTTTTGCAACTGGGGTTTTAAATCATACCCTCTTCTTCTTTCAAACTCAATAAAAAAATCGGGGGTAAAATCTGTCTCGTACACCTCATAACTATCGTTAAAAATTGATCGTAATCCTTTGCCACTGGTTGCAAAAGCAGCATCAAAACGTGTCACATATTGCTCTAAAGCCTTATTAGAATAATGGTCTACCGTGTAACCCTCGCCCCCAGGTGCTGCCCGCTTTACCATTTGTCCTGTTTTCCCTGTAAAAACCTTATAAACCGTATAGTCGTCCTTTTTAGCCTTCCATTGCAGTCGCCCATCTTTTACAAGAGACGTTAAATCAATATACTTGCCATTGCTACCATATGCCAATACATAATTTAAAGTAGCTCCTAAAGTATCTTTAGGGTTAGTGGGCATTAGTATTTCATTAACACGTTTTCCTCTAGACACTTTCAAACTATCTACTAACAAACGCGTGGCAGCATTATCAATCGTCACTTGTGGCCCACCATAGGGCCATCCGGCACCCAAATTCATATCTACCTGCATACCCAGATTACCGGCTGTCTTTATGGTGAAATCTAACAGGCCTAGCCATTGTTGGGAAAGAAAGGGTATGTTATTGGCATCTTCTCCCTGTACTCCATAAATAGGAGTTATTTCTACCCCGCCTAAACCTGCTTTAGAGTAGGATTGTAATGTAGATTGAATGTTCTGCTTATCTACAGCGCTTCCCATCCACCACCAACGGGTCCATGGTTTAACCCTTGAGTCTTCATCATATAAAATGACCGAATCTTTTTGTGAATGAACTGCATTTATACAGGAAAACAAAATGATGCAAAAAACATATTTTAATATAAAAAACTTCATTTTACAGTGTATCTTTCATTTTTATGCGTTCATAAAAATGCAAACATTCATAATTTTCCTAAAAATAACTTTACTTATTACAATTAGTGTCCTGTGCTATGCTGACTGACAAAGCAAAAAATTATGCCTCAGCATAGTACAGGATACCTAAGTTATTTATAATGCATATATTAACCATTAAATAAATTGTAATCGATTACAATAGCTATCCTAATTTAACCAATACAGGTCTAACTAAAAGATAGCATTGAAATCTAATACTAAAATTTTATACAATCTAGAATACCAAAAATAATTAAGAATGAGTTAGTTTGAGTTAGTTTAAGACCCTGTTTTAAAGTTATGGGGTCTTTTTTATTATAAAATAAAAGTACCCATGATTGGAAAAAACAGAGTAAGTCTAATTTTAGCAGGATCAATGTTAAACGGTCAAGCATTGTATTCACAACTAGTAGAAGGTAAAGACTATTCTAAACTTGCCAATGTCTATAAAACATTTGATATAGCAGGCGATGATATTTTTGGACAACGTTTCCCATCAGAAAATTACACTTTTAAAGATGAAGTTACCGGTGTAACGGTTAACGCACTTACTACATCAAGACACAGTAACTCAAAAATGTACCAAACACACCCACAATGGACTGCAGATAGTAAATACATTTTTTTTCATCGAACAGAACATCTAAATAAGATGATTATGATTGTACCAATTCACCAAGAAATAAAATAAGTATCCTATGAAAACATTTCATCTAAATCTTTTATTGATAGTAATTGCAATTACAGTTTCTTGCAATAATGAGGAGATAAAAAACCAAGAATTAATTTTGACCAATACCTCAGATATTGAATTGTTTGACAAACCTATTTCAATTGAAAGAAAGGTACTAAACATAGCCGATACTACTTCCTTATTTCCCATTGTTATTTTTGAACAAGACACCATACCATCTCAGGTAAATACATCTAGAAATAGTTCAGCTTGGGACGAACTTTTCTTTGTTATTGATTTTAAGCCTAAAGAAGTAAAAACAATTTCGGTAGCCTGGGTTACTGAAAAACCTACCTATAAAGCAAGAACCAGTGCCAGATTTGGAAAAAGAGCCTCAGCTGAGACAAAGGTTGCCCCACAAACCAAAGAAACGATGCTGGCCAATGAACTTCCGCTAAGTTTGGGTTACCAGCAATACCAAACCGATGGCCCTTCTTGGGAAAATGATAAGGTTGGTTTTAGGCATTACTTAGATGGTAGAAATGCAAAAGATCTTTTTGGCAAAAAGACATCAGCAATTTCACCTGAAAATGTTGGCATTAATGCCAATGGTGCTGTTGAAGACAACTACCATGTAATGGAAGACTGGGGCAGGGATATTTTGGCCGTTGGCAATTCGGTAGGGCTTGGCGGCTATGCACTTGCTACCGAGAATGAACTGATGCGATTAGGGGTTACCGTGAACGATTCTATCAACACTATAGAAAAAACAACTTTCGAAATACGTAATGAGGGGCCTATAAACTCTGTTCTAGAGTATACGTTTAGCAATTGGAAACCAAATGAGCGTACTTATAATGTATCTGAAACCACAAGCATCTGGCCAGGTACCTACGGTTATAAAAACACGGTTTCTGTTGAAGGATTACAAGGCGATGAAAATTTAGTTGTTGGTTTGGTAAATATTAATAATGACCAACCTTTAGAAGTTTTTGAAAACAATGATAAATATGTTGTTCTATTAACACATGACAAACAATCATACGAGAAAGAATGGTGGTTGGGCATGGCCTTAATTCTCCCAAAAGAAAAATACAAAGGATATATAGAGGCACCTAAAACAGGCAACCTATCCAATACCTATTTGGCTAAACTTGATATTAAAAACTATGAACCCATTAGTTACTTTGCTATTGCTGGCTGGGAACTAAGTAACGAAGATTTTATTGATAGAAGTAAGTTTGTGAGCTATGTAAAAAATTTGGCAGACCAACTTTCTGCAGAAATAACCATTAAATAATTCAATGCTACAAAACACCAAAAAATGAAAAACATCCTATTTTATGTATTCGGTATCTTAATTATATCGTTGACCTTTCAACATCAAGTAATGGCCCAAGAACCTACCAACGATGTTACCACGCCATTACATCTTTTACAGCCAGATTACCCTACCCCTTATGGTGTACAAGCCATTGATGAAATTATAAGTACGTTAGATAGGGTATATGATTATCTCGAGAGTGAAACCGCAGCAACATTGGTAGACTCAAAAACCAACAAAGAGATTACCAACCTTAAAAAACTGGATAAGAATAGTATTTTTGAGCCTGGTGCCTTTAGGTTAACTAGTTATGAATGGGGCGTTACTTATGCTGGAATGACCCAAATAACCGAGGCCACAGGGAATCCAAAATATGCCGAATATACCAACAAACGGTTAAAATTGATAGCGGATATCGCTCCTTTTTATCTGGAAAAATATAAGAAGGACAAAAACTACCCATCGCCAATAAAACAATCGTTGCAACCTCATGCCTTAGATGATGCGGGCGCTATTTGTGCGGCAATGATTAAGGCAAAAAGAGCTGGACTAGATGCCGATTTGCAGCCACTAATTGATAATTTCATAGCATATATAAGTAATACCCAATTTCGATTTCCTGATGGCACCTTGGCTAGAAATAGACCACAACCCAACACGCTGTGGTTAGACGATTTGTTTATGAGTGTACCTGCTTTGGCCCAAATGGGAAAATTGACCGGTGAAATTAAATACTATGACGATGCCGTAAAACAAGTACGTCAGTTTTCCAAGAGAATGTTCAATGAGGAAAAAGGACTGTATATGCATGGCTGGGTACAAGCCATGGAAGACCATCCAGAATTTAGATGGGCGCGTGCCAATGGTTGGGCAGTAATGACCCTCGTAGAATTATTGGATGTTTTACCAAAAGAACACGAAGGGTATCAAGATGTATTAAAACAATTACAGGCACACATAAAAGGCCTTGTCCAATACCAAGACGGCACTGGTTTTTGGCATCAACTCATAGACCGCAACGACACCTATTTAGAAACCTCCGCAACGGCTATTTACACCTATTCCATTGCAAAGGCTATCAATAATGGCTACATAGATAAATTAGCATTTTCACCAGTTGTAATGTTAGGTTGGAATGCCGTAGCAACAAAAGTGAATGCAAAAGGCCAAGTTGAAGGTACATGTGTAGGTACGGGAATGGGCTTTGACCCTGCATTCTATTTTTACAGACCCATAAATGTATATGCCGCTCATGGCTATGGACCAGTACTTTTGGCAGGCTCAGAAATAATAAAATTGATAAAAGCCAACGATTTTGAAATCAATGATAGTTCATTACAGGTTAAATCAACCAAACTATAAGAATACCATGAAAAGGAACGCCTTTAAAATGAAATTAAAACCAGGCTTTGAAAAGGAGTATAAAAAGCGACATGCCGAAATATGGCCAGAATTATCAACCCTTTTGTCAGAATCGGGCATTTCTGAATATTCTATTTTTCTGGATGAAGAGACCTTGACCCTTTTTGCTTTTCAAAAATTGAATGCAGATTTGGATGAAGATACAATTCCCAATCACCCTATTGTTAAAAAATGGTGGGCTTATATGGCGGATATTATGGAAACTAATCCTGATAATTCACCCGTCTCACTTTCTTTAAAAGAGGTCTTTCATATGGCGTAAACAACTAGTTAAATACTTCATATGAATATAAAATTAACCTTTATCAACCTGATTTAAAGTAGCTAAGAAAACTCATCAATAATATAGAATAAAATTGTCCAGATGCTACATTTCCATATTGTATTTTCTAAACACAACATGTAATTGAACAGAAAATTATGACAATAAAAAAGCACATCTTTTTAGCGGTAGTTTTTTTGGCCTTACAATGGTCACATTCAGGCATCGGTCAAGCTAAAATAGACCGCAATGCGGTGGTAACAAGACATAATGTAACTATTAAAGCTATTGACACCTTAGGCTCCTTAAATGTAGGCAATGGGAAGTTTTCCTTTACCGTTGATGCTACGGGGTTACAAAGTTTTCCTGAACATTACCAAAATGGTGTGCCTTTGGGCACACAATCGGAATGGGGCTGGCATACCGCCCCTAATACTGATAATTTTAAATTCGAAGAAGCCTTAAAAGGATTTGATTTCAATGGGAACCCCAATGCATTATACGCCATTCAAGACCAAGAAAATAAACGGAATAATTCGGCGGCAGATTATTTTAGGGCAAATCCACATCGTCTTCAATTAGGTAATGTCGGATTGATTATTTTAAAAAAAGATGGTTCTGAAGCGCAACCCCCGGACCTAAAAAACATTAACCAAACACTCAGCCTTTGGACAGGCAAAATTGAAAGTTCTTTTGAGGTAGAAGGTATTCCTATAAAAACCGTTACATACGGCGATGCAGAAACGGATGCTATATCAGTAAAAATAGAGTCACCTCTTTTATCCCAAAATAGAATACAATTAAAATTCAGGTTCACCTACCCTACAGGTGAATTTTCAGATAGAGGCACCAACTATGACCGGCATGAAAAACACAGTACCATAATTGACAATAAAACAGGGAGAGATTTTCTCTTCACCCGAACTTTGGACAATGATCAATACTTTGTTTCTGTTAAACTTTCAAACAAGGGGGATCTTACTAAAATAGAGGACCATTACTATAGCATTTCACCTATAGCATCAACAAGTTTTGAAACTACGGTAGTATTCAGTGAAACCGCGCCTGAAAGTGCCATCACTGATTTCAATACCGTAGCGGCTCATAGCAAAACGATGTGGAAAGCATTTTGGCAGTCAGGTGGTGCTGTTGATTTTTCCGAGTGCACGGATAAAAGGGCATTTGAACTTGAACGCCGGGTAGTGCTATCACAATATTTGACCCGTTCGCAATGTGCTGGTAACTATCCAGTTCAGGAAACCGGCCTCACCTATAATAGTTGGTTTGGAAAACCACATATGGAAATGTATTGGTGGCATACCACCCACTATCCGCTTTGGGGGCGTACCAGTTATTTAGAAAAAAGTATAAACTGGTATTTTACGGCGTTTGAGGGGGCAAAAGCATTGGCGCAACGACAGGGATATGCCGGGGTAAGATGGCAGAAAATGACGGATAATAATGGTGGTGAAACGGCCTCAAATGTTGGCTCTTTTCTTATTTGGCAGCAACCACACGTTATTTATCTTGCTGAACTTATCTATAGGGACAACCCATCAGAAGAAAATCTAAAAAAATACCAAAAGCTCATTTTTGAAACGGCAGATTTCATGGCTTCCTATGCCTACTACGATGCAGAAAACGACAGGTATATTTTAGGCAAAGGCGTCATACCCGCACAAGAATGTTTTGATAAACTAGAAACCTACAACCCGCCGTTAGAACTTTCGTATTGGAAATGGGCTCTGGAACTGGCCCAAGAATGGCGAAAAAGGTTGGGCTTGGAAGTCAGGCCAGAATGGCAAAAGGTCATCGATAAGCTATCGCCAATGGCACAGCTAGAGGGTGTGTATCTAGCAGCGGAAAGTGTCCCCAATTCCTATTCCCCAACAAGCAAACATACCATTGACCACCCTGCTGTTTTGGGAGCGATGAGTTTTCTTCCGCATAATAATTATGTAGACATCCCCACTATGAACCGTACCTATGACATGGTGGATAATGTTTGGAATTGGGACCATACCTGGGGATGGGATTTTCCATTGGAAGCCATGACCGCTACCAGACTTAATAGGCCAGAAGATGCTATAAAAGCACTTTTTAGGGATGAGATAACAAACACCTACCTACCTAGCGGCCATAATTACCAAACGCCTAGATTAACCCTTTATTTACCCGGCAATGGTGGTTATCTTGCGGCTGTAGCCATGATGTGCGCCGGCTTTGATGGCAACACTATTGACAACCCTGGTTTTCCTAAAGATGGTACATGGAACGTAAAATGGGAAGGTTTGTCTAAAATGCCCTAAAGCTATTCTTGAATAAAGATATAATCACGCAGTACATAATCTTTGCATTGTTTTAAGCTTTCGGCTATCACTTTTGCATTGAATGCAGCACCTTCTATTCCGGTATGTGTATGGTCTTTTGGGAAAAATGATTTTACCATATTCTTTCCCAAATCCTGATATTTCGTTGCCAGACGATCACTTATGTCCAAGTAGATAGCATTTTCAGCTAAAGCGGCTTCCCTAGACCATTTTACATAACTATCTTTCCGTTGCTCCACTTTATCGTCAGGCCATTCGTTACGCACAGTTAAACTTAATACTATTGGTATGGCATTCTTTGTTTTTGTGTCCCTGATAAATTTCTTCATGTACCACCCAAATGTATGTACGGTTTCAGTACTACCATCGGGGCGCATTACTTCTTGCACTTCATCTCCGATACCGGGTAAGGAACCCCTATACTTTGCCTTATCAATATTACCGGCATCATTATGTCCAAATTGCAATAACACAAAATCATTGGGTTCAAGTTGTTTCAAAATACTGTCCCACAAGCCTTCGTAAGCAAATGTTCTCGAACTTCTTCCTCCCCTAGCTTTATTGTGAATGGTAATGCGAGTGGTATCAAAATGTACTGGGAACGGCACTCCCCAACCAACAGCGTTTTCATCACCATTATCAGCCATGGTAGAATCACCCACTAAAAACAGATTTCGTTTCTTAGGTAAAAGAATCCTTGGATCTTCTAAAATATAATCTTGTAATGTATTCGTTGTTTTTTTGAGTTCGTCCGTTATGATTTCTGATGCCAACACCGCTCCCCTAGCTGTGGTATGGGTATGGTCTCGTTCATAGAAATAAGTGCCCGTTACCTTAGATTCGCCCAATGTCTCCATTCTCACTGCCATTTGGGTATTCAAGTCTATAAAAGCCACCTTTTCTTCCATAGCGACTTGTTTGGCCCACAAACCATAGGTGGTATTGTTCAAGGCCACTTTCCCATCAACCCATTTATTTCTGGGGATGGGCGATAATACAATAGGAATGGCACCTTTGGCTTTTGCATCGGTAACTACTTTTCTAATGTACCAACCATAACTATGCACGGTCTCATGCTTACCTGTAAGGATATTATCAATTTCTTCGGATTCATCCCCAATGCCTTTTATAGTACCCCTAGCCCTGAAATCGTCGTTTATGGGTCCGTCATCGTTATGCCCAAATTGAATCAACACATAATCACCCTTGTTTAATTCACGACGTACGGAATCCCAAAGTCCTAAATCTTGAAAAGTTCTGCTACTGGTGCCACCTAAGGCATGATTCTCGATTTTGACCTTTGTACTATCTAAAAACTGACCAATAAAATCGCCCCAACCCCAGAGTCCGCCAGTGCCATCACCTTGTCCATTCTTTACGGTAGAATCACCCACCATATACACTGTGGGCTTCTTTATTATTGTGGAGTTGCAATGAATCAGT
Organism: Maribacter luteocoastalis; assembly: GCF_048890225.1. Taxonomy (NCBI): domain Bacteria; kingdom Pseudomonadati; phylum Bacteroidota; class Flavobacteriia; order Flavobacteriales; family Flavobacteriaceae; genus Maribacter; species Maribacter luteocoastalis. The sequence continues at coordinate 291,042 of NZ_JBMFZG010000001.1, forward strand.
AGAAAGCTACTAAATATGCATACCGCCAGTATTTTACTTTTCATCATATTAATTGCTAATTACGGTGTTCAAATCTAAAAATAGACCATAAATTCAAGGGGTAAACCCTTATCGCCAGTTACAATTGGAATTAAGTAACTGAACCTAAAAAATTAGCTGTTCCCTGTTTTGTAAAAATAACGATCAAGCATGTAATTCTACCACTTCACCTTGACAGGAGGTTCATAAATTGGTCGGTTTGTCACACGGAGTTACGCTCAATGTATTTGAAGACATTCTTAACCTTTTCTTTCTTATTCTTCAGAACCATATAAGCGGCAGTTTCTCCCATGGTTTTAAAATCTGTGCTAATAACCGTAATACCCAATAAACTTTTTAACGGAGTGTCATTATAAGAAATAATACCAATGTCCTTACCTAGGGTAAGTTTCTTGGCATTTACTTGTTGTACTAATTTTACTAAGTCCATTTCCTCAATGGTAATATAAACATCTTTACTATTGAGCTCCATGTCCTCATAAATTTCGTCCAATATTTCATGATCAAAGTTATGCTCACCACAAAATTGAACAAACCCTCTAATAATTCTTCTAGGATATGGGAAGACAGATTTTTGGGGATAGACCAAAATAAGCTTGTCATATTTTTTTAAACGCTCAAACCCTTCTTTTAAGGCATTATAGATATCCTCTTTAAAATCTTGATAAATAGCCCCATAGTTCCCCTTTATGCTTGGTTTATCATTGTCCAGAATAATCAATTTGTCCTTTGGGATCTTTTCTATCTCCAATAATGTGTTATCGGTAAAACTAACATGTTCTAAATTTTCGCTTTTAAAATGTGTCATGATGACGTAGTAATCATAAGAGCCCATATTTTTCTCCAATTCCCTTATAAATAGGGTTTCATCACAATGGTAAATGGATAGGGTTACATGACCATCAACCCCAATACCATCAACGAACGAATTATATATTCGCATTTTATAAGAACTTGGCTTATTGATTAAGAAGAAGATATTTATTTTAGAAATTAGGTCTGTTTTGGCAGTATAGAACCCCTTGCCTTTGACCGAAACAATTATTTTCCTCTTTTTTAATTCTCGATATGCTTTCTCAACGGTATCCCTAGATAAATCGCAATGTTCACTCAGTTCATTAATGGAAGGTATTTTTTGACCTATGCTCAATTTTCCTTTTGAAACATCAGTAATAATTGATTCTACAATCTGCTTGTATTTGGGAACTCTTGATGAATCGTTTATTTCGATATTTAGATTTTGAGCCATAGTATTAATCTATAAAAATCCTAAGGTTTAAATTTATCATTATTTAAACATTAACCAAATTAGAACACACATAACTACACAACAGCTAAAGTAACCTATTCCTAAATCTTTGGATGCATGGAAGTAATTCTAAGCACACAAAAATGTAAAAAAAGTTTAAACACCTAGATGGTTTGTTGGATAAAAAAATGCAGCCCAATTAATAGATGGTCAAATAGCCTTATTCTCTATAAATCCAATATCCTAAGAGCAGATTTAACAATGATTTGACATGCTTTTCGAACTTGGCCCACATACTATGATATCAGTTGTTCATTTAATGGGATGTCGTAATGTAGTGGCAAACTAGTTAACGTTTAAACCGATACAAATAGGGTGCTTTATTAGCCGCTCCGGTCAATTTCTTGCCCATTCTTTCTAACACGTTTAGGTCTAACATTTTTTTCTGAAAATTATTTCTGCGAAAGGGCTTATCGTATACTGCCTCATAGAGGAGTTGTAGGTCTTTCATTGTAAATTCTTCAGGAAGTAGGTTAAAGCCCAACAGCTTAGAGTCCAGGTTTAAACGCAATGCCTCCAATGCATTATGTATATGTTGTTCATGGTCCATAACCATTTGGGGCAAATCCGTAATCTCATACCAATCTATAGATTGGTCTATTTCGGTCAATTTAGGTGTTACCTTGTTAATATCTACAAGCGCGTAGTAACCAATGGCGATAAAGCGCTGGGTCAACCATTCTAAAAAGTTGCCGTCTTGAAGCTGTTCAAATTTATCGGGATTCAAGGCTATCATTTGCTCAAGTGCGGCACGATTGGTTCTCGGCACATCACCAAAAACCCGGTATTGTTCCAAAAAAATGTCACCGATGCCAGTACGTTCCTCCAAAATACGTTGGGCTGCTTTGTCAATGCCCTCCTGTTGCTGCACAAAACCACTGGGCAAGGCCCAGAAGTCGCCCTTAAAGTCCATTTTGGGTACCAACACTTGCAATTTATTCTGTCTATATCCAAAGATAACACAGTCTATAGAGAGCTGATTAATTAAGTCCTTCTGATTAAGGTTTTTCATTATGTTAAATTTCAATTTATTTAGGTTACCTCTTTCAAATTCAAAAATAAAGGGTTTTTATCGAGCGTAGGATAATCTGTGGTACAAAGATAAAAATTTAATGTCTTTTTATTAGACAATAACATATTTATTCTATATTTGACCCATCACAAACTTTTAAAAATGAAATATTACATCTCTTTTACATTCCTTATTGCCCTAATTTTCACTTTGGGCTCTTGTACCCAAAACTCAAAGACCCAGGTTTTGGTGTTCAGTAAGACAGACGGATTTCGTCATGAATCCATAACGGCTGGCCAAGAAGCCTTGACTAAAATGGCAAAGGAAAAAGACTTTGATGTCGCCTTCACTGAAAATGCCCATGATTTCAATGATAAGCTTTTGAAAAACTACCATGTCGTTATCTTTCTAAATACCACCGGAGATATACTTGAGGATAGTGAACAGGTGTCCCTTGAGCGCTTTGTTCAGGCTGGTGGTGGTTTTTTGGGAATACATTCGGCAACGGATACAGAATATGAATGGCCTTGGTACGGAAAATTGGTTGGGGCATATTTTCAAGATCATCCCATAGAACCGAGCAATGTCCAAAAAGGAATCTTCACTGTAGAGAAAAAAGATCATTGGGCAACCCAGGGTATGCCTGACACATTTGAGTGGGAAGACGAGTTTTATAGTTTTAAAAACATTTCCTCTAACATCAATGTGCTTTTGAGCATAGATGATTCCAGTTTTATAGGAGGCAGCAATCCTGATTACCACCCAATGAGCTGGTATCAGGAATTTGATGGGGGGCGCTCTTTTTATACTGCTATGGGCCATACCAATGAAACCTATAGCAACCCCTTGTTCCTAAATCATTTATGGTCGGGAATTCATTATGTGGCCGGTGGCGATACCCCAAAACCACTGGATTATGCCATGGTGAAACCAGAAGAAAACCGATTTACCAAAGTTGTCCTAGCGGAAAAACTTGATGAGCCTATGGAGTTGGCGCTATTGGATGATGAACGTATACTTTTTATTCAACGCAAGGGAGAAGTAAGAATTTTTAATACAGAAACACAAGAACTAAAAACGATTGCCAAAATACCTGTAAGTTTAAAATATGTAAATAAAGAAGGTGAGGAATCTGTGGGCGAAGATGGTCTACTGGGACTGAACATTGACCCGAAGTTTTCAGAGAACCATTGGATATACCTCTATTATTCAACTTTGAATGAATCTGCCAATGTGTTATCTAGGTTTGAACTGAATGGAGAGGAATTGGTCATGGAATCTGAAAAAGTGTTACTTAAAATTCCAACCCAGCGCGAACAATGTTGCCATACTGGGGGATCCATAGCATGGGACAAAGAAGGTAACCTATATCTCTCCACGGGTGATAATACCAGTCCACGTGCATCCGTATATAGCCCGTCAGACGAAAGGCCGGGAAGAGGCCCTTGGGATGCCCAAAAATCATCGGCCAACACCAATGACCTTAGAGGTAAAATCATCCGTATCAAACCTAATGACGATGGTACCTATAGCATTCCTGAGGGAAATCTTTTTCCAGAAGGCACCGCTAAAACACGTCCAGAAATCTATACCATGGGCCATAGAAACCCATTCCGGATTTCGGTAGACCAACATACCGGGTTTGTTTATTGGGGCGAGGTAGGTCCGGATGCCAATGAACCTGATTCGCTCCGCGGACCTGCAGGTCATGATGAAATAGGACAGGCAAGAAAAGCTGGGAATTTCGGTTGGCCACATTTTGTAGGGAATAACAAGGCATATAATAAATATGATTTTGCCAGGGAGCAATCCCTTGAAAAATGGGATGCCAAGGCTCCTATGAATACATCACCTAACAATACGGGACTTGAAAAACTGCCCCCGGCCCAAGATGCCTTTGTGTGGTATCCGTATGCTGAATCGGAAGAATTTCCTTTAGTGGGTTCGGGCGGCCGAAATGCCATGGCCGGTCCAGTATTCTATTCCGAAGATTTTAAAAATTCCGAACATGCTTTTCCACAGTATTATGATGGTAAATTCTTCGCTTACGAATGGATGCGGGGTTGGATTATGGCCATCACTATGGATGAAGCGGGCAATCTTAAATCCATGGAACGGTTTATGCCCAGTTACCGTTTCAGCAATCCCATGGATATGCAATTTGCCTCAAATGGTGATCTGTACATGTTGGAATATGGTTCCGGATGGTTTTCGGCCAATGATGATGCCCGGTTAATTCGTATAGAATACAATGGCGGTAACCGTTTGCCCAGAGTTGAAATGGCGGCCAATAAGATGGGAGGTGCCATTCCGTTTGAACTGCAATTAAGTGCCGACGGTACAGAAGACCCAGACCAGGACGATCTAGAATACCTTTGGGAAGTGTCCTCAGAAAACGGTTTTTCCCAAACCCTCAATACATCCAAGGCAAATTTCACTTTGGAAGACATTGGCATCTATAAGGTGACCCTAACCGTAAATGATGGAAAGGGCGGCATTAATGGCCAAACTATGGAGGTAATTGCCGGTAATGAGCCACCAGTCCTACATCTGGAAATATCAAACGGCAATAAAACATTTTTTGTTCCCAATACTTATGTTGACTATGACATTAAGGTAACGGACAAAGAAGACGGTACCTTAGGGAACGGTATACATAATGAGCAAGTAGCCGTTTCTTTTGATTACCTGGCAGAAGGCTTTGATAAAATTGAGATTGCACAAGGGCATAGGGCAGCGGATGCCACGGCACAGTTTGCAGTTGGTAAAAGCTTGATGGATGCCAGCGACTGTATGGCATGCCATAAAAGACAGGAAAAATCCATAGGACCCTCCTATATAGATGTTGCTATGAAGTATAAGGATGATGCCTCTGCAGTGGAATATCTAAGCAAGAAAATCATCTCAGGTGGCAGTGGTATTTGGGGCGATGTACCTATGGCCGCACATCCACAATTGTCTGCGGAGGAAGCCGCGGATATCTCAAAATTTATCCTGAGTTTGGCCAATGAAAAACCAAAAGCTTCTACCCTGCCTACTAAGGGCTCTTACCCAGCCAAAGCAACCTCGGGTGATAAGGGAAAGGGTGTATATATTGTGCGTGCTGCATATGAAGATCATGGGGCAAATCGCATGCCTGCAATCACTGCTGAAAAATCGTTTGTACTTAGATCTACAACTGTGGGCCCAAATGATTTTGATGAGTATACCGATGTCAATAAAATGTCTTTCGGTGGATCCAATTTCGCAATTCCGGCTAAATCGGGTGCCTATATGGTTCTTAAGCAAATTGACCTGAAAGGCTTGTCCGCACTTCAATTACAGGCCACAGCACCAGTAGCACAGTTGAATGCTGCCGGAGGTAGGGTGGAACTGCACTTAGCTAGTCCTACCGGCACATTGATTGGAAAATCAGATTTTTTGGAAGCCTCGGACACTGGCGGTTTTACCCCTAGCCCTATGGTGGCTCCTATTTCTTTACCAACAGATTTTAATGGCGAACAACAAGACCTTTATGTAGTCTTTACCAATGATAGAACCGAAAATCCGGGAACATTAATGGTGGTTTTAGGTGCAGAATTTAAGTTGGCACAGGAACCTCAACCGATTATGGAGACTGAAACTAGTGATGCTGGTGCCGTTTCAAAGACCGATTTCTTCACGGGAAAATGGGACCTTACCTTTAAGGGCACTCCAAACGGGGATTCCAAAATGATAGCCGATGTCAAAAGGAATGGCGGAAAACTAACAGGCGAGTTACTGGATCCCGAAGGCAAGACCCCAGCCATTCCCATGACGGCTATCCAAGAGACGACCGATGGTATTGATTTTTCTTTCACGGCACAGGGATTTAACGTCAGTGTAAAATTGATCAAAGACGACCAGAACCACTTAAAGGGTAAAATGATGGATATGTTCGAAGCCACGGCGGTAAGAATAAACTAAAGAAAATGAAGAACACTGTATATATTATCGTATGGTTTGTTTCTATACAAATTATGTTTGTTGGATGTTCCCATGCGGAAACCAAACCATTAGCAACGCGTTATCGGTTAATAAATACCGATTGGAAATTCGTACGGGATTCCATTTCAGGTGCAGAAAAGCAAGATTTTGATGATTCGCAATGGATGTTGGTAGACCTCCCACATGATTATAGCATAATGGATTTACCAGGTGAGGATGGTCCGGACCAAATAGGTCCATTTAGCAAGACCGCTCCCGGAAATGGAAATTCAACCGGACATATCCCTGGCGGGACTGGCTGGTACCGAAAAGAATTTACGGTAGACTATTCCGATGCAGGTAAATCCGTGATTTTAAAATTTGATGGTGTCTACTTGGAATCGGAAGTTTGGATGAACGGCCAAAAAGTAGGGGAACATAAAAATGGATACACCCCGTTTTGGTATGATGTAACACCTTTTCTCAATGCCACGGGAGAAACTAACCTCATTGCCGTTAAAGCGGAGAACTTAGGCCGCAATTCACGCTGGTACAGTGGCTCAGGTATTTACAGGAACGTTCATTTAAGTCTAGTGCCCCCTGTACATATTAAGGAATGGGGAGTTCACATCTCTACTCCGAAAGTTGCAGGGAAAACCGCCACCGTAGCTTTAGAAGTTGACGCTGTAAACGATACGGAAAGTGCATCGGAAATAGTCTGCACTATTAATATAAGGGACAAGAAAGGTACTATTGCCGCTACCGCTTCAGAAAAAATCAATATACCATCCAAAGGGAATAAAAAGTTCCTAAAACATATTGAGGTACAAAATCCCTTACTGTGGTCAGTAGAAACCCCTAATCTTTATACTGCAGAAGTAGTATTACAAGCCAATGGTCTAGAGGCAGATTCCTATAGACAGACTTTTGGAATAAGAACTATCTCTTTCTCGGCGGACAAAGGATTTCTTCTAAACGAAAAACCTATACTGTTAAAGGGCGGGTGTCTGCATCATGACAATGGTTTCTTAGGCGCAGCAGCAATCCAAAGGGCAGAGGAACGCAAAGTTGAATTGATGAAAGCGAATGGGTACAATGCCATTCGATGTTCCCATAACCCACCATCGGAAGCATTTCTGAATGCCTGCGACGAATTAGGAATATTGGTCATCGATGAATTCACCGATATGTGGGAATCCTATAAAAATCCACAGGACTATTCACTTCATTTTAAGGAACATTGGAAAACCGATCTCACCAATATGATCCTAAGGGATAGGAACCATCCCAGTATTATCATGTGGAGCATAGGCAATGAGGTGCCCAAAGAAAGTGTTCAAAATGCAGTTAGAATTGGTAAGCAACTTGCTGAACATGTTCGTCAATTGGATAACACAAGGGCTGTAACCGAGGCAGTGACCTCCGTTTTCACCCCAGATGGTTGGGAAAATTCTCAAGATATATTTGGAATATTAGATGTATGTGGCTATAATTATCAACCCCAACGTTATGCAGATGATCATGAAAAATTTCCAAATAGAATCATGTATGGCTCAGAATCATTTGCGTTGGATGCTTATACCTATTGGGAAGCAGTTGAAAAATATCCACATGTAATTGGTGATTTTGTGTGGACTTCAATGGATTATATCGGAGAAGTTGCCCTTGCACATACCAAGTATGTTCCAGAAAACGAAAAGGTAATTTTTAAGCTTCCAGAATACTCCATACCTGCATCCGCAAAGATTTTTGATATGATGGAAGGCATGCCTTCTGCCTGGCCCAATTATGTGGCTTGGTCTGGAGATTTTGATATCACCGGAGCTAAAAAGCCCCAAATGTTATATCGCGATGTGCTTTGGGACAACAGTATCATTGAGCTAAACATCCACGAACCAATTCCAGAAGGGATGGCTGAAAATATAAGCGGTTGGGGCTGGCCCAAGGAATGGCCTTTATGGGATTGGGAGGGCCATGAAGGCGAACCACTTCAGGTCCGCGTTTTTACGAAAGCACCCAAGGTTAGACTAGAGTTGAACGGAGAAAACATTGGCGAAAAAGTACTTACTGAAAAAGATCAATATATTGCTGTTTTTGAAGTGCCCTATATAGCAGGGGAACTATCAGCCATCGCTTTGGAAGAAGGCAAGGAAATCGCAAGAAAAGTTTTAAAAACCGCTGGTGCACCGACAACTATTCGAATTACACCAGAACGGAACTCCCTTAGCGCCGATCGCAACGATCTTGCCTATATAACAATCGAGGTTTTGGACGCAAATGGATATGTTGTTCCTACTGACACTACACAAATTGAAATTTCAGTTTCCGGAACTGGGAAACTCGTTGGGTCGGGTTCGGCCGACCCCTCAGATATGAAAAGCGTCAACAACAACCTTATTAAAACATATAAAGGGAAGGCTCAGGCAATCATAAGGCCTTATCAAGAACCAGGTACCATCGTTATTAAGGCCGAGGCTCAAGATCTGGCCATGGGGGAGTTGAAAATTGAGGTGGGTAATTCTATAAACGCAACACATGAAGGTCAAAAATAAAGTAATCGTGGTCACGGGTGGTGGTGGCGGTCTGGGCAGGGCATTGGTCTTACACCTATTGGAATTGGGAGCCAAAGTGGCCGCTGTAGATATCAATGGCCAAGCCTTGGAGGAAACCAAAAATCTTGCAGGAGGTCAAAGCAAACACCTTTCTACCCATATACTCGACATTACAGATAAGGCAAAGGTAAAGTCCTTTCCAGGGGAAGTTCTCAAAACACATGGTACAATAGATGGTATCATAAACAATGCGGGTATCATTCAACCTTTTGTTCCTGTGAACGAATTAGATTATAATGTAATAGACCGAGTGATGAACATTAATTTCTTTGGGTCGCTTTATATGGTCAAGGCCTTTTTGCCCCATTTATTAGAGCGGCCCGAAGCACATATCGTCAATGTATCCAGTTTAGGTGGTTTCATCCCTTTTCCCGGTCAAACCATATATGGTGCTTCCAAAGCGGCCTTAAAATTACTTACCGAAGGTTTGTATGCCGAACTTAAGGATACTTCGGTAAAAGTGACCATCATCCATCCTGGGGCCATGCAAACCAAGATTATGTCCAATTCAGGTCTCAAATCATCTATAGAAGAAACCGAAGCTCCAAAAAGCACAATGATGTTGTTGCCGGAAGATGCCGCTAGACGAGTCATCAAGGCAATGGAAAAGGATAAGTTCAGGGCCATGGTGGGAAAGGATGCACGAATGTTGGATGTTATTTACAGAATATACCCTAGAAAAGCCGTAGATTTTATCGTTAAAAAAATGGGAAGTTTATCTAAATAGTGACATCAATAAAACATATTTTTATAAATCACAAAACAAATACCATGAAGCATTTTATAATAAGAACGGTTAGTCTCCTTTTAATTGGCATGGCACAGGTGGCCTATTGCCAAAATACTTCAGGCGATAAAATTGAAAAAAGCGCCTATAGTATCGATTTGCAAAACATAAAACATATAGGTAGTGTTGATAAACATTTTCAGTCGTACAACATCGAAATGTGTGAGGTCATAGGCGGCGATTTTTGGGTACCCTACCACCTATTGGATTCCGTGCTTCAACATACGGACAAGAAAGGGTTTGAAGCCTTAAAATGGAAGATTGAGCCCATAGATCTTAATGAAAAAAAATTAAGAAACCTAGCTGCGGCATTGGGTCCTGCATATATAAGGGTAAGTGGTACTTGGGCAAACAGTGTATATTTTCAAAACAATGATGCGCCCATACTTGATAGGGCACCTGAAGGATTTAATAATGTGCTGACCCGTGAGCAATGGAAGGGCGTGGTTGATTTTAGTAAAGCGGTCAATGGCAAAATCGTGACGTCTTTTGCTATCAGCGATGGAATGCATGATGCCAATGGGGTGTATCAGGTTGATCAGGTGAAAGACCTTATCGATTATACCAAATCAATTGGTGGAGAGATTTCGGCTGCGGAAATGTTCAATGAGCCTACCTTTGCAAGTCATGGAAGTGCTCCAGAAGGCTATAGTGCCCAAAGCTATGCTGACGATTTTACTATTTTTCATGATTTTGTAAGTGATTATTACCCGGAGATGCTGATAGTTGGGCCGGGTTCAGTTGGGGAAGGTGGCGTATTGGAAACCGGTGGGGTCGTAAACTTTGACATAGCCACAGAAGATCTGATGGCCAAACTTCCACCAAATCCATTCGAAGTCTACTCGTACCATTTTTATGGGGGTGTATCAAAACGTTGTGGCGGCAAACAAAACCTAGAAAGTGTTATGACGCAAGAGTGGCTTAGTAAGACCGAAAAGGGGCTTGAATTCTATCAAAAATCACGCGATAAATATAATCCAGATGCGCCTATCTGGTTAAATGAAACTGGTGAAGCAGCTTGTGGTGGCGATCCATTGGCAGCAACCTTTGCAGACACTTTCAGATATCTGGAGCAGATGGGCAGATTAGCAAAAAAGGGGGTTAAGGTAGTGATGCACAATACACTTGCCCGAAGTGAATATGCATTATTGGAACACGATACTCACAATCCACGGCCCAATTATTGGGCAGCACTTTTGTGGGGCAAACTTATGGGTGTCGAAGTTTATGAGGCAAAAAATATCGCACCAGGCGTCAATGTTTATATTCATGATAACAAAGAAAAGACTAAGGGTCGGTCGGCACTGATCATCAATGCCACAGGATCGGATTTTTCATTTGAAATTCCAAGCGAAGCCAAACAGTTTCTGCTTACCGCAGATAGTCTCGACACAAAAACGGTACAACTAAACGGAAAAGTACTTGAATTGAACCCAGATGATTCCTTACCCAATATTACAGGTGAAACAGTGGGGGCAGGCACTGTTCAATTACCAAGTCAAGGAATTATGTTCCTGTCGTTCGAAGGAATCTAATGCTTAACCACCAACTACCATGGTCACCATAACATGGCTTGGTCTTTTGGGAGGAAAATGATAGTAAAATACTATTGCAATGTAAATTGTTTGGCACTCTGTTAAAAAGCTGAAAAAGTAAAGAAAATGAAAAAAATAACCTTATTTCTTCTGAATTGTATAGCGTTATTATCCAGCATTGCAGTTTGTGCAAAAGGGAATATCAAAATGGCAAATACAGGGGGTTGCCTTATCGTCAACGCCAATACCATCACGAACGATTTATATATTCGCATTTAATAAGAACTTGGTTTATAGATTAAGAAGAAGATATTTATTTTAGAAATGAGTTCTGTTTTAGCAGTATAGAAACCCTTGCCTTTGACCGAAACAATTATTTTTCTCTTTTTTAATTCTCGATATGCTTTCTCAACGGTATCCCTAGATAAATTACAAAGTTCACTTAGTTCATTAATAGAAGGTATTTTTTGACCTATGCTCAATTTTCCTTTTGAAACATCGGTAATAATTGATTCCAAAATTTGCTTTTATTTAGGTACTCGAGAAGAATCGTTTATTTCGATATTTAGATTTTGAACCATAGTATTAATCTATAAAAACCTAGGGTTTAAATTTTATCAAAATGTAAACATTATCCAAATTAGCACCAATTTAACTTTACATTTAATTTATATGCAAAAGCATCGATCTAAATAAATGCTTTATTGCATAACACTACAGGACAGCTAATAAAACTCATTCTAATATCTTTGAAATAATCAAAATAATTCTTAGCAAACAAAAATACACTAGACTTTTAAACATGTAGATTACCGTTGGGATAAAGGCAAGGCGGCCCAATATATTCAGGTGAAAAAAGAAAGTACATGTGAAAAATCCATTTTATGTGATTTTGCGAAAGACTATATATTGAAAGAAAAAAATATCGAGTTAAACACCAGAACCATAATTACTCTAAAGTAATATCAATGCACAAAAGAAAACCTTCTAGTACAATTTATTTAAAAAATAAAGGAGGCCATATGAAACATTTCCTTTTGAAGTATTTGATTCTTATAATCATCTTTTCCCCCGTTTGGATTCAATCCCAAAATCAAAACATACCCCCTAGATCAGAACGTTGGAACGCTCAATGGATAACTGGCCCAGGAACACCAATTAATTCATGGACAGCATCTAGGGACGCCAGTTTAAAGGAATATGGTGTTTTTAAATTTAGAAAAAAACTGGAATTAGAAAAGAAACCTTCTTCGTTTGTGGTTCTTGTTTCAGGAGACAACCGTTATAAATTGTACGTCAACGGGACCTTGATTTCACAAGGACCGGCACGAGGCAATCTTTATTTTTGGAACTACGAGACCGTAGATCTAGCCCCCTTTTTAAAGGTCGGGGAAAATGTGGTAGCGGCCTTGGTCTGGAACGATGGCAATGTAAAGCCTGAGGCACAGATTACCCATTTGACCGGTTTTATTCTCCAAGGTTATTCAGAAAAAGAGGAACTGATCAACACAAACGAAACATGGAAAACGATTGAAGATGAAAGTTACCAACCGCTACAAGTTCGTGTTGGAGGGTATTATGTAGCCGGCCCAGGCGAATTGGTAGACATGTCCAAAAATATCCAGGCTTGGGAAAAATTTGATTATAATGATGACCGTTGGGTAAATGCTAGGACCATAGGTACCGGAAACTTAAAACAATATGCAGTAAACTCGTCTGGATGGATGTTGGTCCCTTCGCCGATACCACAAATGGAAATGACCAAGGAACGTTTGGCATCCACTAGAAGGACCAGTAATGTCGATGTTCCCAATTTATTCCCTGCCGAAAAAGTTGACTTTTCCATACCGGCCAATTCGGAGGCAACAATCCTTTTGGATCAAGGACACCTAACCAATGCTTATCCTACACTAGTTTTTAGCGGAGGTAAAAATGCCCAAATTGGGATGTCCTATGCCGAAAGTTTATTTATACATACCGATGAAGATATTAGTGGTCCTTGGTTACCAGAACTTCCAAAAGGAAACAGGAACAAGGTCGATGGAAAAATATTCATAGGAAAGAAAGACAGTATCCTATCCAACGGCACCCAAAAACAGGTGTACTCGCCCCTTTGGTGGCGAACCTATCGCTATGTGCAGCTAACGGTAAAGACACAAAACGAACCTATGACCATTAATGATTTCTATGGGATATTTACGGGCTATCCCTTTACCCAAAATGCCAGTTTGGAGATTAACAGCCCAGAGATGGACCAAATTATGGAAATTGGATGGCGAACTGCCCGGCTATGTGCCTTTGAGACTTATATGGATTGTCCTTATTACGAGCAACTACAATATATCGGGGATGCCCGAATACAGGCCTTGGTTTCCTATTTCAATTCTGGCGATGACCTTTTGGCCCGTTACGGACTTACCCTTATGGACCATTCCCGTATACCCGAGGGAATTACCATGAGCCGGTATCCTACAGACTTAGATCAACAAATACCTACATTTTCCCTTTGGTGGGTTGCCATGCTCCACGATTATTATAGGTATAGACCAGACGCTGAATTCATTAAGAACAAACTTCCCGGCACAAGGGAAGTCATGTCCTTTTTTGCCTCTTACCAACAAGTTGACGGTTCCTTAAAAAATGTGCCCTACTGGGTATTTACCGATTGGGCGGAAGGCGATGGTTGGAATTTCGGAATGGCTCCCAAGGGTGAAAATGGCGAATCTGCCATATTGGACCTACAATTGCTTTGGGTCTATCAACAAGCTGCCGAACTCGAAGGGGATTTGGGTCTAAAGGATTTTCAAAAACTATATACCGAACGTGCGGAACAACTTAAGAAGACTATTCGAAAAAAATATTGGGACCAGGGAAAGGAATTATTTGCAGATACTGCGGATAAAAAATTCTTTTCGCAACATGTAAACTCCTTGGCGATATTGTCCGGTGCAATAACCGGAGAAGAAGCTACAGCTCTTGCCCGTAATATATTGACAGATATAAGTTTGGTACAAGCATCGATTTATTTCAAATTTTACCTTCACCAAGCTTTGGTAAAAGCAGGTCTAGGTGATGATTATATGAAATGGTTGGATAAGTGGAGAGAAAACATTGCGATGGGCCTGACCACTTGGGCAGAAGACTCGGATGTCAGTAAAGCTAGATCAGATTCCCATGCCTGGGGCTCGAGTCCCAACATCGAATTTTTTAGGGTCCTGTTGGGCATTGATAGTGACGCCCCGGGTTTTGCCAAAGTAAAGATTGAGCCACATTTAGGGGATATTAAGGAAATAGGTGGACAAATGCCCCATCCACAAGGAATGATTTCCGTTAAATACAACGTATTGAAAAAAGGATTAGAGGCTAATATTACCTTACCTAACAATGTTACCGGCACCTTTATTTGGCTGGGCAAGCCATATGAGCTTAAACCAGGTACAACTAATTTGAAAATTTAAAATCGAGTCTTTATACACATATTAAAATGACATCTAGTAGGTTAGGGCCCTTAGTTTGATCATATAATTGCCTTTAATCGCTACCCAAACAGAACAGTTCGGAACAGACAAAACGAATTAATTTAGTACCCTTGTAATCTACTTACGGAATCTTATAGAAGCACACAATATGAAATTTGAAAATATCTTTTGGACAACCTTGTTCTTGTTTGGTCTTTTTGCCAGTTGCGAAGAAAAATCGGAGACCCAGGAAACTTCCCTAAACGCTGAAGAGCTGCTCCAAAATTTTCAAAATCCGCCAAATGAGGCCAAACCAAGGGTTTGGTGGCACTGGATGAATGGCAATGTGACCAAAAACGGAATCAGAAAAGACCTGGAATGGATGCACCGTACAGGAATTGGTGGTTTCCAAAATTTTGATGCCAACCTTTTTACGCCTGTAGTGGTAGAAAAGAAATTGGTCTTTATGGAGCCTGACTGGAAAGATGCCTTTAAGTTCACCACTGACCTGGCCGATAGCCTAAAGCTTGAAATGGCCATTGCTGGATCCCCAGGATGGAGCGTAACCGGTGGCCCATGGGTTGAACCTAAAGATGGTATGAAAAAATATGTTTGGTCAGAACTTGTAATTGAAGGTGGAAAAACATTTGAAGGAAAGTTACCTGCACCTCCAACCGCTACGGGAGCGTTTCAAAATGTTGGTCCGGAAGAGGGGATCAGTATGAATGCAGCCCCAAGGGAATTACCGGAATACTACAATGATGCGGCAGTAGTAGCATTTCAATTGAACGAGGCACCTACAACACTTGATGACCTTCGGCCTAAAGTAACGTCATCGGCCGGGAAATTTCAATTGGCCGACCTCTCGGATGGGGACTTACACCACGGTTCTTTTTTACCGCCTTCCAGTATTGGCGAAGATATGTGGATCCAATATGAATTCAATACAACACAGACTTTTAGCGCCTATACGGTGACAGGTGCTTATCACAATGCATTGGAACAATTCAATGGAAGTCCAGACAATAGGGCTTTATTGGTCAGTGACGATGGTAAGAATTTTAAAAAGGTAACGGATATCCCGGGTACTTTGGTACCTCAGACCACAGGTTCTTTTCCGGAGACTACGGCCAAGTACTGGCGTTTTGCTATTAAGACATTACCTCCTGCACCTTCTGGTATTGCCGCTATGTTCGGGGCACCAACACCTACCGAACCGGATGGTATAGAGGTTGCAGAGTTTAATTTGTTCGCTACCCCACGCATTCCGCTTTATGAACAAAAAGCCGGATTTGCAGCCTGGAGGGAAAAACTCTTGACCGTGGAACAGAATCCGACGGTAGGCGTTGCTCCTAAAAACGTCATTGACCTTACGGATAAAATGGATGACGATGGCAACCTTCAGTGGGAAGTGCCCCAGGGCAACTGGAAGATCATCCGTTTGGGATACAGCTTAACAGGGCGTGAGAACCACCCAGCTTCACCAGAGGCTACAGGCTTGGAAGTAGACAAACTAGATGCGGATGCTGTTCGTAAATACATTAACACGTATTTAGATATGTACAAAGATGCCACCGATGGCCGTATGGGCGCGGAAGGCTTAGGATATATAATTTTGGACAGCTATGAGGCCGGACACATGAACTGGACACATAACATGTCACCGGAGTTCCAAAAACGAAGAGGTTATGACATGACCCCGTGGATCCCTGTTTTGACAGGGCATATTATAGGTAATAGCGAACAATCTGAAAAATTTCTGTGGGATTTTAGAAAGACCATTGGCGAGATGATTGCTGATAACCATTATGATGTCATAGGGGAAGAATTGTACAAAAGGGGCATGAAGCGGTACACTGAGTCCCATGAAGGTGGTCGAATCTATCTGGCCGATGGTATGGATGTAAAACGTAACGCGGATATACCTATGAGCGCCATGTGGACACCCGGAAGCCTTGCCGGTGGTAACGATGAAGAGGTACGAAGTGAGGCTGATATTAGAGAAGCGGCATCCGTAGCCAACATCTACGGCAAACCCTATGTAGCAGCAGAGTCCATGACTGCTATACAGAATGCTTTTTCATGGCATCCTGAGAAACTGAAGCGTACCGCCGATTTGGAATTGGCATCCGGCCTCAACCGATATGTCATCCATACATCCGTACACCAACCTTTAGACGATAAAATGCCCGGATTTTCATTAGGTCCTTTTGGACAATATTTCGGACGTCAGGAAACTTGGTCCGGTGCGGGAGCAAAAGCATGGGTAGATTATCTGGCTCGCAGCTCTTACTTACTGCAGCAAGGCCAGAACGTAGCGGATATTCTATACCTCTATGGGGAAAACGATAATGTTACCCTTATTAGCACGGAAAGTCTACCGAACATACCACAGGGGCACGAGTTCGATTTTACCAGCGCTACCATTTTAAAAGAGGCCATTTCTGCGGAAGCAGGAAAATTAAAGGCCAAAAGTGGGGTTACCTATGAAATGCTACAATTGGATAAAGGCACACATAGAATGACCATGTCCACCTTACAAAAGCTTAAGGAACTGGCTGACGCCGGCGTGAAAATCAAGGGTACTAAACCTATTGGCACACCTAGTTTAACAGATGATATAGAAGCATTTAAAGTCTTGGCCGATGAAATTTGGAACAAATCCAATGTGGGTGAAAACATCGCCCTGGGAGTACCAAAGGATGTTGAAATAACTGGCACGGACCATAAGATTCTTTTTCGTCATAGGGCTTCAGGCAACAGCCATATTTATTGGCTGAACAACAGAAGTATAGACCCCACAGAGGCTAAAATAGCATTTCGGGTTACGGGCAAACAGCCTAAAAAATGGAATCCGCAGACAGGGGAGATCTCTGAAGTAGGCTATGCCATAGAAAATGGCAAAACCCTTATTCAACTACCCTTTACCTCGTGGGATGCCTTTTTTATCCTCTTTTTGGATGATACCTCGGCCAATAGTCTAAGCCTTCCCGAATCCAATATGGAAACCCTGGCAACCGTAGAGGGATCATGGCAAGTGAATTTTCAGGAAAACCGAGGAGCTCCTGCTTCAACTACTTTTGAGAACCTACAATCATGGACGGAAAGAGAGGAAGAGGGCATCAAGCATTTTTCAGGCACGGCAACCTACCTAAATACTTTTTCCATTTCCGAGAAAGAGGAAGGCAATACCTATCATATCAATCTGGGAGAGGTAAAGAACATTGCTGAAGTTATACTTAATGGCGTTAATGTGGGTACCGTTTGGAAAGTACCTTTTGAATTGGATGTTACCGATGCTATTAAAACAGGTGAAAACACATTGGAAATTAAGGTAACCAATACTTGGGTAAACCGCTTGATCGGCGATGCACAAAAGAAGCCAGAAGAAAAGATTACCTTTACTACTATGCCCTTCTATCGGGGTAATGAAGACCTTTTAACCTCAGGATTAATGGGTCCCGTAAAACTCATTGAGCAAAGAAAACAGTAAACTTGAAAAACAGCCATTATAAAAATAAAAGATGAGCACAAAAACAACAGCATTTAAACATGTAGACTACCTGTGGGACGATGATAAAGCCGCAGCATTAGGAGATGACCAAGTAGCATTATTTTTATACCGTTCCAACATTTTAGGCGCCGATCTACGGATTACCAACTATGGTGGCGGAAACACAAGTTGTAAGACCATAGAAAAAGACCCTTTGACCAATGAAGAGGTTGAGGTGATGTGGATCAAAGGTTCCGGTGGCGATATTGGCACCTTGACCAAAGCTGGTATTGCAGGTCTATATACCAAAAGACTTCGTGATCTTAAAAACGTATATGGAGGTCTTGCCGATGAAGACCGAATGGTAGGTCTTTTTAACCATTGCATTTACGATCTGGACAGTAAGGCACCATCGATAGATACGCCGTTACATGGTTTATTACCTTTTAAACATATAGACCACTTGCATCCTGATGCCCTAATTGCCGTTGCAGCAGCAAAAGACAGCGAAAAAGTGACCAAGGAAATTTGGGGAGATACTATGGGATGGGTGCCATGGCAAAGACCTGGTTTTGATCTAGGTTTACAATTAGAAAAATGTTTGAACGATAATCCGGGCATACGTGGGATTGTTCTAGGAAGTCATGGCCTATTTACTTGGGGAGATACTTCTTATGAAAGTTATATGAACAGTTTGGAGGTTATAGAAATGGCATCCGAATACATAGAGAAAAAGATAAAAGAGAATGGTAGTGTTTTTGGAGGACAAAAAGTAAAATCACTGCCAGCCACGGAAAGAAAAGAAAAAGCGGCCCAATTAATGCCGTTACTGCGTGGGCTTTGTTCCTCAGAAGCTAGAATGATTGGTCACTTTAATGATAGTGATGTAGTTCTAGAGTACATCAACAGTAATGATTTGGAAAGATTGGCGCCTATGGGTACCTCTTGCCCAGACCATTTTTTAAGAACCAAGATACAACCATTGGTGTTGGACTTGAATGTCAATGAAAATACCAATGATTCTGATGTTCTGCTAAAAAAACTAGAGCCTTCATTTGAAAAATACCGTCAAGAGTATGCGGCCTATTATAATACTTGCAAACGTGACAATAGTCCCGCCATGCGAGATCCTAATCCCGTAATTATCATATATCCAGGAGTAGGCATGTTCAGTTTTGCAAAAAATAAGCAAACTACCCGTGTAGCCAACGAATTTTATATCAACGCCATTAATGTGATGCGTGGTGCAGAAGCGATTACATCTTATACTTCCTTACCAAGACAAGAAGCTTTTGATATTGAGTATTGGTTATTGGAAGAAGCTAAATTACAGCGTATGCCCAAGGAAAAACCACTATCAAGGAGGGTGGCTTTTGTGACCGGAGCCGGGGGTGGCATAGGTAAGGCCATTGCCGATAAATTGGCCGAAGAGGGAGCAAATGTTGTACTAAGTGATATTTCAGGGGAACGTTTACAGGAAGCTTTGGAAACCTACCCTAGGGACGTAGCAAGTTATGCCATCTGTGATGTAACCAAAAGTGAATCTATTGCCGAGGCCTACAAAAAAGCGTGTTTAGAGTTTGGAGGCGTAGATATTATTGTCCATAGTGCCGGCCTGGCCATCTCCAAGCCTTTGACCGAAACTACGGACCAAGATTGGGACATATTACAAAACGTATTGGTTAAAGGCCAATTTGAATTGGCAAAACAAGGTGTAACTATCATGCGTCAGCAAGGCCTAGGTGGTGATATTATTAACATTGCCAGCAAAAACGGATTGGTTTCAGGACCTAATAACGTGGGTTATGGAACGGCCAAAGCGGCCCAACAACACATGTCCAGATTATTGGCGGCAGAACTTGCTTCCGATAAAATCCGGGTTAATGTTGTAAATCCAGATGGGGTTATCGTAGGTAGTAAGATCTGGGAGGGTGCATGGGCAGAAGGCCGTGCCAAAGCGTATGGAATTACTGTGGAGGAGCTCCCAGCCCATTATGCCAAAAGAAATTTATTAAATGAAATAATCTATCCAGAAGACATTGCTAATGGCGTATTTGCCTTAGTGGGCATATTGGATAAATCCACAGGAAATATTATCAATGTAGATGGTGGTATGGCCAATGCATTTGTTAGATAGAAAAATTATTGAAAGTTGGGGAAGTTTGTCCACAAATAAAAAGCTTGAACAGTTTCCCCATTTAAAGAATATATATGATACTTAATAATTCAGATATAGCAGCAGACAATCAAAAGTCGCTGCAGGATCATGAAGATAGATTTGACTTTTTGTCCAACACTTTGACAAAAGCAAATATCAACGTTAATGACCTAGTAAAAAAATTGTCAGATTTCCAAGTTGCCATACCAAGTTGGGCATTAGGGGCAGGCGGCACTCGCTTTGGTCGATTTTCATTTGGTGGTGAACCTGCTACCTTGGAACAAAAAATTGATGATGTTGGCATTCTCCATGCCTTAACACAAACCGCAGGCGCAATTTCATTGCATATTCCATGGGACATACCAACAGATTACAATGCTATTAAGGAGAAAGCTGCCGAACATAGTTTAATTTTCGATGCTGTAAACTCCAATACTTTCCAAGATCAAAACAATGCTAAAGAAAGTTACAAGTATGGGTCTTTAAGCAATACCAGTGCCGCTTCGCGGGAACAAGCGGTTCAACATAATATAGATGTTATAAAAATTGGCGAAAAACTAGGTTCCAAAAGTCTTACGGTTTGGCTAGCTGATGGGGCAAATTTTCCTGGACAAACTAATTTTCAATCTGCTTTGTTACATACAGAAGATAGTTTGAAGAAAATATACAAGTCCATGCCAAAAGACTGGAGTTTGTTTATTGAATACAAACCCTATGAACCCAATTTTTACAGTACCGTAATCCAAGATTGGGGAACTTCCTTTATGTTGGCAAACGCCTGTGGCGAGCGTGCCTATACCTTGGTAGATTTGGGCCATCATTTGCCCAATACCAATATTGAACAAATTGTGGCAACACTTATGCTAAAAGGTAAGTTGGGCGGGTTTCACTTTAACGACAGCAAATATGGTGATGATGACCTGACTGTAGGTTCAATAAAACCCTTTGCTTTATTCTTAATCTTTAACGAATTGGTCCAAGGCATGCAGAACAATCCACAAAACCCGTATCCAGCTTGGATGATAGATGCGAGCCATAACATCAAAGATCCTTTGGAAGATTTGATTCAATCCTTGGAAGCTATTCAAGAGGCTTATGCCAAAGCGATGCTCATCGATCAGAAAAAATTAAAGGAAGCCCAAGCAGCACAAGATGTTACGCTTTGTCAGGAAATAATCCAATCTGCTTACAGGACAGATGTTAGACCCCTTTTGGCAAAAGCCAGATTGGCCAGAGGTGGGGCCCTATCCCCTATCTCAACCTACCGAAATCTAAAAGTTAGACAAACCCTAATAAACGAAAGAGGAGTCAACTCTATTGCATCTGGATTGTAAAAACCAATGGATAAAGTAACAGCCATATTCGATATCGGTAAAACGAATAAGAAATTCTTCTTGTTCGATGCTGATTTTCAAGAGATTTATAGGGAATATTCTTCCTTTGAACCCATTGCCGATGAGGATGGCCACCCAACCGAAAATCTTGAAGCATTACAGAACTGGTTAAAGGAGGTATTTCACCGAATCCTAAAAGAGGGAAATTATAATATTACCGCAATAAATTTTTCCACTTATGGCGCCAGTCTGGTTCATTTAGATGAAAACGGGGAAGTATTGACTCCACTTTACAATTACACAAAACCTTTGGACCAGGAAATAATCGATGATTTTTTTGCCAAATATGGTCCAGAAGATGAATTTGCCGCGGCAACAGGTTCTACAAATTCTGGGATGCTCAACTCTGGAATGCAACTCTATTGGTTAAAAAGAACAAAACCGGAAGTATTCAAGAAAATAAAATACTCCCTTCATCTGCCCCAATATATCAGTTATATATTTACTGGTATTCCTATTAGTGAGTATACGAGTATTGGGTGCCATACGGCCATGTGGGACTATAGCAAAAAAGATTATCATACTTGGATCTATAAAGAAAACCTCAACACAATATTGCCTCCTATCGTTTCCACGGAAACCAGTATCAATATGAATTACAATGGCAAGCGAATAAAAATAGGAGTGGGAATTCATGATAGCTCTGCCGCACTTTTACCCTATGTACGCAGTACAAAAAAGAAGTTTATTTTAGTGTCCACAGGAACTTGGAGTATTTCACTAAACCCTTTTGAGAACCGAAACTTAACCCAAGCTGAGGTAAAACAGGACTGTATCAATTATATGCGTATTAACGGAAAACCGGTGAAATCCACTCGCCTATTTTTGGGTAACGAATATAGCCTTCAGGTAAAAAAACTATCAACCTATTTTAAGGTATCTATGGATTACCATAAAACCGTAAAATTTGACAAGCAACTCTATCTGAAAATTTCCAATAATTTTGAACCTATGTTTACATGGGAGAGTTTAAGGAACACCAACAGATTGACCGGAAACAAAATTCCGTATAAAACATTTGAAGAGGCCTATCATCAACTAATGATAGAACTTGTACAGCTTCAAGTACAGAACATTCAACTGGCAAAAGGAAACCTTAACATTAAAAAACTATTTGTAGACGGTGGCTTTAGCGATAATGATATCTATATTAAATTGTTGTCATACTATTTAAACGATATGAAGCTTAGAACAACCGACTCATCATTAGGTTCAGCTTTGGGAGCAGCAATTGCAATATCGGATACCAAACTGAATTCAAAATTCCTAAGAAAAAATTATTCCTTAAAAAAACACATCCCTTTTATTACCAAATAAGAAAACATGGCTACAAATTTTGATTCCAATTACCCCTCTGTAGATGATTTACGAAACAAGGCCAAATCTAGAATACCTAGGTTTGCTTTTGAATATTTGGATGGTGGCTGTAATGAGGATGTAAGCTTGGCCAGAAATACTTCTGACATTCGTAAAGTACAATTAGAGCCCAGATACCTTCAAAATTATGGCACAAGCTCTATAAAGACCAAGGTGATGGGAATGGAGTTTGATGCCCCATTTGGTATTGCCCCAGTAGGCTTACAAGGGCTTATGTGGCCAAATTCACCAGCTATACTCGCCAAGGCGGCTTTTAAACACAATATTCCATTTATACTAAGTACGGTTACTACCATGGATATTGAAAAGGCCAGTGAATTAACCGAGGGTAAGGCCTGGTTTCAATTATACAATCCAGTAGATGATGCCATTAGGGATGATATTATTGATCGTGCCCAAGCGGCAGGGTGCCCCGTATTGGTTTTGCTCTGTGATGTTCCCACTTTTGGATTCCGCCCAAGGGATTTTAAAAACGGACTGGCATTGCCCCCAAAAATGACTTTGGCCAACATACTTCAAATATTAGGTAAACCAACATGGGCTTATAACACTTTAAAGTATGGCCAGCCCACTTTTGAAAATCTTAAACCATACACTCCGGAAGGATTGAACCTAAAACAATTAGGTGCTTTTATGGATAAGACCTTCTCAGGTCGTTTGAACGAGGAAAAAATAAAACCTATCCGAGATAAATGGAAGGGCAAATTGGTCTTAAAGGGTGTAGCTTCCGAACAGGACACCAAGGACGCCATTAAAATGGGATTTGACGGTATCATCCTATCCAATCATGGAGGCAGACAATTGGATGCCGCACAATCAACCATCGGCACTTTACAGAATATAGCTGCAACATATAGTGATCAAATAGAAATCATGTTAGACAGTGGCCTACGTTCCGGTCCAGACATTGCCAGGGTTATGGCCTGTGGGGCCAAATTTACCTTTATGGGACGTTCTTTTATGTATGGTGCCGGAGCATTGGGCAACAAAGGGGGAGACCACACTATTGGTATGCTGAAAACACAATTTAAACAGGTAATGGACCAACTCTGCTGTGAGCATGTTGAGGATTTACCCAATCATTTGATAAAATAATAACCAACCAAAACTAAAAATATGAGTCAGTTTAATATTGAAGAAGAAATAGAAGACATTGCTGGCGGTGAATTTGAAAGAACACCGGTACCACAATCCAAGTTAAAAAGTTGGAAAAGCTTTTTAGGTATGTATGCAGGTGAACATGCCGCAGGAACTGAATTCGTCATTGGCCCATTATTTTTAACTACAGGAGTCAGTGCCTTTGATTTGATTATAGGTTTGTTGTTAGGCAACCTAATGGCCGTTCTTTCTTGGCGATTTCTAACTTCTGAAATTGCAGTTAAAAGAAGGTTGACACTCTACTATCAGCTAGAAAAAATATGTGGCACTAAGTTAGTTGTGGCTTATAATTTAGCTAATGGGGTACTATTTTGTTTCTTGGCCGGTGCCATGATTACCGTATCGGCAACTGCAGTAGGCATTCCTTTTGATATGGAAATGCCAAAATTAACCGATACCATGCCAAACGGTGCTACTTGGGTGATTATCGTACTTATTATAGGCGCAGTAATTTCTTTGGTTGCTTCTAAAGGGTACGATATGGTTTCCAAAGCCGCCAATTGGATGTCTCCGGTAATCGTACTTGCATTTTTAGTATGCGGTATCGTTGCACTTCAACAATTGGGAGTAGGTAGTTTTTCTGACTTTTGGAATATTTGGGGAGAGGGAAGTGAGCCCTTTCCAGGGCAAATAAAATATACGTTTTGGCATGTATTCTTTTGGTCTTGGTTTGCAAATGCAGCAATGCATATTGGCATGTCTGACCTTTCCGTTTTTAGGTTTGCCAAAAAAGCAAGTTCTGGATGGACAACTGCGGCAGGCATGTATGTAGGTCATTATATGGCCTGGATCGCAGCTGCTTTGTTATACGCAGTTTATGTGCAAACTCCGGAAGCACAAGCATTATTGGGACAGGGCGAAGCTCCTACCGTGGCCCCAGGCCCACTGGCCTATAATGCAATTGGGGTATTTGGAATCATTGCCGTAATACTTGCAGGCTGGACTACAGCCAACCCTACCATTTATAGGGCTGGACTAGCTTTTCAGGCGATTATGCCAAAAGCCTCTACTTTTTGGGTCACTATCTTAGCAGGTTCAGTTGCTACCATAGCTGGGCTTTTTCCTGCCTTTGCAATGAAACTATTGGATTTTGTGGCATTATATGGTTTTATTTTAGCACCTATTGGAGCCATTATCGTTTTTGAACATTTCTTTCATAAACAAGCCGGTATTTTAACAGACTATGCGGAAAAAGCAAACTTGCAGTTCAACAAATCGGTTTTGTTCGCTTGGGCCATTAGTTTTGGACTGTTCTATTTTATATCAGTACAATTTAATGTATTTCTTTCCTTCGTAACCTTACCAGCCTGGCTATTGTGCGGTGTGCTATTTATACTGTTTAGTAAAGCTATTCAGAAGAAGGGTTAACTAAGGGTATCTTAGTAATAAATCCAATCTACTATTGGTAAAAACAATAAGATACAATGAGTGCGTATTAGAAATTAGCTGAAAGTACACACCATCTTTATTTAAGTGTGCTCAAATCTCTTGTACTAATTACGAGTACTAATTTATTTATTCTGGGGTTTTTTAATTCTAGAGCGAATAATTTATGCTTCATTTTAATTCATAACTCGGTAAAAAAAGTTCTAAGAGGTTAACTTTTTATAAAATATTTTGGTCAAATAAAGCGTTGAATACACTTTAAAAAGTAATCGATTACGCAAAATTGCCTCCCATTTCCTTATAATTGCATGTTTTTTGTGTTTTTTTGTCATATTTTTAAAAAAAACGCCTCATATTTAGGGTCTTAATAAGTTTAAATCGATATAATTGCTATATTAGTTTAACGAGATTTTAACATAAATAACCTAATCCAACACAAACATGAAAAAAAAACACATTAAAAAATTAAGGCGTAAAACAAAATGTTTACTCCTAACTCTTGTACTTGGTTTTTTAGGTGTCTCTCCTCTATTAGGACATTCTATTTTGGAAACGAGTTTCAGCAAAAATCCACAATCTACCATAACAGGTAACATATCGGATGAAAATGGTGTTCCATTACCAGGTGCCAGTGTTGTAGTAAAAGGGACAACGACGGGAGCCGTAGCAGATTTCGATGGTAATTATAGTATTAATGCGCCTTCTGATGGTACATTAATTTTTAGTTACGTAGGTTATGGGAAAAGCGAAGTACAAATTAATGGTAGAACCACTGTTAATGCACAACTAAGTCCAGATGCTTCCTTATTGGATGAAGTAGTTTTGGTAGGTTATGGAACCCAGAAAAAAGGAGAAGTAACCGGTGCAATAGAAACAGTTTCTGCTGAACAATTAAGCATTGTACAAGTATCTAGTAGTATTGATGCTATTAAGGGGCAAATTGCTGGTGTAGATGTCCAATCTACTGGTGGTCGCCCTGGTCAAAACCCAACGGTGAGAATTAGGGGTAGACGATCGATTAGCGCATCCAACGACCCTTTATATGTTGTTGATGGTATACCATTGATAGACGGTCCAAATTCCATGGCGGATATTAACCCCGATGATATTGCGACTATGCAAGTATTAAAAGATGCTGCTGCAACCGCAGTATATGGTTCAAGGGGTGCAAATGGTGTAATCTTAGTATCAACCAACCGAGGCAGGGTAGGAAAGACTAAAATAACATATAGCAGCCGTTATGGTGTTACTTCTGCAACTAAACTTGTGGATATGATGAATGGTGCAGAATTTGCAGATTTAAAAAGAGAGTCTAGGCGTGTTGGCTGGAATGGAGCTATTCCAGCAGATACAGAGGTTTTCTTAGACCCTATAGAATTAGAATCACTAGCACAAGGACGCTCAACTGACTACCAAGACTTAGTAACCGGAAATGGTTGGCAAACCAATCATCAAATTGGAATAAGTGGAGGGTCGGAAAACACAACTTTTAGTACTTCAATAGGTTATTTCAAGGAGCAAGGCATCATAAGTAACCAAGATTTTGAAAGATTCTCTGGACGTGTAAATGTGGATCATAAAATCAATGACATTTTCAAGATTGGCGCTTCCTTTTTAGTGGCCAAAACAGAACAAAATTGGGGTTCAAATGCTACCTTGGGAGAAGCTTTAGCCAATAACCCATTAGGTGTACCCTATGATGAGAATGGGGATTTAAAGTTCTTACCAACAAACGACGGTATCAGAACCAATCCTTTAAATGAGTTGGTTGAAGGAGCATATATCGACGAAAGACAGCAAACCAGAATATTTGCCCCTGTTTATTTAGATATCAATATTATGGAAGGTCTTAAATGGACAACCACGTTTGGGCCAGATATTAGAATAGGGAGAAGAGGCACTTTTGCAGGTAGTCTTACCAATACTAACAGAGGTGGCCCAGGAAGAGCTGGTATTATTAATGTAAATGATTTTGGGTATACCCTTGAAAATTTATTAACGTATAATAAAGCGTTAACGGATAGACAGAATCTAAAAGTAACACTACTGCAAAGTATTCAAAAATCTAGAATAGAATTTAACAATGGTAATGTCACCGGTATTCCATATGAATCGCAATCATTCTATAATTTAGGTTCTGCCACCCAAGGTGGTGTGCTAAATTCTGGATTAACAGAATGGGCGCTAGCCTCCTTTATGGGTAGGGTAAATTATGATTTTGATGGCAAATATCTGTTTCAAGCTTCATTACGTGCAGATGGGTCGTCTAGATTGGCACCTGGAAACCAATGGAAATATTTCCCTGGTGTATCCGCTGGTTGGAGAATGGATCAAGAAGAATTCTTGGCAAATACGCCGGTTTCAGAAATGAAATTAAGAGCTTCTTACGGTGAGGTTGGTAACACCTCAGTATTACCCTACCAAACAGCAGGTAGACTAGCTAGCTCTGTTTATGCCTTTGGAGAATCGCCAGCATTAGGTTTTGGACTAAATGAAATACCAAATGAAGATTTAACATGGGAGGTATCTAAAACCTTGGATATTGGTTTAGATTATGGCTTCTTTAACAATAGACTAGTTGGATCTTTTGATTGGTTTAGAACCAATACGGTAGATCTATTATTGGAAAGAAGTTTACCTTCTACATCTGGTTACCAAAATGTATTACAAAATGTAGGCTCTACCAGAACTACTGGTTTTGAATTTTCTGTAAGCGGAGGTATTATAGATAATGATGGTGATGGATTTAATTGGGATGTAGACTTAAATATTTCTACATATAATGAAGAAATTACTGAGTTGGCATTAACGGATGCAGATGGTAATCCACAGGACGACATAGGAAACGGTTGGTTTATTGGACAACCTATTCAAGTGTTCTATGACTATGAAAAAATTGGTATTTGGCAGGCAAATGAAGAAGCGGCCGCTTTAGCTGCTGATAATAAGGTTCCTGGTGAAATTAAGTTAAATGACTTAAACGGTGATGGGGTTATTACACCAGATGACCGAAAAATAATAGGTGATGGTGTACCGGACTTTTATGGTGGTTTTAATAACAAATTCTCATATAAAGGGTTTGATTTGGGAGTATTCTTCGTATTTAGACAAGGGCACACCGTACAATCTAATTTCCATGCTGGTAATAACTCCCTTTTCGGAAGATACAATAACTTGGATGTGGATTATTGGACTGTAGATAACCCAACTAACGCATATCCAAGACCAAATGAGAACCAGGAAAGTCCAAGAAATGGATCTACGCTTCGTTATTTTGATGGTAGTTTCTTAAAACTTAGAAATGTATCCTTAGGGTATAATCTTCCTGATACTATAGTTGAAAAATTGAGTATGGAGAAACTTCGTATTTCCCTTGCCGGACAGAACTTATGGTTTACAAGTGATTATGATACCTATGACCCTGAAATTTCAGAGGATAATACTGATTTGAACAGTGGCGTGGTACCAAGTACTAAGCAATGGTCACTATCATTAAAGGCAACATTTTAATCATAAAAAAAATTGTTAATTTAAACATTATGAACAGAAAAATTTATATACTCATAGTTTTAGCACTGGCTTTTACAACAAAGTCTTGTGATAAATTCTTAGAAGAGGAGCTAGTAACGGATGTTTCAGCGGCCTCTTACTATACTACTGAAGGTGGTTTAGAAGATGGGGTAAGAGCCACCTACTCCACTTTTAAGCCATTTTATGGCCAAGAAATGGGTGCTGCCATGTTAACATTTGGTACCGATATATGGACCAATGGTGCCGATGGAGGCCATAAGGTTTTTAATTTTTATGATGGCGGCCTTAATGGAGCAGAAAGCTATATTAGGGATTCTTGGGACAATTGGTATAAAGGTATCAATCAGGCAAATGCTATTATTAACCGTGCACCGGACGTAGATATGGATGAGGCACAAAAAACCTTACGATTAGCAGAAGTACGATTTTTAAGGGCATTCTTTTATTTTAATGTGGTTACTACTTTTGGCGACGCACACCTAAGTCTTGAAGAAACTGAAGGTGTAGAAGTTGAAGCCAACAAAACAGCACAATCAGAAATTTATGCACAAGCCATTATTCCAGATTTAGAATTTGCCATAGCCAACTTACCTAATGAACAGTCTGATTATGGTAGGGCAACTAAGCCAGCTGCAGAATTTTTATTGGGTAAAGCATTATTAACACGAAGCTATCAAGGTTTTGCAGAATCTACAGATGCTTCCAGAGCAGAAACATTATTTGGTAATGTTATTAATAATTACGGTTTTGAATTATTACCAAATTTTGCAGACTTATGGGATATTGACAACCAAGAAAATAGTGAAATGGTATTTGTAGTTCCTAATTCCAAATCTCAAGTGGATAGTGATGTTGACCCTTTTGGTCATAGATGGCATCTTTATTTTCTACATGAATATGATGTACGAAGAGGTATGACAAGGGATATCGCCAATGGTAGACCTTGGAAGAGACATAGGCCTACAGACTTTATGTTAACCTTATGGGATAGAACGGTTGACACCAGATATGATGCTTCCTTTAAACATGTGTGGTATGCGAACAAAAACGAGCCCGCTACAGATGCTGTAGGTGATGAGCCTGCAAGAGCAGCGATTGCTATCGGTGATACAGCTATCTACATCCCCGGTCCTGGAAAGGATATTGATTGGCCACAAAGTAGACAAGATGCCGTTCCATACTTGGTATATTCTAACGATGAATATAATGAAAGGCTCTTTCCTTCTATGAACAAGTGGATTGACGCAACCAGACCAGACAGACAAAAGGTCAATGGCCAACGTGATTTTATACTAATGAGGTTAGCAGATGCTTATTTACTTAGGGCAGAAGCGCGTTTACAACAAAATAATGCCGCTGGTGCTGCTGAAGACATTAATATTGTTCGATTGAGAGCTGTGGTTCCTGGACAAGAAGGTGCAAGTCAGATTACGGCTGGTGATGTAGATCTAGATTTTCTGTTAGATGAAAGAGCAAGAGAGTTGGTAGGCGAAGGCCACCGATGGTTAGATTTGGCAAGAACAGGTAAATTGGTGGAGCGCACTAGATTACACAATCCACAAGCATCACCTAATATTCAAGATTACCATAGGGTAAGACCAATACCACAAAATCAAATTGACCGAACTTTAGGTGGGTATCCTCAAAACCCAGGTTACCCTCAATAACATATTGTAGTTGAGTTAGTTTATTTAGCAACCCTTCTTTTGTTTTACTTAAGAAGGGTTATTTTTTTATCATTCTAAGTAGCATTCTTGACCACTATGGCTTAGCTTCTTTTCACTATAGCTTACGTCCTCTTTTAAGACTAAAAACTTACATGGCCAATTAATAATGACTTAATCAACCAAGTTTTTAATTCAACAAAAAATAATTTTTTAAAATATAGAAGTGTAGATGAATAAATTTATAATTCTATTACAGAAATATTTTTGAATTGCACGGTCATATCCTTACCAGGATGCAATTGTAGCCCAATTGGCCCACTTGGTTTTGCATTTTTAAGTATATAAGTCATTACCTCTACGCCATTTAACCATACTTTATAGTTATCTCCTACGACCTCGGCTTTAATGGTGTTCCAATCATCAACTTTCAACAATTCAGCTACTCCATTTGCTTCTACAGGATAACCTAAAGTAGGTACATAAGGTGATGCTGTCATGTCTCTTTTTAGCGAGCCAGATTCACCAATTTGTATTTGTACAAATTCTTTAGCTTCTCCACGCATAAAAATACCAGTATCTACGGTTCCTTCTCCAAATTTAAAATCTAATTCGACTACAAAATCCGTATACTCTTTTTTGGTCCAGAGTGCTGAACCCAGCTTATTCACATCACTTCTAGCCCATAGTACCTGATTTTCTATAGACCACCATATATTATCTTCGGGAATGTTCCAGTGGTCCAAATCCTGTCCATTAAATATGGTTTCCATTTGCCCATCGTTAATTTGGGCAACTAAATTCATGGCCGAAACTGACATAATGATTACTACTATTACTTTTTTCATTTCTTTTAGATTATTCTCAACTATAGATTGTTAAATTCATTAAACGATTTAGTTATCTCTTCCTTAGAAAGTGAGCTACCGCTGTGTATTAAAATACGATATTTAAAAGTGGTAGACTCTCCCTCTAACAATTTAAAATTTAATACATTTTTGCCTTCAGAAAAAATAGCCTGACCAAGTGGATTTGCAGCAAAAAGACCATAACCACGAGCATGCCAATAGGTAGGATAACCAACATTTTCCTTGTTATCTAAAATTGTTATTGAAACAGGTTCGTCCTTTATCCAACTTTCTAGTTTCACCCATTTGTTCCTAGTACCCCAAACATTATCTCCAGTTAAACCGCCACTAGCGACATAGTTTCCATTAACTCCTTCATTATCCAACACTTTTATTTCGGTCACATTACCTTCAGCATCTGTAAACTCAGCTGGTTTATCTGATGCCAGCTCTAACTCTCGGGCAACTCTTATCCCTAACATCCCCTCTTTATTATCATTAAAAGAAACATCTTTTAAGGCCTTTAGAACGGTAATTCTATCAATAATTCTAGTATTTTCCACTTCTGAAAAGACAAATTTTGTGGTTTCCTCCAACAGGTTTGTTTTATCAGGCGATTGCCATATAGCCTTTATGCTTATTGCGCCTTTTTTATTATCCAACCCTATTATTTCTTGATGTACTATACTGCCATACTTGTGCTTTTCACTTTCTGGAATTGCATAAGAATTATTCCAAAAATCTAGGCCATTTACATCTCCATAATTAAACCACAGCCCAACATGGTGAGGATGATCTACCCGTTCTCTTGGTCTTGATTCGTAAGGAAATCCTCTAGTTACGGTTATCCCACTTTTGGTAATTAAGGGATACAAAATTGGTTTTGGAGTCTTCCCGTCATAGATATAGCTTGTAAAAAGTTCATTACCAATTTTTACATTAACCTTTTTATTTGTTTCATCCAGATCAAAGCTAATTTCTGGTTTTTTTGCAATGTCATGAGCAATTCCTCCATTTTCTGTCACCTTTTTACCTTCATTGCAAGACATGGAAAATAGCACTACAACAATGCCAAAATACCTTAGTGTTTTATACATAATTCTTTACTCCTAATATTGAAATACTTTACCACTGGCAAGAACATCTTGTGTAGTTTCATCAAAAGTTGCTTTAAGACCTGTCCTTAAAGCAGCCGTAGTCATAATATTTGCAATAGAATGATTATAACCAGCTTCTATAGGACCGTTTGTAGTTTTACGGCTACGTATACATTCCATCCAATTCAACATATGCATAGTAGTCATATTATCTGCACCTGTATTTGCAGAAGTGACCACTTTAGGGGCATTATCCGTAAGATTAAAACCAGTTAATTTATTAGGTTCCATACCCATGGCAGAAGCAAATCTTTCATCCAATCCACCATTATCACTTACTTTGTTGGTGTCCAAATTTAATTCACCTCCATTGGAATAGTAAATTTCCTTTGTACCACCGGCAGAATTAGTAAATCTAGAAGAGTACGTAACTTGGAACCCGGAAGTTAGATCATCTGAAGGCCCATAATCAAAAACGGCAGACATGGTATCAAAATTCTTACGACCATCTTTCCACAAATAAATACCACCATTGGCCGCAACACTACGGGGGTGACTTAAACCAGTGAACCAGTGAACCGTATCTATTTGATGGGACATCCATTGGCCAGGAATACCGGAAGAATACGGCCAAAATAGTCTGTATTCCAAATATTTTCTTGGATCCCAAGCAGCCTCAGGTCTATTCATTTGGTATCTTTTCCAATCTACATCCGACTCTCTAATTTCACTCGTTAACTTAGGCAAACGCCATCTACCCGGCTGGTTTACATTCCAAGTCATTTCAACCATGACAATATCTCCAAACTTACCCGACTTTATATAATTATTTGCCGCATGATAATTAGAGCCACTTCTTCTTTGAGATCCAATCTGAAAAACTATTCCAGCATCCTTCACTGCTTTCATCCCAACACGGGCATCAGCCATAGTTTCGGCAAATGGTTTTTCACAATACACATCTTTTTTAGCATTTGCAGCTTGTACCGTATGTAGGGCATGTTGAAAATCTGCCGTAGAAATGATTACCGCATCTATATCGTTTTTATCATACATTTCTTCATTGTTCCTCCATGACGTAATTTTATTTCCTGTAACCTCTTTCACTTTTGCCATACCTTCATCACGTCGACGATTCCAAATATCTGACACACCTACCAATTCAAAATTTTGAGCTTTGCTTAAACTATTAAATGCTGGTAGTAAGGCTCCTTTAAAGCGATTAGAAAAACCAGCTATTCCAACAAGCACACGATCATTTGCGCCTATTATTTTTCTATAACTACTGGCACTCATTGCATTGGCACCTAGCACTATTCCACCTGACGCCAACGCGGTTTTCTTAATAAATGTCCTTCTTGATTTTCCCATGGTTTTTAAATTAAATTTGTCTTGTTAACTATTTTTTGAACTTTTCCTTTTGCTTGATAATTTTATTATTCCACTGTTATCTCCTATCTAAATTTTCAAAGTCTAATGCAATAACTCCCTTTATCATTGATGAAGATCCTACAGGAACCAACAATACTCAGCAGAAACAATAAACACTGTTATCGATTACACATATTTTTGCGTTTATATAAAAATATTATTAATATATGTATTTATCCGTTAAAAAATTGATGAATAAACAAGTTGGGGCAATTTATTTGTTACATAATTATGATAATCTATTAAACTAAACTATAAAACCTAAATATCTGATTAACATTGCTTTGGTTTACTTCCTTTAAATCTGATTTAATTTTCAATCAACTTCTTTATAGAAACCCGTAAATTCAACATATGAAAAAACTTATTCAAATAATTGGTGCTTGGTATGGCGCTAAAAAAATAGGAGGGGGTAAATGTGGATGTATAGGTACAGTATTTGTTTTCCTGTTATTATATTGGATATTAGGTCATGTACTTGATTTATTTTAAATCTGTTACACCATTTGCAATTGCTTTATACGGTTCATGAAAATTCAAAAAAAAATAGTTAAGATAATTTTAGCCTTGTTTGTGGGGCTCCTACTGGTACTGATTATTTGCAACTATTTAATTAACTCTTTTGCCCAAGGACGCACTTATAGTACTCTTTCAGAAATACAAAAAAACAAGGTAGGTCTGGTATTAGGTACTTCTAAAAAACTTAAAAACGGACAAGCCAATCCTTATTATGATAATAGGATTAAAGCTACCGTTAAACTTTTTACAGCAAATAAGATTGAATTTATACTGGTAAGTGGTGATAATGGCAGCATTTACTACAATGAACCTAGCACCATTAAAAAAGATTTAGTCGCAGAAGGAATACCTGCAGAACGTATTTTCTTAGACTATGCCGGTTTTAGGACATTAGATTCCATGGTTAGGGCAAAAGAAGTTTTTGGCCTAAATGAATTGACAGTGATATCACAAAAATTCCATAATGAAAGGGCTATTTATATAGCAAATCATAAAGGCTTGAACGCTATTGGTTTCAATGCAGAGGATATATCCTTAAAGGCAGGTATGCAGGTTCAGCTGCGAGAATATTTTGCCCGGGTCAAAGTGTTTTTAGATATGGCTTTAAGAACACAACCAAAATTTTATGGGGACAAAATTAAAATCGAATGATTAATTTTAAATCCATTAAAAACGTAAAACCAAATTCATGTCCAACGTAAAGGCTCTAATTAAAAATTTAGGTCCAGGTCTATTGTTTGCCAGCATGGCTATAGGCACTTCACATTTGGTACTTTCTACCAAAGCAGGTGCCCAATACGGTTGGATTATGGTTATTCCCATTGTTTTGGCCAATGTTTTCAAATATCCTTTTTTTGAATTTGGCGTACGATATACCAGTGTAACAGACAAAACACTTATAGAAGGTTATCTTAACAGAGGTAAAGGTTATTTATGGTTTTATACAATTATAACCTTGGTATCTACATTTACAATTCTAGCTGCGCTATATACTGTGACAGCCGGGCTTTTCATAAATCTTTTTAAGATTTCTGGAACATCTATAGGCATGGTTGCCTTAGGATTGTTTATTTTAATTAGCACCTTATTGATTTTTGGCCGCTACAAATTTTTAGAACTAAGCCTTAAATTTGTGGTAAGTATCCTTTTTATAGCACTTGTGGTTACTACGGCATTGGTTTTATATAATGGCCAAACAGAAACTGTTGCAAATTTCACCCCTACTCCTATTTTTAATGAAGCTGGCATACTTTTCTTAATTGGACTTATGGGATGGATGCCTACCACCGTGGAAGCATCTAGCTGGGTTAGTTTATGGAGTATTGAAAAATGGAAAAACCAACAGAAACCATCTTTAAAAGCATCCTTACAAGAATTTAACACTGGGTATATCATCACTGCTGTCCTTGCGCTGTTTTTTATGACCATTGGTTGGTTTACGCTTTACGGGACCAATACGGAGTTAAGCAATAATGCAGTAAGCTTCGCTGATCAAGTGGTGGTCCTTTTTACTACCCACATTGGAGCTTGGGCCTATATTTTTATTGCCATATCTGCGTTTGCTACCATGTTCAGTACCTGTATGACCGCACATGATGCAGTAAGTCGGGTAAGTTTGGACATCATTGATCTATTATTCCCAAAAAAAAGAAATAAAAAGCAAAAGTTCCGTTTTGCTATTACAGTGCTCATATTAGCAAGTATTAATTATATTGTTATCGCAGCCTTTTCTGCAAATATGGGTAATCTTGTAGCTTTGGCGACTTTTGTGTCTTTTGTAGTAGCACCAATAATAGGTTATATGAACCTTAAGAATGTAATGAGTGATGACCTTCCCCTTAAATTCAGACCCAACAAAAGACTTCAATTACTCACCTATGTTGGAATAATCTTCTTATCGTTATTCTCTATTTACTATTTCTGGATAGTAATTTTCTAAATACTATTTTAACAAACGTCAGGGTAAGTTTGTATAATAGTTAACAAACCGGATTTGGTATCCGGTACATTATTAAGAACCTTTGTTTTTAATTCAAAAAAGTTTAAATGAAGTTGATGTTCGTAAAAAGAATAACCAAAAAGGAAAAAAGATATACCAAAAGCATGGGCATCCTGTACACCAATGTCACCTATATAAACAAAAAGCTTTTAGGAATTACGCTAAGTACCATACAAAAATATAGAAACACTTATTACGGAGAAATTAAAGACTGTAAAGCGTGTGAATTGTCTAAATAAGCAAAAGAAGGGTTTGGGTTAATTAACAACTTCTATAAGTGTTCTTTCATTCTGCTTATGTAAAAAGTCCAAACAATAATTACCATTGGTACAGTTATTCTTTATTTTCTCCTCTCCATACCCAATAGATTCAATAATATTTGAAGCGCTAACCCCGTTCTTCAAAAGGTATGTCTTGATGGCATCAGACCTGTTTTGAGACAATCTTTTGTTAGACTCTGACCCACCCCTACTATCCGTATGGGTTTCAATCCTGAGTCTTAATTCTGGAAAACGCTTTACAGCGTTAACCGCCTTATCCAGCTCTAAAGCCACCTGTGCGTTAACAATACTTTGATTTTTATCAAAAAAGAATTTACCGATATCAATTACCGTTTTACCTTCTTCTTCAGCAATTAAATCATCCAATAACACCAGTTCCATGATAAAAGCAGATTTTTGAGCCGCTTCCATTCCCTCTTCATTATATGTGTCTGAAAAGGTAGAATACCTATCCTTTGTTGCTTCAATAGTAATTTGCGGCTCCCAAGGGATTTCCATAGTATAATTGCCTTCTATATCCGTATTTATCGATTTTAAGATATCTCCCTCTTTTCCTATCAACCTTAGCTGGACCCTATCAATTCCAGAATTGGTGGTTGGGTTTACCACTTTACCTTTAATGGCAAATGTTTTTAATCCTGGACTTTTGTTTAAAGTATAATGATAAATATCGTCCTTACCTTTTCCACCTTGTCTGTTTGATGCAAAATAGCCTTCAAATCCATCTTTTTCGCTCCCTCTTATAATAAAGCCAAAATCATCCGCTTCGGAATTTAGTCCTTTACCAATGTTTACTGGAATACTATAGGCATTGCTGCCAATAATATTTGACTTATACACATCCATTCCACCTAGTCCATAAAAGACATCAGATGAGAAGTATAGGCTCCCATTAAAAATATAAGGCGCTATTTCATTTCCTGGTGAGTTAATCCTTGGACCTAAATTTATTGGAGCTGACATAATTTGGCCATTATTGGTAATCACATAGTATAAATCTGTTCCTCCATAACTATCTTCAAAATTAGCTGCAAAATAAAGCCTCCCACTAGTACTATCGTAATAAGGGTAATAAAACGAAGTACTTAGATCTTTCAACAAAAACCTAAATTGTCCGTTATCATATAGCATGCCCATGGCCAGGGCATTTTTACCATTATCATCA
Source organism: Maribacter luteocoastalis (assembly GCF_048890225.1). Taxonomy (NCBI): domain Bacteria; kingdom Pseudomonadati; phylum Bacteroidota; class Flavobacteriia; order Flavobacteriales; family Flavobacteriaceae; genus Maribacter; species Maribacter luteocoastalis. Next base: position 329,240 of record NZ_JBMFZG010000001.1, read on the forward strand.
AAAGCCATTTCCCCATCCTCTGTATTGGAAAGGATATAAAAAAACCTATTTATTTCCTCTGCATAATAAGGTGTTGACTTATGAAATTTAGAAACGGGAATTTTACCAAATGCTGTAGCCGTTTTTACATCGCCATCTATCGCAATCGCTCCCTCAAAAATCTCCAAATATGACTCTCCTGAAGGTTCATATATAGCTTTGGATTTTAAAGGCCTACTACTACTAAACAACAAGGCTTCTTTATAAAATGCAGGTGAAAAGTCAGTTAAAGGCGTATTAACAGCAAGATTAGATATACTAATTTCATCCAAATCATTGGCACTATCCAACAGGCTATAATTAAACTCTGCATTTTCTAATAATTCTTGAGACAATAGTGGTGATTTGGATCTTAGGAATGCTTGAACCCTATCCCTGTTTGAACTTTTGGTTAAGGTCTGAAGTAATTTATTAAAACGATGTACAGAAATAATCGTGTCATTTTTATTAACATCCATATATAATTCAGATGCCTTTTCAAATTCCCCAATCTTAAAATAAGAATCCGCAAGATTTAATAGTTGAGAATTGGTTAACCGGTGTTTGCCTTGTTCCTTTATATACTCTTGAATGGCTTGTTTATATTGATAGCCATAAAAATAATTATCCCCCTTGGATTTTTTCTCCTGAGCCAACATGGCAAAAGGCAACAGAAATAACGATACGATTAATAATCTAAAATTCATATCTCAATATTTTAAAAGAATCTAGGTGTATCAATTTGTTTTGGCTTGCCTTTGCTATTCTTATTATCGGTATTCTTGGCATTGGTATTACCCCCTTTTCCAAGATAAAACTTCAAAATCACTTCATGTGATCCGCTATTAAATTCTCCCAACGTATTTGTATTATAATCATAGGAATACCCCAAAAACATACTATTCGATATCTGAAAACCAGCCAAACCGCTAAAAGCATTATCTACTCTATATGATACACCAGCCGTAAAAACATCAGCTATTAAAAAATTAGTTGAAACATTTAAATTTATAGGACTACCTTTAAGGGAGTTGATCAAAAATGCCGGTTTAAATTTTAAACCATCGGACAAATTAAAAACATACCCACCTATAAAATTGAACTGTAAGTTATCCTCAACCACAGTGGCCACCTCATCATTATAAATACCTTCAGTTAGAAAATTAGGAATGGATACCCCTAAATACCATTGATCGCTATATAAAAAAGTACCCGCCCCAATAGTTGGGTAAAAATTGCTTATCGTTTCATTGTTCAGTGGTTCTCCCGGATTTTCAAACGTACCTTTTGAAAAATCAACATTCAGAAATGAACCGCCTGCATCAATACCAAAAGATAATTTTGTTTCATCGGAAATATTAACTTGATATGAATATGATAAGTCCGCATAGGTTTGTGTCACAGGACCCAATTGGTCGTTGACTATATTAAACCCCAATCCCATTTTTTCGTTGGACAAGGGTAAGTTAGTACCAAATCTAATGGTTCTTGGCGCTCCTGGAATGTCTATCCATTGTGCCCGATATAACGCAGCCAATTCCGCATTTTCAACCGTACCTACGTAGGCAGGGTTAAAACTACCTATGTTGTACATATATTGGGTATACTGTGGTTCTTTTTGCGCATAAGCATTAAAGAAGACAGCGGATATCAGAAGTGAAAAACTAGATATCAGTATATGTTTAAAACTAAAAATCTTGTTATGCATAGATGTATTATCTAATCAATTGTATCCAACCTTTATCTACTGTTGGCTCTGAATTGTTGATACTGTAATTTAGAATATAGAAATAAGTACCTTTTGGAACTTCCTTACCTTTATATGTACCATCCCAAACTTGTTTCCCAGTTTGCTGTTCTTCAGTAGTGTAAACTAAATTCCCATACCTGTCAAATATATTGATCTTATAAACAACAGTCTCATTTAGTCCGGTATCTTGGTTTCTTAAATTGATGGTTAACATATCATTGATGCCATCTCCATTAGGCGAAAACTGGTTAAACAAGAAACCTGGATCTGTAGGAGTTGGAACACCTACAACAACCGTTACTTTACTCTGGTCGTTATCCGGTTTACTATCCCTAGGGGAAGAATTTACCAAAATAGCAGAATTATCGAAGGTACCTTCTCGTGTAACTGTTCCTATTATTTGTAATGTTACACTATTTTCCTCACCAACTTCCAATGAAGGAATTGTCCAAATACCTGTTACCTCATCATAGGTTCCAACATCAGCACTACTTGATCCAAAATCAAAAAGAGCTTCCTGACCAGGTTCAACACTATCTTGTACTGATATATTATTAATGACATCGCCCAGTTCAGACTGATTTTCTACTGTAATGGTGAATATAATCTGGTCACCAACAAGTGGCGTTGCATTATCAACTGATTTAGTAATGGCCAAGTCTATTCCTTCAGGCACTACTGTTGCTATGGTAACCGTGGCGGTATCATTATCAGGATTTTCATCCAACGGAGTAGAGCTTAACAACTCGGCCGTGTTCGTATAAGTACCTTCCTCCTGTACCAGAACCGTAATTTCCAAGGTGGAAGTTGCAAGGGCAGTTAAATTCTCTATAACCCATTGACCACTTAACTCATCATAAGAACCAGTAGACTCAGTGTGTGACACATATTGAAATCCTGTTTCGATAAAATCACCTATCACTGCCTCCACTACCAATTTATCTGTCAAGTTATTTACGGTAACAGTAAACACTATTTCATCTCCCGCAATAGCATCCAGCCTATTGGCACTTTTCGCAATCTCTAAATCCACGGGACAATCAACACTGGAATTATCGGGTATACAAGGATTTTCGTTAGCCGGATCTTGCTGATCATTTACTCCATCACTATCAGCATCATCGGTATTTGAATCTAAGGCATCTATGATACCGTCATTATCCTCATCTAAAGGATTTATCAAATCTGGCCCAACCTCAACACCATCTTCTATACCGTCACCATCTGTATCGGGATTATTGGGATCCGTACCCAGTGTAGCTTCTTGACCACCCAATAGACCATCATTGTCGTCATCAGTTTCACAATCACTTACTGATATCGTGACATCTACCGAAACTTCTGTACATGGCGCAGTAGAGCCAATGGTCGTAAAGGTAAATACATAATTTCCTGATGCTAATCCGGTAAAATCAATGCTATTTTCACTAGTTAACACTATACTATTGGAAGGATCTGTCTTAACTACCCATAACCCTGTACTTGCCCCTGACAATCTATTGTCCAAATCTACAATGGTTGGTCCATTTGTAGCCACATTACATATAGAACTATTAGTGGCTACACCTGTTGTAGCTTGAAAACCAATGGTTGCTATCACTGGCTGTCTTTCACTTGCACAACCATTCTCTATAGCCTCTGCATAATATGTGCGTGTAGTACTAAGCACGGGGGTAGTAAACTCCTCACCTACTGCAATGGGCGTGTCTGCATCTACACTATCATACCAATTAATTGATGCCCCAGAACTTGGAGTAGCCCTCAACAGTAATGTCCCAGAACCACATCTTTCATTATCGGTAACGCTATCTAAGGTAGGTGTTTCATTTAATACGATCTCAACTGCAATAGTGCCACTTGCACAGTCATCGTCAAAATTGTTCGGCGTACCATTATCATCTAAAAAGAAACCATAAAAAGAACCGGCATTTGGCGGGTTCTCAACTTCAGATGGCAATAAATATGCATTTTCATTTAATGGGTTGGAATTTCTACTCCATACTAATGTTGTCCCTGGAGGTGGTGTACTAGAGGTATAGTCATTAAGACTCCTATCTATTACATCACAAAACAATGTAGAAACAGTAGGATCCAAAATTGGGGCAGCCACACAGTTATCATCGTCATTTATGGCACCTACAGCATTCCCATCATTTAATTGGACACCGTTTGTTGGCGACCCTAACTGCACATTAAAAGTTTCGGTATCTTCTATAAGCTGATCGTTTATAATGGTGAATTCTATGCTTTGCACCTCTCCTGCAGTACCGGTAAAGGTCAGTACATTGTTAGGAGCTACATTGCCAGAATAGTCCACCCCGCCTCCTGTAGCCGTATCATCAGAAAAAGTATACGAAACGGTAGTTCCCCCAACTACTGCTATATCCAGAGTCACATCTAATTCTAGAAGACCGGTTACATCATTTTCATTAATGGCCTTATCCGCAATGGATAGTGTAGCCTGATCATTATCCGCTATCGTAACTGTTGCTGTTCTAGAAGCAGTACCGCCTAAGGCATAACCTGTACCAGCAACCAATGTTATGGTCACCGATTCGCTGCCCTCCATTATCGTATCATCAATTGATACAATGGTGATAGTTTCCGTTTGTTGCCCATTAAATATGGTAGCGCTTGTACCAACCGTAGTATAATCCGTTCCATCAACAGCAACTCCAGACATGGCAAAGTTAATTGTAATTGCGCCTCCTGTATTGTTAGGTTTTCCTAAATCTATAGTAAACTCACCCGTAGCACTTGTGGGTGTACTCTCAGCTGCATTATTATCTGTCGCCGTAACGGTTACGGTAAAATCATTATCCGCTATGGTAACCGTACCTGTATCATTAGAATTGTCCACAGAATATCCTGCTCCAGATGACAATGTTAAAGTTACCGTTTCAGAATTTTCTACTATGGTATCATCTACCGGGGTAATAAATACGTTTGCATCTATTCCTCCATCAGGGATAGAAACACTTGTATTTATATTAGAAAAGTCGGAACCTTCTGTCGCATTTCCAGACAATGTGAAATTAATAGTTAAAACAGCCCCTGTATTATTAATTTGATTAAGACTTATTAAGAACGAACCAGAATCGTTCGCCGGTGTATTTTCGGAAGCATTGGGATCAGTAGTAACCATTGACACTACAAACTCATCGTCATCCAGGTTAGTGACAACCACATCCGGAACATCATTATCACTCAAAGAATTATAATTAGGATCTGCGGAATTATCCATTCGTACACGAATAGGATCAACAATATCTCCGTCTACCATAGTATCATCTTCACCGGTAACGATCAGTGACACACCTGTATTCCAATTGGCAGGGGTAATCGTAATGTTTGATGGACCACTTGTTTCACTGCCATCATACTGATCAATCCTTAATACCACATCTGCCGTAGGTTGGCTAGTCAATGTATATACAAAAGTTGCTGTTCCTCCTGCTTCTGTGGTTGTACCTGTGGTTGGAGCTACATTAACACCTACAACATCATTATCGCTGATAGAAACTGTTGCTGTATCTCCCGTTCCTAATTCATAACCTGTACCAGCTGCAAGTGTTAAAATAATATCTTCAGTACCCTCGAAAAAATCATCATCTACTGGAGTTATGGTTACTAACGCTGTTTGATTACCATCGGCAATTGTAACATTGCCAGCAATAGTGCTATAATCATCTGTATTATCCGCAGAACCGGTAATCGTATAATTTACGGTAATGGCATTACCTGTATTGTTTACATCTCCCAAGTCTATGGTAAACTCACCTGTACCTCCATTTTCATTGGCCAGCGCATCCGTAGCGGTAATAGTTGCTGTATAATCGTTATCTAAGATACTTACTGTTGCATTATCAGCTGCTCCTATGGTAAACAAAGCATTATTTGTTGAATTTAAGGTGATGGTTACTTCTTCTGTCCCTTCCACCAAAGTGTCATCAACTGGATTTATAGTAAAGTTCTTTAATACTGTTGTGCCATTACTTGCAAAATTAGCATTCCCAGTAACTGTATAATCCGTAGTTACGGTAGCAGAACCTGTTAACGTATAATCTGTTATCACGGTTGACCCAGTACCATTTGGCTTATCGGACAAAATTCTAAAGCTTGCACTTGAGGGGCCTTCCTCATTTCCTTCTAGGATATTTAGAACAACCGTTATGATACCTGTATCATTATTTGTAATCTCAACTTCGGCAGAACTAGCAACTGGGGTTAAACCTGGGCTATTCGTAATGTTAAGTATAACATTTTCTGTTAGCTCGACTATGTCGTCATCAACCACATTAAGATCTAAGGCTCGGCTACCGTTCCCCAAAAAGTCAGTTAGAATGTTAACCGAAGCTGGTAAAACAGCATAATCATCCCCTGAAATTGCGGTACTTGCCGGATCTATTTGCAAATCAATTGTATATATTGAGAAGGGGTCCCCAGCTGTAACACTAACAGAATACTGCCCATCTGCCGGTCCAGTTTCATTGGCATTTGGTTGTGTTGCTTGTATATTGACAGTCTGTGCTGTTAGTATAGTAGCACCAAAAAGGAAAAATAAGGGCAGTAGTCGTATGGCTAATTTTATACACTTTGTTTTAAAAAAGCCCATAGCAATAATTTTCAATTTCATACGTAGCAATTTGAATTATTAAATCGCAATGCCCACTTTTAACAGTGTCTCAAATAAAAAATGGGGAATCAATATTACTAAAAAAAACACCTAAACCGTTAATAAACAGATTAAAAAAGGCTTTTTAGGTTGAAATACAAGTTTTGGTGCAAAACACCAATTATTCTATTACTGGCGAATTTGTTTCTGCTGTAGGTTCAATTTTTTTTACCAAACCTTGCAACACCTTTCCTGGCCCAATCTCGGTAAATACCAAGGCACCATCTTTCACCATATTACGGACACTTTGCGTCCATTTCACGGGTGCTGTAAGCTGTAACATCAAATTTTTCTTGATTTCATTAGCATCTACTACAGGAGTTGTAGTTACATTTTGATAGATTGGGCAGACAGGAGCACTAAAAATGGTATTTTCAATGGCAGCTGCCAATTCTTCCCTTGCAGGTTCCATTAAAGGAGAATGAAAAGCACCACCTACAGGAAGTACCAATGCCCTTCTGGCCCCTGCCTCTTTCATTTTTTCACAAGCCAAGTTAATGGCATCTATTTCTCCCGAAATCACCAATTGTCCTGGGCAATTATAGTTTGCCGCAACTACGATACCCTCGGTTTCCTCGCAAATTTTCTCAACCAATTCATCATCCAAACCAAGAACGGCCGCCATGGTGCTAGGTTTCAACTCACATGCCTTTTGCATAGCTAAGGCCCTTTGAGAGACCAACTTTAATCCATCTTCAAAACTTAATGCTTCATTGCCAACCAATGCTGAGAATTCACCCAATGAATGACCAGCTACCATATCTGGCTTAAAGGCATTGCCCATTACTTTGCCCATAACTACAGAGTGCAAAAAAATTGCTGGTTGTGTTACCTTGGTTTCCTTTAATCCTTCTGGGGTACCATTGAACATTACATCAGTAATATCAAAACCAAGAATTTCGTTTGCGGTTTGAAACATATCTTTGGCGATTGGAAATTTTTCGTAGAGATCAAGTCCCATTCCAACAAATTGAGCACCTTGACCGGGGAATATATATGCGTTCATTTTCTTTAATTTAAGTGGGGCAAAAATAAGTATATTGTATGTAAACGCAATTTTTAGAATATGAAGTTATTATTCTTCCTTTTTAAACCATCCAGAATACATGATATAAGCCTCTGCAATTCGGTTAATTTCGCCTGTGCTTAATTCTGAGCTAATATCTTTTATCTTTTTTGCCGGCATCCCTGCAAATATAGTTCCTGAAGGCACATGGGTTCCTTTCGTCACTACTGCACCAGCGGCAATAATACTATTGCTTTCCACAATACAATCATCCATTATAATACTTCCCATACCAACAAGTACATTATCTTTTATGGTACAGCCATGCACTATGGCATTATGTCCAATAGAAACATTATTTCCAATGGTAGTAGGCGACTTTTTATAGGTACAATGAATAACGGCACCGTCCTGCACGTTCACTTTATTCCCCATTTTGATATAGTGAACATCGCCCCTAAGTACAGCGTTAAACCAAACACTACATTGATTTCCCATTTCAACCTCACCAACTACAGTGGCATTTTCTGCTATAAAACAATCCTCCCCTATTTTTGGGGATAACCCTCTAACTGCTTTTATCATATCTAAAACTTTACCAATTATTCAAAAAAGGATAATAACTCTTTTTTCTTGGAAGCTGACACCAAAAGTTCTTTGCCATTTGATATGACCACGCTTCCTCCTTTGCCTTTCCTATACTTTACAATCTCGTTTACATTAACAAGGTAAGATTTATGTATTCTTGCGAAAGGAAATTCTACCAGTGCCTCTTCAAAATACTTCAGTGTTTTACTTACCAATATTTTTTTATTCTCCAGGAAAATTTCGGTATAGTTATCATCCGCTTTACAGTACAGTATATCCGTTACATTTAGTACTTGAAAACCGTCTTGTTGGGGCAATGTAAGTTTGCCTTTTACACTTTTAGCATTTGTATTTAACACTTGTTCCTGAAGTTTGTCTTCTTTAGTCCTTACTTCTGACACATAATCTACAGCGTTAATGAGTTCATCAATATTGATGGGCTTGGTCAAATAATAGGCGGCATGATGGTTTAGTGCATCTTTTGCATATTGGTCATAGGCAGTCACAAAAACGGTTTCAAAAGTGCGGTCTGGTACTTGCTCCAACAAATCAAAGGCATTTCCAAAAGGCATTTCCACATCTAAAAAAATTAAATCGAGCTCGTTTCCATTAATAAGCTCTAAACCTTCACTTATTGATGAAGCTTCTCCCAAAAGATTCACTTGTGGACAGTACTTATTTATATAATTGGACAAGATTTCCCTACTATTAGCTTCGTCCTCTATAATAATCGCATTTAAATTCATTTGTCTCTTTTTATTGTGAAAAGCACCTTGGTACCGCTGCCATCCGATTTTAAATCAGCAATTTCCACATCTACCTTATCGGTATACATAGTATTTAAAATGGCAACCCTTTTTTTAATAATGCCCATACCCTTTGACTTTTGTAGTTGCTGATTTTTGGTCTTTAGTGCCGCAGATTTGGTTCTGCCAATACCATTGTCTGTGATGGTGATTTCAAGGGCATCATCGCCAACGGGTTTCAAATCGATCTGCAATAGTCCTTTTTCATCTTTATATCTAAGTCCATGCCAAATGGCATTTTCAATATAAGGCTGTAATAACATAGGTGGAATTTGAAAAGACGCTATGTCAATTTTATCGTCGATATGAATCTTATATTCAAACTTATCTGGAAATCTAGAGTGCTCTAATTTCACGTATAGCTCCAACAATTCCAGCTCTTTGGATAAGGGTATAAAATCCTCTTCTGAATTCTCCAAAACCGACCTCATCAATGTAGAGAAATCGCTTAGATATCTATTCGCGCTTCGTTCATCGTTCTTGGAGATAAAATTATTTACAGAATTTAAGGCATTGAAAATAAAATGGGGATTCATTTGCGAACGCAGCGATTTTAATGCCAACAAATTATTCGCCAATTTCTGTTGTTGGTTGCTCCTATAAAAAAAGAAAGCTGCCAAACCCGTCAACAATAAACCAAAAACAAGCGAATAAATGACCCAACGCTGCCTCTTGTAACTTTCCTCTGCAAGCTCCTGCTCCGTTAAGGCCAAGTCATATTTGCTTTGCGTAAGTTCCCGCTCTTGTTCCAGACCGGTAATTCTACTTTGTGTTGTTGCGATTTCCCTATTAAAACGTGCTGCCCTAGAAATCTCTTGTTCTTTACGAACGTATAAGGTATCTACCAAGGTTACGTATTCTTGATACGTGGCCAATGCCTTGTTATTATCACCTTTAAATTCGTAGACTTCAGACAATTTACGAGTAGCATCTTTCTGCACCACCAGGTCATCTTCAGAATCAGCCTCTACAATACTCCGTTCTAGATACGGGATGGCCTCATTATATTTATCCTGGGCAATGTAGGCATTAGCAATTTTATAGTTAATTCTTTGTCTGGTAATGGTATCTCCCAACCCCAAAATCGTATTGTCTTGTTTTGATGTATTCAGGTTTCCAAGTTCTTCCAAGCTATTTTTCCGAATGGCTATCTCTTCTTTATATTGACTCTTTTTATTATAGAAATCAGCAACTTTTTCCTTTTCCTGCAGCGCTCGCTTAGGGGCAAGTTGATTGGCCAATTGTACCGAATTATCATAATACACTTCTGCTTCCACCAACTGATTACTTTGCGCATAAGCATCTGCAATCTTGGAGTTTAGGTCAGTCATTTTAGACGTCAACTGATTCTTTGTCGCAACCTGTAATCCTGCATTGTAATAAGTTATCGCATCCTGCGTGGCGTTCTCACCTCTTTTGGCATCTCCCAGCAACTCGTATAAGGTTACCCGTTGATCGGGCAACATACTTTTAAGATCTTGGATCGGTTCCAATACCTCTTCGGCATCTTTATATGATTTATTTAAAATTAGGGTTTGGGCCAAAAGTAAAGAAGTAGCTATGGTCTTATGTGCTTTTATGGCATCGTTAAAATTATCTATTGCCAAATCATATTGCTTATGATATAGGTATATTTCGCCTAAAGTTGTTAATGACTTGGCAAATTCTATTTTATTTCCTGAACTTTCTAAATATGTAATAGACTTTGCAACATAATCAATGCTTTTTGCAATATCGGTATACTTAAAAATTTGCGCGGAATCCAACATGGACTGATGTAAGTTGGCCCTTCTGTTTAAAACAGATGGACTGGATTTTTTTTTGTTACCCCACTCAAAATCCTCAACCTGAACCTTTACATCTTCCTTGCTTCTAATGAGATACCGTACAGTTTCAAAATTAGCATGTTCAACTATTAATTCATCTCCTATTTTTGCACGTATCCTAAATTCCCCAAGTCCATCAGTAAGGGTATTTTCTCCAGAAGAAGTAGAAACGTAAACACCCGAAATTGGTTTTAATGAGCTTTTTTCTTCTACATTTCCCTTTAAGACAAAAGCGACCTGTTCATTTCTATTTTGTGAAAAACAGAAATGAAGGCCAAGAAACATTATGGCCAATGTGTAAACAATCTGTCTGTATATATTCATAACTACTGTAAACTTAGTTGAATAATATGTCAACAAAAAATGCAAAATCTATCCAAGATAATTTTTAAAACAGCTAATTACGGACTTGGCAAAGTCAAAGTACCACTTTACTCATCAAAACGAACATTTCCCTCAAAACTGTTTTATTATAAAGAAGTTTAAACTCAGTTTTATAGCGAAATATTAAAAAATAGCGATATGAAACTAAGTCTAAAATCAATAACAATTGGACTACTAACAATAGCCTTATACTTCTTTAACAGCTACGAGCTAAAAGCAAATTCCAAAAAAGAAACTATAATTACAAAGAGAATACCTCCGTTAGAAAAATCGAAAAACAACACCGTAAAAATCGCGTTACTTTTGGATACAAGTAACAGTATGGACGGACTTATAAACCAAGCCAAATCTCAATTATGGGATATTGTAAATGAGTTTACCAATGCTGAATGTCAAAATAAAATTAGACCAGAGTTACAGATAGCCATTTACCAATATGGTAATGACCATTTATCCTCTAGAGAAGGATATATACAACAGGTATTAAACTTTTCGAACGATTTGGATGAAATATCTGAAAAGCTATTTTCTCTCTCTACCAATGGGGGTGAGGAATATTGCGGGCAGGTAATTCAAACTTCCTTAAACCAACTGGATTGGGGCAAAAATCCAGATAATCTGAAAATGATATTCATTGCCGGAAATGAACCTTTTGACCAAGGACACTTAAATTTTAAAGATGCCGCAACCAATGCCAAGGAAAAAAATGTAATTGTAAATACCATTTATTGTGGCGGTTATGAAGAGGGGATTCAGACCCATTGGAAAGAAGGTGCTAGACTAACAGCTGGCGAATATATGGCCATTGACCATAATAGGGAAGTGGTTCAAATCAGCACTCCGTATGATGATATAATCATAAAGTTGAACTCTAAACTTAACAAAACTTATATCTCCTATGGTTCCTTAGGAATAACAAAAATGGAAATGCAAATAACCCAAGACGATAACGCTATGGCTTTGGAAGAGGTTGTAGCGGTTAAAAGAGCGGTGAGCAAAAGCTCTAGGCTGTATAACAATAAGCATTGGGACTTGGTAGACGCATCAAAAGAGAAAGATTTCGATGTCTCTGAAATTAAACCTGAAGCGCTTCCAAAGGAATTAAAAGGTAAGTCTAAAAAGGAAATTGAATCTTTTATTACCAATAAAGCCACTGAAAGAAATGAGATACAAAATGAAATTCAAGAATTGAATAGAAAAAGGGAAGCTTACATAGCTAAAAATAAATCTGAAGAAAACAATGGCGAATTAGAAAGTGCCATGTTAAAAGCTATAAAAAGACAAGCTTCAGCAAAAAATTATATCTGGAAATAAAAGTGTTTTATGAAAGGTCTTTTCTTTTAAGGGAAGACCTTTTTTATTGTGCTGCCGGACAATAGCAATCGTATTTACGCTCTGTTTGTCCAAAATCATACCCAATTGTTATTTGGTGAAAACCTCCATTATCAAATCTGATATCTCCCATTTGGTAAGAATAATTATAGGACACCAAGAAATTTTTAATGTTCGCCCCAATAATTGGTGTAATAAGCTGCAAACGCTGCTCACCAAATCCTGTGGAAGTTTGGTATTGGGCACCATCAAAACTTCTTCTATAAGAAAGTCCGCCCCAGACACGACCAAAATCTACATCTTTATAAAGTTTGGCGTTCACATCTAAAGTTTTTTCACGGGTAAACTCGGTAAACTGAAACAGGACTGATGGTTCAACTTGCCATTCACTCTTCCCGAAAACGTATCCACCAGAAACTAAATATCGCCGAATATTATCTATGACCAACTGATCGGGGTTGTCCTGTCTATCCCTATAATACACATTACGCTGACTTCCTGTTAACGCATTGGTAACTGCAAAATGAGCATAAAACTCCATATAATTATAAGAGAGCCCTAAATCCACATTAAAATAAGACGCACTCAATTTAATACCTGAAACAGATGGATCTGGAATTACCGACCTAAAATCGGTTTCATCTAAACTACTTTGCAAAATTGTCCCACTTAATCCAAAAGATAATTGGTTAAGTACCCTTATATCATCACCACCCATTCTTAAGTGATGCGCGTAAGTCATTTTTAAACCTGTTTGCGAATGATAACCATTGGCGTCATTAAAAACTATGGCTCCAATACCGCTTGGACTATCACCCAATCTAAAATGTGCATTTATGGTCTGTAGGCTAGGAGCATCATCTACATCAAACCATTGCTTTCTTGCTGTAGCCCTAATTTTACCTCCTTGACCAATTCCTGCCATAGATGGGTAAACCAAATAATAGTTATCCGATAAATAATCAAAATATACTGGAATCCCTTCCTGTGCATAGGACTTTAGTCCAAAAACAAGGAATGAAAACACCAAAAACAGCTTTAATTTCATATTGGGAAATGAGGCTACAAATTCAAAAATGTGCTAAATATAAAGTATAACGACATTACAGTAACATTATTATATAGCCTTTTACTTAGATTTCCTTTGTATTTTTGTTGAAAATTTTTGAAGATGAAAGAGTATTCTATTACCGTAGTCAAAACAAACAATCCTAATATATTAAAATTTGAAACCAATCATATATTAGTACATAGAAAAAATTATGAGTTCAAAAATATTGATGAGGCTAAAAATTCACCTTTGGCACAGCAATTATTTTACCTCCCTTTTATAAAAACTGTCTATGTTTCCGGAAATTTTATTGGTCTTGAGCGTTATGACATTGTAGAATGGGAAGACGTAAAAGACGAAGTGGCACAACAGCTAGTTGAGTATTTAAATGTAGGTGAACCTATTGTAATTGAGGAGGACACGGACAAGCCTATTGCGGTTACTGTTTATGCAGAGGTAACACCCAACCCTTCTACAATGAAGTTTGTGGCTAGCAAAAAAATCGTGGGTTCTACCTATGAGTTTAAAAATATTGATGAAGCAAGAAATGCGCCATTAGCAATGGCCTTATTTCAATTTCCTTTTGTAAAACAAGTATTTATAGATGAAAACTATGTTTCTGTTTCCAAATATGAAGTAGCGGAATGGGATGATATTACCATGGAATTACGTGAGTTAATACGCAGTTTCATAGCGGATGGCAAAGATATAGTTTTGGATAATGCCACAGCAGTTGGTAAAGTTGTGCAAACCGAAATTGGACAATCGGAAACTAAAATAGAATACGATGACACCTCTAAGGAAATTATAGCCATATTAGACGAATATGTAAAACCAGCAGTAGCTAGTGATGGCGGCAACATTCTTTTTAAATCCTATGAAGAAGAGACCCGTACGGTGAATGTTGTATTACAAGGAGCCTGTAGTGGATGCCCTTCCTCAACTTTTACATTAAAAAATGGCATAGAGACCATGCTTAAGAATATGATGGGGGACAAAGTAAATGAGGTAGTAGCTATAAACGGATAAATCCCAATACTAGGTTTTTATTGCGCTTTAATTTTTGTATTTTGTAGGAAAACAAAAACACTAATTATGGCAGTATTAAAAGTAATCGAAGTCTTAGCAAATTCAGAAAAGAGTTGGGAAGATGCAGCAAGCAATGCTGTAAGTCAAGCCTCTAAATCAGTAAAAAACATACGTTCTGTATACATCAACGAACAAAGTGCAACTGTAGAAGACGGCAAAATGGTCAACTTTAGGGTCAACGTTAAAATTACTTTCGAAGTAAAATAATTTCGGACCCTTACATATTAAAGCGCCTTCAGGGCGCTTTTTTTGTTCATACGCAAAATAAGGTGAATTCTCCGAATTTCATTTCCTTTTTGGTTTTTGCTTTTCCTTTAACGCTAACGACAAACAAACAACTATGGAGCACAAATACACTAATGCGCTAATTAATGAGACCAGTCCTTATTTATTACAACATGCCCACAATCCTGTTAATTGGGAAGCCTGGAATCCTTTGGTTTTAGAAAGAGCTAAAAATGAAAATAAACCTCTACTTATAAGCATTGGGTATGCTGCGTGCCACTGGTGCCATGTTATGGAGAAAGAGTGTTTTGAAGACGAGACGGTGGCAAAAATCATGAACAATAATTATGTTACCATTAAAATAGACCGCGAAGAACGCCCCGATGTAGACCAAATTTATATGGATGCCTTACAGTTGATGACCGGAAATGGCGGTTGGCCCTTAAATATTGTTGCCCTGCCAGATGGTAGGCCATTCTGGGGCGCAACCTATGTACCTAAAGAAAAATGGAATGAAGCATTGCATGCCTTAAGTGAACTATTTACAAAAGATTCTAAAAAAGTAAAGGATTACGCCACTAAATTAAATCAAGGCATAAAAGAAATTAATCTGGTAAAAGCAAAAACCAGTGAAGTAAGTTTTACCAATGATGAGCTAGATGTAACGGTGGGCAAATGGAGCACGTTTTTTGATACTTTCTTAGGCGGATACAAAAGAGCTCCAAAATTCATGATGCCAAACCATTTGGATTTTCTACTTCATTATGCAACATCTAAAAAAAATAAAAGTATTCTAGAGTATGTCAATACGACGCTTACAAGAATGGCCTATGGAGGTGTTTTTGACCCAATTGATGGTGGTTTCTCAAGATATTCAGTAGATACGAAGTGGCATGTTCCCCACTTTGAAAAAATGCTTTATGACAATGGGCAACTTACCAGTTTATATAGTAAGGCATACGCGGTTACAAAAAATCCATTGTATAAAGAAACGGTCGAGAAAACCATTGCATTTATTAACAATGAGCTTATGGATAAAAATGGTGGATTTTATTCATCCTTGGATGCGGACAGCTACAATGATAAAGGCGAATTGGAAGAAGGTGCTTTTTACGTATGGACCGAAGATGAACTAAGTTCCGCTTTAGGTAATGAACTAAGACTATTTAAAGATTATTACAACATTAATTCCTATGGTTTATGGGAAGAAGACAAGTACGTACTTATTAGAGATAACAACATTTCAGAAATTACTTCAAAATATAGTCTGTCCACTCAAGAAATAAATGAACAAATAAACGATGCCTTAAAAAAATTAAAGAAAGCAAGGGACGGTAGAGATAAACCGCGCTTAGATGATAAAATCCTAACATCATGGAACGGATTAATGCTAAAAGGACTTACTGATGCCTATAGGTATTTAGGCAATGATGACTATTTGAAATTGGCATTAAAAAATGCAGATTTTATTTCAGGTAAAATGTTAAAAGACGACGGTGCATTATTTAGGAACTATAAAAATGGAAAAAGCTCTATAAATGGCTTTTTAGATGATTATGCCACCATAATTGACGCCTTTATTGGACTCTATGAAGTAACTTTTGAAGAAAAATGGCTATTCCAAGCCAAAAAAATAACCGACTTCACAATTATCAATTTTCGCGATGATATTAGCAGTATGTTTTTCTACACATCCAAATTAGATGATGAATTAATAAGAAGAACGATTGAAGTAAATGACAATGTTATTTCCTCATCCAATTCTATCATGGCAAACAACCTTTTAAAATTACACAAGGTTTTCCACACAGAAGGTTATGGGGCCATGTCTGATAAAATGTTGAATAATGTACAGGACAACTTCGTTCAGAATGCTCAGAACTATGCTAATTGGTTGCATTTAATACTATATAGAAACAACAATTTTTATGAGATTGCCATAGTTGGCAAAAACTATAAAGCTATGGGCAAAAAACTTGCAAAAACTTACATTCCCAACAGCATACTACTCGGAACTGAGAAAGACACAAGTAAATTAGGTTTGTTACAAAACCGCTTTGTAAAGGAAAAGAGCTTAATTTATCTTTGCATTGAAGGTTCTTGCAGACTTCCGGTGACAGATACAAAAGCGGTGCTTAAACAATTATAAGACATTATAGTTTTGGAACAACAATCTATTTATGACACTCAAATCCATCTAAAAAAAGAGCTTGGATGAACACATAATAAAAGAAGCTTTGATTCAAATACTAATTTACCTTAGGCATTAACAATTGTTTAATTAAATTTTCTTGATTTAACCCTTATGTTTATCTAAGTTGGCTTCAAATTAGAAAAAAGTTATCATGCAAAGATTTACAGATTATCAAGAACATATAGACAATGCCATAAAATGGTTTTGGGATGCACTTCCAAATCTGGTTATGGCCATTGTACTTCTTTTAGTAGGTACCTATATCATACGATTTATCAATAGAATGGTTCGAAAATTTTTTATAAAAAAAGATTATGACCCATCCTTGGAAACCTTTCTACAAAGCCTAATATCCATTGGTCTTAAAATATTATTATTTGTTCTGGTTATTACACAATTAGGCGTACAATCTTCATCCTTAGTTGCTATTATTGGTGCAGCAGGTTTGGCAATTGGCCTGGCATTACAAGGTTCCCTTGCCAATTTTGCCGGTGGTGTACTCATACTACTTTTTAAACCATTCAAAGTTGGGGATTTTATTTCTGCCCAAGGAGTGGATGGCACAGTAAAGGAGATTTCAATTTTCACTACCAAACTAAATACATTCGGAAATCAAGTCGCCATAATACCAAACGGACAATTATCAAACAACAACATTATAAACTATAATGCTGAAAACACGAGAAGGGATAAAATTGATGTTGGTATTGGATATGGCTCCAATATTAAAACAGCAAAAAACATATTACTACAGATCTGTGCTGACCATGAGAACATTCTCAAAGAACCCATACCAGAGGTATATGTGGGTGAACTAGCAGATAGCTCGGTAAATTTAACTTTAAGGTTTTGGGCAAATAATGATGTATTTTGGAAAGCACACTTCTATGTTTTGGAGGAAATAAAATACAGATTTGATGAAAATGATATTGAAATACCATTCCCGCAGACTGTGATGCATCAAGTCAAGACATAAGTAAAGCTCTTTAACTATAAGGATAACCTCAAACTACATTTTAGTATTAGGGTTAATTTTTTCACAAATACTTGTAATTCAGATAATTATTTTATATTTTTTTGAATAAATTCAATGGTTATGAAAAAGATAATTTATTTGTTCTTATTTGCTTCGGGTTTTATTCAGGGTCAAACTATTGGTAACGGTGATGGTATTACTACTGATACACAAGCCGGTATAGTCATCAAAGAAGTTCCTATCAATGGCAGTGTATATATCAATGATCTTTATAAAAAAGGGACAACACTTATCAATGACATTTCTAAGACAGATGCTCTAATGAGATATGATGCATTTCATGATGCTGTGGAAATCTTAGACGAAAATGGGACAGCTAGAAAACTTCTAAGAAGAAAGCAGATCAAAGCTATATTTGATGGTAAAACATACGAGGTTGTTGAATACCAAACAGGTGAAAAAACTAAATTAGGGTATTTCAACCCCTTAAACGAAGGGCGTACACAACTCTACTTTAAGCCTAAAAAAACATTCATTCAAGCAGAAAAGCCAGACAATGGCTATGATACCTATACCCCTCCACATTATAAAGATATATCTGCATATTATGTAAAAACTGGGGAAAGCCCCGCACAAGAGGTTAAATTAAACATGCGGTCAATTCTTAAAATTATTGGAGACGGGAATGAAAGTTTAAAACAGTTTATAATAGACTACAATTTAAATTTGAAGAAAGTAGAGGACATAATTCGTTTAATTGAATATCACAATACTTTTGATAAAGAAACTAAAATCACACATGAAGATAGCTGATTATCTTTGTATTAATGGTATAATTATTTTATATAACCAAAAATGTGAAATCATAAGAAAATTATTTTTTTTAGCCATCCTTTGTTCTTCCCTATCATTTGGCCAAGCATCTAATTTAGGTCCTTCGCCAGGTTATAGCGACTTTAGTTTTGCTTCCAATTTTGTAGCTGGGTTCAGTATAGCTGGATCAGATTATGTAACTGGGTTCAATATACGTGGATTGAATAATAATCGTGATGTTGCCATTGAAATAAAAGACTCCCCATTTCTTGATGACGATTTTAAATTGGGGAAAACAACTATTCATAACAAATCCGGGTTTACTGCTAGGATGAGATACAATGCAAGTAAAGAAGTGATAGAGTTTTTAGATGACAATGAAACCGTTAGGGAGTTATTAAGAAGACCTGGTTTTTCTGCTGAATTTGACGGGAATACATACATGATTTTTGATTATATAGTCGCCAATAATGGTATTCAAAAAATGGGTTATTTCAACCCCCTAAACAAAGGCAACATACAGTTGCTTTATAAGCCTGAAAAGAAGATGAAGCTAAGCTCATATTCCTTTCAAGAAAGAAAATCTGCTTACTATGTAAATACTTCTTCTTATTTTATTAAAAAACAAGGCTTACCAGCAGTAATGGTAGCTTTGAACCAAATGGATATCATAAAACACTTAGGTGAAAAATATGAAAAACCTTTATATAAATATATTACAACAAACCATCTTAATCTAAAAAAAGAAGGCGATGTCATTAGTTTAATCGAGTTTTATAATGCTATGATAGCATCACCAACCGAGGAACAACAGAGCTAAAAATAGCTTTTAAATTATTTTTTTTTGGTAGTCAATATAAAATCCTTTAGGTAATAGGGCTCAAAATAAGCTACATCTTCAAAATCCCTATTATTCAATTTTTCATTGGATAGGATTGCCATATCATTTGCTGATGGAACTATTTCTGAATGATAGACCAGATTATCTTTATTAAGCACAGATTTAATCTTTTCTGCCCCGCTACCTACAAAATGGACTTTTTGATACTCCAAATAATCACTAAAGGAATCAGGCTCGATAATTTCAGCCTTGGTTTCCCTAATTTGATTTAATTCAGAATCAAAAATTGCCGCATACACTTCCATTCTTCTGGCATCCAAAACGGGTATAATGATTTCGTTTTCCATTACATCAATCTGGGAAGCCATACTTTTTAAAGTAGCAATGGAAATCAATGGTTTGTCCAAAGCATAACATAAGCCTTTGGCAGCAGACACCCCTATTCTGAGTCCCGTATAGGAACCAGGGCCTTTACTTATTGCGATAGCGTCAAGTGCCGAAAGCTCATAACCTGCCTCTTCCATACACTCTTTAATAAATACATGCAGTTGCTCCGCATGCGAGTAGTTTGGTGTGTTGTTTTCCCTAACCGTCAATATCTGTCCATCTTTAGCTAGGCAAACGGAGCAGTTGGTAGTGGCAGTTTCTAAGTTTAATAAAAGTCCCATACATCAAAGATATAGAATAGCCCTAAATAAAAAACCTGCAAGTGAAGAACTTACAGGTTTTTTAATATCTAATTAGCACTAAACAAAATTAGTCCAGTGATATGGGAATCCCAAAATAGAACTCCAAGATTTTAAGTCTGAAAATATAGGCATATTTAGTTCGTACCACATCAGCTTCGGCATTATCCACTCTTGCTTGTGCCTGACTAAAATCGAAAGAATTCATCAAACCAACATCAAAACGTTCTTTAGAATATTCATAAGCCAAGCGTCTTGCTTCCAAAGTTTTTACGGCCGCTTCATACGCTTTAAAAAATGTTGTTACATCTACATATACCTGATTAACAGTATTCTCCAAATCCAACTTATCTTGTTCAAATTGTAATTTAGTTTTCTCCAAGTTAATTTTTGAACGACTTACATTATTCCTTGTGCTCCACCCATTAAATATGGGTACATTCAATTGGGCACCATAAGATATACCATCAAATATCCACAATTGGTCCGAAAAATCTGGTGTGAATGGCACTCCATTAGCATCTGGTATTTGTGTAACATCTGAATATCTTGTTCCATATTGAAAAAAACCAGATAAGGTAGGAGCATAAGCACCTTTGGCGATTTCTAAATCCTTTTCCGCAATGTCCACATTAGATTTTGAAAATTTAATATCATTTCTAAATTCCAGGGCTTTCGCAAAAATTGTCTTTGCAGAATTGTTTAAAATATCGGACGGTGGAATTTCAAATGATTCATCTGCGATATCAAAATTTTCATAATCCGTAATCTGCAATAACTGCGCAAGGTTAATTCTTGAAATTAATACCAAACTCCCATTATTTACAATTTGTTGTTCTTGATTGGCTGCGGTAGCCTCTATGTCCAATAAATCACCTTTAGGCACTACACCGGAATCCACCAACTCCTTAGTTCGTTTTAAATCCTGTTCTGTAACTGCATATTGAGCTTGTGATACTTTAAGCGCCTCCTTGTTTGATAAAATCTGCAAGTATGCATTTGCAACGTTTAAACGAATGTCATCTTTCAAGTTATCCAATCTGTACTGACTTGAGATTGCCGCTAATTTGGCCCTATTTACACGCTTTATATTACGTAGACCATCGAATAAAGTTACATTTGAACTAAATCCTGCGTTAATATTAAATGCTGTACTATTCGTAGGCAGGTTGTTCGTTGGATTAATGGAAAATCCAGTATTACTTGACATTGACGTGCTAGCATTTAAGTTTGGAAGTAAATCTCCGAAAGCGTCTTTTTCGTCAATTTTCACATTCTCCAAGTCCAACTCAAACTGTTCAATGGTCAAATTATTTTCAACGGCATAAGCTACACATTCCTGCAATGTCCATTTCCTATTTTGGGCCATACTAGTCATAACCGAGAATAAAACAAGAAGTGTGGTAATTTTTACTTTCATGATTTTAGTGTTTTTAAAACCAAAGATTTATTATTGGTTTTATGATTCGTTTTTTGATTTGATTTTGATTGATACTAGTTTCTATTTGGACCATTATCTTCACTTTTGGCCTCTAACTTATTCCATACTTTAATTTTCGCATTCTCATCTATACCGGATACGATTTCCACATCAATACCGTCACTAACCCCTAAGACAAGTTCCTTCTTCTCAAATTCATTCTCACCGGTCTCTACCTCTACATAAGGTTTATCCGTTTCTTTATCAAACTGCAGCAACGCTTCCTTTATAGAAAGAACATCCTTTTTCTCCTCTAATACTATAGATGCATTTGCACTATATCCCGCGCGTACATTGGTGCTATCCGTGACAACTAGATCCCCTTCTATCTTAAACTGCACGGCACCTTCTTCCTCTACGCCCTTTGGTGCAATAAATTTTAGCTCTGCATTAAATTTTTCGTTTTCCAAAGCACCCATACTAATTTCCAAAGGCATTCCTACTTGTAACTTTCCTACCTCGGCTTCATCTACCTCACCTTCAAAAATCATCTTAGACATATCTGCAATGGTGGCAATGGTAGTACCATCATTAAAATTGTTACTTTGGATTACCTGATCTCCTTCTTCAACAGGAATTTCTAATAAAGTACCAGTAACCGTAGCTCTAATATTGGTGTTGGCACTTGTAGAACCCCCAGCTGAACCTAGTCTAATAATCTGATAATCAGCTCTTGAATTTTTAAGTTCTTGCTCAGCTTGATTGTAGGTTAGTTGAAGATTATTAAAATCTTGGCTAGAAATTACTCCTTTATCAAAAAGTGACTTATTCCTTTCAAACTCAATTTTTGCATTGTTCAAAGCTAATTCCGCATTACGAACCCTACCGGCAGCTTGATTTAAAGATTGTTCATTAGGCACAACTTTAATTACGGCAATTAAATCCCCTGCATTAACCTTAGCACCTTCTTCAAGATAGATTTTCTCAATAATTCCAGAGATTTGTGGCTTAATTTCAATTTCATCCTCAGGAATAACCTTGCCGGTCACCACTACTTTATTCACTATATTTTTTTTGACTACTTCTTCCGTATCATATGTCTTTAAAGGAGTACTGTTCTTTTTAAGAAAATAGGCTACTGCCGCTAGTATTCCAATTACCGTAATTCCCAGTAATACGTATTTTACATACTTGTTCATGCTCAACTATTTGATTGTTATTTATTCTATTTTGGTTCTTGTTTTATTCTTCTCGTAATGCATCTATTGGCTTAATTCGTATGGCCCTATTTGCCGGTATAAGCCCAATTAAAACACTTAGGCCTATCATTAAAACAAACGAGACAAAAAATTGGGGAATATTTACCATTAAATTATAGAATGGTATATTACTATCCTCACCTATCATAGTATTGACTATTGCCAAAAATCCTACAGCGATCGCGAAACCTACGAATCCTGCAAAAACAGTAATAACAATAGATTCCAATACAATTTGACGTTTCACTACTTTAGGTGTTGCTCCCAAAGCCCTACGAATTCCTATTTCCTTGGTACGCTCTTTTACGGTTATCAATAAGATGTTACTAATGGCAATAACACCTGCTAAGAGGGTAAGAATACCAACAAAGAAAGAAATGCCTTTTAATACGCCCGTAAATGCCTGTACATTGTTAAAGACCTCTGATAAATCAAAACTTCCTATCGCCCTTTCATCAATTGGATTGATGTCATATTTGGTCTTTAATAAGCTTTTAATTTTTCTTTCTATAAGGGGGACCTTTGTATCAGGTTGAACAGAAATGGCCATCCATCCCATTCTATCACCAGAACCAAAAGCTTTTTGAAAAGTACTAAAGGGAATGTAAACAGAATTTTCACCATCGATCCGAATATTATCATTTGGTCTATAAATACCCACTATATTAAAAAACACCCCATTAATACGTACATCTTCCCCTATGGCATTTTCTCCCTTATCAAAAAGCAGCTTATAAGTTTCCTCCCCTATAACACATACCTTTTTAGAATCTTGCATATCACTTATATTAAGAAACCTGCCTTCTACCAGTTTCTTTTTCATGATGTCATCGATATTTGGATAATCACCATAAACTCCAGAACCACTAGTTCTACCATTTCTGTATACAGTAGAAATACCATTATGGCTTCCTAATTCTATTCTGGGCGCCAATACCTCTATTTCCTTAATTTGTTCCTTTATAATTTCTGCATCCTCTAATTTAAATTGGATTCTACGACCTCTTTCAAATCCTTTATATGGTTCCGAAGTACTTTGACTCCAAATAAACAAACTGTTTGATGCTGTACCGGCAAAAATTCTATTAAAACCATTGCTCATACCATTCGCCCCTCCCAATAAAAGCACCAAAATAATCATGGCAATAATCACCCCTAACATGGTTAAAAATGTGCGAAACATATTCTTGCCCAATGTGGCAAAAATCTCTGACCATAAATCTTTATCGAATAACCACATATTATTTATCGCTTAGTGCTACTATAGGTTTAACTTTTGCGGCTTTCATTGCTGGAATCAACCCTGCCATTACCCCAGCAACTACCAATATAATTGTAGCAGTTACCACAGTAGACATACTAACAGAAGGGTTTGCGAATGCATCAGATTTAATACTTGGACCAACCAAAGCCAAGAGGCCCGTAGCTATTGTTAAACCAATAAAACCAGATAACGTGGTAATAAAAACTGATTCAAAAAGTACTAACTTAATTATTTGCCACGGTTCTGCGCCCAAAGCCTTTCTTACGCCAATTTCTTTAGTTCTCTCTTTGATTATAAACACCATAATATTCCCAATACCCACGATACCTGCCAATAAAATAAGTAGACCAACAATGATGGCGGCAATATCTAGACCGCCAGTAAAATTGCTAATATTCTCAAAAATCTCGGCGTAATTAAAAACCCTAATCCCAGCTTGATCTTGAGGAGCAACCTTAAACCTTCTTTTGAATACACTTTCCAATCGTCCTGAAAACTCCAAGGCCTTGGTGAGGTCGTAATTGGGGTTATAGGTCAGTGCGATTTGATTAATCTCATCAGTCTGTCCATAAATTCGTTGAAACGTACTGGTGGGAGCATAAATATTCCGCTCGGCATTATCATCGCCATCATCAGTAAATGTTCCAATAACCCTAAAAGGCAAGCCATTAAACTCTACAAATTTCCCAATGGGATCTTCCTTTTTAAATAAATCCTCCGCTACTTTTCTTCCAATTACCGCAACCTTTGATTTATTTAATTGATCATTGGTATTGATAAAACGTCCTTTATTAACTATGGTCTTTTCAATAATCTGATGCTCAGGATATACGGCTTGCACATTATAGCTACCTGTTTCACTTTTATATCTTGCCGAAATATTTTGATATATCCTAGGACTGATGTATTCAACATCTTTAGGAAAACTTTTTTTAATATAATCAACATCTTCATTGGTCAACTGGATTCTTCTACCAGCTTCAAACCCGCCGTAGGCAATAGATGTTGTTCCGGTACGGATAAAAATAGAATTAGTAGCATCATCACTAAATTGTCCAGTAAATCCGTTTTGCATACCATTTACAGAAGCCAGTAAGAGCACTAAAATAAAAATACCCCAACCCACGGAAAATCCGGTCAAGAATGTCCTTAATTTGTTGTTCTTGATACTGTGAAATATCTCCTGCCAAATATCCGTATCAAACATATTGCTCAGCCCTAACCTGTTCTATTTTTTTGTCCTCAATTATAACTCCATCCTTTAAATGCACAATACGCTTGCACATATCGGCTATATCCGGTTCATGGGTTACAATTAGTATGGTGTTGCCTTGATCGTTTATTTTCTGGATCAAGTCCATTACCTCATAGGATGTTTTGCTATCCAAAGCACCTGTAGGTTCATCTGCCAACAATACCTTGGGCTCCGCAGCCATGGCACGGGCAATGGCAACACGCTGTTTTTGACCACCAGAAAGTTCACTGGGCAAATGTGTAGCCCACTCCTTTAAACCCACTTGTTCTAGATACTTTAGCGCCTTTTCCTGTCTTTCCTTTCTGTTTACTTTTTGATAATACAACGGTAGTGCCACATTTTCCGCAGCACTTTTATAATTGATTAGATTAAAGGACTGAAATACAAAACCCAAAAACTTATTTCGATATCTAGCTGCTTTAGTTTCATTTAAATCCTTGATCGGTACGCCATCCAAAATATATTCTCCAGAATCTGAGCTATCCAACATTCCAAGAATATTAAGTAAGGTAGATTTACCAGATCCAGATGACCCCATTATAGCTACCAGCTCTCCTTCCTCTACATTAAAATTGATGCCTTTTAATACATGGAGTGAATTTTTGCCCATTTTATAGGACTTATGAAGATTTTTAATTTCAATCATGTTGGTTATTATTTTGAACAATTAACGAAGTAACGTCTGTGCATTAGACTTAACATGGTTTAAATTGTTACATGAATATTGTATTATTTTTAATTAATTTAATTCTGTGCAAATTCATCAGGCTTAACCTCATTCCACACCTTGATTTTTTCATTGGCCACTATACCTGATTTTATTTCAACATGAATTCCATCACCAATACCCAACTCAACATCCCTACGCTCAAACTGTTGGTCGCCTGTTTCTATTTCCACAAATGGTTTTTTGGTTTTATCATCAAACTGCACTAATGCTTCCTTAATTGACAAAACGCTATCGGCGCGGGCCAAGATAATGGATGCATTGGCACTTAGACCTGCTCTTATAAATACACTATCTTGACGCTTTAATGTTCCTTTGATCTCAAATTGGATAGCACCATTCTCTTCTTTACCTTTTGGCGCAATGTAATCCAGAACCGCATCAAACACCAAATCCTCAATTGCGCCTACCGTAATTTCCAATGGCAAGTCTTCCTTTATTTTTCCCACTTCAGACTCATCAACCTTTCCTTCAAATATCATTTTCTCTACATCTGCAATAGCAGCAATGGTAGTACCTTCATTAAAATTATTACTCTCAATAACTTGATTCCCCACTTCCACCGGCACTTCCAATACCATCCCACTTACGGTTGCCCTGATTAGGGTATTGGCTGCATTGCCATAACCCGAAGTGGTACCCGTTTTAACAATATCATACCTTTTATTAGCGGCAGCATAAGATTGTTTAGCTTGGTCGTAACTTACTTGAGCCCTTTCTAAATCTACTTTTGAAACAACTCCCTTATCAAAAAGTAAGGTTTGTCTTTGCAGATTTCGTTTTTGATCATCCAATGCAATTTTAGCCTCATCAATACTATTTCTAGCATCATTTAACGCGTTTAAGTTGGGCACCACTTTTATCTTGCACAGTAAATCGCCAGATTTCACAAAATCACCACCTTCTACATATATCTCTTCTATCACACCAGATATATTTGGCTTGATCAAAACCTCTTCTAACGGCAATATACTTCCGGTAGCCATGGTCTTTTTAATAATGGTTTGTTTAGAAGGTTGTTCTGTTTTATAGACAACAGGGTCTTCTGCATTCTTTTGATACAAATAGTACATAGACCCACCAAAGGCTATGAAGATTATAAGAAGTATGGCTATTGTTAATGATTTTTTCATTTTTTGATTGGTTTACTGTTTATGATTGATATTATTATTCTGTTCTTAAAGCTTCTATGGGCCTAACTTTTATGGCACTTTGTGCTGGGATGAAACCTGCCAATAATCCTGATACGACCAATATGAACAATGCTACCACAACTACACCTAGACTAACACTTGGGTTTATGAACATATCTACAGGCCCAATTGCATCTAAAACGGCATTGATGCCATAGATAAACGCTGCCCCAAAAATAATTCCAGCCATACCTGACATAATCGTCAAAAAAATAGATTCCATTAATATTTGCTTTTTAATAGACCAAGGGTCTTCTCCAAGAGCTCTTCGTATCCCAATTTCTTTGGTACGTTCCTTAATTACAATTAGCATAATATTACTTACCCCAATAATTCCCGACAGTAATACCAAAACCCCTACAAAATATGCCACCCACCGTAGTGCACCGAATAAACTCTCTACTCGGTTAAACTGCTCATACAAATCAAAATACCCAACGGCCCTTTCATCATCTGGGTGTATTTTTCTATTCTCCTTTACTACGTTAACAATCGTTTCCTTTAAATTGGAAATTGAACTACCGTCATTTGCTGTAATAGCCATCCATCCAACATCATTTCCTGTATTAAAGGCTTGTGAAAAAGCCGTAAAAGGAACAAATATTTCTTTTTGACCTTCCTCACCATCACCATTATTGTTTTTCTTCTTATAGCTTCCAACCACCATGAAATTGACCCCCTGAATTTTGACATAGGTTCCCAACACTTCTTCTCCTTTATCATATAATTCATTTTTAACACCCTCTCCAATAATCGCTATTTTACGTTTATCATTGATATCATTCTGATTTATAAATCGCCCTGCGGTAATGGTCATAGGCTCCTGCTTAATTATTTCCGGATAATCTCCATATACGTTATACGCACCCGTTTTCAGTCCCCTCACCACATTATTGCCCCCTCCAAAACCTCCTAATTGATTACGTGGTGAAATAAACCTAAGATTAGGCACTTTATCATTGATTGCTGTTACGTCCTCCAGTTTAAAACTATAGCGTCTACCCTTTGGCAAACCCTTGTAGGGCTTAGTAGTATTTCGGGACCACATAAACATGGTATTGGTCGCAATGTCGCCAAAATCTGCCCGTATTCCATTTTCCAAACCTTTACCGGCAGCCAAAAGGATGATTAGTATAAATATCCCCCACCCCACACCAAAGGCCGTTGCCAGTGTTCTAAAAACATTGCTAGAGAGTACTTCTATAATTTCTTTCCAACGATCTTTATTGAACATGACAAATTTTATTGGTTGATAATTTAACTTCCAAATAGAAATTCAGTAATGATGACCTATAACTATTCATCCCTTAAAGCTTCTATCACATGAACTTTCGCCGCTCGCCACGCCGGAAAAAAACCTGCTATTGCTCCAGCAAAAATGAGCACAAAAACAGTGGTTAACGCTACATTGAAATTTACCGATGGATTAACCACATAGTCCACTTCCACATGAGGACCTACAATCTCCAATAAGCCCATACTTACAATAAGACCCGTAAACCCTGCTATGGCTGTCACAAATATGGATTCATGTAAAATCATTCCAACAATAGACCATGGTTTGGCTCCCAGTGCTTTTCTAATACCTATTTCCCTGGTACGCTCTTTTACAACGATTAGCATAATATTACTTACCCCTACAACCCCAGCTATAATAGTGCAAACCCCTACAAACCAAAAGAAGAACTTAATACCACCCATTAGGCTATAAAATCGCTTTGCTTCCTCCATTGGGTTCCAGACATGTATCGCACTTGTATCATCTGGCGCAACCGTATGGGCCTGTTGTAAATAAGTCTGCAATTCGTTTTTAAATTTAATGGATTGTTGCACCGCGGCCTCAAAATTCTCGGCTGGTGGTAGGGTATAGGCCATATTGTTGATATGATCCGCCCCGTTAAAAACCTGTTGCGCGGTGCTAATTGGAATAAAAATTCGTTCCTCTTCCCTTTCACCACCAACATCCCCATATACCCCAATAATTTTAAAAGGTATACCAGAAATATCCAAATACTCACCAATGGGATTTAAAGTATCCTTAAAAACCTCTCTTTTTATCTTATTGCCTATTACGGCAACCTTGGCCTTTGTGGCTTCATCGGTGTAGTTAAGAAATCTACCGTTTGATATAAACTCGTTCTCTATAAACTGAAATTGATGTGATATGCCTTGTATGCCATATGCCAAGGATTCTTTACCATAATTCACAAAGGCATCACGCACGAAAAGTCTAGGTGATTTGTTTTCAATCTTATCGTCAAGTAGGTTTGCGGCAAAATCATAATTCTCATTTCGCAACTGAATACGCCTACCTGGATTTAATCCTTTATACCCTTTAGATGTGACACCCGGCCAAACCCAGACACTGGTTGCGGCATCCTCCTCAAATTCTAAGGCTATGCCGTTCTGCATGCCTTGACCAAATCCTAATAAAATAACAAGTATGAAAATACCAGATGCAACAGATAAGCCTGTTAGGAAAGTTCGCAATTTATTTTTCCGAATAGTATCGAAAATTTCTTGCCATCGTTCTAGATCGAACATGTTGATTGATTTTGATTGATTGATGAGCACAATACAAGTATTGTACATAGGTATGACTACCTAATCCACACAATGTTACACAATCGAAAGAAAAAAAATGTTAAAATTATAAAATTATGTTAAGTGCGCATCCTGCGATAAATAAAATAGAAGAGACCAGCTACCAATACATAGGGAATTGCCATTAAATAAACAATGCCATTATTGATGCCTTCTGCCGCATTGCCAGATTCCTCACTTTCCAGTACTGCACGACACATTGCGCACTGAGCTTCTGACAATGAAGGAACCATTAAAAAGATAATGATCAACAGCGAAGAAATATGTGAAAGCCTTAAAAATCCCATAGCTTTTGAATCACTTTGCAATACAACAGTTTTAGTACTAGTGGACATAATACGGCGAAATCATTAGATATACTATAACACCTGTAACCGCAACGTACAACCAAATTGGAAATGTATATCTAGCTAAGGCCTTATGGCTTATATAATCCTTAAGATAAGCATGGGAATACGTGCGTAACACCAGAGGTATAAGTGCAATGGACAATACAATATGTGTAATTAAAATAAAATAGTAAACATAACCCACAACACCCTCTCCGCCAAAAGCAGTAGAATCTGAAGTCATGTGATACGCAATATACATTACCAAAAATACTAAGGACAATATAATGTTGGTTGTCATTAATTTTTGATGCAATGACTGATTCCCTTTTTTAACAGCCCAAACTGCTGTCAACAATAAAACCGCCGTTAAGCCATTGATTGCGGCGTAAATCGGTGGCAGAAAGGAAAGTGGTTCTACATTCGGAATTTTTATCGCAAACAATAAGGCCACTACTATAGGTATTACCACAGATGTTATGGTAATTAAAAGATTAAATCTCTTCTTCTTCAAAGCTGTACTTTCCATTTTATTCTTCCAACAATTTTTTAATATCCTCTTTCAACGCACTTATTTGCTCCTTTTCTCCCTGATCGTTCTCACCCATTTCCTCTGTTATGGCACCACGGTAATACACTATCGGGTTGCCAAATTCATCTTTTCTTGAACGAATATATCCTTGTTTATCCACTAGGGCAAAAAGACCTGAATGTTCAAATCCACCTGGGGCATCAGGCATTTCTGCAGCAAATATATTGAATCCGCTATTCGCCAGTTGATAAATTTCATCCTTATCACCGGTTAACAAATGCCAATCTAAATCCGTTATACCATACTTTTCTGCATATCCTTTTAATACCTCGGGAGTATCATATTTTGGTGTAATTG
This sequence comes from Maribacter luteocoastalis, assembly GCF_048890225.1. Taxonomy (NCBI): domain Bacteria; kingdom Pseudomonadati; phylum Bacteroidota; class Flavobacteriia; order Flavobacteriales; family Flavobacteriaceae; genus Maribacter; species Maribacter luteocoastalis. Next base: position 360,440 of record NZ_JBMFZG010000001.1, read on the forward strand.
TAAACGAGGCAACCCCAAATTCATCTTGATCTATAAAATAGTCCTGTAGCGCTACCAAATTCTTGGTCATTACCGGACAAATACTTGGACATGATGTAAAAAAGAATTCTACCAAATACACCTTGCCAAAATAATCCTTATCTGTTACCAGCAAACTATCTTGGTCAATAAATTGAAATGCAGGTACTTTTCTTTTTTTGTTATTCAATATAACATAGGATAATCCTGAAGATGGCTTTCCTACATTCATACGGTCATTTTCTACCATCGTACCCTGTTTTAGCCTGTCTACAATTTTGGGAACCACTATAATTCCAAAAATTAAAATAACCAAGGAAACCCAAACGTAGGTGTATTTTTTATTCATTTGTTAGTGCGGTTTGCATTGTTCTTCTTTAGCGCCAATCTATATTCCGCAAGAATTATTTTAACATCGTCTTCCATTTTATTATTCAAATCAGCCACAGAATTGGTGTTAAAACCATATTTGGTGCCTTCATCTTTATCAGAAGTCCTACCACGTAAATTGTTATCCTTATCTATAATAAAAACATATGGTGTCCCCAATTTATCATCTAAGGTTAAATCTGTTTCTAGGGAATTGAACAAGATTTTAATTTTTGTAGGCTCTAAAAAAACAAAGTTCCATTTAACTATATCAACAAGACTGGAAAGTTCTTGTTTAAGTTCCACCACCTTTTCTTCGTTACCAACGGGCAGTATCATGACAAATTGAAAATCCTTAAACTCGTAAAATCTCTTGTATATCTTCTGATTGAGATTAAAGGCATTCCCTTTTTTTAGATGTATATCATCTCCCAAAAAACCAAGAACGGTAATATTATTTTTTAATTCGACCGAGGTTTCCAATAAGACATCTTCATTAATCTTTTCAGTTAGTACAGGTAACTTTCCAAAATTATTTACACCAGACGCAAAGAAAAGATATGCCACTATTGGGAGGACAAACAATATAACAAGAACAATAGTTTTCTTCATTTAAACCAAGATAAATAAGTATGGGAGCACAGTGATATTATATAAAACCGAGACACATCGGATTGTACGAACCCTACAAAAATAAAAAAAGACGGTCATAAAACCGTCTTTGTATACTGTTAATAATATCTTAGAAGTTCCAAGAAACGAAACCATCTTTATAAACATTATAAATATAATCTGCTTCCACTAATAAGATAAAAACCAAATAAATTACTAAAAATATTGGTGTCCAAACTATAGCTCTTCGCAAAGCAGTTTTCTCATCTCTTAAGTGCATAAAGTCCCAAGCAATATAATAGGCCTTTACTAAAGTAAGGATTATGAATATCCAGTTCAATAACTTCATTCCAAGAAAATAGGAGTCTGTCAATGCTGCTGGTTTAAGTATACCTAAAACAACTTCTATTGCCGTAACAAAAGTTAAAAAAGTTAAAACACCCCATATTTTCTGTGTGTTAGACTTGAATTTCAACAAGCCTCTAAAAATTTCCAATTTATGATCGTGTGCCATAATACAATATATTCTTGAATAATATTTAAGTTATACCAAATAGAAAAAGGTGAATACAAATACCCAAACTAAATCTACGAAGTGCCAATAGAGCCCTACTTTCTCCACCATTTCATAATGACCTCTTCTTTCGTATGTACCAATTACAACGTTGAAAAATATGATAAGGTTTATTACAACCCCAGAGAATACGTGAAATCCGTGAAATCCGGTTATAAAGAAGAAGAAATCCGCGAATAACCTGCTACCATATTCATTATGAATAAGATTAGCACCTTCTACTACCTGTGTTGCATTGTTTAAAATACTCAATGACTCTTGACGTGATAATAGTGTTTTCTCCCCATCTTCTCCAATAGTTTCTGTTCGAACAAGAATATTAGGATTAGCCTTAAAACCAGTGATTACCTCATTTAACGAATATGAGGGTAATGAACCTTCGTCATAAAACCAGATACCATTTTTTCTTTCATGTGCCTCTCGATCATCTGCTATCGTTTTGGAAAAATCAGCTAAAGCTGCCCTTTCACCTGTATCCGCTTTGACAAACTGTAAAATTCTACCTCCTTTGGTCTCTACAGCACCATAATCACCACCAATAAACGTAGCCCATTCCCAAGCTTGGGAGCCAACGAATATGGCACCTCCAATTATTGTGGCAAACATATACCAAATAACTGCTGTTTGTTTCATTTTATGACCAGCGTCTACAGCTAATACCATGGTTACAGAAGACATAATCAATATAAACGTCATAAATGCCACATAAATCATAGGATAATTTCCATGGAAGAAGGGTACATGGGTAAATACCTCATCGGCAATTGGCCAAGTTTCAATAAATTTAAATCTTGAAAAGCCATAAGCTGCCAAAAATCCTGAAAAAGTAAGGGCATCCGAAACTAGGAAAAACCACATCATTAATTTACCATAACTAGCACCAAGAGGTCTATTACCGCCTCCCCAAACGCTTCCTTCCGTTCCCGTTGTAACCGTCGTATCCATAAACTGATTTATCGTTTTAATAAAACTTTAGCAAATTTACATTTTTTTCAACTATATAAAAGCTGAATTACAATCAAAACTTTTTTTGTTGCAAATTATCACTTTACAAAGGTCATAAACACCACTAGGTACACCCATAAAAGGTCTAAAAAATGCCAAAAAGTGGCTCCTAATGTAATCCCCAAATTTTCTGTTGGTGAATATTTACCTTTATTTTGATTATATAACACTACTAAGAGCGAAATAATTCCAGCAACTACGTGCACTATGTGAACCATGGCGATCAAAAAAATATAGGACATTTTTATAGTACTGGTTGGCCCAGTAAAATAATACCCTTCTGCTACCATTTGTGAAAACCCGTTGAATTGTAGTATAATGAATACTATACCAAATACTAATGTTAATAATAAATAAGTAGTGCCCAGTTTTTGATTATTTTCCTTTACGGCCTTTTTGGCAAGGATATAGGTTAGACTACTTATGATTATGACTGCCATACTGAAATAGAACGAATTAGGCAAAACGATACCACTTACCCAATCTTCCCTTGAACTACTTACTATATAGGCACTGGTCCAACCAGCAAAGCCCATTAATAAGCTAACAATCCCAAACCAAAGCATCATTTTTTTTGCCCTGGCATTCTTATCTTTAGCTGTACCTTGTGTTAAATCCATCCTACTCTGATATATTTATCAATTACATAAACTATTTGCATCAACGTAATATAACTTACGCTTGCCAACATTAATTTTCTAGCGGAAACATTATCCATCCCAATAAACAACCTTAAAGCAAAAAGGAGCATTCCCAGACCCATTAAACCTACAAGAATTGCAGAAAATTCAGATAGCTGCAACCTTCCTGTTATTCCAAATACAGGTATTACCGAAATAAGTATCATCCAAATGGTATACATTATTATCTGAACAACAGTTCCCTTGTCTTTTTTACCAGTGGGCAACATTTTAAAACCACCTTTACGATAATCATCATCCAACATCCAACCTAAAGCCCAAAAATGAGGAAATTGCCAAAAAAACTGGATCATAAACAACGTTCCAGGTTCAATACCAAATTCGTTTGTTGCTGCTACCCAGCCAAGCATAAAAGGTATTGCCCCAGGAAAAGCTCCAACAAATACAGAAAGCGGTGTTTTTGTTTTTAAGGGCGTATATACACTTGTATAAAGAAATATAGAAATAGCGCCAAACATGGCTGTTTTTGGGTTAAGGAAATACAACGAAACCACACCTAAGACAGTAAGAACAATGGCAATGAGCATGGCCATTTTAACAGACATTCTTCCAGAAGGTATTGGTCTATTTTTGGTACGTTGCATCAACGCATCCAAATCTTTCTCAATAACCTGATTATATGCATTACTGGCTCCGACCATACAGTAGCCACCAAATGCCAATAAAAGAATAGAAACTGCACTTAATTCATATGCTCCTAGAAAATAACCCGCAATTGATGAAAAAACCACGCTTATTGCCAGCCTTGCCTTAGTAATCTCCTTAAAATCTGCAAAAATCAAAGCTATGGTATTGTTTTTTGCGGCGCTAACAGCAGTCTTCATTAGTACTTAAAAATAGGTGTGCAAAGATAACGCCAAAGCAATGGATCTGCAACCAAAGGAGTGTATTTCTATTAAATTTGAGTAACTAAAGAATTTCTATTTTCCTATAATAAAAAATCCCGAACTATTTAGTTCGGGATTTTCATATACTATATATTACAATAAAGTTTTATTGCAACTTAAATGTTATTGGGATACTAAATGGAACCCTTACTGCTCTACCCCTTTGTTTTCCAGGAGTCATTTTAGGCAGTTTACTTATAATCCTTTCTGCTTCTTTCTCCAAGTTTTTATCTGGTCCACGCATTCTAACATTACCAATGCTTCCATCTTTTTGGATAACAAACATAACGCTCACCCTACCTTGAACACCCATTTCTTGGGCAATTTCAGGATAACGGAAGTTTTTGCTAATGTGTTTTTGCATCATAGAGTTAAAACAGGCACGTTTATCACTTTCCCGCTCACAACCAGGAAAAACAGGAACATCCTCAATTACCGCGAAAGGAACATCTACATCTTCCTCTACCTCTTCTACTTCCACATCATCAACTTCTATAATTTCTTCCTCTTGACTAGTTTCTGTAGATTCGATCACCGTTTCCTCAACTTCCTCCTCATCCTCAACAACCTCAATAATTTCAGGTGCCGCAGGTGGTGGTGGTGGTGGTGGAGTTTTAATTTGCTCCGTCATAGGAACTTCTTCATCCAACAAATCATCCACATTCATGGAGATATCATAATCATTTGTTTCATCATACGTTTTCCATTCAAACGCCACATAGGTAAGTAGCATTACAGCGGCCAAACCAACAACGAAGTATAAACTGCTATTCTTGGTCAAATCCGCCTTTGGATTCTTTTTAGGTTCCATATCTATTCAATTTAGTGATTGCTAATTTAATTAATAAATTCATTACTATGCAATTAAAATTTTCATTTTAACGGCCAACTACGGGAAATCAAGTACTTAGCAACAAACATTCCTACTAAGGCACCTACTGTATTCGCAATTGCATCAAAAAAATCGCCTTGTCTATTCTCTGTAAAACTATATTGTACAAGCTCAATAATTATGCCATATAAAATAGACAAAAGAACCATTGTAAAAAGCGTTTTTGCCAACTTGAATTGCTTACCCAAATGTTCCTTTATTGCCAAAGTCCCAAGAAACACCATACCAAAATAAAAGGTAAAATGCACCAATTTGTCTAGATTAGGGACATTTAATTCGGTGGCATCTACCCCAGAAAAAGAAAATAAGCTGGAAAATGTCACAAACACCAACCAGCCTATAAATAGTATTCTAAAAATTATGTTTTTAAGCACCTATCAATTCCTTGTAATCCCCATCACTTAATAAATCGTCCAATTCATCTGAATTACTGAATTTTATCTTTACCATCCAACCTTCGCCATATGGATCGGTGTTCACTTTTTCCGGCTCATCTTCCAAGGTTTCATTAAAAGCGACTATCTCCCCTGTTAAAGGCAAAAACAAATCAGAAACCGTCTTTACGGCTTCAACAGTACCAAATACCTCTTCCCTATCTAAAGTTTCATCTAATGTATCGACCTCAACATAAACAATATCGCCCAATTCACCTTGCGCAAAATCGGTAATACCAACCGTAGCCGTATCACCTTCTATCCTAACCCACTCGTGGTCTTTAGTATATTTTAATTCTGATGGTATATTCATTATAATAGTTTTGATGTTGGGCAAATGTAAATTATTCTTGAAAGGAATTCAAAAAATAAATAGAACTAAACACCAGGAACTTTGAAATGGTTAATTCCCGAAGTTGTAGCGCAATGTAAATCCGGCATTGACCGTAGTCTGGGGAAATGCGGTAGAAACAGCAAATTGGGAAAAAGAATGGTCATAAAAAAACAAACAATTCAACTGTTTGCTTAACGCATAATCTGCGGTGAATTTTATGGACATAAGGTTTTGACCCGAAGTTATTTGATTGTTATCAATGTCTAAATTTCTGATAATGGTAATATTATCACGTAAACTCACATCAGCCTTTAAATTCAAATCACCTTTCAAACGGGTCTTATTTCCACCAATATTGGTCACAAATTTCACGTCCTTAATACGATAACCTAGACCAACCGTATATTCCTTACCGCTTATTTCGGTCATTAAATTATTATCAAAACTAAGGGATAAAGTCCTATCCGTCCTAACTTCTGCCAAAACACTAATAGAATTTTCCATTTCAAAATCCACACGCATCAAAGGATTAAACTGATCGGTCAAAACCACATTGTTTAAAATTAAATCTGGCAGTATATTTCCATCTTCATCAAATTGACCATTTTCCTTTTCCAAATTGGTCTGAAAAGAATTAATGCTGTACGAAGCCCTATACCCATGACTTAATGAGAAACGTTTAAATTTCTTTTTAAACCATTTATTTTTCATGAGACCCGTATACTTAATATTCCAATTAGGAATGGGAATCTCCCTAAAGGCATCTAAATTCACACGATTTACATCTTGACCCGTATATGCGGCAAAGAAGGCTGGCAATAGAACTTCAGGTTGCGTTTTCCCATACTGTAGTGGGAAACCCTCATCATCTACTGCCCCGGCAGACTGGTTACCCCTATCTGACTCCAACCTATTAGCCACTGTAATTCTATTTTGCTTGAACTGGGCAAAAGTTTCTGAATCAAATTCGTCACTTTTACCAAAAGCAGTACCAATCATCATGGTAGAAATACTAAAGTTTCCAAATTCGTTTTGGAGTCCATTTCTATTATCCAACAATGCCTCTAAATTATAATTTTCCTGAATACTGCTAGAATATTGCCTGTCTGCCACCAAATCTATGGTAATGTCTTTTGTAGGTTGCGCGGTTGCCGTAATATTTAGTTGTTTGTTAGTTCTTTTAACGAACTGCTCATTAAAATCTGTAAATGGGGTCAACCATCCATTTTTAGCCGCCTCAAAACGAACATCGGCTTGGCTACCAAAAATGAATCCTACAGAAGGTCTTGCGGTTCCAATAAACCCTACCGATTGTGTATAGCCAGGAAGTACGGTCCCGTTATTTTCATTGTAATTCAAATTAAGTCGTTTTACCATGGTAACCACATCTACAAAAGTATTAAACAGACCACTTGTCTTTTGTTTTACTTTCTCCTCGCCACCAGCGGCAACACCGGCCTTATCCCTTCGAACAGGAGCAGTACTGGCCTTACTTGATGTTTCCCGTTTTTTCAATCCTATTAAATCATAGAATTTTTGCATAGTTAATGAAGCTGTTAGCGCATGCGTATTTGCATTCTGTATGGTATTAATTTGCGCATTGGGATCATTCAATGAAATTTGGGCAACCTCAGCCAAGGCATCACCCCCGCGTTGCCAATCAAAATTACTGGTATAGCTATATTGCGCATTAATAAAATCCAATGCTGGAATTTTTGCAAACGGAATTTCATAGTTCAAATGCAATTGTTGGGAATGCCTATTGGGCTCGCCAATATCAAAGAAACCGTCCCAAAGATCAAGTGCTTTATTAATTCTATCAGCTGAGTTTATAGGTTCGTCTTCATTAAAATAATTGCGAACAATATTATTGTTGGATGCCGTTAAATTTAAACGCAACGATTTCGTCAAATTATAATTTACAGCATATTGCCAGTTAAACAGATAATTACGTTGTTGCAATTCTGGAAGTTCCAAACGATCAACACCTTCTTCACGAACATCCCTAAATCGTTGAGAATTAAACTGCCTATTAATATTAGAATTTACAGAAACACTGGCTGGCAATAAGTTTATATTTAATTCTTTTAACCATTGCCAATATTTACCGGTAAATAGGGAATCCTTTTTTACAAATGGAGCTACTTCAACTGGTTTAAAACTATGGTTATATACAAAGCCGGTGTTTACAGTCTGATCCCTTAGGTTTGCAATTTCAAAATCGCGATGCTCTGTTTCATTATAAGAGTAGTTAAAAGTAAAATTCTCAATATCATAGAAATTGGCATCTGCTTCTTCACCCCTATCCTTTCTAACCCCTATTAAGTTAATACTCGTCCTCTTGGTATAATCTTCTGCTTGTTCCTGTATTTCATCTGCTGCCTGTTGATCTGGAGCAGCATCAATTAAATCATCTAACTTTAAATCGTCATAAACAGGGTCAAATTCAGGTGTTATTACCTGTTCGGAAATTCCGTAGTTAAAAGGCAATTGTATTCCCCATTGTTTAGGCAATAATTGACCTACGTTTACATTGGTCACCACATCATAAGAAACTGCATCTTCCCTAGCCCTCTCGTTGGGCATTTGATCTATAGACCCAAATCCGGAAGTACTAGTACTACCCGTAGCCGTAACATTGGCAAAATCAGCAACATTGGCATCAAGCGCAGCAACCGCTGCCCAACCACCATTATTGTCCAAACCTGCCAGACGAAGTTCATTGAACCAAACCTCTCCCCTTGCAGGTAAGTTATCTTGGTTTTTAATACCCACCATCACACTTCTTATACTTCCTAAGGACGGATTTCCTTTTATTCCTATACGTATCCTTCCAGGGGTTCTAATATCAAACTCGCTTACCGGGAATACTTCCCCATTTTCAACTTCAAAAAATCGCACCTCACTTAAATCATCGCCTTGGATCCATAAAGACTTCACCTTGTTTAGATCGCTAAGGGCAATTTCCATCTCATTATCCTCAGGCCATATTTCACTCTCCGATGCTGCATTGAAGGGCGTAAACTGCAAGGGAAGCTCCATTTGATAATAATTTTGGGAAAAATCGGTTCCAATACGTAAGAAACCAACTAATGGTGTAGAACTATCAGCATAGTCGCTATCCACAATTTTCTCGGCATGCATGAACATTTTCAGTTTTTTATACTGACGGATATCTATATTCAAGTTCTTAAAAACACCTCTAGCATCTTGCGCCTCCAAACCTTCTACCAACAAAGAAAGTGATTGTTCATTTTGGCGAATTATGGTGTTATTGTTATTCAACTGTTCCCTAGCAACCCCAGGAGGCAACACATAAGGAATTGGAATTCTACCACTATTCTCTTCAATATTAACCGTATTAACATCAAGCGTTGTTCCATCGTCGGCCGGATTATCATCCACATCTTTATCTTGCAATGTTTTGGTATACGTACGCCAATCACCACGCACCAAATCCAGTGTAGCAAAGCGAAGTACCGTAGGATCTGCAAAACCAGTCATATACATACGCATAAAACTAATTGACCTAAAATCTGTAATACCACCAACAGCATCTGTAAAATCACTCAACGGAATTTTATACTGAATCCATCTATAATTAACTTCACCTCCATTAGGAATTCTAGTACCACTGGCAAGACCCTCCTTTATATCCGTTACATACTTGTCATTTATGGTTGTGTTGGGCTTTATCTCTATACGATACTCATAATAACTATTAACGGTATTCATGGTCAAATCCCTATCTACATCCTCAACATCTGGCAATGTAGTTGAACCCCTGTTGGTGTTCGTTACTTGTACAGGGGAATTACCATCAGGGTTATTAAAATCCAAATAACGCTCTAAAATGCCACCTTCCCTATTCAAATAATACTGGTAGTTGTCCAAAGCAGGGTCTGTACTAGGGTTACTATCATAAACAGCTGCCTCAGCTTCATCGTTTAATCCATCAAACCCTAAATCCTGCAAAGTTCTATTCGCCTCACTGGCATCAAAAGCATACACCAAAGATTGGGTAGCAGGCACTTCCCCCCAAGAAGTTGGGGCAACAAAATCATTACTCTCAACACCTGGCAAACCATTTTCGTACTGTTTTTTACCATCCCGTAAAATATCCTCTGAAATATTACCTAGATTCAACACGAGTTCACCTGGGCTTGTGGCTTCACCATCTACATAAGGGTCTAATACCCAAAACTGTACAAACTCTACATTGGACTGTTCAAAATTAGTACTGCTCAAAGAGCGCATAATGCCCGCCCACTTTTGTTGCGGCTGCGAGTTCTCAAAATTCGAATTGTTATTATATGGCCCTTTTAAATTTGGATAATACGCCATATCCAAAGTCCCTTGAACTGTGGTTTGCCCTTGGGCAATGTCCGTTTGGGGAAAAACCTCATCTATAAAAACTCTTCTCGTAGGATTTATAGAAATATCATTATCACTGATAGTAGATGGCCTTTGATTGGTATAGAAAATTGGATCAATGGTATACCATGCCATTTTTGCCCTACCAAAACCATTTTCCAAGTTCGCGGGATCTTCCGGTGAACTACCGGCCAATTGACCTCCTGTAGCAAACTCCAAAGGTGTACTGGCCAATGACCAGCCCAAAGATGCCCTAATATCTATTAGTGCCTGTGCCCCTTCAAAATCATCTAGATATGTGGTTGTCTCGCCTTGAAAATCGGCATTTTTAGGCGAATTAGGCTTTAACCAAGCCACCTCTGCACGAACGGATACATTGGATGGTACGTCCGTATCAATATTTGGAAGCTTGTTGACCATTCTGGTCAACCAAGGTACTTCCGTAGAAAAATTACCGTTTAAGCCAAAAATGGTATTATTTACCGGTTCAACACCAAAATTGGATTTTTGTGTTAATGGACGTTCGTTAAGATTTAACAATGTACCGCCCAATACAAAGTTCTTATTGAATTGATGCTCTACATTAACCCCTGTAAAACGTCTAGTTTGCTGACCAAATACTGCATTATTTTCTACTGAAATATTTATTGGCGTATTGGAGGCTTCCAAACTTGGGTCTAAAATTTGTACCGTCCCCGCCTGATAGTTAACCGTATAGTCAATACCTTCTTGCAATTGTCTACCACCAGCTGTAACACGAACCGAACCACGAGGTACATTAAAAGCACCAATAGGAATACCATTGCTTCCCTCGGCCTTATACCTACCTTTTAGAAGAAATTTGTTCTTTTCGGGGTCTTGTAAGGCGGCCGCTTTGGTGAGTTCATACATGTCCCTAAACACATATTGTTCTTGGTTCTCATTATACCCTGATTCATTAGCATACCCTCCTGAATTTCCATTTTCCAAAGTCTCAAAAAGGTATTCCCCAAAAGGTTCCACCTTTGTAAAAATGATTCGGCCACCTTGGGTATCCACAGTTATTCCGGGATAAAAATCAAAAAAACCATCCCCTCCTGGTTGCAGGTCATTATACACATTTAACCTATCTAGATTAAACACGTCCAGAAGTATCCGCTCTTCAAGACCTTCTGGCCAGCCAGTTCCAGGACCCTCCACAACTGGAGTAATGTAGTTACGTGGTGTTGGATCGGAGTATAGGATATTCAACTTAAAATCATCTTGACTCAATCTAAAAGCACCTGTGGCATAAATATTTTTCATCATCAAGTCCCAAATAGGATCACTGATGTTGGTAATGTTACTCTTTAATAATTTAAGGATCAGTGTATTATTCTCAATAATAGGATTAGCTCCTTGTGAAACTGTTGTAGCATCAAGTCCACCATTGGCAAACTCCCCTACTTGAAAAACTTCACCTTGAAAAGTATATTGGTAGGCAACTGCCAACACTTCATCGTTACTTAAACGTTGGTTCAATGAAACATAACCCAATTGCGTATTGAAATCATAGTCACGGCCTTGTTCCAGCTTTCTTGCATTTTCCAAAATCGCATAATCAAAACCTTGATTAGGACTATAGCCAGCACTAAAACTTGCTGGATTAAATCCATTCTCTACAGTAGCGATATCCCTTATACTTTCGGTTAATGCCCCACCAGAATTTATTAAGGTTGGGTCAAAATCGTTCGCATTATTGCGAGGTCTTACATCTGACGGATTATTAAAAAAACCAACACCTGAACCACCATTCTGCCCTACCCTGGTTTTATTAATATTAGCCTCACCCAAATCCTGTAATGCGACTACATTACGTACGTTAAGGGTTTGCTGGCTTCTATTGGTTACCCATACCTCAAGTCTTGTAATCTGTATTTGACTTTGTATGTATGGATAATTAGCCAATGCTTGGTCATAGTTATCACGGAAATATTGGGACAAAAAGAAGTGCTTGTCCTCATCATAGTCCAATGCGGTAATCGAAAATTCATTTAAAGTACCACCGCCTTGTGCTACTACTGTATTGTTTTGTGAACGCTGTTCAGAAAAGACTGCGGTAACCGTAGTTTTGCCAAACTGTAACTGTGTCTTAACACCAAATAAACTCTGGGCTCCTTGAATCAAAGAACTGTTCAAAGGCATATTCACGTTACCAACTTCTATTTTCCTAAGAATATCATCTTCCGTTGGCGTATAATCTAACTTTACAATATTTTGAAAATCGAAAGTTGCCTCCGTATCATAATTGGCAGTCACCTGTAATCTTTCTCCAATTTTGCCCAACATACTTAAACTAATACGCTGATCAAAATCAAAAGAGAGATTGGATCTATTTCTTGGTGATAGTGAGGGATTGTCATTTTTTTGCCAAATGACACCTAGGTCCATTGCTACTGAACCTTGTGGAATAACCTCTATGGTGTTACCCCCAAAAACTGATTGAAAAAAATCGTTATTTATATAAAAATTGGGAAGTAAATTTTTTCTAGCCTCTTCGCTACCTTCTTTTTTACCGGAATACGCATCGGACTTTTCCTTAAAATAATCCTTAATCCCTTCTTTTCTTATGAGTTCGTAGTATTGTTCTGGAGTAAGAATAATGGGATAGCCAATATTGAAATCACCAACACTTTCATTATATATATACCTATCTAATTTTGGGTCATAAATATACTTGGCAACAATACTATCGGGATTTTCCAAAACAATACGCCCTAAGTCATATCCTGTTTTTACGGAATCAACTTCCTGTTCCTCTACTTCCTGTGCCATGGAAAGACCCATAGATCCAAAAAACAGAATAAATAACGATACGTACTTAAAATTGGATTTAAGAAATTTAGTTGCCCCTTGTTTCAAACTTGCTACAAATTTTTGAGCGCGAGTTTTATTATATTTTCCACGCTTAAGGAGGCGTCTTGGGAAATTACCTTATCCACAACCTTTTCGGCTTGTTTTTTGGCAAAACCAAGAACCTCTAATGCAGATAACGCTTCATCTTTATTTGTATTGTTTGAAGTGTAGGAAACTTCATCTAGGTCATACACTTTTAAAACCTTGTCCCTTAAATCTAAAATCACCCGCTGTGCTGTCTTGGCCCCAATACCTTTAATGGCCTGAATAGTGGGGACATCACCATTAGCAATAGCATCTCTAATTTGCAGGGGTGACATAGATGAAAGCATGGTCCTTGCGGTGCTTGAACCTATACCTGAAACCGATAAAAGTAACCTGAAAATTTCCCTCTCAGATTTTTCTGCAAAACCAAATAGGGTGTGTGAATCCTCCTTAACCTGAAGATGTGTATAAACATGAACCAATTCAACCTCAGGTAACTTTGAGAAAGTATTCAATGAAATGTTTACAAAATAACCAACACCCCCACATTCAACTACAATATTGGTTGGGTTTTTCTCAATTAATTTTCCCTTTAAGTGATGGATCATATGACTAAATTACGACAGTATAATACGTTTATATTACTAGATATTCCGCCAGCGTTTATTTATTTAATTAGCAGACTTGGCTTTTTTGCGTTTTTCCCTTTCTTGGGCATCTATTACAGCAATAGCGGACATATTTACAATTTCGTCTACACTAGCACCTAATTGCACAATATGGACCGATTTTCTTAAGCCCATCATTATTGGCCCTATCGAATCAGACTGATTCAGCTCCTTTAATAATTTGTATGTAATGTTAGCAGATTCCAAATTTGGGAATATTAGCGTATTCACTTTTCTACCTGCCAATTTTGAAAACGGAAACTTACTTTCGTGAAGTTCCTTATTTAAGGCAAAGTCCATCTGAATTTCACCATCAACAAGTAAATCTGGCTTTGTTTCATGTAAAATACGGACTGCCTCACGTACTTTTCTTGCATTAGGATGTGTAGAAGAACCAAAATTAGCATAACTCAACAAGGCTAAAACAGGGTCAAAACCAAAAGTAGATGCCACATTTGCGGTCATTTGCGCAATCTCAGCTATCTCTTCCGCATTTGGCTCTATGTTTATGGAGGTATCTGCCAAAAACAGTGGACCCCTATCGGTAATCATTATATTCACGGTAGCCACTCTTTTAACACCAGTTGCCCTACCGATCACTTCCAAAATAGGTTTAACTACGGTTGGATAAGCTCTCGAATATCCAGACACCATACCATCTGCATCGCCCTCCAAAACCATCATGGCACCAAAATAATTACGTTCCCGCATTTTTATTTTTGCACTATAAAAGGTAACACCACTACGCTTGCGACTCTCCCAATATTTGGTGGCGTATCTTATGTGGCGCTCATCAAACTCATCGGACATAGGGTCTATAATACTTAAGTCAGCATCAAACTCCAATTCCTTTTTAAGCTCCAAGATAATTTCTTTTCTACCTAGAAGTATTGGTTCTGCAATACCTTCTTCATGTACTATCTGTGCTGCCTTGAGCACATCTAAATGATCGGCTTCCGCAAATACGATTTTCTTTTTATTGGATCGCGCCCTACCATGTAATAATCGAACAACCTTATTATCATTACCCGAGCGTAACATGAGCTCTTCCCTATACTTGTCCCAGTCCTCAATTGGTGCTTTTGCAATGCCACTTTCCATTGCTGCCTTGGCAACTGCCGGTGGAATCTCATAGATGAGACGTTGATCAAAAGGTTTTGGTATGATATATTCTTTACCAAAGGTGAGCCTTGTTTCGCCATAGGCAATATTTACCTGTTCTGGCACAGGTTGTTTGGTAAGGTTGGCCAACGCCTTAACTGCGGCCATTTTCATAGCCTCATTAATACCGGTTGCCCTAACATCCAATGCTCCCCTAAAAATGAACGGAAATCCAAGAACATTGTTCACTTGGTTAGGATGATCCGATCTTCCAGTAGCCATTATAATATCCTTTCTGGTCTTACAGGCCAAATCATAGGCTATTTCAGGATCTGGGTTCGCCATGGCAAATACGATTGGGTTATCTGCCATTGAAATAAGCATTTCTGGTGTAACGATATCTGCAATGGACAAGCCAATGAATACATCGGCATTTTCCATAGCCTCCACCAGGGTATCTATCTTTCTATCTGAAGCAAATTCCAGCTTTTCCTTTGATAGGTTTTCGCGGTCTTTACGGATAACGCCTTTGCTATCCAACATTATTATATTCTTGTCACTAGCTCCAAAAGCCTTGTATAATCTTGTGCATGAAACAGCAGCTGCGCCTGCACCACTTACCACTATTCTTACATCTCCAATCTTTTTTCCGGTAAGTTCCAATGCATTTAATAGTGCCGCCGCAGAAATTATGGCGGTACCATGCTGATCATCATGCATTACGGGAATATCTAGCTCTTCCTTTAATCTTCGTTCTATCTCAAATGCTTCAGGAGCCTTTATATCCTCTAAATTTATCCCACCAAAAGTAGGTGCAATCATTTTTACAGTCTCTACAAATTTGTCTACATCTTCAGTATCTACCTCAATATCAATACCATCAATATCTGCAAAAATCTTGAACAACAAGCCTTTACCTTCCATTACCGGTTTTGATGCTTCTGGGCCAATATTACCTAATCCCAAAACTGCCGTTCCATTAGAAATAATAGCTACTAAATTACCTTTAGAGGTATATTTATAAGCATTTTCCTTGTCTTTTTCAATTTCCAAACAAGGCTCGGCAACCCCAGGTGAATACGCCAAAGCCAAGTCTCGTTGTGTAGAATAAGGCTTTGTTGGTACAATTTTAATTTTTCCCGGTTGGGGTTTTGCGTGGTAAACAAGCGCTTCCCTCCTTTGTTTTTCTTTGCTCATATGGACAAGGTTTGAAAAACAAATTTAATCCTATTCTTTGGAAATCATTATAAAGATCCCTGATTTATGCAGAAGTAAACAATAACCCTAAAATAATGCACTAAAAAGAATTAAAAGCGATTGATTTTGATAATTAAGAAATTGCTGCTATATCTTTCTTAATGTTTAGGCGCATAGCCAAAATAGCCGCGAGTATAAGGAATATACCAGCAAAAAGTATTGCATTTATGGCATTGCCTCCTAATAGATATTTATATATAGGTCCAAATGACAAGGTCTCAATTCCCATAGGAATAACGATCATCATATTTAGAATTCCCATATACACGCCTCTTCGTTCTTGGGGCACTACTTTTGAAACCATAGTATAAGGCACTCCCATCATGGCAGCCCAACCTACACCAAATAATACCATAGGCGCCAACACGAACCATGGGTCGTGAATAAAGGGGATTGCAAATAGTGCAACACCTGTTCCCACCAAACTTAATGCATATACTTTTTTCCCACCAAATCGCAATGTTAAGGGAACCAAAGCTAATGCAACGACCATGGTAACAATATTATATGTTAAGCTCATCTGCGCAGATAGGGATGCAGCTTCAGAAATACCATAGCCCATAGTACTCATAAACAATGGAGTTATATATTGCCAATAAACAAACAAAGCATACCACTGAAAAAGATATACAGCGCCAAGTTTCCACATAAACTTGGGCATCTCTTTAATTGCTTTTGAAATTTCTAAGAAAGGTTTGGCTATACGTTCCCCTAAAGGCTTTGTTCTAGCTTCATTAATCTCGGCCAGTTCCTCATCTGTAGGTGGTATTTCGGGTGTTTTTAAAACTGACCATAAAATAGTGCTTATAGATAGCATGCCACCAATGTAGAATGAATAATAAATCCATTTAGGTATTTTACCGGCTTCTTCTACTGAATCAGCTCCAAACAAATACTGGAACAACACTATTGAGCCCATTGCCAATAAGATACCTGCGCCAACAAACAAACTTTGCATTTGATACCCAAGGCTTAATTGCTTTTCAGGTAGTTTATCCCCAACAAATGCCCTGTAAGGCTCCATGGCCATATTGTTGCCCACATCCAATATCCATAAAAGACCCACCGCAAACCATAAAGCTGGACTAGTAGGGAACGCAAACAAACATAAGCTTCCTATTATCGCCCCGATTAAAAAATAAGGCTTCCGTCTACCCCACTTTGGAGACCAAGTCTTATCTGACATTGCCCCAATAATTGGTTGAATGACAAGTCCAGTAACCGGTCCTGCAATATTTAAAATAGGTAACATTTCTTCGGTAGCGCCTAAATAAAGAAAAATTGGATTTATGGCAGTTTGCTGAAGACCAAAACTGTATTGGATTCCCAAAAACCCAACATTCATATTAAATATTTGCCAAAAACTTAAGCTTGGTTTACCTATTTTCATAATTACGCAATATGACCATTAAAAAATCTTGTGTAACAATATAGCATTTTAAATAAATAGTGCAGGCAATAGAAGTTAAGAATTTCTAATTTTCACTAACTATAACGTTGTAGTTTTATAACATATTCATCTTAAAATAAACTATTATATCCATTTTCTGTGGAAAAGGAAATTTTAAGATCCATTGAATGTAGATCTAGAACCAATTCTGCCCAATCACTTTCTTTTTCCCATCTTATTTTTAATATTTCTTCAGATGATTCCAACAAATTAAAATTGCCATTAAAAGCTACATGGGTATTCCTAAAAACCATTAATTTCTTAAACTTATCAAAGAAGGGTGTTACCATTTGGTTCCCTATTTCTTCTAAAGAATAATAATGTCGGTTTATATCCCTGCCAACATTTGTTTTGGACAATAGCCCCATATCATTTTCACCAGCAAAAAGTCCAACATAGTATACCTGTGGAATTCCTGGCACAAAAAACTGAATGGCCCTAGCTATCAAATATGCATTTTCATCTCTACCAAGCGCTTCAAAATAGGTGCAATTAACTTGATATAAGTCTAAGTTAGATGCAGCTTCACCGGTTGCCTTTCTGCTAGTATCCCTGCTATTGGTATGCATACGCTCAACAATGGTATCCAAGGCCTCATCATCAATAAGTCCATTCTGCCCTTTTTCAGAAGCTACATCTATGATACCAATACCATCATGCGTATCTAAAACCGTAATTGCATTCCGAGGGCTTACCGCGAGCCAGTTTTTAAGATTCTTGGCATTTGCATTAAATAGAGTATCGAGAACCAAAACAGGTAACGCAAAATCATATACAAAATCTACTTTTTTAGCAATTTCTATTTGTGTCTTGTAAAAGGAATGGATTTCAACCAATACAGAAATACCCATTTCTTTACACTTTAAGGTGAGTTGATCAATAAAATTAAAGGTTTCATCAATCATAAAACAACTTGTACCTGCCTTCTTAATGGCATAACCAGCAGCATCTAAACGAATCATGTTTACACCAGATTTTTGTAACTTATTCAAAATTCCTTCCAAATAGGCCTTCCCTTTCGTAGAATGTACATCAATATCTATTTGGTTAGTGGTAAAGGTTGTCCAAATAAGTCGTTCTTCACCACTTTTCAATTTCATTTTTGCAAATGGGAATCCTGGCCTAGGCCGATAAATTTTGACTAGCTCCTTTTCTGTAGCACCATTAGGAAAGACTTTATCAAATGTTAAAAAAAGTGCTGCATACTCGGAATCTTCACCATTTTCTAAAAAATCTTGAAATTCAACCGATTGGGCAGACATATGATTTACAATCAGATCTGCCATGACATCTACATTATCACTAAGGGTCCTTAAGTCATTCCAATTACCCAAGCGTTCATCTATTTTTTTGTGATCTATGGGATCAAAGCCTGCATCCTCACCATCAATGGGATAATAAAAAGGCAAAATGTGTACACCACCAAACAGACCTTTAAGTTGGTTTTGAAGCAATGTGTTCAATCCTTGGATATTTTCACATCCAAGTCTATCAACATAAGTTATAAGTTGTACCTTATTTTCCATTGGGACTTTATATAATTTGTATTATTAGAAAATTTTATAGGAGAAAAAGAAAATTCTCAAAGTAGCTTTTCCACAAATAGTAGTTCAATATAATATTAATTAACACAAATTATGGGCTACTTTTTACAATTAGTATGCTAAGAAAAAACTCAAACGTTTGCGTTTATAAAAAGGGTGGGGAATAAAAGTCCTAAGCCCATAAAAGGAAGTTACCATCTCTGTAAAACTAAATAAATAGCCACTATTTCGTGTTCTTGACAAAGTCAATATTGCGCTTAAGACCTGTCAGCTTTGTCCTTTTTACTGCTGATTTTTTAAATATTATTTTAAAAACATCATCTGTTATTTCTTCCCAGTCTTTTTTGGACATGGAGAGTAACTTTGGATTAGGATCAAAGAGTGGTTCTTGATGTGGTTTAGAAAATCTGTTCCATGGGCACACATCTTGGCAGACATCGCATCCAAATATCCAATCATCTAACATACCTTTAACCGATGATGGGATTTCATTTTTTAATTCTATAGTAAAATATGAAATGCATTTACTACCATCAACAACATAAGGTTCTACAATGGCGTTGGTTGGGCAAGCGTCTATACAGGCGGTGCACGTACCACAGTGATCGGTGACTGGAGTATCATATACCAGTTCCAAATCCACAATAAGCTCTGCAATAAAATAGAAAGAGCCTACTTGTTGGGTTAGTAAATTTGAGTTTTTACCAATCCAACCCAATCCACTTTTTGAGGCCCAAGCTTTATCCAAAACGGGTGCCGAATCTACAAATGCACGGCCGTTGACCTCCCCAATCTCAGCCGAAATAAATTCTTGAAGCTCCCGTAATTTCGATTTTATGACATGATGGTAATCGTTGCCATAAGCATATTTGGAAACTTTATAGGTACCTTCTATTTGTACGTTTTCAGGATAGTAATTAAGAAGTAATGAAATAACTGATTTTGCACCGTCGACGAGCAACCTAGGATCTAAACGTTTGTCAAAATGGTTTTCCATATACCCCATTTCACCATGCATATTTTTATTAAGCCAATGTTCTAATCTGGGCGCTTCTTCCTCAAGAAATTCTGCCTTGGAAATACCACAAGACAAAAAACCGAGGCGTTTGGCTTCGGTTTTTATTTGCTGTGACAACATACTTCGGTTCATACTCCGAAGGTACATTAATTTTAATTCAGTACCTATTTAGGAGGCGGGCGGTGTATAGGCCGGAACTATGTTTTCTATTGGCTTTAAGGATTTAAGATACGTAAAAATGGCTTCAACATCATCATCTTCCAAGTGCCTGTACGCCTCTACGGGCATGGGTGGCAAAATGGGACGTGAATTGTCCAAACCTTTGTACTTACCTTCTTTAATGGCCTTTTTGAACTGGTTCAAGGTCCAATTGCCAATGCCGGTTTTATCCGGTGTAAGATTTCCTGCATAGCTGGTTCCCCAAGGTCCGACCGCAGCCGTTAAATCCCCTGCAAACAAAGCCCAAGGGCCTAAAGGAACATTTTCAGGAATTGGCGGTAAAGCTCCAGAACTGTCAAATCCCATCATGTAACGGTCCATATCCGGTACAGGCCCCATTTCGGTCATTTTCTTGGGCGTATGGCAATCTGCGCAGCCAATAATACTTACCAAATACTCACCTCGCTCTTCTAAATTCACCGTTTTAACGTTTGCTTCCTCTACCACTTCGACCTTCTTTTCCTTAGGCTGGTTGCAAGAGGCCAATATCAATACCGAAAAGGTCATAATCGCAATTGCTTTATTTTTCATCTTCTTTCTTTTTTTGGTTTATTATTTAATTGAGGGTTATTTACCTGAAGGGTCATTTTTAGGAACAACAGGATTCAAGTCCGTAAATACCCCATCAGGATTCTCAATAACTACCCACGCATGCAAGGTCCACGCTCCACCGGGTAAATTATAATTCTTATCCCATTGATCACTGTCACCGATAAAACCTTCCGGTGGACCATCTGGCGACAATACAAAAGGTACGGCATATTCCACGCCTACAAGTTTCAATTTTCCTTGCTCATTGGGCACGTACAGGAGAATTTCTGGTTTCTCCATATCAAATTCTCCATCAATCAGTCCTACATTGATATAATGGAAGCCCATGTTGGGAACATAGATAGATGGATTAAATGGATAAGGATCGGCATAGCCTGCCTTTTTCGCCTGTTCAAAGCTGTGAAAGCGCATGGTTGCCTTTTTAACTTTTTTCAATTGGGATTCCAATGTTTCCTTCTTTGCTTTTACCGATACCATTTCAAGCTCGGTATCTGCTGTAGCCTCCTCTTTTGAACAGGAAGTGACTACCAGGAGTAATAACAGACTTCCGAAACTTGTAATTGTGCTTTTTAATGTCTTCATAACGATACGATTTAAATGAAATGTTATTTGTCCTTTGGGGAACCGTATCGCTAAGGTCAAAAGAAGCAATAAAAGTGGCTGACAATGATGTCGCATATCTTAACAAATTTGTTGCATTCTAATTTAAAGAACTGAATACAAGTAACTTATTGTCATATAAATTTAAAGGGTTGCTACTTCACTTGGAGAGGTACCAAATTTTTCCTTGAAAGTTTTGGCAAAATAGGAGAGATTTGAAAACCCAACGGTATAGGCAATTTCAGAAACATTGCCCGTTTTGTTCTGAAGAAGTTGGTAGGCGGTATTCAAGCGAATTTCAGAAATAAGTTGGTTGGGAGATTTATTGATCAAGGCCTTCAACTTTCGATGCAACTGTGCCCGACTGAATCCCACAGTGCTAGCAAGAAGTTCCACGGAAAAGGAGGCATCTTCCAAATTCTCATTGATGACCTTAAACACTTTTCGAAGAAATTCATCCTCCATGGAATTTAATTGGAGTTCATCCACCAGCAAACCATCTGTCTCCTTTACCTTCTCCCAAAGTTTTTGCCTTAAACCAATCAGGTTTTTTATGCGTACCAATAGCTCATCTGGGGCGAATGGTTTGGTCAAATAAGCATCGGCACCTTGATAAAGACCCTCCATCTTATTGTCCTGTCCTGCCTTTGCCGTTAATAATATGATGGGAATATGACTGGTCTTACTATCGGTCTTCACTGTATTGCACAATTCAAAACCGTTCTTTTTGGGCATCATAACATCGCTTATGATTACATCTGGAATTTCTGCCATGGCAATCCTTTCACCTTCCTCTCCATCTTTGGCCGTTAAGACTTGATATTGG
The DNA here is from genome assembly GCF_048890225.1 of Maribacter luteocoastalis. NCBI lineage: Bacteria > Pseudomonadati > Bacteroidota > Flavobacteriia > Flavobacteriales > Flavobacteriaceae > Maribacter > Maribacter luteocoastalis. Next base: position 382,734 of record NZ_JBMFZG010000001.1, read on the forward strand.
CCTTGTAAAATACTTCCCATGTAGGTCCTTAGGTCCTCATTATCTTCCACAATCAATGCGATTGGGAAATCCGTTGTTGACGGACTACTACCATTTTCCATTGCCTTGTTAGTGGTTTCTACCCGTCCTTGACTGAAAGTAAGGGGTTCTTTACTATCTACAATAAGGACAGATTTTGGGAGAGCTTTCAATGATATGGGAAGTTTTACGTGAAATGTAGTCCCTTTTCCTAATGTACTTTCTACTTTTATCTCTCCTTCATGCAAATCGACCAACTCCTTGGTCAATGCCAATCCAATTCCCGAACCCTTACTTTCCGAACCTTCCACTCTATAAAAACGATCAAAGACATTGGGAAGATCTTCTTCTGATATTCCATTACCGGTATCAGATACCGACAAATGAAGATATTCATCAACAAAATCAACGGAAACCGTCACCTTTCCGCCTTTGGAAGTATACTTTAATGCATTGGACAATACATTTTGTACTATTTTCTGCAACTTATCTGAATCAAAATACCCTATTTTAGATTCCGCATTAATACTGATATCATATTTAATCTGAGAGCGCTCTGCCATGCTTTCAAAAGAAAATATCATCCACTTTATAACTGGGACAATATCATTTTGGGTAACAGAAAGTACTGTCTTTCCACTTTCCAATTTAGAAAGCTCCAATAGCTCGTCTACCAAGGTTTGTAGCCGAAAGGAGTTTCGTTCCACAATATCGAAATCCCTTTTACTCAGGGTTATAACTTCTCGGTCACTTTGATTCTGCAAACTTTTGGCTTTGGATAAAGGAGCATGAATTAACGTAAGCGGCGTCCTGAACTCATGGCTGATATTTGTAAAGAACCTTGATTTTACTTCATCCAAGTCCTTCATCCGAAGTATTTCTACCCGTGAACGTTCCGCTTCCAACTTTTCTTGTTCGTTTTGTTTGGCAATAGTCTGCCTGCGATATGCTATTCCAAAGGAATAGATAATTATTTGGAGGAAAACTCCAGTTGCAAACGGATCGAGCCTAAAAGGAGGAGTCAGGATTCCCATGGACCAAAGGGTACCTATTATCAAGGCAAGACTCCCAACTATAGATCCAATTCCAAAATACCTAGCAAACAAATCCTTTTTTGTAAAAAGAAAAATGGAAAGCATGAAGCTGGCAATGGCATAAATATTAAGTATGATGTAATGAAAACCAACACCAGTAAAATATGTTTGAGGGTTCTCAATTAGTACAAAGACTGTCACTACTAAAATTTCCACCAATATGAACAGTGCCAAAATGAGCATTATCCTATCTAGTTTTGGAAACTTTGTTCTCGAGTTAACAAATTCTCTACCAAAAAACCAAAAAGAATAAAAAATCCCATTGGCGATTAACATCCAAGTTATGTAACGGAACTTACCCAAACCCCCAATGATAAAACCAACAGTCATCGCTTGGGTTAAGGTGCAGAAAGCTAACCAAATACAAAACCATAGAAAGATAGATTCACGTAAGTAAATGTATTGTAGGAGATGATATACCAGAATGATAAAGGTTATCCCAAATAAAAATATATTGAAACCACTGTGAAATTGATCAAACTGATGGTAATACGGTTGATCAGGACTTCTGGCAGTCAAATTGAAATAGGCTGGATATCCCATAGCGTTTCCTTTGACCTTAATAACCAGTTCAACTACCTTATTGGCGGGTAATGAATCAAGCAAAATGGCATTCATAATCCAATGTCCCTTGTACGCTTTTTCTCCTTTTGGGTATTCAGCTCCGGTTCTTTGATGAAATATTAGTGCATTATCCACATACCCATAGACATCAACGGTTCCATTACTTTTGGTCCATGCCGGCGGACCGATCATTTTATCCTCAAAATGTAAGGTCCAACCAACCAGTGGTTCCTTTGTTTTTACATTGAGTTTACCCCAATAAGTGGTGCCCACTTCCAAAAAACGCGGTAGTTTATCACCTTTTAAAAAATAAGAAGCAGGGTCTTTAAGTAATTTTTCTGGAGTTAATGTATTGTTTGAATCTGGATATACTTTTAGGATATGGTCCAAGGAATGTACCGGGTAGAAGGTGTCCAATACATATATATTTTCTTGTGAAAGACCCACGAAAGTCTTCAAAAGACAAAGAAAAAGTATATAATGAAAGAAACGCATTTATGGCAAACCGATTAACGAGGTTTGCTACAAGATAAAAAGAAAAACGAAAGTTTAGAACAACCCCGGTTGTATTCCCCCCTTAATTCTTCCCAAATGTTTGTATGCCAACTCCGTTACCTCCCTACCTCTAGGCGTTCTCATAATAAACCCTTGTTGAATTAGGAAAGGCTCATAAACCTCTTCAATAGTTTCTGCACTTTCAGAAACTGCCGTTGCTAAGGTAGTAATACCAACTGGGCCACCTTTAAATTTGTCAATTATGGTTACTAAAATTTTATTGTCCATTTCATCAAGACCATGCGCATCCACATTTAATGCTTTCAACCCAAATTTTGAAATTTCCATATCAATATTACCATTACCCTTAATCTGGGCAAAATCCCGGACTCTTCTTAACAGGGCATTACAAATACGTGGTGTTCCCCTGCTTCTACCCGCTATTTCTATAGATGCATCATTGGTAATAGGGACCTTTAGAATTTCAGCACTTCGCTGAACAATAGTGGAAAGTAATTCTGTATCGTAATATTGTAACCTACTTTGTATGCCAAATCGTGCTCTCATAGGTGCCGTAAGCAAACCAGAGCGTGTTGTGGCTCCAATTAGAGTAAATGGATTAAGGTTAATTTGAACCGTACGGGCATTTGGACCCGTCTCTATCATGATATCAATTTTATAGTCTTCCATTGCAGAATATAGGTACTCCTCTACAATAGGGCTTAACCTATGTATTTCATCAATGAATAAGACATCTCGTTCCTCAAGGTTGGTTAACAAACCTGCCAAATCCCCAGGTTTATCCAAGACAGGGCCAGAAGTGATCTTTATGCCAACACCCAACTCGTTTGCCAATATATTGGCCAATGTAGTTTTTCCTAACCCTGGAGGGCCATGAAACAAAGTATGATCTAAAGCCTCTCCTCTCTGGTTAGCTGCCTCTACAAAAACTTTTAAATTTTCAAGCACCTGTTCCTGACCGGTGAAATCATCGAAGGAGACAGGTCTTAATGCTCTTTCTATATCTACTTCTGCATCTGAAAAATGCGCTCCGGATGGATCTAAAAACTCGTTCATACACTAACAAAGATAGTCAAATAGTTCTATGGCAAGAATGGTTTATTCACTTCAATATTAACAGATAAATCGTAAATTCATATCATGGAAAAGATAGCTTACCCACAAGGAATACTTCAATACATTCCTTTTTTTTATGTGATTTGGTCAGATGATTTAGTATCCGCTTCGGAAACTAATGTAGTTCAAAATGCCATACAGAAGGATGACAGTTTGAATAAAGATGAAAAAGAACAGCTTAAATCATGGTTACATACCGATAATCCACCAGCAGAAAATGTATTTAAGAATTGGAAATATGTGATTTCATCTTCTAATGTGAAGTTAATAGAAAGCGTGAATTATCCGTTAGCTACTTTTAGTCAAAAAGTAGCTTCCGCACATCTAGTGTCATACCCCTTTAACAATCATCTAAAGGACATAGAAATTAATTTAGGCATACAACCCAATCATTATAATCATTTGTTCAACGTTGCGGTAGAACATCATGGTATTTCTAATTTATACGATAGTACATTGATTGATGCTATTTTAAATGGAGATCACGCGGAAACTATAAATCAATTTAGAACAATTCTTAACGAGCCAATATTTAATTGGGGTATACATAGAAATAAGGATGCGTTTCGAGAAATTGTTTTAAAGCAGATAAAAAACCTGGCATTAAAAGGATATGGTGCAATGGCTTATCCTGAAGCTTATGGCGGTACGAACAATATGGAAGGTTATTCCAAAATCTTTGAACAAATGATGTATGTTGATGGAAGCATGGCAATTAAATTTGGGGTACAATTTGGGCTTTTTGGAGGGAGCATCCAAAAATTAGGTAGTAAAGAACAGCATGATAAATATTTAAAGAGAGCTGGGACAGCTGAACTATTAGGGTGTTTCGCTATGACCGAAACTGGGCATGGATCCAATGTACGTGGCATTAAGACCACTGCCACATATGATAATAAAACTGACAGTATAGTTATGCACACCCCAGGCAAAAACGACAATAAAGAATACATTGGAAATGCCTTACATTCTAAAATAGCCTCAGTTTTTGCACAATTAATAGTCAATGGAAAAAATGAAGGCGTACATGCTATTCTTGTTCCCTTAAGAGATGACAAACACAAAATTTTACCGGGCATAACCATTGAGGACAATGGTTATAAATTGGGATTAAACGGTGTGGACAATGGTAAAATTTGGTTTAATCAGGTTCAGGTACCTCGAGCCAATCTTTTGAACAATTTTGGCACTATTACAGAAAATGGCACATATTATTCAGAGATAAAAAACCCAAACAAACGATTTTTCACTATGTTGGGCACCTTGGTGGGCGGCAGAATATGTGTAGCTCGTGCAGGATTAGGAGGTGCGAAAATGGGCTTGGCCATTGCCATAAAACACGCCTTAAAAAGACGGCAGTTTAATGACAATAAAAAAATACAAGAGGATTTATTGATGGATTACCCTACCCATCAACTGAGATTGATACCCCTAGTAGCCAGTGCGTATATATATCACATAACATTGGATAAAATGATGTCTGTTTATTGTGATGAAACACAACCTGACAAACGAAAAGTGGAAACCCAAGTTGCAGGGTTAAAATCTGTTATCACTTGGTATGCCAATAATACGCTCCAAGAATGTCGTGAAGCCTGTGGTGGAAAAGGGTATTTAATAGAAAACCGAATTGCGGACCTAAAAGGCGATGTTGATATTTTTACAACATTTGAAGGCGATAATAATGTGTTGCTACAACTTGCTGCCAAAGGTGTACTATCCGACTTTAAGGCTGAATTTAATAGTGCAGGATTCTCATCGGTTCTAAAGTTACTCAGCCAGCAGCTAAGTGATAAACTTGCAACTGTAAATCCATTATATGCCAATAAGGTGGATAAAGACCACCTGTACAACCCTAAATTTCACAAACACGCCTTTGAGTACAGGACAAGAAGATTAACATATACCTTGGCCATGCGCATAAGGGATTACATTAAAAAGGGGGTTCCTTCTTACCAGGCCTTCTTAAAAGTACAGACCCATTTAATAGCATTAGGCAAGGCCTATAGTATAGAACTTGCTTATTCTACTTTTACTGACTTTACAGATACTATTAACAGCCAAGAACACAAAGAACTATTCCAAAAATTAGCTACGCTATATGCCTTGTTTGAAATCAGAAAAGATGCCTCTTGGTATTTAGAACAAGGATATATTGGAAGTTCAAAATCGAAAGCGTTAAGACAACGAGTAGAACGTTTGTGTACAGAACTGCGTCCTCATATCCATGAACTTATTGATGGTTTTGGGATTCCAGAGCACTGCTTAACCGCCCCTATTGCAAATTAGTTTTCCTTATGTAACTGTGAGGTATCCAAGAAATCCAATATTGTAATTTTTGGATTTCCATACAAACTAGTTTTCGAAGAACCTCTGGATGATAATTGAAAATCAGTAGTTACAAAAACATAGGCACTTGGTGAATCCTCCGATACTAGAACTGTAGCATTTGTTTCTAACTTTTCTGCCTTTAAGTTACTATTACCATATAGTTTAGCCATTACCCTTTCTACATTACCTTCTAACTTAGCAGAGGCATTTTTATACATGTAAATGGTATTGCTCTCTCCTGTAGCATACACCTTAACGTCTATACGATCCTTTAGCGTTAGATTTAGTGAATCACTTGCAACATTAAAATCACCAGAACTAATACCCTCCATTTCTATATTAATAATGCTAGCAGTTGCATTCAATTCCAACCTCGCAGTACCACTAGTTTGTATATCTAATTTATCAGAAGTGATCACATCGTTCATACTAATTTCCCCATTGTTCATAGATAGCCTATCTAATTCGGTATAATAGATTGTTATATTTAATCGTTTTTTTGTTGTGATATTGTAGAATGAGGAAATTATCAAAGTACTATCCGCAACCTTAAATTTGAGCACATCTAACAAATTATCATCAGCCTCAACCATATAACCTTCATTAGAAGATTTTTGTAACACAACTTCTAAGTCATCTTCTAATTCAATGGCACTAAAAGGTGGTAGATCCTCACGGACTTCCACAACGTTTCTATTTCCCTTAATCTTTGGCTTTCGCTGACCAAAAGATTGAAAACCTACTAATATTAAAAACAATATAACCAGTTGCCTATTCATATATTAAAATGTCGTTTAGTGTAATGTTAGAATAAAAATACGGAAACTATTTCTGATCTATTGTATCAAAAAAAATGCCCAATTGAATCAATTGGGCATTTTTCTAAACTTCTATCTGAATTTTAATGATTCAATTCCTCTTCATCAACCTGTAAAGGTATATTTTGAGGTACAAAATCCTGACCTGGAATAATATACTCACCATTTTCATCAACCTTACTATAATCATAAGCCCATCGATGAACTTCTGGAATGGCGCCTTCCCAGTTTCCATGGATATGCTTTTGTTCAGCTGTCCACTCAAGGGTATTAGACTTCCATGGGTTCTTAGGACCTACTTTACCGTAGAAAATACTATATATAAAATTAGCAATGAACACTAATTGTGCAGCACCTGCAATAATTGCAAATACTGTCATTAATACCTGAACATCCGTAAGTTCATCAAACATAGGAAACGCGGTATTTTCATAATATCTTCTAGGAACACCGGCCATACCCACAAAGTGCATTGGGAAGAATACCCCATAAGCGCATATTGCGGTAATCCAAAAATGCACATAACCCAAGTTCTTGTTCATCATCTTACCCTCGAACATTTTAGGGAACCAATGATAAACACCGGCAAAAAGACCATAAAGTGCGGAGATACCCATTACCAAATGGAAATGTGCTACTACAAAATAGGTATCGTGCACATTAATATCCAATGTACTATCACCTAATATAATACCCGTTAAACCACCTGTGATAAATGTAGATACCAAACCAATAGAGAACAACATAGCAGGGTTTAACTGTAAGTTACCCTTCCACAATGTAGTTATATAGTTAAAAGCTTTAACCGCAGATGGAATTGCAATTAATAAGGTTGTAAATGTAAATACTGATCCCAAGAAAGGGTTCATACCAGAAATAAACATATGATGTCCCCATACTATTGTGGACAAGAATGCGATAGCCAAAATAGAAGCAACCATAGCACGATATCCAAATATAGGCTTACGGGCATTTGTAGACATTACTTCAGATGTAATACCTAAAGCAGGCAATAATACGATGTAAACCTCAGGGTGACCCAAGAACCAGAACAAGTGCTCGTAAAGAACTGGTGAACCTCCTTGATAATGCAATACCTCTCCTTGAATGAATATATCCGATAAGAAAAACGAAGTACCAAAACTTCTGTCCATTATCAACAACAAAGCTGCCGATAATAACACTGGAAATGATATAATTCCAATAATAGCAGTTACAAAAAATGCCCAAATAGTAAGCGGCAACCTAGTCATGGACATGCCTTTAGTCCTAAGGTTTATTACTGTAACTACATAGTTTAATGAACCAAGTAAGGAAGAAGCGATGAAAATAGCCATAGATACCAACCATAAGGTCATTCCCATTCCAGAACCTGGTTGCGCCATTGGCAGTGCACTCAATGGAGGATAAATTGTCCAACCTGCAGCTGCAGGACCAGCCTCGACAAACAATGAAATAAGCATGATAACACTTGATGTAAAAAACAACCAATATGAAACCATATTCAAAAATCCTGATGCCATATCCCTAGCACCAATCTGTAATGGAATTAAAAGGTTACTAAACGTACCACTAAGACCAGCCGTTAGAACAAAAAAGACCATGATAGTACCGTGAATGGTAACTAACGCTAAATAAATATCGGCATCCATGACACCATCTGGTGCCCATTTACCAAGAACGGCCTCAAATATTGGAAAAGACTCTCCTGGCCATGCTAATTGCATTCTAAACAATAGAGACATCGCAATACCTATAAAGCCCATAATCAATCCAGTAATTAAATACTGTTTTGCGATCATTTTATGATCTTGACTAAATATATATTTAGTTACAAATGTCTCCTTATGATGATGCCCATGATCTTCGTGTGCGTGACCATCTACATGTGCTGTTACTGCTGACATAATCGGTTTTTTTATTTAAATATTCTTTTTCTAGCCTAATTTTAAAATACTTTATTTAATGCGCTGACGAAATTCCTTCAACAGTATTAAAAGCAGGTGCTGTTTCATCCTTTAAGACAGTCTCCTTAAATGTCGACTGACTGTCAACCCATTTATTGAAATCCTCTTCAGACTCTACAATAATCTTCATTTGCATATTATAGTGGGATTTTCCACAAATTTTATTACAAAGTAAAATATAATCAAACTCCCATGGATCTAAAATATCCTCTCCACCAGCAGACTTTTCAGCCCTAATTTTATTCGTCCTTTTTACCTTGTCAACAACATCCGGGTTTTGTCGCATTTCCTCGGTAGTGTAAATTGGGGTAAAAGAAAATTCTGTAATCATACCAGGCACACAGTTCATCTGAGCTCTAAAATGGGGCATATAAGCAGAATGTAATACATCTTGTGAACGCATTTTAAAATTCACTTTTCTACCAACAGGCAAATGAAGTTCTTTTACTATAATATCATCCTCGGCATAAGTATCAGACTCATCCAAACCTAATACGTTTGCACGATCAATATCAATCATCCTCACATTGGCTCCACCCAAAACATTATCATCACCAGCGTATCTAGCTGTCCAGTTAAATTGCTGCGCATAAAGTTCTACTACCAATGGATCGTCCTCATCATTAATATCCATAATATTAGTCCATGTATATAATCCCCAAAGAATTAAACCTGCCAATACCACCACTGGTATAATGGTCCAAATGAACTCCAACTTATCATTATCGGCATAGAATAAGGCCTTTCTGCCCGTTTCACCTTTATATTTAAAACTGAAATAATGTAATAAGGCCTGCGTAAGTGTCTGAACGATAAAAATAATCACAAAAGACATCAGCATTAAGCTGTCATACTCCGCACCATGTTCAGATGCAGCATCAGGCAATAAAAATTTAGTATATTTCCAAAAGCTGAAAATTGTTATTCCATAGATAAAAATCAAAAACGCGAACATTAGATACCCGTTGTTCTTGTTGTCTTTATCTGATGCTATTTCAGAATGTTCCGTTCTAAGCTGAGACAATTCAAATATTTTGGTCATTTGCCAAATAGCAATTGCCACAAGAACTAAAACAGCTAAAGTTAATAATGTCGTCATTGTATGCTTTAATATTATACTTTAAAACTACTAATAATGAAAGTGTCTACTTTCTTCAATAAATGGATTTCTCTTAGGTTGTAGCGGTACTGTTGAAAGTGCCCTGAACACCCAGAAAATAAATAAACCCGCAAAAAACAATACCGAACTAATTTCAGATAAACCAATATACCATTGGTCTCCAACCGTTGAAGGCATTATTGCATTAAAAATATCCATATAATGACCAGCAAGAATTACTATACCAGCCATAATCACGAACCAATTAATACGTTTGTAATCACTATTCATCAATAAAAGAACAGGAAACAAAAAGTTCATTGCCACCATACCAAAGAATGGCAATTTATAATCTTGTATTCTTGTAACATAGTACGTCACTTCCTCCGGTATGTTTGAATACCAAATTAACATGAATTGAGAAAACCATAAATAAGTCCAGAAAATACTTATGCCGAACATAAATTTTGCTAAATCGTGTATATGACTATCGTTTACATCCTGTAATAGACCTTTAGATTTCAAATAAATGGTAACCATTGCAATAACAGTAATTCCAGACACAAACATACTTGCAAAAATGTACCAACCAAACAAAGTACTAAACCAATGTGGGTCTACACTCATTATCCAATCCCATGACATTATAGATTCAGATATAAGATAGAATACTAGAAATGCTGCTGAGATTCTAAAGTTTAATTTAAAATTAGAATTATCATCTGATTCATCTTGTTGAAGTGATAATTTTCTTGAATATTCCCTATAAGCGATCCAACCACCCAAAAAGATAGCTGCTCGTATTAAAAAGAATGTTGGGTTTAAATATCCCGCTTTACCTTGAAGCAGTTCATCATGCGCTACAACATCCGCATCCATCCACACGAATAAGTGGTTCATGTGCAATACGGATAGCACTAAGATCACAAAAACTATAATCCCACCTGGAACCAAGTAAGACGTAATTCCTTCCATTACCCTAAACAACAATGGTGACCAACCAGCTTGCGCAGCACGTTGTATTGCGTAAAAAGCCAAAACACCTAAAGCAATCATCATAAAGAAAAATGCAGCAACATAAAGCGCAGCCCATGGTTTATTCTGTAATTGATGAAGTAAATGCTCATCATGTGACGCATCATGGGATTCTCCGTGTGCCGCCTCTACCCCATGGTCATTTGCTCCCATATCGTGTGCATCAGCAGAGGAATGACTTTCACCATGACCATCTTCATGACTAGCAACCAATGCCTTTGCTTCCTCTACAGTTCCAGGTGCCATAACAAAACCTCCTATTATGCCAAGAAGTCCTACAGCCATTAAAATAATGGATCCTATCTTAAGTCTATTTGATAACGTATACATAGTATTCTTTACCTGTTATTTGGTTAAATCTTGTTTCAACTTCATTACATATTCTGAGACCTGCCACATTTCAGTTGTATTCATTTGAGAGGCATAAGAACCCATAGAGTTTAATCCGTATTGAATCGTATGAAAAGTAGTTCCCACGGTAATATTACGTGCAGGATCATCATAACTTGGCACACCTAAGATTTTCTCCCTTTTCACCAAAGTTCCTTGACCTTTACCTTTATCCCCGTGACAAATGGCACAATATATTGAATACAATTGTCCTCCTATGGCCAAATTCGTTTCAGATGCCGTTGAATCTAACACACTACTATTCAATCTTGCCAACTCCTTTCCCTCAGGTGTATTTTCTATCTCATAAGGCAACCAACCTCTGTTGATTGTATTGGCAGGTGGTAAAAGAGCCTCAGATTCAGATGGTAGAAAACCAACTTTACCATAAGTTTCATATCCTACCGATTCGTACATATTAGGCATATACTGATAGTTTGGCTTGCTATTATCCTGACAAGCCGCAAAAAGTATGACCAAACATAATACTGCTACTATTTTTGTAAAACTGTTCATATTTAATGACTGCTTTTTTCTGATATACTAATTTCAACGGCACCTGTATCTGCCAATAAATCTTTTAACTCCTGCTCATTATTATGAATCTCTATTTCCATAAGAAAATGATCATCGGTAGTCCTAACATCCGGATTCTCTGCTTCTTTAAATGGCCATAATCTACTTCTTAGGTAAAATGTGATAACCATTAAGTGCGCAGCAAAGAAAACAGTTAGCTCAAACATAATTGGCACAAAAGCTGGCATGTTTTCCAAGTAACTAAAGCTAGGCTTACCACCAATATCCTGAGGCCAATCCTCAATCATTATATAATTCATCATCAATACGGCAACCGCAAGACCAACGCAGCCATACATAAACGCTGTAATTGCAATACGTGTCGGTGCCAATCCCATTGCCTTATCTAAACCATGAACTGGAAAAGGACAATATACTTCCTCAATGTGATGTTTAGCGGCCTTTACCTTTTTCACAGCATGCATAAGCACGTCATCGTCGTTGTAAAATGCCTGAATAACTTTAGATGCCATATCTACTTTTTGTTATTTAATACTTTAGCCTGTCCTGCCCAATCGTCACGTTGTGCCCTTCCTGGGAACGAACCTGTGATAGAATCCAACAAGTTATACTCTCTTTCTGTCATCCTAGCAACCTGGGCAAATGAAAATATTCCAATTTGGTTTAGGGTTGCTTCCATTTGTGGACCTATTCCTTTTACCTTCTTAAGGTCATCAGCAGTTTCTTTGGTTGGGTCAAAAGTCCCAATAGAACTTAAAAGCTCATTAACACCAACTTTATCACCTTCTGAAGGAACCACCTCTCCCATTATAACATCATCAGTTATTGATTCCTTAACCATTACTTTAGCGGTAGAAATTTCATAAAGAGGTTTACCAGCGTCCCTTAAATTTTTAAATCGTTCACCAGAAGATTTCAAAATAGATTTAACCTCTGCCTGTGCAATTACAGGGAACGTTCTAGAATACAATAAGAACAGCACAAAGAAGAAACCTATTGTTCCAATAAAAATTCCTATATCTACAAATGTTGGTGAGAACATGGTCCAAGAAGAAGGAAGATAATCCCTATGCAAAGAGGTTACAATAATAACGAATCTTTCAAACCACATTCCAATATTTACAACAATTGAAATAAAGAAAGAAAACATGATACTAGTCCTTAATTTTTTGAACCACATAAACTGCGGAGAGAACACGTTACAGGTCATCATTGCCCAATATGCCCACCAATAAGGTCCAGTGGCCCTATTTAAGAAAGCATATTGCTCATACTCAACACCGGAATACCATGCCATGAACAACTCGGTGATATAGGCACAACCAACTATAGAACCTGTAATCATAATTACAATATTCATTAGCTCTATATGTTGTACAGTAATATAAGACTCTAGATTACATACTTTACGCATGATAATCAACAACGTATTCACCATTGCAAAACCAGAGAAGATGGCCCCAGCAACAAAATATGGTGGAAATATCGTCGTATGCCAACCTGGTATTACAGAAGTGGCAAAGTCAAAGGATACAATAGTATGCACAGAGAGTACCAGTGGCGTTGCCAATCCGGCAAGAACTAAAGACACCTCTTCAAATCGCTGCCAATCCTTAGCACGACCACTCCATCCAAAACTTAACAAACTATAGATTTTCTTTTGAAACGGAAGTACAGCCCTATCGCGAATCATAGCAAAATCTGGCAACAAACCTGTCCACCAAAACACTAATGAAACAGATAGGTATGTTGAAATTGCGAATACATCCCACAAAAGTGGTGAGTTGAAGTTCACCCACAAAGAACCAAATTGATTTGGTATAGGCAATACCCAATAAGCCAACCATGGCCGACCCATATGAATGATTGGAAACAAACCAGCCTGAACTACAGAGAAAATAGTCATTGCCTCCGCAGAACGGTTAATTGCCATTCTCCATTTTTGACGGAATAACAATAATACTGCGGAAATTAATGTTCCTGCATGACCAATACCTACCCACCATACAAAGTTGGTAATATCCCATGCCCAGTTTACAGTTTTATTAAGACCCCAAGTACCAATACCAGTTGATACCGTATAAATAATACAACCTACCCCCCAAAGAAATGCCACTAAGGCAATAGAGAAAACAATCCACCAATGTTTATTGGCCCTGCCTTCCACAGGAGCGGCAATATCCACGGTAACATCGTGATAACCTTTATCTCCGGTTACTAGGGGTTTTCGTATAGGTGCTTCGTAATGCGACGCCATAGACTTCTATTATAATTACTTTCTAGTATTGTTTAAGCTTCGTTGGTATTCCTAACTTTGACGTGATAGAATACATTTGGTTTTGTTCCTACATGCTCCAATAAATGGTACATACGGTCACTTTCTTTGAGTTCAGAGACCTTGCTCTTCCCATCGTTCACATCTCCAAATACAATTGCCCCATTGCCACAAGCAGAAGAACAAGCTGTTTGGAATTCTCCATCTTCAATTACCCTACCATCCCTTTTAGCATCAAGGATTGTTAATTGTGTTTTCTGGATACACATGGAACATTTTTCAATAACACCTCTTGAACGAACATTAACATCTGGGTTCAATACCATTTTCCCCAAATCATTGTTCATATGGAAATCAAACTCGTCATTGTTGTTATACAAGAACCAATTAAATCTTCTAACTTTATAAGGACAGTTATTTGCACAATATCTTGTACCCACACATCTATTGTAAGCCATTTGGTTTTGACCTTGCCTACCGTGAGACGTTGCAGCAACAGGACAAACCGTTTCACAAGGAGCATGGTTACAGTGTTGACACATCACTGGCTGAAAAGCTACTTGAGGATTCTCTGAAGGATCTTCCAATTCCCCAAAACCTCCTAAAGAACCTTTTTCTCCAGAAAGACCATCAAATTCTTCCTTCTTAGTATTATCACCTTCAAAAGTTTCTTCCGAGGAATAATACCTATCGATACGCAACCAGTGCATATCCCTTGATTTTCTAACTTCTTGCTTACCTACTACAGGAACATTGTTTTCAGCATGACAAGCTATAACACATGCCCCACAACCTGTACAAGCATTAAGATCAATAGACATATTGAAATGATGCCCTATAGAACGATCAAAACTATCCCATAAATCTACAGATGTTGCAGGTACTTCCTGATGATTCAAGGAAACTTGGGGAACATGGTTCCACTCTGCATGATCTTTAGTGTTAAATATCTCCAATGAGGTTTCTTTAATGATATCACCCCTTCCCATCAATGTTTTATGCAATTGAATACAGGCAAACTCATGATTGCCACCTTCCTTGGCAACACTTACCGATTGATTTGATGAAAACCCATCGTATAAAGCAAAAGCGTTTACACCAGTTTGCATCTCCTCTTTCATACCCACCGTTTTACCATAACCAAACGCAAGACCTACAGTCCCCCTAGCTTGACCTGGCTGAACTACAGCAGGAATTTTATTTATTGTCACACCATTAACGGTAAGGGAAACATAATTTCCATCCATACCACCATTTGCAACATTCACATTGCTTACACCTATGTTTTCAGCATCCGCCTTTGAAATAGTAACATAATTATCCCAAGATACTCTTGTTATTGGGTCTGGAAATTCCTGTAACCAAGGATTATTAGCCTGTTGGCCGTCGCCCATACCTACTTTAGAATACAGCGTTAGTTCCATACCGTCACTAGTCGCATTCGCCAATGATCGAATTGCAGCTGATAAAGGCAAGGAATTCTCAACTTCATCCGCCCTAACTTCCTCAACAGCAACACTTTCATCAGAAACAAGCATTGTCTCTGCGCTAAAAACACCATCCTGCAATGCTTGACTCCAACTTGCCCCACTTAAAATAGACGAAGTCCAAGTATCCTTTATATAATCATAATATGTTTGTTCACTTCCCATCCAACTTAAAATAGCGGACTGAAACTGTTTTGTATCAAACAACTCTTTTATGGTAGGCTGCATCAAACTAAAATGACCTTTTTTAATCTCAACGTCACCCCAAGACTCTAAGTAATGATTAGATGCCGCAACATATTGAACAGCCTCTGCAGTCTCGTTCCAATTGGTTGAAAAGGCGACAGTCAAATCTACTTTCCCCAAACCTTCCTTAAAATCCGCAGCATTAGGCAGTGAATACAATGGGTTTACACCATCCATAATCAAGGCGCCAATCTTTCCAGACTTCATACCAGCAATAAGGGCATTTACAGCTTTAACACTTCCTTGCCTTACATATCTGGGAGCACTTGGATCAAAAGCCTTACTACCCAACATTTTATTTATTGCCAAAACAACTGTTTGTGCATTTAGGTCATCCAAACCAGTTACCACAACAGCGTTTGCGCCGGCCTTTTTTATTTCAGCACTTATCTGATCTACAATTCCATCATACTCAGAAGTATTACCGCCAACAGAAGTACCATTTAACGCACCATACAATTTAGCAAGTACCACTTTCTGCGCTGTTGGTGTTAACGGAATTCTTTTATCAGCGTTGGCACCGGTTAAAGACATATTTGCCTCGACCTGTATATGCCTAGACATTTTACCATTCTTAGGAACACGCCCTTTCGAATATCCACTATCAAAGCCTCCACCTTGCCAATCAGACAAGAAATCCGCTCCTATAGAAACTATCAAGCCTGCTTTTTCAAAATCATAATCCGCAAAAGCCCGTTCACCATATGCATTCTCAAAGGCCGTTAACGCAGCATCTTCAGTTATGGCGTCATAAGTAACGTGCATCACATTTTCATTAGAGGCAATCAACTCATTGATCAATCTTCTTGTAGATGGACTTGCATAGGTTTGTGTCAATAAAGCAACTTGCCTGGAAGACCCCTTAAGACCATCCATTTTAGCTTTTACAGCTGCATTTAAAGCAGACCACTCTGCTGGTTCACCATTAGCCAAAGGACCCTGCAACCTAGTACTGTCATACAAGGAAAGAACAGATGCTTGAATTCTCGCATTTGCATTCCCGCCAACTTTAGCTAAAGTATTATTCTCAACTTTGATAGGCCTTCCCTCCCTAGTTTTAATCAATATACTAGCAAAGTCGTTCCCATTAGCAATTGATGTAGCATAAAAATTAGCCACACCGGGAACAATATTTTCCGGCTGAACAACATAGGGGATAGATTTAACAACCGGTCCTTCACATGCCGCCAAAGAAGCTGCCGCCGTACTAAAACCAACATATTTAAGAAAATCCCTTCTATTGGTGTTAGTTGAAGATAAAGTCTCCTTATCCCCTAAAAAATCATCCACAGGAATCTGCTCTACAAATTCGTTTTGCTTTAGCGCCTCAACAATGGAATCGTTAGGATTTAACTCCGCTTCGTTTTTCCAATACTTTTTGTTTGATGCCATACGTAATATCTGTAATTAGCTTCTTTAATTATTTATTAATAGTGACACTTTCCACATTCCAAACCACCCATTTGGGCAGCCGTTAAATTCTCCACACCATATTTTTTGGAAAGTTCAGCATGTATTTTCTCGTAATACTCATTGCCTTCAACCTTTACATTGGTCTCTCGGTGGCAGTTAACACACCATCCCATAGTCAATGGAGAATATTGATACATAATTTCCATCTCCTCAACAGGACCATGACAAGTCTGACACTCAACACCGGCAACAGAAACATGCTGTGAATGGTTGAAATAAGCAAAATCAGGCAAATTATGGATTCGAACCCATTCTACAGGTTGACTATCACCAGTATACTTTTGGTTCTCTTCATCCCAACCCACTGCCTTATATAATTTCTTGATTTCCTTAGTATAAAACTCATTGGTATAACCATTGGCCAAATCCTCTTGAGAAGGCCCTTCAGGATTGCCCTTATACTCATAAATAGACTTATGACAATTCATACATACATTAAGCGAAGGAATACCAGAATGCTTTGAAACCCTAGCAGAAGAATGACAATACTTACACTCTATCTTATTATCACCAGCATGTATCTTGTGCGAATAGTGAATAGGTTGTATTGGCGCATACCCTTGATCAACACCTACCTGCATCATCCAGCCGTAAGCAAAATAAGCACTACCTAATAGCAAAAATATAGACGTCACCAATACTAAAAATTGATTCTGAACAAAAGCTTTCCAAATCGGTTTTCTTTTTTCAGCCTTTTCCTTTTCTAATGTTACACCGTTAGCTTCAGCTATCCTACGCAAGGTATTGTTTACCAAAAACAACATCACAACCAACAACCCAAATACCAAAGCCAGAGCACCCAAAATAATTTCATTGGAAATACCCGACGAAGAACCTGACCCTGCCGAATCTCCTACAGAGGCACCAACAGCAGCCACAGCAGGCGCTGGAGGCGTAGCCGCCGTATAAGCTAAAATATTATCAATATCGGAATTTGACAATGTTGGAAAAGCAGTCATTGCAGCCTGGTTATACTCAGCATACACTTTATTGGCATATGCATCCCCAGACTTTATTACACCTGGACTATTTTTGATCCAAGCATAAAGCCACTCTTTATCCAATCCTTCGTCCTCGGCCAATCTCGCCTCAACATTGGCCAATGCAGGACCGGTCATTTTTCTGTTAAGAGCATGACATGCGGCACAGTTCTGATTGAACAATGCCTTGCCAGCAGTAGCATCACCACTAGAAGCAGCACCGCCCTCATCTTGAGCCGATGACATAACCGAAAAAAGTAGACAAACTACTAAGCTGAAACCTAAGACTTTAGAAAATTGATTGCGGTATGGAACCTTTTTCATATATAATATATTTCAATCGGAATCTTGGCATGATTTTAGTATTCAGCAATTATTATTGTACTGAACAAATGCCTAAATCGAAGGCAAAAATACGACATAGACTTTATTTGAAAAAATGTTAATGTATTTATAATTTATAATTTATAGCTGTTCTAAATAACCTATAAGGCTAATCAATTAGACCTTAAAAAATTACATTTGCACAAGCGGCTAAATCCTTAAAAATAATTACTGATGAAAAATTTATTTTATTTATTTTCCATGGCATTTGTGGTTAATTTCAGCATAGCTCAAGAAGGGAAAATAAATATTGAACAAGACAATAAGATCACTGAATTACTGGATATTTACAAATCTAGCAAGCATAATTCCGAATATTATAGGATTCAAGTTGGCTTTGGTGACTACGCAAAAGCACAAGAAATAAAGAGCAATATTGAGATAGATTTCCCTGACCTTCCCTCAAAGATAGATTTCGACTCGCCTACTTATAGAGTTCGCGTTGGTCGTTTTAAATCAAAACTAGAGGCGGAACGAAAATTCAATGAGGTTCGAAAAAAGTATCCGGACGCCATGTTATTAAAACCAAAAAAATCGACCATATAGGTCGATTTTTTTTGCCTTAATCCTAAGCCAGTTAA
Source organism: Maribacter luteocoastalis (assembly GCF_048890225.1). NCBI lineage: Bacteria > Pseudomonadati > Bacteroidota > Flavobacteriia > Flavobacteriales > Flavobacteriaceae > Maribacter > Maribacter luteocoastalis. The sequence goes on from NZ_JBMFZG010000001.1 coordinate 401,645, forward strand.
GGCTTAGTTATTATTTAGATTTCAACTTCTTCTTAACGGCAACTTCTTGGAACGCCTCAACCACATCACCAATATTTATGTCGTTATAGTTCTTAACCTGAAGTCCACAATCATATCCTTTAGCAACCTCCTTAACATCATCCTTGAATCTTTTTAATGAGGACAATTCTCCTGTATAGAATACCACACCATCCCTGATTAAACGAATCCTAGAGTTTCTAAATATCTTACCACTTGTCACCATACATCCTGCAATGGTACCAATCTTAGAAATCTTGAATGTTTCACGAATTTCTGCAGTACCCGTAATCTCCTCCTTCATTTCTGGAGAAAGCATACCTTCCATGGCATCCTTAAGATCGTTTATGGCGTCATATATAATAGAGTACATACGAATATCTATCTCCTCATTTTCTGCCATACTCTTAGCGTTACCCATTGGCCTTACATTAAACCCAATAATTACCGCATCAGAAGCAGAGGCCAACAATACGTCAGATTCTGTGATAGGCCCTACTGCCTTATATATAATATTTACCTGAATTTCATCTGTAGAAAGCTTCTGGAAAGAATCGGTTAAAGCCTCTACAGAACCATCCACATCACCCTTAAGGATTATATTCAATTCCTTGAATTCCCCTAAGGCGATTCTTCTACCTATTTCGTCAAGTGTAATATGACGTTGTGTCCTAACAGATTGCTCACGTTGCAACTGAGATCTTCTTGCTGCAATCTGTTTTGCTTCGCGTTCATCCTCAAGAACATGGAACTTATCACCAGCCTGTGGCGCCCCATCCAAACCAAGGATGGATATTGGCTGTGATGGACCTACCTGCTCAACGGTTTTACCACGTTCATCTTGCATTGCCTTCACCTTACCGCTAGTTGTACCCGCTAAAACATAATCCCCAATCTTCAAAGTACCTGATTGCACCAAAATAGTAGAAACATAGCCTTTACCTTTATCCAAGAAAGCTTCAACAACAGTTCCTGATGCTAATTTGGATGGATTAGCCTTTAACTCAAGTAACTCAGCCTCTAACAATACTTTTTCCAATAACTCTTTTACTCCAGCACCTGTTTTGGCGGAAATATCATGGGATTGTATTTTACCTCCCCAATCTTCTACCAATAAGTTCATCTGGGCAAGACCTTCCTTAATCTTATCTGGATTTGCTGTAGGTCTATCTATTTTATTGATAGCAAATATAATTGGCACGCCGGCAGCCTGTGCATGACTAATAGCCTCTTTTGTTTGGGGCATTATATCATCATCTGCGGCTATTACAATGATTGCAATATCAGTAACCTGTGCACCTCTTGCACGCATGGCCGTAAAGGCCTCGTGGCCCGGAGTATCCAAAAAGGAGATTTTTTCCCCGTTATCCAAGGTAACACCATAAGCACCAATATGCTGTGTTATTCCACCGCTTTCACCAGCAATTACATTCTCTTCCCTAATATAATCAAGTAATGAGGTTTTACCGTGATCCACATGACCCATTACGGTAACAATAGGGGCTCTCGGCTTTAAATCTTCCGGCGCATCTTCCTCTTCTATAATACTTTCCTCAATATCAGCGGTTACAAACTCTACCTCATAGCCAAATTCATCTGCAACTATAGATAATGTTTCTGCATCAAGACGCTGGTTCATGGTAACCATGATACCCAAGGACATACAAGCCGAAATAATTTCAGTTGTAGATACCTCCATCATAGTTGCTACCTCACTAGCTGTAACAAACTCGGTAACTTTTAAGATTTTACTCTCTAATTCTTGCTGTTCAAGATCTTTTTCGGTCTGTTGACGGTGCTGATCCCTTTTATCTCTCCTATATTTAGCACCTTTGCCTTTTTTGGATTTACCTTGTAATTTTTCCAAGGTCTCCCTTACCTGCTTTTGAACATCCTCTTCAGTAGGCTCAACTTTGCTTACTTGTGCAAAACGTCTACTACTTCCTTTTCTATCTCCAGGTTTACTGGTACGGGCAGCTGCCTGACCTGGAGCAGGTGCATTTTTGCTGACAATACGCTTTCTACGCTTTTTACGGTCTATAGCATCCGTAGGTTTGATTTCTTCTTTTTTCTTTTTGGGCTTCTGAAACTTTGACAAATCTATCTTGTCACCAGTAATCTTTGGGCCTGACAATTTTTTATATTGCGTTTCTAAAGTTGCAGGCTCTCCTATCTTATCCTCCTTAACTTCTTCCTTAACTTCTTCCTTAACTTCTACATCAACCTTTTTCTCAACAATAGGAACTTCAACCTTTGGTTTTTCAGGTTCAACATCTTTGACAACGTCTACTTTTTCTACCACTTTTTCCTCGGCCACGGGTTCAACTACCGGTTTCTCTACTTCTTTTTGAACAGGTTTCTCCTCCTCCTTTTTCTTAGGATTAAGATCAATCTTTCCAACTGTTTTAAGTCCAGCAAGTTCAACTTTACCAACTAACTTTTTCTCTTCGGTTACAGCATTTCTTTTTTCACGAGCTAAACGACGCTCCTCCTGTTCTTGCTCTAACTGAATCCTAATAGCTTCCTTTTCCTTTCTTTTTTCTTCACCTACTTCCTTGGAGGCAACTTTTTTGCTTTTATCCGTTTGGAACTCGTCCAGTAAAACCTGATAAACCTCTTCGGAAATTTTAGTGGTAGGTCTTGCCTCCACATCATGTCCTTTGCTGTTTAGATAGTCTACTGCCCTATCCAAGGAAATATTAAGCTCACGAAGAACCTTATTAAGTCTTATTCTTGCATTATCTGCCATAAATACTGATTGCCGTTCTTTATTCAACTGCTAATATATAGCTAATCTTCTAATTCTTCTTTTAGTATACGTACAACTTCCAGAATTGTTTCCTCCTCCAAGTCGGTACGTTTTACAAGATCATCAACATCTTGCTCCAATACACTTCTAGCGGTGTCCATACCAATCTTCTTGAACTCATCTATAATCCAAGCATCAATTTCATCAGAGAACTCTGTCAATTCTACATCTTCCTCAACACCTTCCCTAAACACATCTATCTCATAACCAGTTAATTGACCTGCCAATCGTATATTATGACCACCACGACCAATTGCTTTGGAAACCTCTTCTGGTTTTAGATACACTTGAGCTGTCATCTTTTCATCATTAAGCTTAACAGATGACACTCTTGCGGGGCTCAATGCCCTGGTCACTAACAATTGTGGGTTTGATGTCCAATTAATAACATCAATGTTTTCGTTACCTAATTCCCTAACAATTCCATGAATACGAGAACCTTTCATGCCAACACAGGCACCAACAGGGTCTATACGGTCATCATAAGAGTCTACCGCTACTTTTGCCTTTTCACCAGGAATACGAACCGCTTTTTTAATCGTAATCAAACCATCAAAAACCTCTGGTATCTCTTGGAAAAACAATTGTTCCAAAAACTTAGGTGAGCTTCTGGACATGATAATGGTTGGTTTGGCACCTTTTAACTCAACACTTTCTATAACACCTCTTACGTTATCACCCTTACGGAAGAAATCGGAAGGAATCTGCCTATCTTTAGGAAGGATGATTTCGTTTCCTTCGTCATCCAACAAAATAACTGCTTTATGGCGTATATGATGAACCTCAGCAGTATATATCTCGCCTTCTAAATCTTTAAATTGCTTGTAAATGGTAGTGTTATCGTGCTCATGAATTTTAGAAATCAAGTTTTGGCGTAAAGCCAAAATAGCCCTTCTTCCCAAATCAATCAATTTCACTTCTTCGGATACATCTTCACCAACTTCAAAATCTGGCTCGATCTTTCGGGCTTCAGTTAAGGATATTTCTTCATTTGGCTCCTCTACCTCGCCATCTTCAACTACAACACGATTACGCCAAATCTCCAAATCGCCTTTATCTGGATTGATAATGATATCAAAGTTATCATCAGAACCAAACTTCTTCTTTAGGGCATTTCTGAAAACATCTTCCAAAATTGCCATAAGGGTTACACGATCAATAAATTTATCATCCTTAAATTCCGAGAACGATTCTATCAACGCAATATTTTCCATCTATAAATCTTATTAAAATTTTAAAACAACCTTTGCTTTCTTAATATCGGAAAAATTAATCTCCTTTCTTTTCTGTACGGTTACCTTTCCCTTACCAACAGGTTTGGACTCCCTGGCCTTCCACTCTAAAACAATACTATTTTCGTTCGCCTGGACAAGATTACCCTCAAAAGTACCTTCCTCCGTAATCACCTCCAATTTTCTTCCAACATTCTTACCAAACTGCCTTGGCAAGACCAATGGATTAGTAGCACCTGCCGAAGCCACTTCTAAGGAAAAATCTTCCTCTTCCCTATCTAAATTATGCTCTATTGCCCTACTGATCTTGATACAATCATTGACCGTAACACCATGGTCACCATCGATTATTACCTTAATCTTGTTATCGGGTGTTATAGTAAAATCAATCAAAAAAAGCGACTCATCTTCTTGTAATCCCGCCTCTAACAGCTCTTTTACTTTTCCCTTTAACATAAAAACCAAGTAATAAAAGAGGGGACAAAATGTCCCCTCATGAATACTTTATATCCTTTCAGTGGTGCAAATATACAATAATCTTTGTTTTCTGCAATAACCATCTCACACACAAATAAATGATTTAACAAATAACTCTTTTCGCTCAATCATTTCTTATCAAATAATACCTATTTTTAGTATGAACAGATTCATCAATCCTATTAAAATGGACTTACTTTCTTCCTACAACCTAATTATTGAAGCATCAATTATCATAATTCTTTCTTTCTGGTTTAACGGTATTTCGAAAAAAACCAATATACCATCAGTATTGATGTTGATTGTGCTAGGTATAATATTGCAATATGTCCTGAAATATTTTGTGCCTGAAGAGCTTGATTTTTCTGGGGGATTAGAAATTCTGGGAATTGTAGGGCTCATTATGATCGTTTTAGAAGCTGCCCTAGAACTTGAGCTAAAAAGAGAGAAATTAATTCCTATTTTAAAATCAATGTCCATTGCCTTACTTGGCCTTATTGGCTCTGCATGGGCTGCCGCCTTAATCTTATATCAATTTGTGCCTAACATGCCGATGCAGTCGGCATGGTTATATGCAACACCATTATCCATATTATCTAGCGCCATAATCATTCCAAGTGTTAGTGGACTTTCCGATACCAAAAGGGAATTTCACATATATGAGAGTACATTTTCGGACATTATGGGCATCATGATGTTCTATTATCTTATTGGAGGCTTAGACCCATCTGCGGACCATGGTGCGGTAGGATTTGCAGGCAATATTCTTTTGACCATAATCATAGGGCTAGTTGCCAGCTATGCCATTATTCTCATATTTCAACAAATAAAGAGTCAGGCCAAGCTATTTTTATTGATTGCTGTTTTACTCCTACTATATGCAATTGGAAAAAAATTTCACCTTTCATCCCTTGTTATCATATTAATTTTTGGGCTGGTAATTGCCAATGTAAAATTATTTTTTCCTGGCAAAATGTCGGTTTTTTTAGAAAATGATAAATTAAAACAAATCTATCACGAGCTTCATATTATCACGCTTGAGACTGCTTTTGTAGTTAGAACATTTTTCTTTGTTGTTTTTGGATTAAGTATTGCCATTACTTCTTTATTCAATTTTCGCGTTGCTCTAATTAGCATTCTTATTATAGCCACTATTTACGGAATAAGGTTTTTAATTCTGCGTGTATTTATAGGAAAGGATATATTACCACAACTATATATTGCCCCAAGGGGATTAATAACAGTATTATTGTTTTATGCGATTCCCACTGAAGCCGTGGTTGCTAATTTTGAGTCCGGGATATTGTTGTTTGTTATCATAGCAACTAGCCTAGTTATGACATGGGCCATGATAAAGGACAAAAGGAAAATGAACACTATTTTGGATGAAATAGATGAGGAATATTTGGAAAGAAATGAAGCGGAAGACCAGTTTAGGGTTAAAACACAAGAAAAACACAATAGCGAAAACCCATTAAAAGATTAATAACAGGGAATTGAAATTTAAAAATACTGTAGAAAACTTATTAGCTATTTAAAAAAGCAGATTATTTATTCACTACATCACCTGCTAATTCTGCTGTATTTTGACTTTTGGAAGTTTTTATACTATCAACCTCTCTCCTAAATCTTAGAATCATTACTGTATCCAACTGACTATTGATACTATCCTGCATTACCTTCCAATTTGCAGCATTCATTTGTTTCGTATATTCCGTTATTTTATTAAATCTAGCCAGATTATACCTATTTGCTTTCCAGGCATGTGCCGTGCTTTTTTGGTGTTCTTTATCTTGAAGGTAGATGCCTATGCCGAACCCAACCAAAACAAGCAGCAATATAATTTTAAGATTTTTAGCGGTTAACTTCATAATATTAGCTTTAAGAATGGGGGTAAAACCAACTGAGACCAGCAAGAATCGCGCCCTTAATTCATGCTTTTCTTTGCTAAATCAAGCAGCAATATACAAAATATCAAATACGAAAATTGCAATGATGCGACAAAGCGCAAAAAATAAAGCCCAATAACAAATCAGGTATTTTGACTTGTTTTTCAATTTCAAAAGAAGTCTTCGCTTTACAAAAACAAAAATCCCGAAATCATTATGATTTCGGGATTTCATTTAATAAAGTTGGCCCACTAGGACTCGAACCTAGAATGACGGTACCAAAAACCGGAGTGTTACCATTACACCATGGGCCAATACCTTTAAGAGCGTGCAAATTTAAAACAAAGTTTGGTTTGCACAAACATTTTTAAATCAATAATTGAAAAATTCATGATTTTCACCTGTTAAAGGTTTATAAAAAATGTAGTCCGTTATGTATTATAATTAGTAAATTCGCCCCATAGCTTTAACGAAGGTTACATGTTTTCAAAGAACTTCCAAAAATGGGATACACTTTTAGGGTGGTCCGTTTTTTTTATAGCACTTATTACATATTTCATCACCGTTGAACCCACCAACAGCTTTTGGGATGCAGGTGAATATATTGCCACAGCAGCCAAACTACAAGTAGGACACCCTCCAGGAGCACCATTATTACAAATGTTCGGGGCCTTTTTTGCCATGTTTGCCTTTGAACCCAGTCAGGTAGCCATGATGGTAAACCTTGTATCTGGAGTTTCCAGCGCCTTCACTATTCTATTTATGTTCTGGACGATTACCAACATCACCAGAAAGCTTATTGATATAGAAGAGCAATTTACCAATAGTAAAGCAATTGCCGTTCTAGGAAGCGGACTCATTGGGTCCTTGGCATTTACTTATTCTGATAGTTTTTGGTTTAATGCTGTGGAAACAGAAGTATATGCAATGGCCAGTTTGATTATGGCCCTTTTATTATGGCTAGGCCTAAAATGGACAGATAGTTTGGAAGATCCGAGAGGAAATCGTTGGATTATACTTATTTCATTTGTGGTAGGACTAACATTCGGAATTCAATTTATGGGATTCTTGGCTATACCATCAATTGGGTTATTATACTATTTTAAGACCTATAAGAAAACTACGGTCAAAAACTTCCTACTAGCTAATATCATAGTTATTGCCCTATTAATGTTAGTCTATAAATTCTCATTAACCTATGTGCTACAATTATTTGGCTGGGGAGAGGTGTTCTTTATAAACAGCATAGGGTTACCATTTAATTCTGGCTCTATTATAGTAGGTCTATTTTTCATCGCCTCTTTTTATTTTGGACTTCGCTATACAAGAAAGAATAATTATAAGATTGCCAACACAGTGGTTTTATGCCTTATGTTTCTATTCTTAGGATTTTCTTCTTGGTTGATGCTTCCCATTCGCGCCAATGCAAATGTGGTCATTAATGAGAACAACCCTGAAGACGCCAGAGCTCTTTTAGCCTATTACAATAGGGAACAATATCCTGGTGTTGACAGTCCTGTTTATGGAACGTACTACTCCGACATGTTTGCCCCAGCAGGCGAAGACAGGGATGGAAAACCCAAATACGAAAAGGACTATACGCTCGGAAAATATATTATAGTAAACAAGTATAAGGATTCTGAACAAGGTCCAAATCCAAAACACCAAGGATTATTACCCAGAATGTGGAGCTCCCAGAATGCATCTAACTACATGCAATATTTTGGACCCTTAAATTTTAGGATGACACAATCCAATGCAGAATTACGTGAAGCTGTAAATCAAGTTAAAGCCGGATTTGCCAATGGCGAAATAGATGCCGATCAGTACATAAGTTTCTTAAAACGCTTTAGTGATTATATAGAGGTGGAACCACCAACCGTTTGGGATAATATTAAATATATGATAGAATTCCAATTTAACTATATGTACTTACGCTATTTTATGTGGAATTTTGTAGGCAAACAAAATGATGTTCAAGGCAGATATAATGACAATGGCAACTGGCTGAGCGGCATATCATTTTTTGACAGCTGGAGGCTCGGTAGCCAAGACAACCTACCAAGTGATATTGAAAATAATAAAGGTCGTAACACCTATTTCTTCTTACCACTCCTTTTAGGCATTATTGGTTTAGTATTTCAAATTTCAAAAAACCCGAAGCAATTCTGGGTACTTATGATATTTTTTTTATTTACTGGTCTTGCCATACAGTTTTACACCAATCCATCCATATTCCAACCAAGGGAACGTGACTATTCCCTAGTGGGTTCGTTTTACATTTTTGCTATTTGGATCGGTCTTGGCGTGTATGGCCTTTACGATGGATTTAAAGATTGGATCACCCCTAAAATATTAGCCCCAGCCGTTGTAGTTGTATGTCTTTTGGCAGTCCCTACCGTTATGGCAGTTCAAAACTGGGATGACCATGATCGTTCTAATCGTTTTACTGCCAACGCATCTGCTAAAGCCTATTTAGATTCTACCCAAGAAGATGCTGGCGCAATACTTTTCACCATCGGAGATAACGATACATTTCCACTTTGGTATGCCCAAGAAATTGAACACTATCGTACCGATGTAAGAATTGTTTGTACAAGTCTATTCGAAACAGATTGGTATGTAGATCAAATGAAGAAGAAGGCCTATGAAAGTGACCCTATACCTTCCCAATTAACACATGAAAAATACCGTTGGGGAAATAGGGATGTTTTATATCACCAAGGCATCACAGAAAATAGGTGGTCCATAAATGATTTTATCAATTGGATAGATAGTGACAAACCTAGAACCAAATTAAAATATCTTTTCGAACAAAACGGTGCCGATTTAAGCCAATATTCCGAAAACACACTAAATATGGTGTATTACCCTACCAACAAAATAAGGGTGCCCGTGAACAAGAAAAATGTATTGGAAAGTGGCTTGGTGAAAGCAAAAGATTCTGCTTTGATTGTTGACTTTATTGACATTGACCTTCCAGGGGTAATCACCAAGAAAAGCATGATGATGTTGGACATTCTTGCCAACAATAATTGGGAAAGGCCCCTTTATTTCTCCGGTGGTAGTTTTGATGACGCAGAATACCTATGGATGAAAGACTATTTACAGCTTGATGGTTTAGCATATAAATTAGTCCCTATACGTACCGAGCGACCTAACTCTTTTGAAATGGGAAGAATTGATACCGATCTCATGTTTGCTATTGTTAAAAAATGGGATTGGGGAAATTCTGGAGATAAAAATATTTATCACGATACGCAAACCCGAATTCAAAGTGTATCCTATCGAGGCAACTTAGCGCGATTAATGGAGGCTTTGATCAAAGAAAACAAAACAGACAAAGCTAAAGAAATTATAGAAATTTCTTTAACCAACATGCCAGTGGAGAGTTTTGGTTACTACACCTTGGTTGAGCCCTTTGTGGATGGCTATTATAAGGTTGGCGAGACACAAAAAGCGAGGGAGTTGTTTAACCTTCTCAAAACCAAATACCAAGAGCGTTTGGAATACTACGCTTCCACTAGTTTAGATGAGCAATATAGCAATATAGATGATATTATTGCTGACATGGAAGCTTACAGAAGAAATATAGATACATTAATATCTAATGATGATCGTGAGATCGCTGAAAAAGAAACTTTGATATTCAACGAATACATAGATAAGTTCCAACATTTCTATAAAGATGAAGATGATATGGAAATCATGGAATCTGGCCCACAAAGTGATCCGGATATGATTGATACTATGCCTATGTCAGACACTATTAGAACAGATAATACCACTATTGAGCAATAAATAGGATACTCTTCACAAGCCACATCCAAGACTAAGGCTTCACGTTTTTGGAGACTATATAAAAAAAGATAGGTTAAACGTATTCGTTTAATATACCAATCAAGGTATTGGCATCTTGTTCCCCGCTTTGGCGCCAAACCATTTCACCTTTCTTATATATCATTAAGGTAGGCAAACCTTTAACGCGTAGTGCCTGGGAAAGTTCCTTGTTTTTATCCACATCTATTTTTATAACCTTGCCCTTGTCACCAAGTGCAGCAGCAACATCCCTTAATACCGGATGCATAGAGGTAGACTGTTCGTTCCATTCTGCATAAAAATCTAGCAATACTGGAACATTTAAATCTATAAGTTCACCAAATTTTGACATATAATCGGCTTTTCTTTATAAGCCAAATGTAGTAAAAAATGTTAAAAAACAACGGTTCCCGTCATTTTTGTAGTCCATCAACAGGTTAAAATCATGTTAATGATTTCTTTTTTAAGGTGATGACGGTAATTTCTGGCCAAATACCAACCCTACCAGGATAACCTAAAAAACCAAAACCCCTGTTTACATTAATGTATTGACCAAGTTCTTTGTAGACTCCTGCCCAATATTTATAACGCCATTTTACGGGGCTCCATTTAATCCAACCCGGTATCTCAATACCAAATTGCATACCATGCGTATGTCCACTTAGGGTAAGATGAAAATGTTTGTCATCCTGTAACACCTCATCCTCCCAATGAGACGGGTCATGACTCATAAGGATAGTGAAATCGTCCATAGAAATTTTAGAGATTGCTTTTTTAAGGTCACCTGCTTTTTTAAAACCTCCTCTACCCCAGTTCTCCACACCAACCAAAGCTATTTTACTATCACCCTTTTGTAAATACCGGTGCTCGTTTAACAAAAGGTCAAATCCCATTTGTTTTTGTAAAGCTTTTAAATCCTCTAAATTTTGACTTTTTAATTCCTCGGTCTCCCATTCAATATAATCCCCATAATCATGGTTTCCAAGCACAGAATATTTACCATCCGATGCTTTTAAAGTGCCAAAAAGGTCAGCCCAAGGCAACATCTCTTCCGTCTTATTGTTTACCATATCCCCAGTAAACAAAATAGCGTTACTTTTTTGTTTATTAACTAAGTCCACCGCATAGGCTATTTTCTCCTTGTTATCAAAACTCCCACTATGTATGTCTGAAATCTGTGTTATTTGATAACCATCAAATGCCTCTGGAAGGTCCTCAAACTCCAATTTATATTTCAACACCTTAAAATTATATTTCCCTCTATACATCCCATAAAGTAAAGCCCCAAAAGGTACCGCAGCTATACCAAGGGCCAATAAACTTAAAAAGCGTCTTCGTTCGGGTAAGCTAAAAACCTTTGTAGTTCCAAAAACCTTCTCATAACCCCCAGATAAAACCCTAAATATATCTTCAGAAAAAAGAAAGAATATGGTAATAATCTTAAAAGTTAAAATAGTAAGCAAAAAACCAAATGCAAAACTTTTGGGCCTACTCAAAACCCTACCTGCTTCTTCTCCTACTGTAAATTGATAGATAAAATTGGCCATTACCAAAAAAGCCAAAAGCATATATACATAATACCAAATAGGCTGGCGCCAAACGGTTTTCAAGGCTTGTAATACATAAAAACTTAAACCTGTATAAATAATGACAAAAATTATCCAGCGCAACATAGTGTCTTTTTTACAAAGATATTTTTTGATATTCTATTAAGATGCTCTTTTGCGTTTTATTTAACCTTCTCAACAACAGTCCTAATTGATTGAACCTGGGTTACAGCCAAACTATCATCCTTAAGAAGGGAACCGGAATTCATAGAAACTTTTGGCGCCTCACTTAATGTTTTATGAAATTGGGTACCGGACAAATGAACTGCCCTAAACCCTTTTTCCTTAAAAAGACATACATTATCACTAGTAATACCAGAACCCGGCATTAGCGTACATGAAGAAGATTTTTCGCTGAGCTCAGTGAGTAAATCAATCCCTAAAATGGCAGATTTTTGTTGTCCAGAAGATAAAATGGTATCCACACCCAAACCTTCAAGTTCATGTAATGCCCTTAAAGGATCTTTAACCCAATCAAATGCCCTATGAAATGTAAAATGTAATCCTCTTGCCAAATGCATTAATGCTTCTGTCCTATCAATGTCCAAGGTAAAATCTGTCTTCAATATACCCGAAACAACACCATCAAAACCCAAATCACTACAAAGTTGAATATTTCGCTTCATGATTTCAAACTCGAAATTGGAATATGAAAAATCTCCACTTCTCGGTCGTATAAGCACGTGCACAGGAATAGTAATCAACTCCTTTACCTTCTGCAAAAGGCCATAGGATGGGGTAATCCCACCAACAGCCAACTCAGAACAGAGCTCTATCCTATCTGCACCAGCTTTTTGGGCATTTAAGGCAGATTCCAAAGAATTGGCACAAACTTCTACAAGCATATCCCTATATTTAGGGAACTAAAGTAAAGAACCAAACGCATGAAAAGAAGAAAGTTTCTTAAAAATTCTGGAACGGTAACCGCTGGCATGTTATCCGCACCACTATTGGCATCATACAGTGAAAATAAAAATCAAAATGATACTGTTGACAAAATAAAAACCTCTTACCCTATTGCCCTATGCACATGGGATTTCGGCAATGCCACAGCCAAGGCTTGGGAAGTTTTAAATGCAGGAGGTAATTCTTTAGACGCCGTACATGAAGGCGTAATGATAGAGGAAAACAATCTAAACAACCAGACAGTTGGAAATGGTGGCAGGCCTGATAGGGATGGTAATGTAACACTTGACGCGTGTATCATGGACAAAGATGCTAATTGTGGTGCTGTTTTGGCCTTACAAAATATAGCTAATCCAATTTCTGTTGCCAGAAAGGTAATGGAAGAAACGCCACATGTAATGTTGGTTGGCAAAGGCGCAGAACAATTCGCCTATGAGCAAGGTTTTAAAAAGACAAATCTGTTAACTGAAAAATCCAAAAAAGATTGGGAAGATTGGAAAGTAACCTCAAAATATAAGCCCATAATAAATATTGAAAACCATGATACCATTGGCATGCTGGCCATTGATGCCAAAGGAGATATAGCTGGGGCATGTACAACAAGTGGAATGGCATTTAAAATGGCAGGACGTGTGGGAGATTCCCCAATTATTGGTGCAGGGTTATTTGTAGATAACGAGATTGGCGGTGCAACTGCCACAGGGGTTGGGGAAGAAGTAGTACGCACCGTAGGCAGTTTTTTAATTGTAGAACTCATGCGACAAGGAAAATCTCCTCAAGAAGCTTGTGAAGAAGGTGTTCGTAGAATTATTGAAAAAAATAAAGGAAAACTCGACTTTCAAATTGGCTTCATCGCCATAAACAAAAAAGGGGAAACTGGTGGTTATTGCATTCATCCAGGCTTTTCTTATAGAAGTTTTAGCAAAGAAGGTCATGTAAACAATCTAGCTGGTAGTTATTTAAAATCTTAATATCATTCCCATGAAATAAAATATTGGTTTCAATATAATTGAAGACCCAATTTTTTTAGTGGACTTTTTTTCACTTTCTATTTGTATTTTTAACCTCTTACATTAAATTCCAAAAATGGCAGATCAAAAAAGACTTTTTCTTTTAGATGCATACGCACTCATATTTCGTGGCTACTATGCCTTGATAAAGAACCCAAGAATTAATTCTAAGGGTATGGATACCTCTGCCATAATGGGGTTCATGAACTCCTTGTTCGATGTTATTAAACGTGAAAAACCAGACCACCTTGCTGTTTGTTTTGATAAGGGTGGAAGTGCAGAACGCACGGAATTATTTCCGGAATACAAGGCCAATAGGGATGAAACCCCAGACGCTATTAGAATTGCCGTTCCCTACATACAGGAAATCCTAAAGGCAATGCATATACCTTCTGTTGTTTTGGAAGGTTGGGAAGCAGACGACATCATTGGAACCTTGGCCAAACAAGCAGAAAAGGAAGAATACAAAGTTTTTATGGTTACACCAGATAAGGATTTTGGGCAATTGGTCTCAGAGAATATTTTCATGTACAGACCAGCAAGAATGGGTAATGGTATTGAAATTTGGGGCATTCCCGAAGTCCAAAAACGATTTGGTGTGGAACGTCCGGAACAAGTAATAGACTATTTAGGGATGATGGGCGATGCAAGTGACAACATCCCCGGACTTCCTGGTGTTGGTGACAAAACTGCCAAAAAATTCATTGCAGATTTTGGGTCTATGGAAAACCTGTTGGCAAATACAGATCAGCTAAAAGGTAAGATGAAAGAGAAGATAGAAGAAAACGCAGAACTCGGGATGTTATCTAAAAAACTTGCTACTATTTGTATAGATTGTGATGTCACCTTTGATGCCAAAGACTATGAAATGTCTGTTCCTGACAATGAGAAAGTGCAAGAAATATTTGAGGAACTGGAGTTCAGAAGACTAAAAGATCAGTTCATCAAAATCTTTTCAGGTGAAACAGAAGAAACCCAAACACAGGTAACCAGTACTGAAACTGCCAAAAAAGTAGCCACTTCTTCCGCAGGAAGCGGACAGTTTAGCCTATTTGGTGGCGATGGCATTGCCCCGGCAACCATAAAAGATAGCTCTAGTAGAAATACCATAAAAGACATTCCCCATGCTTACCAAAGTATTGCACCGGGAATGGCAATGAAATTGTTTCTTCAAAATCTGATGAAGCAAAAATCGGTTTGTTTTGATACGGAAACAACTGGGCTTAATCCAATAACCGCAGAATTGGTAGGTATCGCATTTTCATGGGAAGCTACAAAGGGTTTTTACGTGCCAATACCTGAAAACAAAAATGATGCACAAGAAATACTAGAACAATTACGCCCTTTCTTTGAGTCTGAACATATTGAAAAAATGGGTCAGAACTTAAAATATGATATTAAGGTTCTTAAAAAATATAATATTCCTGTCAATGGACCATTGTTCGACACGATGTTAGCACATTACCTAATAAATCCAGACATGCGTCATAGCATGGATGTTTTAGCGGAAACCTATCTGAATTATACCCCAGTATCCATAACGGAACTAATAGGTAAAAAAGGCAAGAACCAACTCTCCATGAGGGATATTCCCCTTGAACAACAAACAGAATACGCTGTTGAGGACGCGGATATTACATTTCAATTGGCCCAACACTTTAAACCAGAACTAACTGAGGCTAAAACAGACAAACTTTTTAAGGATATAGAAATACCTTTATTGAGAGTATTGGCAGATATGGAGTTGGAAGGCATTAATCTAGATATAGATTTCTTAAAATCCTTGTCCTCTGACCTGAATAAAGATATCGCCGATCTGGAACAAAAAATTTATGAAGCTGCCGGAGAGGAATTTAATATTGGTTCACCAAAACAATTAGGAGAAATCCTTTTTAACAAAATGAAATTGGTAGACAAGCCTAAAAAAACCAAAACAGGACAGTATTCTACGGCAGAAGATGTACTATCCTATTTAGCTAAGGACCATGAGATTGTTCAAAATGTTTTAGACTATAGGGGGCTAACCAAACTTAAAAGCACCTATGTTGATGCCCTACCAGAGCAAGTAGAGCCATCTACCGGAAGAGTGCATACAGATTACATGCAAACCGTTGCGGCAACTGGTCGTCTCAGCAGCAACAATCCCAATTTACAAAATATTCCCATTAGGACAGAAAGAGGAAGACAAGTACGAAAAGCCTTTGTGCCCAAGGATGAAAACCACGTTTTACTGGCGGCGGATTATTCCCAAATTGAACTTCGTATTATTGCTGCATTAAGTGAAGAAGATACTATGATAGAAGCTTTTAAAAATGGAGAAGACATTCACACTTCTACCGCGTCCAAGGTATTTAATATTCCGCTGGAGGAAGTAACTAGAGAGCAACGAAGCAATGCAAAGACAGTGAACTTTGGTATTATTTATGGAGTTTCTGCATTTGGGTTAAGCAACCAAACAGATTTATCCAGGGCAGAATCCAAGGAACTTATAGATATGTATTACAAAACCTATCCAAAGCTTAGAAATTACATGAGCGAGTTGGTAGATTTTGCAAGGGAAAACGGCTACGTACAAACTGTTTTAGGAAGACGCCGGTATTTAAAAGATATTAATGGGAGTAATGCCATTGTGCGTGGTGCAGCAGAAAGAAACGCAGTGAACGCCCCTATACAAGGAAGCGCGGCTGATATTATTAAATTAGCCATGATCAATATTCACAAAAAACTAGTGAAAGGTGCTTATAAATCTAAGATGCTGTTACAGGTACATGATGAATTGGTTTTTGATATTTACAAACCAGAGTTGGAAGAACTTAAATCCATAATCAAATCAGAAATGGAAAATGCCTATAAACTGGCAGTGCCTTTGGATGTAGAAATAGGGATAGGCCAAAACTGGCTTGAAGCACATTAAGAGCAAATTTTATAAACTTAAAAAGGCACCAATTACGGTGCCTTTTTACTTTAAGGATACTATCTTATTTAGTGACTATAGCTACTAGCCCATTTCATTTTTTTAAATTTGATTCCTTGCAGAAACTTTTGAAAAGGTTTTAAATAACTTAGTAGAGAAAACGGTTCAAAATCAAAGCGTAATAACACTTGTTTGGACTCATCACCGCTTAACTCAAGACCATTTACAATTTCAAAATCTAAATGATCAAAACGGTATAATGGTTCCTTAGACCTATCATCATAAATAAACTCATTACCTTTACTACTAAGGTAAAAGCGAAATGTTGAATAAGAACCTGAATCTAACTTAAGTACACTTTTCGTCTTGATAAAAAGCCCCGTATGCATTCCTTTGAGTTGCATGCTTTCGTTACCTGAAAAGTCCGTAATTATATGCTCATTCCCTTTTTTATCAATAGCGGAAAACTTGATAACATTTACATTCATTTGAGAGACACCCTTTTCAGAGGCATACTTATTCTTTAAAATCAAGTCTTTGATTCGCTTACCGTCCACATCCCATTGATCCATCATATCTAATGAAAAAGGGACTGTCTGCCATATTGTTGGATAAAATTTTAATTCTTTCATAACTATGTATATTAAATTATACACTACAAAGTTCTAGCAATTGACCAACATCAAAAACATCTAAATTTTCAAATTTATATGCTATTTTAACTTTAGATAAGTGTTTTGTATTAAAATTTGTTAATATTACACACCACCTTATTAATATGGAATTTCTAAAGTGATAACAGTTAATGATTAAGATTTAAACTTGACAATTAATACCCCTTTTTGTTAATTCATTCCCAATGTGATACTAAATTAGATATTTACACCGTTTTTTTAAGAGAGAATTGATGGCTAACTTCCATGAACAAGAAACTGATTTTATTTGCACTGTTGGTTATCACCCTTAACAATACGGGCTTTTCTCAAAGTGCAGAAAAAGTTACCATATTCCCCAATCCAGCAACTTCCGTAATAAATATTTTAGGGCTTAAAAATACGTCCCAAGCTTCCATTATCATTACGGATATATATGGATCTACTGTGATAAACTATAAATGGGAAATCAAAAAAAATGCCCTAAACATACCTATCGCCAATCTTAATCAAGGCATATACTTACTATCCATTAAGTCTGAAGAAGAGGTTATTCAAAAGAAGTTTTATAAAAAATAAATCTTTAGTCAAAAACAAAGTTATAAGTAATGGCAAATAAAGGACTATTTAGTATTGATAGTTCATAGGAACCCAAAGGACTATCTAAAAATACTTCAGAATCAGCCGCACCTTGTCTTTGTGCATAATACAAGTTAAAAGGATTTCTACGACCATATACATTATAAATTGTGAAAATCCAGTCACCCTTCCATCTTCGGTTAGGATTTTTTCCATAACGTACTTTCCAAGAAAAGTCTAACCTGTGATAAGGTCTTAATCTAGCGTTATTTCGCTCTAAAAAAATAGGGACATCGACGTTATCTAATTTAAATGTCCCATTTGCTACTGAGTAAGGTCTACCGGTTTGGGCCGTAAAGTTAAAACTCCAAGTATTGTACGCATCGCCTTCAAAATTTAAAGTTCCATTTATTACGTGGGGCCTATCAAAATCAGAAGGATACCATTGGTTATTGTTTACCCTATCTGCCAACCTTTCATTCTGCGACCTTAAAAAACTTCTTGACCAGGTATAGTTTAACCAGCCATTGACTTTACCTTTAGGCTTTTTTAAACTTAATTCAATTCCATAAGCTCTCCCTTCGGCTTGCACAATATCCCGTTCCAAGTACTCTGCTAGGAAAAAATCAGCACCGGGCTTATAAGTAATATTATTTTCCGATAACCTGTAATATCCTTCCAAACCAAATTCCATAGAATTATCTACCAATCCGGTATATATCCCCAAGCCAAATGCATCACTACTTTGTGGTTCTATATTGGGATCAGAAGTCTTCCATCTTGATGTGGGCAATGGCGTTGTTGAATTATAAACATTTTGCAAATACTGATTTAATCTTGCATAGCTAGCTTTGATAGAAGTATTTTCTGATACCAAATAATTTATTCCTAATCTTGGCTCTAGGTTATTATATGTCTTTACCCCCGCTCCTTTTTCAAAAACATTGGTACTTGCCAATTCACCTGTAATTTCATTAAAGAAACCCTGTTTATACGGGCCAACAAATACGAAATGATTAAATCGTAAACCTGTGGATATGCTTAAATTTTCATTCAAATTCCAATTAACATTGCCAAATCCCGCAAATACATAGCTATTTTCCTTTTCTAGAGTAACTGGAATAATGCTATTCCCATTTCCTGGATCTAGTTCACCAGGCTCAATTGCATATTTGTTTATTTGTACACCGCTATAATATTCTAAATTGTCATTGATTCTATTAGAGAACTCTGAAATAAAACTTAGATAATTAATTCTAGTTGTAAAATCTATTTGATTTTCTGAACCCTGTTCAGGAAAAATGGTTTTAGGGGCATAATCACTAGCTACAAACAGAGTTCGCAAAGTGGAATTATTAATAAAAGTATGTGTCCAATTTAGAGTACCGTTTAAAGTGCGAAAATCATATTGATTGTTTTCCGCATTTATGTTCTGCACTTTAGATATTAAATCTAACTGATAAAAGTCTTTTGAATAAAATCCAGTAAAGGAGACTTGATCATTTTCGGTAGGCAAATACAGTAATTTAAGAGTACTGTCATAGAAATTTGCTTTTGTATTTTTTAATCGTTCTGAAAAAAGAGGCAATAAAAAATCCGTGAAGCCGGCTCTACCACCAACACTCAACATCAGCTTGTCCTTAATAAGCGGTGTTTCTAATGAAAGTCGACTGGAAACAATTCCTATACCGCCACTTAGCTTTAATTTATCTACATATGGATTTTTAACCTTAACATCTAAGACGGATGTAGTTCTCCCGCCATATCTTGCTGGAATATTTGCCCTATACAAATCCACAGAAGATACTGACTCAGGTGTGAAAACTGAAAACAATCCAAATAAATGCGTTGGATTAAATACCGGCGCATAATCATACAACAATAAATTTTGATCTAATGACCCTCCCCGCACAGAAAGTCCGTTACTGACCTCCCCAGCATTGTTAACACCGGCCACCAGGGTCATACCACGTAAAACATCAAATTCGCCGATGGCAGCAGGAATTTTTTTCAAATCCTGTGCATTTAACTGAAGAGCCCCCATCTGCGGACTTTCAACATTATCCAAGACCCTTTTTGCCCTAACGATAACCTCGGAAAGCTGCTCTTCCTGTGGTATTAATTTTACAGTGATAATTTTCCCTTCCGATAAATCAATTGTGAGATTTCTTGTTGAAAATCCAATATAACTAACCGTTACCTGATAATTATCTGGTGGCAGGTTAATAGAAAACCTGCCAGCTTGATTAGAAACTCCTCCACATGCACATGGGGTTATTGCAATTTGCGCGTTATCCAAAGGTAGGTCTGTGTCATAATTTAAAATTACAAATGAAAGTGTCACTTCTTGTGCAAACAAGATACTTACGTTGAAAAACAGAACACAAAAAATACAAAACACTTTTTTTACAGTCATACTTGCACAATTAATTATCCATCCATCCATTAGGTTCAATAGCGGTCCTAAATTTAGATTCTTCACAAGGAGCAAAATTAGTTGCAGGAGGAGGATAAGGTGATCCAATTAGCGGTTCCAAAACTATAGGGTCGCTTGTTTCAAGTGGAGCTTGTGTTATGGACTCCCTCTCAACAAAAACACTAGAAACTGATGATGCTGCAGCGGTAAACCTACCAAGAACCACTTCATCCAGATCTTCAGGATTGAATAGGTTACCGATTAAAGCAGCTGGTGGTGGTGCATTTAAACCAGAGGAATTATCTACAATATCTTTTAAAACCTTATAATATTCAAAAGCACTTGGTGTTAAAGAAAATTGTTGTAATTCAACAACCATATTCTCTTTTGTATTTAATAAAATATCCCCAACGGGAAGATTCGTAACTGCATTACCATTTGTAAACTGATCATTAAAAATATTTATATTATCAGGGTAGCGAATTTGCCAACAATCCGTTTCACAGATATAGTTAAAGTATCGCCTTAATCTTCCCCTTAGATCATATGCGATACAATCACCATCCCTAAACAATCCTTCTATACATATTTTACAATAATCCAAATTCTCAAAAGACCGATATGACCAGTAATAATAATTATCCTCTTGTTGAGGATCATTAAAATTAACCGTGACCCTATGTCCAGGTACAAATTTTCCTCCACCGATTTCTCTAAATGCCAATTCTGGAACGTAATTCACCTGCATATCATCTATAGGAACAGGGTCTAATACCAATTCCTCAACCGATTCAATTCTTTTACCATTCTCCAAAACAACTACCAATCTCCATATCTCACCAGGAATTATGGCAAAATCTTCATCCACGATGTATGAGTTCATAGCTTCTGTTAAAACTACTTCTTCACCGTTAATCGTATTTTCAAAAACAACCCTAGCTCCAGCTACAGGGTTCACAACCCTTACTCCAAATTCCACGGCGGTTTCACTGATAGTAACGTTTGAAGCACCTGGCAATGTTGAGGCAAAGGCATCTATGAATAGTAAATCTTCTTCATATTGAAATTCTGGTTCTACAGGATCAATACAAGCTAAAAAAAGGAGTGGGAACGAAAGGAACGTCAAGAATCGAAGAATTGACAATTTTAGCATTGGTTTTTATTACTAGGTTTGGCGATGATAAATATATTCTAATTTTTTAACATCAATTACCATATAAAAATAAAACACCCTTTCAATGAATTGAAAGGGTGTTTTATAAGTAATATATCAAATCTACCTCTTTATAAAAATCAACTCCCCACTATCTGTAAAATTCGGTATTTGTAAATCAGTTGCATCAACAATCATTATATCACCATCAATACTAACATCAACATATATTGTTTCTCCAGTGGTATCAACTATACTCACAACACTGCCATCAAATGTATACGTACTGGATTCAGTATCTGCTTGTGTAGGACAAGGTATATCTAAACCCGAGGAAGTAGCATTCACTTCTATATAACTCGTTGAATTGGATGCCGTTGCCGTGAGATCCTCATTAAATTCTAAGGTGACTACGTAACATTCCTTATCCGTTAGGAAATCCAAAATTTGTTTGCCAAATTTAGCATCATCACTTGCCGTATCGTTATTAATTCTTAATTCTGTTGCATCCCAAGTACCAATAATTGCAGAAGCATTGGTTTTGGTTACCTGTTGACCACCCTCTTTATCTGAACTGCAAGAGATTACCAAAAAAGTTGCTATAAACAGGATGACTAAATTGTATTTCATAATTTTTTCGTTTGGTTGCTGACCAAGTTAAACGAAAAAGCAATCATATTATTTCAAATGGGCACTAAATTCTTGTTCCAAAAAAAATGTAATCATCCATAAACCTTAAATTGTTGATTATACAATCGTAAAATTTTATTGCTTTTTACCATAATCATTTTGCGAAAACTAATTTCGCAAAAGATATATTACAGACATTGCCTAAGAAATTAATTGTATTAGGATTTTATGGTATACCTAAAAACAAATGAGTCCTTTCGATAAAACTATATTTATGCCATTTTATAATTACAATTTTGTATTATCCTATTTTGGTTATGAAGGATAAAATCTTCATTCTAAAAAAATTACAAATATTAAGAAACAACTATTTGCAATTCAAGTTTATAATTGTACATTTGCAGCCCCTTTGACGGGATTGACAAGAATAATAGTAAAAAAAGTATATAGTGGATACATTAAGTTACAAAACCATATCTGCCAATAAAGCTACTGTAAACAAGGAGTGGTTATTGGTTGATGCCGAAGGAGAAACACTAGGACGTTTATCCTCTAAAGTGGCTAATTTATTGCGAGGAAAGCATAAGCCAAGTTTTACTCCACACGTTGATTGTGGTGACAATGTAGTTATCATCAACGCCGAAAAGGTAACACTTAGCGGAAACAAATGGTCTGACAAAACGTATCTAAGATATACAGGATATCCAGGTGGTCAACGTTCGACCACGGCCAAAGAGTTGTTGGTAAAAAACCCAGCCAGTATTGTTGAGATAGCTGTAAAAGGTATGCTTCCTAAAAATAGATTAGGTGCCGATCTTTTTAGAAACCTAAAAGTGTATGTTGGTGCCGAACACGGACAAGAAGCTCAAAAACCAACTGTAGTAAATTTAAAAGATATTAAATAATGGAGATAATTCACAAAATAGGTAGAAGAAAAACCGCTGTTGCAAGAATCTATCTTTCTCAAGGTAATGGTACTATCACCATTAACAACAAAGATTTAAACGATTATTTCCCAACTGCGACTTTACAGTATAAAGTAAAACAACCTTTTACCCTAACAGGAACCGAGGACAACTATGATGTTAAGGTTAATGTTTACGGTGGCGGTATTACAGGACAAGCTGAAGCTATCCGTTTAGCACTTTCTAGAGCTATGTGTGAGGTAGATTCAGAAAACAGGGCTACCCTTAAACCTGAAGGTTTATTGACAAGAGACCCAAGAATGGTAGAGCGCAAGAAATTCGGTCAGAAGAAAGCGCGTAAGAAATTCCAATTCTCTAAACGTTAATCACAAAAAATTTATGGCATCTGTCGAAAGACAGATGCCCATTTATATTTTCATCGATACCGAAACGAGTTCGGTATTTAACTAGTTCATTGAAAATCCTTTTACAGGATAATTAAAAATCCTTTTAACCAACTTCTACAGTGGCAAAAGGTAAATTAGTTTAGCATCTAAATGATAAAGGCTTTTCGAAAGAAATACCACTTGATCATTGCTAATTCAAAAGAACGTAAACTAAATTTAAAATGGCGAAAGTCGAAGTAAAACAATTATTAGAAGCGGGTGTACATTTTGGACACCTTACAAGAAAGTGGAATCCGAACATGGCTCCTTACATCTACATGGAGCGTAATGGTATACACGTAATCAATCTTTACAAAACAGTTGCAAAATTAGACGAAGCCAATGAGGCTTTAAGCAAAATTGCTGCATCTGGAAGAAAAATTCTTTTTGTTGCTACAAAAAAACAAGCAAAGGACATTGTTGCCGAAAAAGCTTCAAACGTAAATATGCCATATATTACCGAAAGGTGGCCTGGTGGTATGTTGACCAACTTTGTTACTATCAGAAAAGCTGTAAAGAAAATGGCTTCTATCGATAGGATGAAAAAAGATGGTACTTTTCTTACTTTATCTAAAAAAGAACGTCTTCAAGTAGATCGTTTACGTGCCAAATTAGAGAAAAACTTAGGTTCTATTTCTGAAATGACAAGATTACCTGGTGCGTTGTTTATTGTTGACACCATGCGTGAACACATTGCTGTTAAGGAAGCCCAGAAATTGAACATTCCAATTTTTGCAATGGTTGATACCAACTCTGATCCCAGGGATGTAGATTACTTAATACCATCTAATGATGATGCTTCTAAATCAATAGACATTATAATGACTCAAGTTTCTAATGCTATTGCAGAAGGACTAGCGGAAAGAAAGTCAGAAAAGTCAGAAGCTACCGAATCTAAAAAAGAAAAGGCTCCTAAAAAAGAAACGACCAAAGTAGCTGTTTCTAAAGATTCAGAAGAAGAAGTAGAAGAACAAGACGACCTAACCAAAATAGAAGGTGTAGGACCAAAAGCTGCTGAAGCGTTGATAAATGCTGGATTGGATACTTTTTCCAAAATTGCAAAGGCCGATGTTGAAGACATGAAGGAAATCTTAACTGAGGCTAATTCAAGAATGGCACATTTAGATCCTACCTCATGGCCAAAACAAGCCAAAATGGCCGCAAAGGGTAAATGGGATGAGCTAAAAGAGTGGCAAGACAATGTTAAAGGAGGGGTAGAATAACCCACCTTTTTTAATAGTAAAAAATTTAAATATAATTCCTTTTTAAAGGAACTCAAATAAATAATAAAATGGCAAAAATAACTGCTGCAGAAGTAAATAAGTTAAGAAAAACTACCGGTGCCGGCATGATGGATTGTAAAAAAGCTTTGGTTGAAGCTGAAGGCGATTTTGAAAAAGCAATTGAAATTCTTCGTAAAAAAGGACAAAAAGTTGCTGCAAAGAGAGCAGATAGGGATTCTTCTGAAGGTGCGGCTATTGCTAAGGTAAGTAGCGACAAAACGAGTGGCGTAATTATCTCATTGAACTGTGAGACAGATTTCGTGGCTAAGAATGATACTTTTGTAACATTGGCAAATGATTTGGCCGAACTAGCTTTGGGTTATGATAGCAAAGAAGCATTTTTAAATGCTGAATATAAAGGCATGACAGTTCAGGATAAATTAACTGAGCAGACAGGTGTTATTGGTGAGAAAATTGAAATAGGTGGTTTTGAAAGATTAGAGGCGCCATTTGTTGGGTCTTATATTCATGCAGGTAACAAAATAGCTGTTCTTACTGGTCTTTCCGCATCAGTAGATGGCGCTGAAGAAGCGGCCAAAGATGTTGCGATGCAAGCAGCTGCTATGAATCCAGTTGCCTTAAACGAAGATGGTGTAGACCAATCTGTTATTGATAAAGAAATTGAGATTGCTAAAGACCAATTGCGTCAAGAAGGTAAGCCAGAGGCTATGTTAGACAACATTGCCAAAGGAAAACTGAAACGTTTCTTCAAAGATAACACCTTGGTAAACCAAGATTTCATTAAAGACAGCAAACAAAGTGTTGCCCAATACATTAAATCAGTTGATTCCAATTTAGAAGTTATTGGATTTAAAAGAATTGCTTTAGGATAATACTTAGATTTATATTCATATTTAAGAACGCCACTATATTTTAGTGGCGTTTTTTATTACCATATAATTTAAAGGTTAGTTACGCCCATATAATAGGACTAGCAAGCACCATTAAAATAGCTTCCATTAGCATCGGTTTTTTTCATTATTTTTGTTTCGAAATAAAAATTAAGATGCAATATAAAAGGATACTCTTAAAACTTAGTGGCGAAGCCTTAATGGGCGAAAAGCAGTACGGTATAGACCCCAAAAGACTTGGAGAATACGCACAGGAAATTAAACAAGTTGTAGATAAAGGTATTCAAGTAGCCATTGTAATAGGCGGCGGAAATATTTTTCGTGGACTTGCAGGTGCTGCCACCGGAATGGACAGGGTTCAAGGGGATCATATGGGAATGTTAGCTACCGTAATAAATGGTTTGGCACTGCAAAGTGCTTTGGAAATGATCAATGTGCAAACACGATTGCAATCCGCCATTAAAATTAATGAGGTGGCAGAGCCTTTTATCAGAAGAAGAGCTATGAGACATTTAGAAAAAGGTAGAGTAGTGATTTTTGGGGGAGGAACTGGGAACCCTTATTTCACAACGGATTCCGCAGCTGTATTAAGAGCTATTGAAATAGAGGCAGATGTTATCCTAAAAGGAACAAGGGTAGATGGAATTTACACCTCAGATCCTGAAAAAGATAAAAATGCCACAAAGTTTGACAATATATCCTTCCAAGATGTCTTGACCAAAGGACTTAAAGTAATGGACACCACCGCATTTACCCTTAGTCAAGAAAATGAATTGCCAATAGTTGTTTTTGATATGAACAAAAAAGGCAATTTATTAAAAATCGTTGACGGGGAGAACATAGGAACAACAGTAAACATTTAGTATTGGCATACTTTATGCTTTTATAATAGAAATATTTTAAAATGAACGAAGAAATAGAATTTGTTTTAGACTCGGCCAAAGAAAATATGGATGCTGCCATTGCGCATTTAGAAAGAGAATTTGTTAAAATTCGCGCAGGAAAAGCTAGCCCAGCAATGCTATCTTCCGTTATGGTCGAATATTACGGATCATTAACTCCACTTTCACAAGTAGCCAATATAAACACACCAGATGGGCGTACAATATCTGTACAACCTTGGGAGAAAAATATGCTTCATGAAATTGAAAAAGCCATCATGAACTCCAATTTAGGCTTTAATCCAATGAATAACGGCGATTTTATTATAATCAATGTTCCGCCACTTACAGAGGAAAGAAGAATTCAATTAACCAAACAAGCCAAAGCTGAAGCAGAACATGCCAAAGTTGGCGTACGTAGTGCTAGACAAGAAGCAAACAAGGAAATTAAGGATTTGGATGTTTCAGAGGATTTACAAAAAAATGCTACGGCAGACATACAGGTTCTGACCGACAAATACGTTAAAAAAATTGATGATTTTCTAGTTGTTAAAGAGGCAGAAATCATGAAAGTTTAAAACAAAGCACCATAATTAATATATTTAAAAAGCAGCCCTTAGCGCTGCTTTTTTTATTCTAAATCAAATACATTTTCAACCTATCCACTTAGGCATACTTAACCACATTGGTTACCTTTGCATTCAGTAAAAACAAGTATGGTAGCTAAACTTACAAAAGGCTTTTGGGCAAAAACTGCAAGAATAATTCTTAGAAATAGAATTTTAATTTTAGTTCTAGTTGTTGCTTTCACAATATTTCTAGGCTTACAATGGAAAAATATGCGATTTTCCAGCTCGCAAGCCAATCTTCTACCAGATGGCCACCCCGTAAATATAGAGTACCAAGCATTCTTAAATCAGTTTGGGGAAGAAGGCAATGCGGTTGTTTTTGCCATCAGGGACTCTAGCCTTTTTAACCCGAAAAATTTTAATCGTTGGAATAAGTTGAG
Source organism: Maribacter luteocoastalis (assembly GCF_048890225.1). Taxonomy (NCBI): domain Bacteria; kingdom Pseudomonadati; phylum Bacteroidota; class Flavobacteriia; order Flavobacteriales; family Flavobacteriaceae; genus Maribacter; species Maribacter luteocoastalis. The sequence goes on from NZ_JBMFZG010000001.1 coordinate 429,132, forward strand.
CAAACAGTTAGTAGCCTTTCCTGAGGTCGATTTTGTACTCTCAACAGATAATCTTCAAGAACTAGTCAAGGACAACGATAAGCAGGAGTTTGTAATGAAGCCTTTGTTTAAAAAACAACCCAAAGACGCAAAGGAATTAGATAGCATTGTTAACCATTTATTCAATAATCTGCCTTTTTATGATAATCTCATTTATAACAAGCAGAGCAGTACGATAAGAACGGTAATGTATCTTGACAAGGATATTGTAAACACAAGTGTTAGAAAGGATTTTATCTTAAAGGATATGACCCATCTTGTGGAAAATTTTGAAGAAGAAACCGGACTTAATATTCGAATATCGGGCATGCCCTACGTGCGCACCATGAATTCCCAAAACATCATAGATGAAATTGGAAAGTTCATCTTGGCGGCATTAGGTGTAACCTCATTAATATTCTTTTTCTTTTTCAGAAGCTTCAGAGCTACCTTAATTTCTATGTGTGTTGTTATTATAGGAGTTATGTGGGCATTTGGCATACTTGGTCTTTTACAGTATGAAATAACTGTACTCACTGCTCTGATACCGCCACTTATTATCGTGATTGGCATACCAAATTGCATTTTCCTAATTAATAAATATCAACAAGAAGTCAAAAAACATGGCAACCAGGCCCTCTCCTTACAAAGGGTAATTTCAAAAATCGGTAACGCGACGTTAATGACCAATATGACTACCGCTTCCGGATTTGCTACTTTTATTATTACGGATAGCAAATTATTAAAAGAGTTTGGGATTGTAGCCTCTATTAATATCATAGGCATATTTGTTTTATCCCTTCTGATAATTCCTATTATCTACAGCTTCCTGTCACTTCCAAAAACCAGGCACTTAAAACATTTGAACAAAAAATGGATAGATGCTTTTGTAAGTTGGATGGAACGTATTGTACGCCATAATAGGATTGCTGTTTACATTGCATCCATAGGCTTATTAGTGGTAAGTATTATTGGTATTTATCAGATAGAAATATCTGGAAGCCCCATAGAGGACATGCCAAAAAATGCAGATTTTTTTAAGGATATTAGATTTTTCGAAGAAGAATTTGACGGTATCATGCCATTGGAAATTGTAGTTGACACCAAACAACCAAAAGGTGTACTTAAACCAGCTACTTTAAAACGAATGGACCGTTTAGGTGATGTGATTGAAGAAATTCCAGAATTATCCAAACCTGTTTCGGTGGTTAATCTGGTTAAGTATTCCAAACAGGCATTCTATAATGGCATTCCAAAATACTACCAATTGCCAACCAGTCAGGAAAATAATTTCATAATGGATGTTGCCCGAAAATCATCAGACAATGGAAACCTTCTGAAAAGCTTTGTAGATAGTACTGGCCAGACCGCAAGAATGACCACTTTTATGCGCGATGTGAAGACAGACCGTATGGAACAAATCGAGGAAAGACTTATGGAAAATATTACAAAAATATTTCCAGTTGAACGTTATTCTGTATACATGACCGGTAGCGCATTGTTATTCCTGAAAGGGACCAAATATTTGGTCAAAAACTTGATTCTTTCACTTGCACTTGCCATTGGCCTTATCGCGTTATTCATGGCCTATCTATTTCGATCATTTAGAATGATTGTTATATCCCTAATTCCAAATCTATTGCCACTTATACTCACGGCAGGCATTATGGGTTTTGTTGGTGTTCCTATAAAACCTTCCACAATACTTGTTTTCAGTATAGCCTTTGGCATTTCGGTAGATGACACTATTCACTTTCTGGCCAAGTACCGCCAAGAGCTTACTGCCAGCAAATGGAAAATAGAGAAATCGGTCTATGCTGCATTACGGGAAACTGGAGTAAGCATGTTCTACACATCAATTGTATTATTTTTTGGATTTTCGGTTTTTGTAATCTCAAATTTTGGTGGAACTGTTGCACTTGGAGCCTTGGTTTCTGCAACCTTGTTATTTGCGATGTTGGCCAATCTTATATTACTGCCATCACTATTATTGTCCTTAGAAAAAAGCATAGCCAATAAAGAGGTACTTAAAAAACCACAGATAAACATTCTCCCAAAAGAAGAAGTAAACGACTAGGACCTTATTTAGACTCAAAGGGTTATTTAACCTTGGCATTCAATCAATATTTTTTACCAAAAAGCTATCTTTGGCTTTTAATTTTCAATTCATTAAAAATGCGCTCAGTAAGTATAAAAGAAGTCCTAAAAGGAAAAGATTTACTTCAAGAAATAACCATAAATGGGTGGGTGAGAACCTTTAGAAGTAATAGGTTTATTGCCCTTAATGATGGTTCTACCATAAACAATATCCAATGTGTTGTTGATTTTGAGCAGTTTGATGAATCCTTATTAAAACAAATAAATACAGGTGCGGCCCTAAGGATCAGCGGAACATTGGTTGAAAGTCAAGGTCGTGGCCAAAATGTAGAGATACAAGTAAAAGATATTTATGTTCACGGTGCAGCTGACCCAGAAACTTATCCCATACAGCCCAAAAAACATTCATTGGAGTTTTTAAGGGAAAAGGCACACTTAAGAGTTAGGACAAATACTTTTTCTGCGGTAATGCGTGTTCGTTCGGCGCTCTCATTTGCCATACATCAATATTTTAGGCAAAATGGTTTCTATTATTTTCATGCCCCTATTATTACTGGTTCTGATGCTGAAGGTGCTGGAGAAATGTTTCGCGTAACCACCCTAGATGATAAAAATCCCCCAATAACTGAGGACGGTAATGTTGATTATAAAGAAGATTTCTTTGGCAAAGAGACTAACCTTACCGTTTCTGGTCAATTGGAAGCTGAGGCCTATGCCATGGCATTAGGAAAGGTTTATACATTTGGACCTACATTTAGGGCAGAAAACTCTAATACATCTAGACATCTTGCAGAATTTTGGATGATAGAGCCAGAGATGGCGTTCTATGATTTAGATGCCAACATGGATTTGGCAGAAGATTTTATAAAAAATGTGTTAGGGTATATCCTTGAAAACTGCAAAGAAGATTTAGAATTTTTAGAACAACGACTTATAGACGAAGAAAAGTCTAAACCACAAACAGAACGCAGTGATATGCCTTTAATTGAAAAATTAAAGTTCATTACGGAAAACAACTTTATGAGGGTCACCTATACTGAAGCTATAGAAATCCTTAGAAATAGCACGCCCAATAAAAAGAAGAAATTTCAATATCCAATTGATGAATGGGGCGCAGATTTACAAAGTGAGCACGAACGTTATTTAGTGGAGAAGCATTTTAAATGTCCCGTTATATTATTTGATTATCCTGCAAAAATAAAAGCATTCTATATGCGTTTAAATGAAGACGGCAAAACTGTTAGGGCAATGGATATATTGTTTCCTGGCATAGGAGAGATTGTAGGTGGATCACAAAGGGAGGAACGATTGGATGTTTTAAAAGAAAAAATGGCCGCGCTAAATATTCCAGAAGAAGAATTATGGTGGTATTTGGATTTAAGAAAATTTGGCACTGCCGTTCATAGTGGATTTGGACTTGGGTTTGAACGTCTGGTTCTTTTTGCTACTGGTATGGGCAATATCAGGGATGTAATCCCATTTCCGAGAACACCGCAAAATGCTGAATTTTAATGTGATTTCGTTATTTTTATAAATAGCCCAAAAACAGATGTTAAAACAGCACTTACAATTTAAGTTATCGCAGAAATTATCTCCTCAGCAGATTCAGTTGATGAAGTTGATTCAATTGCCTACCCAGGCCTTTGAACAACGTCTTAAACAAGAATTAGAAGAAAATCCTGCTTTAGAAAGTGGCAAAGAAGATAGCGAAAATATAAACGATGAGTTTGAGGACATATATGATAATGAGTCTGATAGTGAGACTATTACCGCAGAAGACATCAATATAGATGACTATTTAAGTGATGATGAAATTCCAGATTATAGGACACAAGCGAACAATTACAGTGCAGATGATGAAGAAAAAAGTGTGCCTTATGCCTCTGGGACAACGTTCAATCAATATCTCATCAATCAATTAAACACAGTTTATCTGAATGATGAAGAATGGGCTATTGCCGAATTTTTGGTAGGTAGTATAGATGAAAGTGGCTATATAAGAAGACCGATTACAGATATCTTGGATGATTTGGCATTCACACAAAATGTATATACAGACGAAAAGACAATTCAGCGTGTACTAGCCATTGTACAAGAGCTAGACCCCCCTGGAGTAGGAGCGCGTTCCTTAGAGGAATGTTTGATAATTCAATTAAAGCGCAAAGAGGTATCCCCAAGTATAGAATTGGCCATTGCAATACTCACTAAATCGTTTGATCATTTTACTAAAAAACATTACAATAAGTTAATTCAAAAACATAATGTAACGGAAGATGAATTAAAGGATGCGATTTCAGAAATAGAGAAATTAAACCCAAAACCAGGAGGTTCGTATTCTGGCAACAATAGAATTGTTGAACATGTAGTTCCTGATTTTTTTATTAGGATTGTTGAAGGAGAATTGGAATTAAACCTTAATAGTAGAAATGCCCCAGAATTGCATGTTTCAAAGGAGTACAATAACATGTTAAAAGGCTACAAAGAATCCAAGGATAAGTCCAAGTCCCAAAAAGACACGGTGTTGTTCATCAAACAAAAATTGGATGCCGCTAAATGGTTTATCGATGCCATCCGACAGCGGCAGCAAACCTTGTTCATTACCATGAACGCTATAATGCAATATCAAAAGGAGTATTTTCTAACTGGAGACGAGCGAAATCTGCGCCCCATGATTTTAAAGGATATTGCAGATGAGATAGACATGGATGTTTCAACCGTTTCAAGGGTAGCGAACAGTAAATATGTTGACACACCGTACGGAACAAAACTAATAAAGGAATATTTCTCCGAATCCATGAAAAATGAGCAAGGAGAAGATGTTTCTACCAAGGAAATAAAAAAAATCCTTGAAACGGTAATTATTGAAGAGGCAAAGAAAAAACCTCTAACAGATGATAAGTTAGCTTCTATCCTTAAAGATAAGGGCTATCCTATTGCCAGACGTACCGTTGCAAAATATAGAGAACAACTAGGAATTCCGGTTGCCAGATTAAGAAAGCAAATCTAATGAAGCTTTTCTTCACTATAGTTTCATATATCTTTCACCCTATATTCATGCCTATTGGTGGTACTCTGGCATATTTCATTATAACCCCAAAATATAACCCACTAGAAACACAAAGTGGAAACATTCTTCCCATATTTATACTTACGGTAATTATTCCTATTATTACATTTCTTATACTTAAAAATTTAGGATTGGCTAGCACTGTTTTTATGCCAACTCTTTCGGAACGCAAATACCCATTATACATTCACATATTACTCCTGTTATTAGTTTTGATAAAAGTGATACCCAACAATTATATTTCTGAACTGTACTTTTATTTCGTTGGACTTTTAGGTGCGGCTTTTGCCAGTTTAATATTACTATATTTTAAGTTTAAAGCCAGTTTACATGTAGTAGGGGTTGGTGGACTTTTAATGTTTTTAATAAACCTTAGCATACATTTTGAAATAAATGTAATTATAGCAATTAGTTTGTTCACTTTATCACTGGGATTGGTTGCCTCATCGAGAAGTTATCTTAAGGCACATTCCAAATCCGAGCTTTTTGTAGGATTATGTATAGGTTTGCTTTCGCAATTGCTTACCGTTAGGTTTTGGCTATAAAATATAAAAAATAAAACCAATCCTCAAAGGTCTAATAGCTATCGGCGCACCATCTAAAAGTGCATTATTATTAAATAAATCACTTAAGGAATAATAGGTATGTATATTAAACGTATTATACCCAAAATTAAATGTTAATCCGTATTGAAAGTTGTTTACATCTGTATTGTAAAAACCATCTTTATAATCGTTAGTAACCAATTTTGATCTTGCTCCAATCACATACGCGGCCTTAAATCCAGCATAAACCCGCCAGAACCTATACTCATATGGTGTAGAGTTTCTCCATCTAAACTCTAAGGGCACTTCTAATAAATGCGTTTCTAACTTGCTTCTTTTAAAATTAAGTCTACCATCATCCAATTCATAATTAAACCCGTTAGAAGTCTCTGAAACGGCTAAATTGGTATAATACGTATTCAAACCAAGTCCTAAACCAATACCAATTGCACGGGTTCCCATTTTATTTAATGGAATATCCTTTATTATACCAGCCTGTAAACCATAAGATAAATTGCGTTGTAACAAACCCTCTGGCGTATTTCTAACAAAATTATAAGTGATTCCCATATAAAACTGGTCTTCAAAATAACGTTTGTAGCCTATATTGTTAACCGAATCATTTTGGGAGAAAGTAAAAAAAGATATGCCAAAACCAATTATTAAATACCAATACTTCATAGTTGTATAAAGGTAAAGAAATAAAAAACGCTCCAAATAAATTTGAAGCGTTTAATAAAGTTTGAAAATGGTTAACAAAAACTATTGAAGGTTTCTAAATGCGTCTCCCTCGTACGTTGTATAATTAACCTTTAAAGCATTTACTTTTCTTAATTCCTGTTTAATATCGGATATAAGACCCATACTGGCGTTTTTATCCACCTTTAGTGCTGTAGTCAATACATTTTGAAGTTCTTGAGGTTTTTTAGCTCGTTCCATCAAAATATAATCGCCAACATCAGAAGGATTTGCGAATTTATCGTTCAATTGTATCTTTGGTTCCGTACCAAATGTTTTTTCGTATTCCCTTGTAGGCTTACCAACATAAATATAGATAACTCGATCCTTCTTCTCCAATTTCTTCACCTCACTCGCGTTGGGTAATACATTCTCTACTTTCAAAGAACTATCCTTCATAACAGTTACCGTCATAAAGAAAAACAAAAGCATAAATACAATGTCAGGAAGTGAAGCAGTTGAAACCGCTGGTACCTCTCCATCTTTTTTCTTTGCAAATTTTGACATAGTTTTTTATTTACGAATTGTTAATTAGATGTTGTTTCAGCTTCAGACAATTTCTGAGGGAATAAATCCTGAATCCTTTGTACCTTTTCTTTTAATTCCTCCTTAACATCATCCGATGTTTCAGGATTAAGGTATTCCGCTTCCATATCAACAAAGTTCTTTTTATAAAGACGTTGCGCCTCTCTATTCCTAAGATCATTATAAGCACCTACCAATTCATTCTGAACTGTTATGTAAGTACTATACTTTGTCTCCCTATCATTCTTTAAAGATATAATTGCCTTAGCAGGACTATCGGAAGAAGAAGCATCTCTCTTACCCTTACAATAGTTACAATAATCTGGCGTACCTGATGGCGCTCCTCCATTATCTAAAAAGGCCATTGCCTTTTCCCTAAGATCTTTAAGCTCGATTAACTCATCATCGGCCAATAACTGACCATTTTTGTTAATATTCACTTGAAAGATATTCTTCTGCTTAATGACAACATCCGTATCGGGCGGTTCTATTGGTGGCAACATACGATCCAATCCAGCATCCGTTTCAATGGTAGTTGTTACCAAGAAAAAGATAAGTAAAAGAAATGCTATGTCTGCCATGGAACCCGCACTTACTTCTGGTGCTCCTGCTCTTCTAGCCATAGTTATCGGTTTTTTTTATTTACTAAACATATTTTTAACTGCTGGCACTATTAATGCCGCAACTGCGATAATCGTAAGGATAAAAAATACATTTAAACCCATACCAATTTTTTTAATCGTGCTCTCATCCGACATTGCCATAAACTCAGGTGCAACATCTGTTCCACTAGCTAAAACATAAGATATACCCACTACCAGTAAAAATCCACCTATTACAAATAGAGTCTTTTTTAATCCCTGAGGGTTAGCGAATAAATTCTTAAGTGTGAAAACCAAACTCACGACAACTGCAATGCCAAGTAGTAAATAAGTTATGATAAACATTGCGTTCATTGCACCACTTTGGGCAGCTTCTGCTGCTGGCATATCAGAACTAGGTAATAAATACCATAACAACGCACTTATCACACCTATTACAATTAATGCTATTTTTATAATTTTTTGCATAATTTTCGGTATTATTAATAGTGCTACTTATTTTTTGTGATCTACCAACATATCGATTAAAGTAATCGAAGAGTCCTCCATATCATTAACAATACTGTCAATTTTTGCGATAATGTAGTTGTAGAAAATTTGAAGTATAATAGCCGTAATAAGACCAAATACCGTTGTTAACAATGCAACCTGAATGTCACCTGCAATCAAAGAGGCACTTAAGTTACCAACAGCAGCAATCTTTTGGAAGGCTTGAATCATACCAATTACCGTACCCATGAAACCAAGCATTGGTGCAATAGCAATAAATAAAGACAACCAAGAAACATTTTTCTCCAATTGCCCCATTTGAACACCTCCGTAAGCCACTACAGCTTTCTCAGCAGACTCTACACTTTCACCGGCCCTATCCAAACCTTGATAGTAAATGGAAGCAACAGGCCCTTTTGTATTTCTACAAACCTCTTTAGCGGCCTCAACGCCACCTGAAGCTAATGCATCTTCTACTTGTTGTTTTAATTTTGAGCTGTTGGTACTAGCCATGTTCAAATAAATAATTCTTTCAATAGCAACCGCCAAACCAAGAATCAAACACAAAAGAACGATACCCATAAACCCGGCACCACCTGTTATAAACATTTCTTTTAACACTTGCGTAAATCCTTTCTCAGCCTCAGGTGCTGCATCTTGCACTAGCATTGCTACTGCAGCTGCTTTTGCACTTACCATATTTGTACCTGCTACAAATGCCCCAGCTACTGCTAGGCTTGGGAATAATTTTTTCATTTTTTCAAACTTAAATTAGTTAGTTAATAGGGTTAAAGATAAAAAAAAAACAATATAAAAAAAGTAAAACTTACTTGCAGAGAGGAAGGGATTCGAACCCTCGATACACTTTTGGTGTATACACACTTTCCAGGCGTGCGCCTTCGACCACTCGGCCACCTCTCTAAATTTAGCCTTTTTTAAGGTGCGGCAAATAACAAAAAAAAACTAAGACGATGAAATTATAGTGGTTAATTTTAATGCATTTCTCCACGTAGTGGTGTCTCAAAAACAGTTTTAAAAAGTTCATCCCCCACACCACTACCTAGCATATACATTGCCTTGGATATTGCAGCCTCGGTGGTAATGTCCTTACCACTAACAACTTGCATCTGCTTTAACCGCATACTAGTTTCATAGTGACCCAAAATAACACTCCCGCCAGAACATTGTGTCACATTAATAATATGTATTCCTTTTTTTATAAAACTTTCTAAACTTTTTAAAAACCACTCCGAGGTTGGAGCATTTCCTGAGCCATAAGTTTCTAAAATGAGCGCTTTTAATCCTTGGATATTTAACATACCATCCAAAACATTTTGAGTAATTCCAGGAAATATCTTCAAAACAGCAATATTTTCGTCCATTTTTTTATGAGTGATAAATTTTTTACCGCGTTTGATAGGCAACAAGTATTCTTTAAATACATTTAGATGCACTCCAGATTCAATTAAGTGCGGATAGTTTAGGGACGTAAACGCTTGAAAATTTTCTGCATTTATCTTGGTTGTTCTATTGCCCCTATACAATTTATACTCAAAATATAGCCCAACTTCCTTAACAATCGCCTCTCCCTTTTCATGTAAGGCAGCAATCTGAATTGAGGTAATGAGGTTTTCTTTGGCATCTGTCCTCAAATCCCCAATGGGCAATTGTGAACCCGTTAAAATTACAGGCTTATTAAGATTTTCAAGCAAAAAACTTAGTCCGGAGGCCGTATAACTCATGGTATCACTACCATGTAGCACCACAAAACCATCATGAGATTCATAATGCCTCTCTATTATTTCCACTATACTTATCCAATCCTTTGGGCTCATGTTAGATGAATCAATGGGCACATCAAAGGAAACCGTATCAATGGAACAATCCAATTGTTTAAGCTCAGGTATATTTTTTAAAAGTTCATTAAAATCAAAAGCTTTTAGCGCAGACGTAACATAATCCTTGACCATACCAATAGTGCCGCCAGTATAAATAAGTAAAATCCTTCTGCTTTTTGAATTCATTTTATCCAAGTTTCCATTCAACACCCAAAAACTGTTATGGAATTGTTCGTTGTAATTTTAGCAACCTCCGAAACATCTTTTTTATATATTTCCGCAACTTTATCTAAAACATTGGTAATATACAGACTTTCATTTCTCTTGCCACGATAAGGCGCAGGGGCCAAATAAGGTGCATCTGTTTCTAAAACAATGTGTTCTAAGCCAATTTCAGACAAAAACCTATCTATTTTACCATTCTTAAAGGTAACTACGCCACCTATACCCAGTTTCATATTGTAAGACAATGCTTTTTCCGCTTGTTGTAAATCGCCAGTAAAACAGTGGAATATACCTCTTAAGCCATCCCCTTTTTCACTTTCCAATACCTCAAACACCTCATCAAAAGCATCTCTGCAATGAATTACAATAGGCAAATCATACTGTTTAGCCAGTTGTATTTGTGCTGCGAATGCCTCTTGCTGTTGACACAAAAACTTTTTTTCCCAGTACAGATCAATCCCTATTTCACCTACAGCATAAAACTTTCTACTACTTAACATGTCTTCAACATGCTCTAACTCTTCCCTAAAATTTTCTTTAACATGAGTGGGATGAAGCCCCATCATTAAAAAAATATTCTTAGGATACCTAGCTTCCAAGTCCAGCATCCGTTGGGTATAAGTAGAATCAATGGCTGGTATAAAAAAACGCCTAACACCTTTTTGAAGCGCCCTTTGTATTGCCTTGTCCCTATCCTCATCAAATGCCTCACTATATAAATGTGTATGCGTATCTGTAATTATCATAGCACAAAAATAGACTTATCTTTGGACTGATACTAACCGCAAAGACTTTCCGCTATTTTAAAATATACTAATTAAGGCACATCTTAACTATCTTAAAAATAAAATGTCCACACTCTATAAAATCCTTAAAAAGAAAAATTACCAAAAGATTCCATTACAAATTACAGCAACCAATCACTTGGAAATTAAAGCTGAAATAAACGGGATTATGGGATGTTTTATCCTAGATACCGGAGCATCCAATACTTGTATAGGACTTGATAAAATTGATTTCTTTAAACTCATTTCCGAAGCATCTGATATTAAAGCAGCAGGGGCTGGCGCCAGCAATATGGAAACATTGACTTCTAATAAAAACATCATTAAAATTGGTAAATGGAAGAGTAAAAAATTACAAATTGTTTTGTTTGACCTGAGCCATGTTAATGAAGCACTAACATCCCACAGTGCAACATCGGTTGATGGTATTATAGGTGCCGATGTACTTAAAAAAACTAAGGCTATTATTGATTACCGAAATAAGTGTATTTACCTAAAATAGATACAGATAGTAATCGTATATTTTCAACTGTATAAAAAAACAGCCGCAAATCTATATTACAATAACCCGTTACCCCCAGGCATGACCAAAATTAAATTAATATTACTTTTTATTCTAACCGCTAGCATTGTTAGCTGTGAAAAAATAACCATTTGGAACTTACAAAAATCCCAGACAGTTAAATTTTTAAAGACCCACTTGTAAAGATTTTTGGCACTTTGGAGGCATTACGAATGCCCCTAGAAAACGAATTGAAATTTTGCAATTAACGGCCTTCGTAGAGAATGCCCTTTATGACCCAAATCTTATAAGATATGTTCCAGAAATTTTGCCAATGGGCAATTGTTTACCAAATGCGGACTTCCAATCCAAGGAAGATATGGGCTGTAATTAAATTAATCAAAAAAAATAAAAAAGCCTTTGACAAGTCAAAGGCTTTTTTATGCTCATAATTTTACTTCTATAATTCCAGCGATTTCTTAATATTGCCATCCATCAGCAATTCCTCAGGACTTTCCAAAGCTTCTTTAACGGCCACTAAAAATCCAACCGACTCCTTACCATCAATAATTCGGTGATCATAAGACAAAGCCACATACATGATTGGGGCAATGGCTATGGCACCATCCCTAACTATTGGACGCTCCACTATATTGTGCATGCCAAGAATAGCACTCTGTGGCGGGTTAATAATTGGTGTTGACAACATTGAACCAAATACACCACCATTGGTAATAGTAAAAGTACCACCAGTCATTTCATCAACAGTAATTTCACCTTCTCTAGCCCTGATCGCCAATCTTTTCACTTCTGCCTCAACCCCTCTAAATGATAAATTTTCCGCATTCCTGATTACTGGCACCATAAGCCCTTTAGGACCCGATACAGCGATACTTATATCGCAAAAGTCATAGGATACCATTTCTTTACCATCGATCATTGAATTCACGGCCGGATACATTTCTAAGGCACGTACAACCGCTTTGGTGAAAAAAGACATAAATCCAAGACCAACACCGTGCTTATTCTTAAATTCCTCTTTATATTGATTCCTTAATTTGAAAATAGGGCTCATATCCACTTCATTAAAAGTGGTCAACATTGCGGTTTCATTTTTTGCAGCGACCAAACGTTCCGCCACTTTTCTGCGCAACATGGACAGTTTAGAACGGCTTTCACCCCTATTGCCACCGGTTACAGGCGACCCCAAGGATGGCTTGGCCTTAATAGCATCCTCTTTAGTTATTCTACCATCTTTTCCCGTTCCGGAAATTACAGCAGTATCAATTCCCTTTTCACTTAAAATTTTCTTTGCAGCTGGTGATGCAACTCCAGATGCATAGGTTTCCTTAGCCTGAGAGGACTCTGGTACTTTTTCACTATCCACCTTTTTGCTTGCATCCTCTTTCTGGGCAGATAAATCCTTCTCAGCTTTGCTAGCCCCATCTGGTTTGACCGCACTTGTATCAATCAAACATACAACAGACCCCACCTCAACTGCATCTCCAACTTCGGCCTTTAACGTAATTACGCCGCTCATTTCCGCCGGAAGTTCCAACGTTGCCTTATCTGAATCAACTTCTGCAATTGCTTGGTCCTTTTCAACATAATCACCATCTTGCACCAACCATTCTGCAATTTCAACTTCTGTAATGGACTCCCCAGGAGAGGGAACTTTCATTTCTAGAATCATCCTTTCTATAATTTGATATATTATTTTTTAACTTTTTGGTCTTGTCATATTATCCTTTGTCTTGTCAAAGACAAAATCTATTACTTGTTGATGCCTTGCCTTAGACCTAACGGCACTACCAGCAGCAGGTGCGGCATAAAACCTTCTTGAAGCTACCCTAAATTTATGAGCCTCACTAAAATGCATCATCATATGACTCCAAGCCCCCATATTCCTTGGTTCTTCTTGAGCCCAAACAATATCATCCACATTTTTATACTTCGCAATGATTTCCTTCATGGTCTTCTCCGGAACCGGAAACAATTGTTCTACACGAACCAAGGCAACATCTTCACGATTTAATTCTTCTTTGACCGCTAAAAGATCATAATAAAACTTACCCGTACAGAAAACCAAACTTTTTACATTTTTAACATCTGCAGAAGTATCGTCCAATACTTCTTGGAAAGAACCATTTGCCAAATCTGCTACAGAGGAAACCGCTTTTGGATGCCTTAGTAAACTTTTTGGGGTAAATATTATTAAAGGTTTTCTAAAATTGGCCTTCATTTGACGACGAAGAATATGAAACATTTGCGCCGGAGTAGTGACATCTGCGATATACATATTGTCCCTTGCACAAAGCTGTAAATAACGCTCCATTCTTGCCGATGAGTGTTCCGCTCCCTGCCCTTCATAACCATGGGGCAACAACATCACCAGACCATTCTGCAATTTCCATTTATCCTCTGCAGCAGATATGTACTGATCGATCATTATTTGGGCACCATTACTAAAATCCCCAAATTGTGCTTCCCAAATTGTTAATGTATTTGGACTAGCCATGGCATACCCATAATCAAATCCTACGACACCATATTCTGACAAGAGCGAATTATAGATTTGGAATTTACCTTGATTATCCGATAAATTGTTTAACAACAATACCTCTTCCTCGCTCTCTTCAACCTTCATTACCGCATGTCTGTGAGAAAAAGTACCTCTTTCTACATCTTGTCCAGACATCCTAACCCCAAAACCTTCCTGAAGCAGAGAGCCGTAGGCCAATAACTCTCCCATTGCCCAATCCAGAGTATCTGTTTCAAAGTACATTTTTTTACGGTCCCCGATAAGTTTTTCTACTTTACGCAAAAACTTCTTCCCTTTCGGCAATTCTGTTATCACCTTGGCGATAGCGGTAAGTTTCTTTTCATCATAGGTAGTGTCTATAGGATCCATCATTTCCCACTCCCTAACATTAACGAAACCTTTCCATTCATCTGCCATGAAAGGGGTAATTTCCGTTTTGTCCTCTTTTCTGGAATCCTCCAAATTAACCTCTAACGAGTCTTTGTATTGCTTTTCTAATTCCGCAACATAGCCCTCGTCAATAATACCTTCACTGATTAATCTTTCAGCATAAATATCCCTTGGGTTCTTATGCTTGGCAATTGCCTTGTACAATTTAGGTTGGGTAAATCTTGGCTCATCTCCTTCATTATGCCCATATTTCCTATATCCCAAAAGATCTATAAAAACATCCCTTGAAAATTTCATACGATACTCCAGTGCAAATAAAGAAGCGTGTACAACCGCCTCAACATCATCAGCATTTACATGTAAGACAGGACTAAGGGTTACCTTACCTACATCTGTACAATAGGTAGATGTTCTTGCGTCTAAATAATTGGTGGTAAAACCAATTTGGTTATTTACTACAATATGAATAGTCCCACCGGTTCTATAACCGTCCAATCCAGCCATTTGAACAACTTCGTACACCAAGCCTTGGCCAGCTATTGCCGCATCTCCATGTACAACTATAGGCAATACCTTGGAAAAATCATCAGCATAATGCGCATCCTGTTTCGCCCTAGCGATACCTTCAACAACTGCACCAACCGTCTCTAAGTGAGATGGATTTGGAGCAATGTTCATTTTTATCTTATTACCATTATCTGACATTCTATCCGATGTCCAACCTAAATGGTATTTAACATCGCCATCAAATATCTCCTGTTCATAATCCTTGCCATCAAATTCACTAAAAATATCTTTGGCGGATTTTCCGAATATGTTAGTTAGCACATTTAGCCTTCCCCTATGGGCCATACCCATAACAAACTGCTTTACACCCATCTCAGCGGCATGCTCTACAATAACATCCAGAGCAGGAATCAATGACTCATTGCCCTCCAAAGAGAATCTTTTTTGACCCACATATTTAGTATGCAAGAAACTCTCAAAGGAAATTGCTTGGTTTAATTTTTTAAGGATATGTTTTTTACGATCCTCATTAAAATTGGGGTGGTTATCGTTTTTATTTATCCAGTTCTGTATCCATTTTATAAGTTCTGGCTTTCGAATATACATGTATTCCACACCTATAGCATCACAATAAATGCTAGTTAGGTGCCGAATAATCTCCTTCAATGTACTAGGCCCGATACCAATGATATCACCGGCATTAAAAACCGTCTCCAAATCGGACTGTTCCAATCCGAAATTTTCAATTTCCAATGTAGGCTCATACTGTCTTCTTTCCCTAACCGGATTGGTTTGGGTAAAGAGGTGACCTCTGCTACGATAACCATCAATCAAACGAATTACCTGAAATTCTTTTTGCAAAGATTCCGGCATTTCTATTTTACTGCCATTGACTATTGCCGTAGTCCTAAGTTCATCTTCTGCTATATAAGCACCATCTGAACTTTCTACACCAAAATCAAAACCTTGAAAAAAGGCACGCCAACTTGGCTCTACACTATCTGGATTCACTAAATACTTATCATACAACTCCGAAAAAAACGACGTATGAGCGGTATTCAAAAAGGAATATTTATCCATGAATTACTTTCTGTATCTTAAGAATAAATTTGAACAAAAATACAACATTTACTATATCTAAGAGAAAGATGAACCGTATTATTGAAAAAAATAAATGTTTAAAACAAAATTGTGCAAAACAGACTAAAAAAAGATATTAGTAAGGTATTTATTAAGAAATTCACAAAGCATAAAGTCAGATTGATTACGTGTGATAATTTTAAAAATCCTAATTGTATTTCTTTTTGAACCATACCTTTTGAAATTCTCTTTTTATTATCAAAAAAGTAACTTGCTCAGCTACATCAACAGCATCGTTAGCTTCTATTTTTCTAAATTCGTTTTCAGGAACGTCTACAATATATAGAAGGTTTAAATATTGATCAAACCACTCCATAATCAAATAATATACTTTTTCCTTTATCATAGTCAATAAGTCATTATCCCCAATATCTTTTGGCAATTGAAATGCCACATTTGCCAAAGCAAAATCTTTTTCAATCTGAAATAAAAAGGAATCTGTCAATTTTAGTTGCCCTATGCGATTAAGAAGTTCGTCACTATTTCCAAATTCAATCTCCATATCCTATTTACGAAATAAAACCTATTTTAGTTTGCCAAGCAATAGTATACTGTAATATACCACAAAAAAAGAGGCTAATTTTGGCCTCTTTTTTTCTTAGTTTAAGCAAAATACGATTAACAACTTCTTATTTTCTGTTCCCAAACCCAAGCAGATTCCATTGCCTCATCTAATGTATATTCAGCTTTCCAACCTAAAACCTCATTAGCTTTAGTGGTATCTGCATAAGCCGTAGTAATATCCCCAGGCCTTCGCTCTACAATTTTATAGTTCAGTTTCTTTCCGGAAACCTTTTCAAAACTTTGTATCGCCTCTAAAACAGAACTCCCTGTTCCAGTACCAACGTTGAAAACTTCATAATTGTCTTTATTTTTATTTCCCAATAAGCGTTCTAAGGCAACTACGTGGGCCTTTGCCAAATCAACGACATAAATATAATCCCGAATACAGGTACCATCTGGAGTTGGATAATCATCGCCAAAAACGGATAATTGTTCTCTTAACCCAGCACCCGTCTGAGTAATAAATGGTACTAAATTCTGAGGAACACCAATTGGCAATTCACCAATTTCCGCACTAGGATGAGCCCCCATAGGATTAAAATATCGTAATGCGATTGCATTTAAATTTGGCGTAACCTTACATGTATCCCTTATAATCTCCTCACCCATTTGTTTTGTATTCCCATAGGGAGATTCCGCTTGCTTAACGGGCGCATTTTCTGTAATGGGCATTTTATCCGCCTGTCCATAGACAGTACAGGAAGAACTAAATATAAAACTTGCCTTATTCTTTTTACAAAGTTCTTTTAGTATGTACACCAAAGTTCCAATATTGTTTTCATAATATAATAAAGGGTTTTCTACACTTTCACCAACTGCTTTGGATGCCGCAAAATGTATAACGCCCTCTATATCTTTATATCTATGAAAAAAGTCCTCAACCTTATCCTTTTCCTTTAAGTCCAGTTTCTCAAAAATTGGTTTTATACCTGTAATTCGTTCAATACCCTCAAGAACTTTTTCATCGGAATTAGAACAATCATCTATAATGACAACATCAAATCCTTTGTTTTGTAGCTCTACAACCGTGTGCGAACCTATAAAACCAAGACCTCCTGTTACTAATATTTTCATAGTTTACTTTATTTAAAACCCAAACCTACACTAAGAAACCTATTTAGCGTTTACAAATTCGATAACTTTCTTGGTAATATAGTCTATCTGTTCATCATCTAGCTCTGTGTGCATTGGAAGCGAGACAACTTCCTTTACCAACAAATTAGTTACTGGAAAATCATTATCATCATACCTTTCATCCAAATACGCTTTTTGCTTGTGTAACGGTATTGGATAATAAACACCACAGGGAATACCGGCATCATTTAAAAACGTAACCAGATCATCTCTTTTTCCATTAGTGATGCGTAATGTATATTGATGGAATACATGGCAATCACAAGTATCACAAATTCCATCACAATTATTTACAGTTTTAGGGACTATGATATGTTGCTGACCAGCAAACGCATTGGAATACTTTCTAGCAGCCGTTCTCCTAGCTTCACAATACCCATCTAATTTGGGAAGTTTTGCCCTTAGGACTGCCGCCTGTATAGAGTCTAACCGCGAATTCACCCCAACAACATCATGATGGTAACGCTCATACATACCATGGTTTACAATACCTCTAATGGTATGCGCAAGCTTATCATCATTAGTAAATATTGCACCTCCATCGCCATAACATCCTAAATTTTTTGAAGGAAAGAAAGACGTTGCCCCTATATGACCTATTGTTCCGGCCATTTGTTTTTTCCCTGACTTGGACAAATATTTGGCACCAATGGCCTGCGCATTATCTTCAATTACGTAAAGGTTATGTTCCTTAGCCAAGTCCATGATTGCATCCATATCTGCACACTGACCAAATAGATGTACCGGAACAATCGCCTTTGTTTTGGGCGTTATGGCTTTTTTGACCGCTTCAATATCAATATTGAACGTTTCTCTATCAACATCGACCAAAACTGGTGTTAATTGCAGCAGTGCAATTACCTCAACTGTTGCTGCGAAAGTGAAATCTGCAGTAATCACTTCATCACCCGGTTTAAGGCCCAACCCCATCATTGCAATTTGCAGGGCATCAGTTCCATTGGCACAGGGAATAACATACTTTATATCTAAATATTCTTCAAGCTCCTTTTGAAACCCATGTACTTCTGGACCATTTATAAATGCCGACGATTCTAAAATCTTTTCAATAGAATTGTTAACCTGCTCTTTAATTTCTTGGTATTGACCACCTAGGTCTACCATTTGGATTTTTTTCATCTCTTGGGTTTTCTTGAAGCATAGCAAAAATACAAAACCCCTATCAATGATATTATGGAAAGAAATGTAAATTAGCCTTAAATTAAAAGTTTGCACGCCTTATACAATTTCATAGTAGCTACAGCCTGGCAATTCCTAAAAATTGCAGCTTTATTCAATACAAAACTTGCTCTTTTTACCAAAGGAAGAAAAGAAACCGTACCGTTGCTTACCCAAAATCTCACAGAAAACGATAAGGTCATATGGTTTCATGCAGCATCTTTGGGAGAATATGAACAGGGGCTCCCAATAATGGAGGGGGTTAGAAAAGAATACCCTTCGTATAAACTAGTACTTACTTTTTTCTCCCCATCTGGATATGAGATTAAAAAGAATACAGCAGTCGCTGATGTTGTAACCTACCTTCCTATTGACACAAAAAAAAAGGTAAAGGCTTTTTTGAATGCAGCAAACCCAGGCCTAGTGATATTCATTAAATATGAAATATGGCCAAACTATCTGAACGAGTTACACCGAAGAAACATCCCAACTCTTTTAATCTCAGCATTATTTAAAAAAAACCAAATTTATTTTAAAGGCTATGGTAATTTTATGCGAAATGCATTGTCCTCCTTCAAACATATTTATGTGCAGAATGACCAATCAAAAAAGTTATTGGATTCGATTGGACAAACAAATGTTACTGTAACTGGTGATACCCGATTAGACAGGGTTTCTGAAATTTTGGAACAAGACAACTCCTTAGATTTCATGGAGCATTTTATCAATGGGAATAGTTGCATAGTAGCTGGAAGCACATGGCCAGAAGATGAAAAATTACTAGTAGCGTTTATCAACAAAACATGCGATATACAAGTTGTGATTGCCCCCCATAATATAAATGAAGTGCATCTTGAAGAATTGAAAAATTCCATTAACAAACCAACTTGTCTGTATTCTGAAATTATAAAAGGTACTAACAAAAAATACGATGTACTTATTGTAGACACTATTGGATTGCTTACAAAAATATACAGTTATGCGGATATAGCTTATGTGGGGGGAGCATTTGCCACTGGTCTTCACAACACCATGGAACCTGCTGTTTTTGGGATACCGGTGATTATTGGCCCATTATATCAAGGTTTTTTAGAAGCAGAAAACTTGGTTCGCCAAGGTGGAATTATTTCGGTAGCCAATAAAGACCAACTAGAAAATGTGCTTTTAAAACTTATTTCCAATACATCGGAAGCAAAACATATTGGCAGTATAAATTCTAAATATATCTTAAATAACAAAGGTGCCAGCGTCCAAATACTAAAAGATATACGTACAATAGTATAGTATAGCATGAAAGGTATTATCTATGAAATTGTCCCAAATCGCTTGTACGGTTTTTTTATTGGTGAGTGTTTTATCCTGTAAGGACACTTCCTTAAATACAAAAGATTCTTCTTCACCGAAAATTGACAAAACAAAAACACCTGAGTATATAGATAGTACCGATTTAAGAAATTTGCCTCCTAAAAAACAAGTTCCAAAAACAAAAGGTCTTGACACATTAAAACCAAAAATTGCAGCATTATAATTGAAAAAATAAATTAAAGCTACGATTTCGCAAAAATTGAATACCTAACTTTTTTATACTATTAAAAGATTGTTTTAGCCTTTTAATCGATTCAAATACTTATTTGTTAAAACTTTATTTCATAATTCATATATTAGAGGAAACAACACTATATGATTATGGAACAGGAACTTACACCTGGCGTTAAACTTCTTAATGGATTTTTAAAGCTAATGATTACTTGTCTAGTAGGTATTTTAATAGCCATACCGGTGGCACTTATCTTAGATTGGTTGGGGGTTTTCTAAATTTAGAATAACAAAACAAGATAAAAAATAACTATGCAGGTTTAATACAAACCTGCTTTTTTATACCCCATATACCAACATATAGCCGAACATCGATGTAATTGTCTTTTTTGCCGATAAAGTGCGCTTTTTAGATGCTAAAACCACAAACAACGATATACTCACCACACTGACTCCGGACTTTACAACATTAAATAGTATGCTACCATTTATGTTCATAACTTATTGTGAATAAACATAAAGTAGGTCATATTATGAACAAATTATCATTTAAATCTGGGGTAGATACATATCTATCGGTACTTATTATCGCAATGAACGCATTTTTAGCAATTGTTGTGGTTGGAAGCATACTCTCCTTAATTGGAATACTATAAATTACTTTAAAACCCAAAGCTTATAGATCAAAAAACTACACAGACCACCCTTCAGATGAGGGGTGGTTTTGATTTTTCTAATATTCATTTTCATTTTAAAATCTATAATATCGTAAATTTCACTTACCTATAAAGCCAAAAACTTTTAATAGTCCGCAAATAATAGCCCTTTATTTCCTCAGTACGGTATAATTTAAATTGGCAGAGATACGGACACACCCTTCGTTTTAAAATGTTCCAAACTATTATACGCATTACAATCAAGGATTGATTTTTTAACAATCGATTATCACTATCATACTAGGTATTATTTGAGTCATAATAAAATGCAGCACTAACAAGATATTTGATAATAAATTACACCTGCTAATACCAGTAAATTTTGTTACTTTTAAAGGCAATAAAACCAACATAAAGATTTGAACCTACAACATAACATACTGTTTTGTCTTATACTATTTTTTATAAATCATTCCATATTTTCACAAAACAATGATATTGATAGTTTAAACATTTATTTTAAAGGAATAGATCAACTAATTTCAGAAACTAAACCTAGAGACAGGTCTAATCAAATTAATACTTTACTATCTGAAAAGGAAACATCATACGGAATTAAGAAAGTAAATATTCTGCATAAACTATTCCTGTTTAATATATACAAAAATGTTCAAGTTGCTAATGAATATAATCAAGAGGCACTTCAACTATCATACAACCTAAATTATAAACACGGAATATATAAATCTAGACAAAACCAAGCGTACATCTTATTCATTCAAGGGGATTTCAATTCATCCATGAAATCCATCCAAGAAATATTAAGAGAAATTAGCTATAGGAATTACCCTCATATATATGCAGACCTGCAAACACTAAAGTCGGATATTCATACAGAAAAAGGTGAATATGATTTAGCCTTGGAAACTGGGTTGCAACTATTAGATTTAGCTGAAAACACTGCTAATTCATATCTTATAATGAAAGCCCATGCTGCTTTGTCCCATTATTATTTGCGATTAGAAAATTATCAAAAGGCTCTAGAACACTGTTTAAATGGCTTAGATTATATCATTGCTCTAAAGGAAACCCATCTCCTATTTCAGAAAGTAGATGAAATAGCTAGAATGTCCGCAAAACTGGGCGATGTCAAGGGAGCATTAAATGCGTACAATTACTATTTAAAACTAGAAAAAAGGTTATACTCCCCGGGAAGCTATATTCAAAGTATAGTTTATATGAATATGGCTGATATTTACATGAATTCGGGCGAGTATACAAATGCAAAGGACTATATAGAACTTGCAATGAGCCTTAATAATGAAAATAACTATAGGTTTAGAATTCCAAGGGCATTGATGATCCAAGCAGAACTTTATCTAAAAACTCAAGATACTATTAGTGCTATTTCTGCATACGAAAAAAGTATTGAAGCTGCTGAAAATATCAATGCATTTGATGTAATAAAGTCTAATAGCCTAATCTTAATGGATCTTTATAAAAGGGCTAATAATACAAAAAAGGTCTTTGAGTATAAATCCCTACATGAGGCAATTAGGGATTCATTGTTTAATAATGAGAAAGAGCAACGAATTATTATTCTAGAAACTAGAAGAAAAATAAAAGAGGTAACCCAAAAACAACAAAAACTTGAATTAGAGAACCTAGCTCAAAAAAATAAATACAAAGGAATTATCGCAATCTTCTGTTTTGTAATAATTATAAGTTTGTTTGTATTCTATTCTTACATTGAAATCAAGGAAAAAAATAAATTATTATATAGAAAAACAATTGAAAATCTGCGGACCCAGCTTAAGACAGAGGAAAAAGAAATTACTAAAAAACAAACGTCAACAGAAAACCGGGAAAAGACACTTCTTAAAATGGATGATAATGTTATAGACATTATTTTGAACAAGTTGGAAAAACTAGAACAAGAAAAATTTTTTATAGATCCCAACTGTAATCTACACCAGTTATCAGATAAACTTAAGACCAACCCCAAATACCTGTCCCATGTGATTAATATTGAAAAAGAATCCAATTTCAATAATTATATCAACGACCTTCGTATTGACTACCTATTGACAAAACTGATAAAAGACAAGGAATTTAGAGATAGCAAATTAAGTTATATCGCCGCTTCTGTTGGTTACAACAATTTGAATACATTTAATGCTGCTTTTAAGAAACGACAAGGGATATTACCTTCCTATTTTATAAAACAGTTAAACGAAGATTGTTGATTTATAACTATGAAATAATCTAACATCAATAGCGATTGAAACAACTAAAAAAGGTAGCGCTCTCAACAGTGCTACCTTTTCATGAAATTAAACAAACTAACTCTAAAGATTGTCTGTAGCCACTCTCTACACAAGAACAATTTACACTAATAATCAAGCATTTACCTTATCAAAAAGGAATACATGACTTAAATTCATGAATTTTAATACCGTAAAAGATTTGAAACAAATATTATTAACAATCCACAAATAAAAATCTGTATTCTTTTTTTGATATGCATAATGCACTTAACTCAGAATAAGTGAATTTAAACTAGATTTGGCTTTTCTTAAAAACCAATAATTTACCTCTATTTTGCGTCACAATATATAAACTGTCGTATTTACCTTTTATACCCATTATTGATTTGGCATCACCTGGGACCAAGAAACCACTTTTTTTAATTGAAACTGGTTTAAACTTGCCATTGCCTTCTCCTTCCATCAATAATCCATTAAATGCGTCGTATTGACCAATAAAGGTCTCATTTCCAAAATCATTCCCAATGAGTAATAAGTCCTTTCTATTATCATTGTTATAATCAATAACTTGTATTCCATTAACTGGCGCTATTTGTGCATTTGATGGCAAAGCATGAACTTTAAAATTGTTATCCCCCAAATTTTCTATAAAACTGGTCTTATCATAATTCCCTATGATTTTTGTCGTACCCTTTAACTCCTCATTGGTAAATAGCATATCTTGAGTCGTTAAGGCATATTCCTTATAATATCTGAATTTAGACCTAAAAATAGGGCTTTGACCAAATAGATCACCCCAAAAATTGACTGGGAACGAATCAAATTCGTCATTTGAATTTTTAAAATATGCAAAGCTTATCGGGTCTATACTACCATTATTATCAAAATCTTTTGCGATAATTGTTAAAGGTTTCTCTTTTGAAACCTGAAAGAAATTATTAGCTCCAATATTACCGATTACAAAATCCTTATCTCCGTCATTATCGAAATCTTCTGACACAATACTTTCCCACCAACCTCTATGAGAATTTAATTCAGGGCTATGCAGGTGCTCAAAATTTTGGCCATAATTTATAAATATTGTCATCGGCATAAGTTCGCCTACTATAATTAAATCTTGGCTGCCATCATTATTTATGTCTGTCCATGTAGCATCCGTTACCATCCCTATTGTTCTTAGTCCTGGAGCAATTTCATCGGTAACATCTTCCAAATAGCCATTATTATTTTTAAGTAGGTAACTCTTGTCCGGCATCGGATATTCACCTATCGGTGTTCTACCCCCTACAAATAAATCCAAATATCCATCGTTATTAAAATCTGCTGTTTTTACCACGGAACCACTGGCATAAACATTGGGCATTCTATTGTTTCCAAAGGTAAAATTTCCTAACCCATCATTTAACATAAGACGGTCTTCGTAGTACTTTTGACCTTTAGAAAACTCATTACTACCGGATACTAAATACAAATCAAGATCCCCATCATTATCTAAATCAAACAACACCATACTTTCCTCCTCATATTTCATATTTTCCTTGTCACTAAAAAGTGGTATTTTTGAAAATTTTCCATTGATATCCTGTAAATATAACATAGGTGAATATGTTGATGAGCTACCCAAAATAAAATCTTCCAATTGATCACCATTTAAATCACCAACAGCCAGGCAGGGACCATTTTGAGAAAGCTTATGTGGTAAAACCCTTTGCACATTATAATCCACAATATCTTTTTCTTTATGAATTGTTTCTATTCCTATTTGTTTAGAAACCTCAACAAAGAAAGGTTGGGTGATACTCCTATCGGTAAAAGGAAAAGCAAGGGCTGAATCTTCTATTGGTTTTGCCTCCTCATGTTTTAAATAGACTATTTTATTACTTGTAACGTTGTTGATTTTTTGATAATTACCATCAGGCCAAACCACTTCAATTGATTTTAATCTTCCATTTGATCCTAACCCAAAATGCGCAATTTCATCAACTGACGACATATATCCCCTAGTTAGGTAATGTTCATAATACTGAAGCTCTTCGTTTGGAAATCTTAAGGTTATTTTTGCTCCTATCCCCTTATTATTGCTTTTTGGCCCTTCTAACCTTATTTTAAGATATCTATTGTTATTTTTTTCTCCTATTTGATTGTTCTTAAATACAAATGCATTATCATTAATATTATTGACGACATAATCTAAATCACCGTCTTGATCTAGATCAACAAATACAGATCCATTGGAAAAAGAAGGAATATTCAAGCCCCAAAGGTGTCCTACATTTTCAAATTCGCCATTGCCTTTGTTTTTAAAAGCGTAATTGGGAATCTTAACTATTGGCATAGAATCCAAAATCTTTTTTGGAGCTAAAAAAGGAGCCATTCCTATACGAAAATCTCCAAAATCCTTATCCGTAATATCTCTTGGAAAACCATTGGTAATAAGTAAATCCTTATATCCGTCATTATCAACGTCCATAAACAATGGAGACCAACTCCAATCAGTTTTTGCTATTCCAGCCATTTGACCAACCTCGCTAAAAGGTACATCTGCCCCATTTCCTTTATGAAGCATATTTCTACTATACTGACGCTCGTAATCATATCTCTTATCTAAAACATAGTTGATATAATTGTTATGGCCAATAGTGGTTTTCATCCTGTAATTAGTCTCTCCCAACATATCCAAGGTTATTATATCCAGATTACCATCATTATCATAATCTGAAATATCACAACCCATGGAAAACTTGCTTTGATGACGTATATAACTCCCTATTTTATTTGAAAAAGTCCCGTTCCCATTATTTATATATAAAATATCATTTGTAATATAATCATTGGAAATATGAATATCTGGCCAACCATCACTATTGATATCAGCTACTGCAACACCAAGTCCAAAACCTTCTATCAGGATTCCAGCTTCCTTGGTCACATCGGTAAATGTTCCATTGCCATCATTGTGATATAACCGATCATTACTAACTGCACTACCATCTACTACCTTTGGCCTGTAATTAGTAGGTAGTGCGTGAATCTGCTCATTATTCAATACATATAGATCCAAGTGACCGTCTTTGTCATAGTCAAAAAAAGCAGCCCCCATACTATTACCTGTTTCCGCTATTCCATATTCAGAAGCCATTTCCTTAAAATAGGGAATGTTATTCACATTTTTTCCTTGATTAACAAACAACATATTAGCCCTTAGACTATCAGAATCGGACATGGCAGAAGCTACATAAACATCGGACAAACCATCATTGTTTATATCCACTATGGCCACTCCCGTGCACCACCTATCACGTGCACTTATTTTAGCTTCGGAAGACACGTCCATAAATTTAAATCCACCCTTATTTAAATATAATTTATTTGCAACTTGATTACCTGTGAAAAATAAGTCTTGCCGCCCATCGTTATCAAAGTCGGCTACAGCAACCCCGCCTCCATTGAAAATATATTCTTCTGTTAGAATATTAAAACTATCTGTTTCCACAATCTTGTTATTAAATGCTATACCCGTATCAGTTACTAACATTTTTGTGAAAAGAGTTTCGTCCTTTACATCACATGCTATTAAAAGAATGCTTAGAAAAACTATCCAGAATCCTTTACCCATTCTTACCTGTTTTTAAGTGTTATCATTTTTTTATTTTTGACTAAATCGTAAATCTGTTTATTTACAAAATACAAAAAGACCATGAAAAGTAAATTTCTTCATGGCCTTTTTTGTTTTACGATAGTATTATTAATACTTGTTCAATTTAATAGGCTGGGTCTTGTGTTAATGTAGCAGTTCCTTCTTTAAATGATCTATCTATCGCTTGTGAAGGTATTGGGAAGTATTCATTTTTATTAGCAGTAAATGACCTTCCACTTAAATAGGTCCTATGATTAGATTCACTGGCAATATAAGCGTTTAGTGTTTCTGCCGCTATTCCCCATCTTACCAAATCCCAAAAACGATGGCCTTCCATTGCAAACTCCAATCTGGTCTCAAAACGAACTGCTTTCCGAGCTTCAATTGGATCAGTCCATGGACTATCATAAGTTGCAATATTGTAGTTTGCAGCTGGTACTCCTTCTTCAACTGTAAAATCATTTCTGCTTTCTCCTTGTACAGCATTAGGCACAAACCCAGCTGGATTAGCCGCCCTGGTCCTTATTTGGTTTACCAATCCTCTAGCGGCTTCTAGGTTTCCAAGTTCTACCTCTACCTCTGCCAACCAAAGAATGATCATGTCCAATCTCATATATCGATAATTATTCGCAGTAAGGTTACCCCATCCTCCAATACCAAAACCTTCAGGTTCGGCTACATGTTTCTTGGAGAAAAATGGTCCTGCATAGGATAAGTCACGGACAAAATCCGTTTGATAGATCTTAAATCCTTTATATAAAATTCCTGGTCTACCTACAGTATGGTCTAGCCTTGGATCTAGAGTGGTTGTAACAACAGAAGAACCATCATCATTAGTATCTGAAGATACATCTGTGGCATCAAAAGCATCCAACAACGGAAGACCACCCTCGGTTTGATAAGCATTGACCAAGTTCTGGGAAACTTGATAAAACCCACAACAGCCCCATGGATCAGTATATGGATGTGCTAAACCCATACCTCTTGACGAAGCTTGATCAGCTGCACTACTAACCGCATATTGTATTTCAAAAATAGATTCAGAATTATTACGGGTCGATACCAAGAAGTTGTCCTCAAAATTATCTACCAAACTAAATGGGCCATTATTAAGGATATCCTCCAAAATAGGCTTAGCCTCTTGCAATTTAGCGATATTGGCTGAACCGTCAGTATTAAAACCTTGATATACCTTGGCTTTTGCCAAAAATGCTTTGGCAGCCCATTTTGTAGGTCTACCAACCTGAGATTGTGAAACAGGCAATACCGCTACAGCTGCCTCAAAATCTGCCTCTATCAAAGGCCAAATCTCCCGATCATTTGGTACCAACGTACTGTTTACATCATTAATATCAAAAACATCATCTCCTATATAAGGTGGCATTCTCCACATTTTCCTTGCTTCCATATGAAAAACCGCCCTCAAAAAGGTGGCTTCTGCAATAATCTGAGCCCTTCTAGCCTCATCAATTTCCTCCACTGCCTTAGCTGAAACTATGGCATCATTAGTTCTTGCTATACCCTTGTATAACGATCTCCAACGATTGGTAATATGGCCATTGAAAGCTTGAAAATCGTATGCCTCTATAAAGGATTGCTCAGGTTGGTCACCAGCATCTGTTCCTTTAAGAGCATCATCTGACGCCAAATTAAAAGCCCAATTCTCAACGGTAACGTTCCAATCTGCCGTACCGTCCAAGCCTGCACCGTCTATCATTGCATATGCCCCATACAAAATCCCCTCAACACCATCTGGCGTGAGTAAACTTGGTTGTCCAAATTGCCCCTCTGGCTCTCGGGTTAAAAATTCATCGCTACAGCCAGTAATCAAACCCATGAATCCTAGCAAGGCTGTAATAATTAGATTAATCTTTTTCATTTTTTAAAATTTATTTGTTTTGAATGTTTTCACAATACAATCTTTTTATTTAATCAAAACTAACTCTTAATCCTAGAGTGTAGGTTTTAGCGACTGGCATAAAACCACCATCAAAACCTAAGGTAGCGTCATCTCTATTGGCTGCTTGTATCTCTGGGTTTAATCCTGTATACTTTGTCCAAGTAGCCAAATTTTGTCCCTGAACATAAATTTGAGCATTTGACAAACCAATATCATCCATTAATTCTTGAGGGAAACTATAGGTTAATTGAACATTCTTTAACCTAAAATAGCTACCATCTTCTATAAAGTATGATGAAGGACGGCTACTTACCTGATCATTTGCATCCATAATAGGTACTGATGCATTTGGATTCGCCGCTACCCATTGACTGCGTGGTGCAGTTGGGTTAGAAGGTTGCCAAGCATCATACAAAGCTCTTTGAGACCTATTTCCTTGGAAGGTATTGAAGTCAGCAAAGTATCGTACATAGTTGTAAATGTCATTTCCTTGGGAACCATTACCAAAAATGTTCAAGGCTAAGTTTTTATAACTAAAGTCCAAATTAATACCATATGTGAAATCTGGATGCGGACTTCCAATTATAGTCCGGTCATCATCATTAATTTCACCATCACCATTAATATCAGAAACTTTTAACTTACCAGGTGCATTATAATCACCATAGGTTGGCCATGCATCAGCTTCTGCCTGGGATTGGAATATGCCTTCGGTTTTAAATCCAAAGAATGATGATATTGGAGATCCTGCTTGTGTAACAGTAAGTGAAGGAACCCTCGATGCATCACCAAATAATCTTGTATCAGCACTTTCACTTAACCTTTTAACTTCATTTTTGTATTGGGAGAAATTAAAACCAATGCCATAGCCCCAGTCTCCTTTTTTCTCATCCCAATTTATGGCAAAATCAACCCCTTTATTGGTCATTTCCCCTACATTGAAAAAAGGCGCACTTGCATCCCCAGCACTATACGTAATTGGAGATCTAAATAACATATCTGAGGTTACCCTATCCCAAACATCCAAGTTAACATTTAACCTGCTACCTAACATAGATAAATCCAAACCAAAGTTATTGGAGGTTGTAGTTTCCCATTTTGCATCTGGATTTCCAAAACCTGCAGCATCAAAACCAATAGTTGGTGCACTTGTAGATCCATCTATGGGATATCCTGCATTGAAGATATTTGATCTGTAGGTAGTAAAAGCATTATAGTCACCAATTTCTTGATTTCCTGTTTTACCCCAACCATATCTCAATTTCATCTCATCAATCCAATCTATATTATCCATAAAAGATTCATCTGAAACCCTCCAACCTAAACTAAAAGCTGGAAAGAATGCACTTCTAGAGGCCGACTGAAATCTTGAAGAGGAGTCATTTCTTAAGATAACTTGAGCTAAATATTTACCATCATAATCATAATTAAATTTACCAAACTGAGAGAATAAGCTATAATCTATAAACGCGGCACCATCGTTAAAAGATGTTGTGGCATCACCCAACCTTAAATACCTAAGAATATCAGTTGTTTCAAATGCAAATTGGTTTCTACCTGCTTCAAAAAATTCACCAAAGGCCTGTATTCCTTCTATACCAACAAAGGCATTTACGTTGTGAACTTCATTAAACGTCTTATTATACGTTAGTACAGTATTCCACTGCCATTGGTACTCATAAGCATTAGAAGAAGTTGATCCGTTAATAAAATTACCTTCTACATATTCTGGCTGAGGCCTTCTTAGGTTAATTCCCCTATTGTTAGTTGCATCTACACCAAAACTGGATTTAAGTTCTAGATTGTCCGTGAGATCCAAACCTGCAAAAACATTTCCAAAGACCCTAGTTCTGTACGTTCTGTCATCTGCATCTCTAATTAACACGGCTACCGGGTTAAAATTGTTTCCAAGATTCGCACCCCTACTACCAGCAAAATTACCAGCAATATCGTAAATAGGTAACAATGGGTGATGCTTGTATGCCCCAGAGACTGTATTTTGTTCTTCATCATTCACAAATCCTCCTTTACGGTTATCAAAACTTACCGTTAAGTTTTCTCCAATGGTCAATTTGTTATTTAACGCCTTAAACTCAGTATTTGCACGTATGGATGTTCTATTATAGCTTACATCCCTAGTAATCGCCTTTTGGTCAAAATAACTTAAAATAAAAGCATATCGTGCATTTTCTGTTGCTCCAGAAGCAGATACTTGATGATTAAGAATAGGTGCAGACCTAATAGATTCTTTCCACCAGTTCGTATCAGCAGAACGGGTAATAGCGTAAATATTACCCGGCTCCAAAGCATATAGACTAGGATCTGTTCCAGCATCCCCTTCATTTGCTCCACTAGGAAAAACATAATCAGGTATTGTCACTTCTCCATTTGGTCCAAAGGTATATTGACCGTGACTTGGTGTTTTACCAGCATATAAATCGGCCAAATACAAGTACTCGCCTAATTCTGCAGCATTAAGGGCTTCTACATCATTTGCCGCATTCTGCATACCATAATAAGTCTCATAACTAATCACTGGCTTGCCTAACTTACCTTTTTTGGTAGTTATAATTATAACACCATTTGCAGCACGTGAACCGTATATAGAGGCTGCAGAAGCATCTTTCAACACTTGTAAAGATTCTATATCACCAGGATTCAAGTTAGCTTGTGATCTTGAAGGCACCCCATCTATAATATATAATGGGTCATTGTTACCAATAGTACCAAAACCCCGAATTCGTACCGTTGCCTCACCCCCTGGTGTTGCATCGTTGACAATACCAATACCTGCTGCCCTACCTTGTAATTGTTGGGCAAAAGTTGTTGCAGGTACTGCGGTTAATTCATCTACATCTACAGTGGAAACAGATCCGGTTACGTCTCGCTTACTTTGAGCTCCATAACCAGTTACAACAACCTCATCTAAGGCAGCTGCATCTTCTTCCATTGTCAAATTAATGGTTGTTTGCCCGTTAACAGGCACTTCTACGGTTTTGAATCCAATGTAACTAAATACTAACACCGAATTATTATCTGCAACGTTAATTGCATAATTTCCGTCAAAATCCGTTTGGGTTCCATTCGTAGTCCCTTTAACAAGAACTGATGCCCCAGGAAGCGGTCCTGTTGCGTCAGAAACTGTTCCGGTTACTGTTTGGGCCTTTACCAATCCGAAACATAAAAATGCTCCAGCAAGCAAAAACCCCTTTAGCAATGTACTCTTCATAAATAATTTAAGTTTAAGTTAATATTGATTGTTGTTAGTTATAATTGAAAACTGAAATATTAAAAAGCATAATCCAGCGTGAGTATTTTTGGTTAATATGAATGTTTTACACCCATATTTTATAAAGTTCATAAAACTACCCTAACAAAATTTAACATTTAATTATTTAAGCGATTACCACTCTCAAATTCATGAATTTTAAGCTATTATTTGTATGGACAGACACCATTTGAAGTCTTTTTACTTATTCACGAGCAATTTGTTGTTAATATTATTTTAACTAATTAATATCATAATTTAATATTTTATTTTGAATATAATTATGATTAATTAGGTTTTATAAACATTTAGCTGTCATATTAATATTACTTAGAACTAAAGACAACGCCAAACAACTAATATTTTTGAAGTATTAATCTTAAAATACCATTGATAATTACTTACAACACGGCTACTTATATTTTAAATAAAAAATCAATAAAGTAGAAGTAATCCTCAGTACCATTCATTTTTAAAAGTAAAAAATCTCCTCTTTTAATTTTTGTGATCATCTAAAAATGATATGTTATCAAATACAGGCAAAAAACACCTATGTCAGTTAAATAAATAAGTCTAAATGAAAAGTAGTGGTAGAAAGTTATTTTCATAAGACACTGCCAATTTTTAAGTTTTTCAGCAATTTGAGCTAATTTTTAAAAATAATTTACCGGTTATTACTGAATAAGAATCAAGACAGTCCGTAAGCTATACACCATGAATACTAATGTAGCATTATGAAAGATATGGGAAGAAAATCAAGGCCTTTATCATATGAAATGACGAAAATGTCAAATACACAAAGTATCTTTTGTGAAAAGTAAGAAATCAATTAGACTCTAAAAATTAAAACCTCCCGATATCAAGAGGTTTTAAAATGAAACTAATTAATAATATCAATCACACTACCACATGTCATCATCTGATCACCGTAATAAGGATTTCGAATTTCTTTTTCGCTACTTAACCAAAAAGCACCTCTATTGCTATTGGCCATTGGACATTTTTGAACAAAAACAGTGCCTTCCAATTTTCCAATATTAAACACAATCGGAACCAAATTTTCATTCAGGATTACAAAATCATCACGTTGTAATAACAGATCTTTTTCAATAGAAATTTTTTCTAATGCTTGTACTATTTTGATGAAATGCGATTTTTCCATTTTATTTAGCACCGATACATCTATCGACGTAAGTTTTGGTAATGTTTCAGTAGCATAGTCTGACACTTTTTGAGCGTTACCTTCAACAAAAGCATTTTTAACTTTAAAATAATACGGTAATGCCCTTTGAAAATCATTTTGAAATGCTATAGGAAACTCCATTTTCATGGTATTAGGCGTATCTCCTGTACCCATATCTTCATCACCCTGATTCATCATAGATTTTTTACCCTGAAGTTGTGCTGCAGCATCCACCGTAAATACACCATTAGTAACTATTTCCTCTCCATTTTTTAATCCAGAAACTACAGTAAAAGTCTCCCCTCTCCTATTTCCCAGCTTTATTTCGCGCATTTGAAATACAGGTTGGCTTCCATTCATCTTAACATATACCAAAGAACGTTCGCCAGTCCACATTACTGCAGTAGCTGGCACAACTAGCTTTTGTTCGTCAACATCATAGTTCGTATTTTCTATGCTTCCCCTTACAAACATCCCTGGTTTAAACAGACCATCTTCATTAGATAAAGTGGCTCGTAAGGAAACAGTACGTGTTTGGGTGTCCAAAACAGGGTTAATAAAGGATACCGTACCCTTGAACTCCATATTAGGATATGCGGCAGCAATAATAGTCATCTTTTGACCTATTTTGAATAGTGAAATTTGATTCTCATAAACATCAAATTCTACCCAAACCGAACTAAGGCTGCTAACTTTAAATAGAGGCTGACCTTGTTTAACATAATCCCCCGCCAAAGCCATTTTATCGGTAACTGTCCCAGAAACAGAAGCGTACACGGGAAAGTTTTCCTTTACCTTTCCTGACTTTTCAATACTGTTTATTTGTTCCTCTGAAAGTTTCCAAAGCTTTAATTTGTTTCGAACAGCGTTATAAAGTGCAGGTTGTGATTCTCTTAAGGAAAGTGATGTTATCAGTTCTTGTTGTGCCGCCACCAAATTAGGGGCATAAATTGTAGCCAAGAGTTGCCCTTTTTTTACTTCTTGACCTTCATAATCTATGTATAATTGTTCCAACCGACCATCAAAATAACTTGACTGTATGGTATTGGCTTCTTCATTAACCTCTATTTTCCCTGACAATGAACCTATATTTTCAAGGCCGGAAGAAGTTGTCCCAACAACAGTGGTAGTCACATTGGCCAGGGCCATGGCATTTTTAGTCATTTTAATTTCATTCAACGCCAACCCTTCTACATCCGATTCAAGAGGTATTAAATCCATTCCACATATTGGGCAATCACCTGGCTCAGGCCTTATAATTTGTGGATGCATAGAGCATGTCCACCGTTGTACCGCAGTCTCTCCCGAATGTTCATGAACAGATTTAGTTTGTACTTCCCCTTTGTTTGGGACACTAAAAATTAACCAGCCAATAAAAAGTCCAACGATTATGGCAATACCAATATATAAGACATTTTTGTTCATTTCAATATGTTTAATTTCCTTACGATACAATTTATTATTTCTTTTTAATCTTTCTTACGGTAGGGGAACTTGTAAACCAAAGAAGGAAACCACTCAGCACTGTTACTAGTCCCAATAATGAGAAGGTCCTAAGTATTAAGGTGTTAAAATCATCCCTCCCCTTATAATCCATCGTATGCGTCATCCAAAGAAAATCGAACCACCTCCAATCTCGATGTCGTAATGCCTGAAAAGCCCCGTCCTTTACCGACACATATGCTACAATATTCTCTGGAGCATCATATGAAATAGCATAGGCAGGTAATGGTCTACCGCGATATTCACTATGCCTTCCTACTTCCTCAATACGCTCAATATGGGACACCTTAAGTTCGGGTAGCATATATTTTTTTGTGATAGAAAGTGCCTCATCTTTGGAGATTTCCTTTTTAAATATACCGGTTTGGGCGTCAAAAAGTTGTTTCCGGTTTATCCAATAAAATGGTTTTCCCGCTATGCTCCTTAACTCTACGGAAGTTATAGATTGACCCTTTACCATATCTGACGGACTTTTCAAATCCTTAAAAGATGTGACTTCATTAGATGGCTTACGAAAATGGTCACCATGTATTTCGTCAATATCCGTCCAACTGAAATAAAGCCCACTTATAGTCCACATAAGAAATTGGACACCTAGAAATAAACCAAGATATCTATGCGCCTTTCTAACCCTAACCGCTATTTTTCTTTTTACCATATTCTTAATCAATATTTTTACTTCTTAGCCTCAAGGCATTGGCAATTACGGAAACTGAACTAAAACTCATGGCCAATGCAGCTATCATTGGCGACAACAGTATTCCAAAAACTGGGTATAAAACTCCAGCAGCCACCGGTATACCAATGGTATTGTAAACGAGGGCAAAAAATAGATTTTGCTTGATATTCCTCATAACAGCATCACTCAAATTCCGTGCTTTTACAATTCCATGAAGATCTCCCTTGACCAAAGTAATCATAGCACTTTCTATAGCCACATCGGTACCCGTACCCATAGCAATTCCCACATCACTTTTAGCCAACGCTGGTGCATCGTTGATACCATCACCAGCCATAGCAACTACCTTACCAGAATCTTGAAGCTTTGCAACTTCTTCTAATTTGTTTTCAGGTAACATGCCTGCCTTAAAATCATCCAGATTCAATTCATTGGCAACAGCCTTCGCTGTATTCGGGTTATCACCGGTAAACATAATAACCTTAATACCCTTTTTTTGAAGAATTTTAATTGCTGTGGCACTGCTTTTTTTGATATTATCACCTATAACCACATAACCCGATATTTTTCCTTCAATAGCCAAAAAGGATACGGTCCTCCCTTGCTTTTGAAACGTTTCTGCTTCTTCTTGCATCCCCTTTTCCAGCTTGGCATGGGCATGAACCATCATTTTAGCATTGCCAAGGCTCAATTTTTTATCGGCTATAGTTCCTTCAACACCCTTGCCCGTTACAGCATTAAAGTGCTCTACTTTTTTGATTTCCGCCCCATGTTCCTTCCCAAAATTCACTGTGGCCTCAGCCAAGGGATGTTCACTTGAATTATTTAAGGACACTATATAAGAAAGTATCTCGGATTCTTCAAATTCATCACCAAAAACCCCTATTTTCCCTACAGTAGGTTTTCCTTCGGTAATGGTGCCTGTTTTATCCACGATCAAGGTATCTACCTTATCCATTTTCTCCAATGCCTCCGCATTTTTAATCAATACCCCGTTCTGGGCACCTTTCCCTACACCTACCATTACGGACATAGGGGTAGCCAATCCTAAGGCACAGGGACAAGCAATAATCAAAACAGCAATGGCATTTACCAAGGCATACACATATACTGGTTCTGGACCCCAAACAGCCCAAACTATAAAAGTGATAACCGAAATAACAACTACAATAGGAACAAAATAACTGGAAACCGTATCCGCTAATTTTTGAATCGGTGCACGACTACGACTGGCATCATTTACCATAGTTATAATCTGTGAAAGCAAGGTGTCAGCACCTACTTTTTCTGCCTTCATCAAAAATGATTGGTTCCCATTTAAAGTTCCACTACTTACCCTATCACCTATAAATTTCTGTACCGGGATAGGTTCACCAGTGATCATAGATTCATCCACCGATGTATTTCCTTCGATAATAACTCCATCTACGGGAATTTTTTCTCCTGGCTTCACCTTTAGGATATCATCTATTTCAATGGTATCAATAGACACCTCCTTTTCCTCCCCATTCACTATTTTTACCGCTTTGTTTGGTGCCAACTTTAGCAATTCCTTTACTGCAGAATTAGTTTTGCTATGGGCACGTGCCTCCAATACCTGTCCCATTAAGACCAAGGTCAATATAACAGTAGCGGCTTCAAAATATACGTGTACCACTCCAGATTCTGTCTTGAACTGCTCTGGGAAAATATCTGGAAACAGCATACCGAATACACTAAAGGTCCAAGCCACCCCTGCACCTATTCCAATCAGCGTAAACATATTAAGATTCCAAGACTTGATACTTCGAAACGCACGTACAAAGAACATCCATGTTGCATAAAACACCACAGGAATGGAGAACGCGAATTGAACCCAATTCCACCACCGTTGCTCCATGACCTTATATAGTGGATTATTAGGTAGCATCTCACTCATAGCTATCAAAAAAATGGGGAGGGTAAATGACATTGCAACCCAAAATTTCTTCAATAACTTTTTATAATTCCTATGCTCAGCGGAAACTTCCGGTTTCTTGGGTACTAAGTCCATTCCACAAATTGGGCAAGCACCAGGCTCATCTTTTACTACTTCTGGATGCATGGGGCATGTCCATTCCCCTGAAGGAGATGAAAAAGTACTTTGCTCCTCTACCAAATCCATTCCACAAACGGGACAATCGCCCGGTTTATCATAGGTTTTGTCCCCCTCACAGTGCATGGGACAGTAGAAAGTACCGGTACCCTTGCCCTTAGGTCTCTGATTTTCATGCTTGTGATTTTCATGCACTTCCCCTAGAATATGTATGCCATAAGAACCCCCGTCATTCGCAAGTGTATCTTTAAAACGCTCAATCGGGATATGGGAATCCATTTCTATGGTTGCCTCCGCCTTTTCCAAGTCCACAGATACATTGGACACACCTTCAACTTGAGAAAGTGCTTCTTCCACATGTTTTCTGCAACCATTACAGCTCATTCCTGTTATTTTATAGGTGTGTTTCATCTATTCAAATTTTACTTTTTTAAAGTCAAATATAATTTACCATTGAATATCTAGATCAGTATCAAAATCCATCTTGGGGCATTGTATATTTTTTAATTTATGGTTTCCATGACCTTTCCACAAGTAAGCATTTTATCACCAAAGTAGGGATTCCTTATTTCGGCAACATCGGATATCCAATATCCTCCTTTACCTTCAAAGGCCATGGGGCAATATTGTTTATAAATCTCCCCTCCTTCAATAGTCTCTTTTAACAATGGGGTTACCTTTTCAGTCAAATCTGAAAACAAGGATCTTTGTTTTTCCATATCATCGGCCTGCATCATTGCTAAGGAAAGTGACTTTAAATCTTCCTGACCCTCTTCTAAACCCTGGGTAAGTTTCTGGGCAGCATTTTTTGCTTCGCCCAAGTCAGAATTAACCAATGCCACTCGAAGTAGTTGATAATTTTGGAATACTTTTTCAGAAGTTTCATTTGAAAATGAAGCTAAATCGGTTTTGGTCATTTGTTCGTGCTCGGGCTTTTTTTCCAAGCTAGTGCTTTTACTTGCTTTGTCTTCCTTGCAAGAAATAGATAGGATTAGAAATAAACTTGCTATGGGTAATGTGACTCTTTTCATAGTTATTGTATTAGATAATTGATATTTGTACTTTGTTTATAATATAATTTAATTGATTCAATTTGATTGATCTGGAATTTTAATTGCAACTCTTGAATGTCCAAAACTTCTTTAAAATCGATAGTTCCAGTCTCATAATTTTTAAGTAGTATTTCTTCAGCATCCTTTGAATGCTGAAGGTTCATTTGTTGGGTAGCATTTGCAATACGGGCCTGGTTCCTTAATGAGACTGCCTGCGCCAATGCTGTTTCCAGGATGTTCAATCGTTGTTTTTTTTGCGATTTAATTTCCATTTGTTTAAGCTCGTTCTGTTTGGATATCGACCTGTAACTAGAGTTAAAAATAGGAATGGAAAATGATAGCATTGGCATTACAATGTCCTTCCCATTATCACTAAAACTCATATCCGTACGTTCGGACACCGGAACATAATCCAATCCAACCCCAATGCTAGGCAAACTTTCCCTTTGATTCAATACTTCGGACTGAGTAACGGACTCAAACATTTTATCATACTTCAATAATTCGGGGTTTAGTTCAAGATTTTCGTTGGAAAGGACAGGGTCTTCCAATGGAAGTTCAAGTTCAGAAACCAATGCTACTGAAAGACTTTCTTTTTGGTTTCGCAGCGTATTAAATCTAGCCCTTTCCGCTAAAAATTCTTGATTCAATATAGCATATTGTTGTTGTAATTCATTCTGGCGAATTTGCAATTTCAACACATCCACTACCGATGCCTTCCCTACTTCTACAGATGTCAATGCCAATTGCTCATAGGTACCCAGCAACTGGATATTTGCTTGCAAAATAGACTTTTTGGCCTCAATGGCGTACAACTCATAATAGGACTGGGCCACTGTCAATGCCAGCTTTCTTTTGGCAATGGCCAATTCCAAATAGTCTGCCTCTGCCATTGAATTGGCATAGTTTTCCCTGGCTGTAATCGTCCCAAACCAAGGTAACATCTGTGAAATTGAAAATTTTGCCCGTTGGGCACCAGTACGGGTTTCCGGTTCACTTACAAAGTACCCTGCACTTACAGTGGTGTTGGGCAATGCATTTGCCGCCCCTACTTTTTCATTGGCAATGTTATACCGTAGCTCGTACGCCTGGATTTCTGGGTTATTGGCTTCAGCCTCCTCCAAATAGGACTGTAGTTCCTGAGCATTGACCATTACCGTGGTAAAAAACAGTACTAATAAAATGCCATTATTTTTCATTTGCCTACACGTTTAAGTTGAAGTTCCTTTTTCCAGCTATATAACACGGGAACAATAAAGTAAGAAGTTATGTCAATGACCATTCCCCCAAAAATAGGAATAGCCATTGGTATCATAATATCGCTTCCCTTACCCGTGGATGTCATAACCGGCAACAAGGCCAAAATGGTCGTAACGGTTGTCATCAAGCATGGGCGTATCCGCTTCTCAGCGGCTTCTAATGCCGCTAAACGAATTCCTTTTTTATCCATAGGATTTTCCCTGTCAAATGTCTGGGTCAGGTAAGTGGCCATGACGACACCGTCATCGGTAGCTATTCCAAAAAGAGCAATAAAACCTACCCATACGGCAACACTTAAATTAATGGTTTTCATATTAAATATGGACCGTAAATTTTCACCAAAAAGATCAAAATTTAAAAACCAGTCCTGACCATAAAGCCAAATCATAATAAACCCACCTGCAAATGCTACTGCTATACCCGTAAACACCATTAAAGAAGTGGCTACCGATTTAAATTGAAAATACAGAATCAAAAAGATGACCAAAAGCGCCATAGGAACTACTATCGACAATGTTTTTTCTGCGCGTAATTGGTTTTCGTAGGTTCCTGTAAATTGATAACTAATGCCCTTGGGAATGTTCAATTCACCACTTTCTATTTTTTTCTCGATAGCGGCCTGTGCATTTTCTACTACGTTCACTTCTGCAAAACCATCCAATTTATCAAACAATACATAGCCTACTAAAAAAGTGTCTTCACTTTTAATTACTTGTGGTCCCTTTTCATATCGGATTTCAACTAACTCACGTAATGGCACTGGACTTCCATTTTCAACCGGAACATAAATATTTTCGAGATCCGTTGGGTTGTCCCTTAGCTCCCTAGGGTAACGTACCCGTACTGCATAGCGTTCCCTACCTTCCACGGTTTTGGTCAATGCCATACCGCCAACGGCAACCTCAAGAATTCCCTGGACATCCATCACAGAAATACCATATCTGGCTAATTGATCCCGTTTAATATCTATAAGCAAATAAGGTTTACCAACAATACGGTCCGCGAAAACAGCTTGTTCCTTTACGCCTTCGACCTGTTTAAGAATCCCCTCTAGTTGCAGACCAAAGGCCTCTATTTCCTTTAAGTCTTGCCCCTTGACCTTAATACCCATAGGTGCACGCATCCCGGTTTGCAACATCACCAAACGGGTCTCTATAGGTTGTAGTTTTGGAGCAGAAGTTACCCCTGGCAACTTTGTTGCAGCAACAATCTGGTTCCAGATATCATCAGGGTTATTGATTTCTGGTCGCCAATTTCTGTAATATTCGCCATGGGCATCCGGTATCAATTCATTTTGTGTTGCCGATGTTTGTATTTGAGACGCTTCATACCTTAAACTATCCTCAAAAATCATATTTGGGTTCATGGCCAACTTACCATTTTGTAAAATAAACAAGCCATCTTCATTTATCCTATAGCGTTGTCTTTGGCCCATTTCGTTTCGCATATATTCCGACTTGTACTGAATAATATTTTCGTACATGGAAAGTGGCGCAGGATCCAAGGCAGATTCGGTCCTACCGGCTTTCCCTACTACCGTTTCAATTTCAGGAATACTGGCCACTGCCATATCCAATTGTTGCAAAACACGCTTATTCTCCTCCACTCCTGCATGTGGCAAGGAAGTAGGCATCAATAAAAAAGTTCCTTCATTTAGAGAAGGCATGAACTCTTTGCCCGTATTTCGCATTATCAAAATCCCTAATAACAATACTGTACTTGGTATCATTATAAATAACAACTTATGCTCCAATGCCCATCTCAGGATTCTTGAATAAAATTGTTTAAACAAGGAGAACGTACCTAAAATCCCAAAGCAAATAACAGCTACAAATATAAAATTGATTGCCAAACCTCTATTAAAACCTAAAGGCCGCCAAAATTCTGCCAACAGTACTTCGATTATAAATACAGCAATTACAATATTGATTAAATTTTGAGATAGTGAAGCCCTAAAACCAAATTTAGAAAATTCGACATCTAGGCCCTCTCTACTTCCAAACCAAAGTCCAAAGCCGCCAAATGCGATTAAAGCTAGCCCTATCCACAATCCCAGCACCAAAGCTAACAATCCCAAGACAACTAGACTGATGTTCCAAATTTTCTTAAATGGAAAACTTAAATTTCTTTTTCTAAACAAAAAAGCAGCAAATGGAGGAATTAAAAACAAAGCAACCACAAGCGAAGCCGTAAGTGCCATGGTCTTGGTAAACGCCAATGGACGAAACAATTTACCCTCTGCACCAATCATGGTAAAAACTGGTATAAAGCTTATGATAGTGGTCAAAACCGCTGTAAGGATGGCTCCGGAAACCTCCGAAGTGGCATTGTAAACAATTTCATTGGTAGTGTAGTGGCTACCATCTTCCCTAACCCGTAGTTTAGAATCCTCTATATGCCGTATCATGTTCTCGGCAAGTATTACCCCCACATCTACCATTGTACCAATGGCAATAGCGATTCCAGATAATGCCACAATATTTGCATCTACATGAAATAGTTTCATCGTTATAAAAACCATTACTATAGCCACTGGCAATAGCCCTGATATGAGAATAGAGGCACGAAGGTTAAAGACCATTACAATAATTACCAGAATGGTTATCAAGATTTCCAAGGTTAAGGCCTCGTTTAGGGTCCCCAAGGTTTCCTGGATCAGCTCTGTACGGTCATAGAAGGGGATAATAGTCAACTGTGATGTTCTTCCGTCTGGTAAAACCTTTGATGGCAATCCGGACGCGAGTTCCTTAATCTGATCTTTAACATTATTAATAACTTCCAATGGATTTGCGCCATACCTTGCCACAATAACACCACCAACAACCTCT
Source organism: Maribacter luteocoastalis (assembly GCF_048890225.1). NCBI lineage: Bacteria > Pseudomonadati > Bacteroidota > Flavobacteriia > Flavobacteriales > Flavobacteriaceae > Maribacter > Maribacter luteocoastalis. The sequence goes on from NZ_JBMFZG010000001.1 coordinate 471,859, forward strand.
GCACCTTCCTTATCCAAAATACCTCTACGGGTAGCCGGACCCAAATGCACATTAGCTATATCCTTAACTCGAATTGAAGTGAAATTTGTAGAGGTTACTACTGCATTTTCTATATCGGCAATAGACTTTACATACCCCAAACCACGGATTAGGTATTCCGCTTGGTTCATTTCCAAGGTCTGTGCCCCAATATCCTGATTACTTTGCTTAACGGCCTTGACAATATCCGGTAAACCAATTTTGTATTGTCGCATCAGCTCAGGATCAACATCTACCTGATACTCTTGTACAAAACCACCAATTGAAGCGACTTCGGAAACCCCACTTGCAGAGGATAGGGCGTATTTAACATAATAATCCTGAATACTGCGCAACTCCTGTAAATCCCATCCACCAGTAACATTGCCCTCTACATCCCTACCTTCCAAGGTGTACCAATAAATCTGACCTAATCCAGTGGCATCCGGTCCTAATGCTGGGCTAACACCTTCAGGCAAAAGTCCGCTTGGTAAGGAATTAAGCTTTTCCAGAATACGGCTACGAGACCAATAGAATTCTACATCCTCCTCAAAAATGATATAAATACTTGAAAACCCGAACATGGACGAACTCCGTATGGTCTTTACCCCAGAAATACCCAACAAAGAACTCGTTAGCGGATATGTTATTTGGTCTTCTATATCTTGCGGGGATCGACCCTCCCATTTGGTGAAAACTAATTGCTGATTTTCACCGATATCCGGAATGGCATCTACCGCCACTGGAGCAGAAGGCAAAAATCCTGTGTTCCAATTAAAGGGTGCATTTACAATTCCCCACCCAACCAAAAGGATGAGCATAAGTACTGCAACAAGCTTGTTTTCTATGAGATATTTTATGCCCTTATTTAGCATAAGAATTGATGATTAGACAGTTAAACATGGTTTTGGTTTTGTTGTTTTCACAATGGAACCCAACAAGACAATCCTAGTAAGTAGTATAACACTAGGTACAGTTTAAAGCCTAAAAATCAAATTAGAAAAGTCTGATCTAAAATTTGTACATCCCTGATTAAAGGTGGTGGGGAGTAATCTATAAAATGTGTTACTTTCTCAGAGCTTTCCAGCAACAAGCCTGTGTAAGAATTTACAAAAGAAGTAACAAAAACCTGCTGTTCTAAGGTTAATTGATCAAATGAAACCTTTAAATCATCATGTCCTATGACAGATAATTCCAAATCGGAGCAGCAGTCCATTTTCATTTCCATCATGGCGCAGCTACTTGAGGATTTTGACATTTCTGCCTTCATCATACAGGTATCCACATTTCCAGACAAGCTAAAATCAACCAAGTGGTCACCACAATAATGCATATCAACCGAGAACGAAGTCGTGGTAAACAACACTAATAGTGCCATTGAGATAGCCGCTATTTTATGGAATGCCTTTTTCATTTGATAACAAAAATACAAAAATATTGACTTGGTTTAGATGTTAACGTAAAAACCCAACGTTATTTGTACTTATAAATCCCTAACGTTAATTTTTGGGAGATATTTGATTATCAACCAACTGTTATTCGTTACCATGTTAGATTTGGGTTGATAGTACAAAAACCTTTCGATTACTAGAGTCTATCAAAACAGGTAGGAGCCGCAGTACACACCCTTCTGTTAAGTTCGGAATGAAATCTGATACGCGGTAATACCCGTACAAAGTAAACTTATCGCTTTCCTACATACTCCATCACAATTTAACTAGGGAAGTAATAGAAATTAGGTTTGGAAATGGCAAATAGTCTTAAACAGCACATAAAAGACCTACAGCCAAAAACTGTAGGTCCACAATTAGCATTGTTTAAGTGAAAATTACAGAAGCCCAAGCTACTACTTAACGGGCCAATCTAATGAGTTCTGCGAAATACACATATTTAAGATCCCTTGCCGCTACACCTTCTTGCATTAATTTGGTTGATGCAGGTGTTGCTCCCTCACTATAATTGATATTTTGATTCAACGCTTGTTTATAATCCTTGAACATACTTACGGTCATATGCGATGCGTAAGTATCACTTCCTATAGGGTTCATAAACCTAATCAAGCCCCAACTATTCTTTTCACCAGCATCTACTGACTTTTGATGTAAGGGCTGAAAAACTTCTTCCTCGGCTTTTTCATAAGTTGCATAACTCATTAGATCCACTTTCATCATATCAATTTCTGCTACGGTTCCCAAAACCATTTCAGCTGCCGATGAACCTGTAGTCGTAAGAATTTCTTCGGCATATATCCTAACTGCCAAATCCCTGGTTTGTGCAGAATTGTTTAGCTTGTTCATTAAATCTGACTCGGACATGTTGGGGTATGCAGCCTTTGCCCGGTCCATTAAATTGGCCCAACTACTTCCATCCATCATTTTTACAGGATCGTTGTATAAGGATACTGTTAGATACTGAAAACCCTGCATTTCCCCTCCCGGACTGAGCGCCCAAAGATCCCATCCTATTATATCTCCAGCTTTAACACGCTGTTGTTGGATCTTCTCCCAAAACTCCTCTGTTTCTGTATAAGCGGAATCTTGCTCGTTATCCACTTTCATGAATTCGAAAACAAGATATAATTTTTCTTGTGCACTGGCCATTACACCTAATAACATCAATGCTGCAATTAGTACTACTTTTTTCATGTTCTTCTATTTAGTTGTTTGAAAATAGGCATGGTCTACCCAAACCGTACTTAATGGTAACAAATTTTATAGAAACAAGAATTGGACACTGGACGAACAACGACTATTAGTGTCCCAAGAAATTCATTTAGTTATCGAGCAAAAAATTAAATAGTATGAATACGGGCCATCAAAAATTCTTTATGTGATTTACTCAAGGGAATTACCTTACGGTCTATTTCGATGTGATTGTCTGTTACCACATCCAACTTTGAGATATTGATGATGAAAGACCTATGGACCCTGATAAAGTTTGACTGGGGAAGTTCCTCTTCCATTGTCTTTAGAGTGCTTGCAAGTACATATTTACACTTATTTGTAACTAAAGTACAGTAGTTACGGTCAGCTTCTATATAAAGGATATCATCCAATAACAGTTTTGTCATCTTTCCGTTATACCTAACAAAAATACGATCTTCAAGTACCTTAATATCAGTTGTGCCTTGGTGTTGAACATGGCGTTCCTCCAGTTGTTCGGCAACTAAGGCAATGGTACGTTGTAAATCCAATTTGTTGAAGGGTTTTGAAATAAATGCATATGGGTGAGTTTCCTTAGCGCGGGAAAAAGTTGCCTCATCACTATTAGCAGTTAAATAGATTACCGGAATATCATGATTTTTATGAATAGTAATTACGGTCTCTATACCATTTAATTTTCCCTTAAGGTTAATATCCATTAAAATAATGTCAGGAGAGTTTGTCTCGGCATGCATTATGGCCTCCTCGCCCCTTGATTCTATTCCTATTACCTCGTATCCCAAAATTGACAATTGCAAGGATAAATTGGCCCCGATAATCATATCGTCCTCAACAATTAATATTCGGGTCTTCTTCTCCATCTAGGCCGCTTTATTTAGTTGAAACTCAAATGCGATCACAGTTCCATTTTGAACGGTCAATTTCATTATGCCATCCAATTGTTTGGTCAACAATTCAATAAGTTGTGTACCAAATCCTATATCATCCTTACCACCCTCGGTTAACCTTCCAACGCCATTATCGGCAACTTTAAGATATAATGTAGTGTTTACTTCGTTTAGGCTTACTTCAATTTTGCCGAATGAGTTGTTGGGAAAGGCATATTTCATTGAATTAGTTAATAGTTCATTAACTATTAATCCTATAGGAATTGCCATATCCACATCCAATTCAAGCTCATTCATTGGGTAGACCATTTTAATTCTTTCTTTTGCTCCGTATAAATCAAGTATATATTCCCCTAAGTTTAGAAAGTAGCCCTTCATTTCCACTGCTGCCAGACTTCTGCCTTGATAGAGTTTTTGATGGATCATACTCATACTTTGCACCCTCTGCTGACTTTTTTGCATGGCCTCGATAATATTAGGGTCATCAATTTGAGCGGATTGAAGGGATAAAAGACTTGATACAATTTCAAGATTGTTCTTGACGCGATGATGAATCTCTTTCAACAAAAATTCTTTTTCATTGTTCTGTTTCTCCAACAACCCATTTGTTTTGGCATTATTACTTACTGCTTTGAACAGAAGTATGAGGTACAGAAGCAAAAGCAAGACAAAAATTATCGTCAAAGTCTGAATGGTCTTTTGTTTTTTTATTTGGCTCTGTTGTGCTTGAATCTTACCGTCCTTTTCTGCAACCTTGAACTCTGTTTGAAGTAATGATATACGCTGATCCGCCTTTTCGGTAAAAATTGCGCTCTTGTACCTATCATATTCTGCAAAAGCCTGATAGGCCTCAAGATATTGATGGTTCCCCGCATAGGCCTTTCCCAAGGCCCCATAAGCTTGGCTTAAGTGAAAGGTGTCACCGAAATCCTTGGTGGCCACATCTATACATTTTTGAAGACTTTCAACTGCCGATCCATACTTGCCTTGGAAGTTCTGGAGTTTTCCAATAGAAAGCCAACTGCGCATTACCATATAATTATTACTAAGTAATTCGGCATATTTTAGTGCACTGGCGCCCGCCTCGGAGGCATTTTCAAAATCATTTTGATAGGCGTAAAGCTCAAGCATTAACATATAGGTGTCACTCAAATTGTTATAAAAACCATAGCGTTCCCCAATAACAATAGAATGCTGAAAATAATTCATGGCCTTATCATATTCCTTCAACCCTAAATAATTATTACCAACCACGAATAGGGTAAAATCATAATCAAGATCATTTATACCTCTTTCTTCAAAGGTTTCCAAAGACTTAAGTCCATATTCGAGACCAGCCTCATATTTGGATTGCTTCCAGAATAAGTTACTCAAATCACTATAGGCCATTGCAATTGCCCATTTATCGTTCAATTTTTCGCCCAGCCGTAGTGTTTCTTGTGCAAAATCGGCTGCTTTGTCCAATTGCCCACGTCTTTCGTAAACATAACCCAATTGGGTGTTGAGAAGCGGCAAGTCCGTTACCGCAACCTTGGCCCTTGCACTATTGAGAACCAATTCGGCACTGTCCAACTTTTCCATCCGTAAAAGAATGGCTCCCTGGGTGATTTGAAATCTACCCAGCCATACGTTGTTTTGCCTCTCTAAAGTTAATTGCAGACCTTCTTCAGTAAATTCTAATGCCTTGATCAGGTTTCGCGTGTGCCAGTAATACGCCAAATCGTTGAGCATGGAGAATTTTAAGGAGTCTGCCTTTACCTTCGGATACGCTTCTTCTAAAATATCCAAATAAGAAATCCCAAAATTATCGGTCTCGACGAAGACTTTTTTGTAGGGTTTTTCGCGGTTGAAATCAATAATCTGGGCAAGGACATAACCGCAATTCAATATAGAAAAGAAACAAAGACAGACGGCTTTAAGAAAAAAGCTACTCATTCTGCGGATTGGTTTTACTAAGGCAATGGTTGTCTAATCAATATACAACATTATCCTCAATAATTGCTCGATAATTGAAAATGTTGCTCCGGACAAGAAAACCATACGTTCGTCCATAATCACTTCCATTCAAAATTTATAATGACTTTTTTTAACAAAACAACATGAGAAATACGCTTTCAGCCTATTATGCTAAAGCAAATTTTGATCATTATGGGAATCATGAAATCTACCACTCTTGTACCGCTCCTACTACTGTTTTTGACCGTTTACTGTGGAACTGACACGAAACAAGTAGCCCGAAATTCAGACGATACAAAATTGAGTTTGGTCACATCATTTGAAAGTTATGTTCAATCCGTTTGGAACGAAAAAAATATGGACAGCTTAAAAATAATTACCACAGAGAATTTTGTCCGAAAACTGAATGGTGTACAGATAGCCAAGGGTCAACATGAAGTAGCTGCCCATATGAACATATATTTTAAAGGTTTCCCGAATACAAAGATTATCGTGGAAGACCTAATCTTTAAAGACAACCAGTTGTTTGTTAATTGGACCTATACTGGAACACATACAGGCACCTTTAAAGATGTAACTGCTACTGGAAAAAAGGTCAATGTTAGTGGCCATTCCACCTTCAAATTTAATAAAGAAGGAAAAATAATGCAGGAAGATGTCTATTTCAATGAACTGGAGCTACTACAACAATTAGGATATACCTTAAATGAACCAAACATGAAGTAATAAAAAATGAAACAATAGATCAACGAATTACCAATCACTTAAAATCAAATATTATGAGAACAATTATAACTTTATTCCTAGCAATGACTATTTGTCTAGTCCCAAATCTTACCCTAGGCCAAGAAACAAAATCACAAGCCTATTGGGTTCATGAAGATGTTGTCAAACCTTCAATGATAACCTCTTATGAAAAAGTCTGCAAAGACCTAACCTCTAATTTAAAAAAATATAATATTCAAGGATTTGATGTTATAGTAACCAATACGGCTGATCACAGATACCTGTGGGTTAGCCCACTGGCCTCTATGGCCGATATTGAGCGCCCCATCTTTAAAGAGCTATCAGAAAAAATGGGCGGAACGGCTATGAACAATCTTTTTGAAGAAATGAATAAAAGTTATGATATAGAGCATGATTACGTTATCCATTTAGATGAAGAATTGAGTTATATGCCTGGAGGCATCACACAAACGCCTGAAGGACAAGATTATCGAAAATTTCATTATTTCCATTACACACCGGCAAACGAGAAAACTGTAAGGGAAAAAGCATTGGCAATCAAAAAACTATTTGAAAGTAATGGTTCAAAAGTAGAATATCGATCATACAAAAGTGGGTTTGGAACACGCGGTGCTTTTTATATGGTTGCCATTGCTGCAAAAGATGCCGTGGACTATGCTAACAAAATTGCGGAAAACAATGAACTATTAGGGGAGGAATGGGGCAAAGTCTTTGGTGACTTCCAAGCGAGTCTTCTGGAATATGCGATAATAGAAGGTCAAATGCGACCTGATATGGCCTTTTCCCCTTCAAAATAACATTTTAAAAACCAAGGCAATAATTGCCCAGTTTTCAACTAAGACCACTTAAATAAAAAACAATGAGAAAAATAATAGTAATGACAATGACAGTCATATTGTTTATTGCCTGTAACCAAGAACAACGTTACACCCAAAACTCCCCAGAAATTGACACTTTTAAATCAGTAATTAAAAGTTATAACGCCAAAGACTGGGATGGCATGACCGAACATTATGCAGATACGGCCAAGACGTTCAACAATAGTTCAGACATTGGTCTTTCCCTTGCTGAAATGGTAAACTACCATAAAGAAAGCCTGATCAACTTATCGGATCGGGGTTTTTTAGACAAGGACCAGGAATACGAAATGGTAGTGACCGATAAAGGAGCTACTTGGGTAAACTTTTGGGGTGATTGGGAAGGGACCTTAAAGGCTAACGGAAAGACAATAAAAATCCCGGTTCATTTGACCGGCCAATTCAAAGATGGTAAAATTGTACGAACCAGCGGTAACTGGGACAATGCACCAATGGTATTGGCCCTTCAGGAAATTGATGCATTGAACAACCTCCTACCAGAAGAAAACAGGAACATTGTACACACTATGTACCAATCATTTTCTAAAGGTGATATCCCTTCAGTCCTTGCTTCTCTTGACCCCAATGTTGTTTGGATGGAGGCAGAAGGAAATGCTTATGCAGATGGAAACCCATATAAAGGTCCCGATGCTGTTCTAAAAGGAATATTCTCAAGGATTGGCGATGACTATGAATTTTTTACCCTTGAAAATATCAAGCTACATGAAATGGCAAATGATCAAGTGTTGGCAACCCTAAGATATAACGGAAAACTAAAAGTAAATGGCGCAACCATTGATGCTCAGGCAGCCCATTTGTGGACTCTTAGCGATGGTAAGGTAATTGGATTTCAGCAGTACGTAGATACAAAACAGCTTAATGACGCCTTGGGCAAGTAAGATCTAAAAAAGAGAACTTAAAATGAAAATAACACCTAAAACACAAGTAAATCCCTCAAAAATCATGCAAATGGGAACGGGTTTCTGGGCATCGAAAATACTGCTCACAGCAACCAATATGGGGCTTTTTACCATTTTGGCAAAAAGAGAATTATCCGGTTCAGAAATTCAATCAAGGCTTGACCTACATTCAAGAAGTCTGTATGATTTTCTTGATGCCCTAGTAGCTTTGGGTTTCTTAAAAAGAACAGGACTAAAGGAGACTAGCATTTACAAGAATGCTGAAGATACAAATCTATTTCTCGACAAGAACAAGCCCACTTATATGGGTGGTATGCTAGAAATGTGCAACAATCGGCTATTTCCTTTTTGGAATGATCTGGAAGAGGGACTTAAAACTGGATTGCCACAAAATGAATCCAAAACTGGGAAAACACCGCTCTTTGAAGCAATTTACACATGTGAAGATAAAATTCGTGAATTTGTCAATGCCATGGCTGGGGTTTCCATGGGTAATTTTATGGCCTTTGCAGAGCAATTTGATTTTTCCAACCACAAGACACTATGTGATATAGGTGGCTCAGGCGGACATCTATCTGCTCAAGTAGCATTGAACAATAAACACATGCAATGTATTTCATTTGATTTACCTCCTGTAGGCCCTATCGCTCAAGAAAACATCGACAAGATGGGCCTGGGCAACCAAATTCGAATTGCGTCGGGCGATTTTTTTATCGATGATTTTCCAAAGGCGGATATCATTACCATGGGTATGATTTTACACGATTGGGGCACTAAGGATAAGAAAATGTTGATTAAAAAGGCCTATGAAGCACTGCCTAAAGGAGGTGCTTTTGCAGTTATCGAGAACATAATTGATGACAATCGAAGTGAGAATGCATTTGGATTATTAATGTCATTGAACATGCTTATAGAAACCCCTGAAGGATATGATTTTACATCGACAGATTTTGAAGAATGGGCCAAAGAGGCAGGGTTTGTTTCGACGAGCATTATGCCTTTGACCGGGCCTTCAAGTGCAGTAATCGCGATTAAATAATCACGGACCAACTAGAATAGTAACCAATTAAATATAAATACAATGAAAAAATTAATGTATACCTTATTGCTACTGCCGTTTATGGCCATAGCACAAAACAACGAGTCTTTAATCATTGAAAACGTAATGCTCACTGTTAACTCTGAAAATATTGAGGAATTTGAGGCAGGCATTGCCGCCCATAACAAAAAATTCCATGCCGACGGGCCCTATGGCGCTAGGGTCTATAATGTTCTTAACGGAAAAAACGCCGGCAAATATATGCTGATCATGGGACCTTTACCTTGGAGTGCTATGGATGCTAGACCCTCTAGCCAAGAACATGCCGATGACAACTATAAGAATATAAGCAAATATCTGACCCCAGAGATCGAGGTCAATTATATGAAAATGCATCCTGAGCTATCTAACCTCTCTAAAGATTTTGAAATCAACAAAGTTTCGGTCTTCATGATCGATGTCAAGCGTTTCAAGGAACAGGAATTCATGGAAAAGGTATTAAAGAAAGTAGTGAAAATGTACAAGGAAAAAATGCCCGACCAGATTTATGGGATATACTCCAATGAAATGAACAATATGGATGGTATGGATTTCGGATGGGTAGACTTCTTTGATAATTCATCTTGGTTAGCGAAAGAAGACAAATTTGCGCAAAATTTTGAAGAAGTACATGGCTCTGGAAGTTTTCAAAAATTCTTGGCAGACGTTGAGGCCACTACCGATGGTGACAGAACAGAAATTTGGACCTTAAGAAAAGACCTAAGCGGACCAAGTGCAAAAGTTATGGCAATTACACGTGAGTAATGCCGTAATAAATGAATTTGAAAAATAGTAAAGCCCGGTGTTACCGGGCTTTACATTTCATTATTCGTTTTTACCTGCATAAATTTAATGAACAAGGTTCGCCAAAAATCTGCTGGAAAGATTATTAAATGAAACAAAACATCTGGACGCCTCCAATTTGAAGCTTATTATAACAGCAATTATAATAATTCAATTTCAATTTAAACTCAAGACTATGGAAAAAGCATATAGAAAATTAGGATATTTTTTACTACTACTAATTCCATTAACATTCTTGGGTTTTTACAAAACTTACTTTGTTCAATTTCCAGATTTTGAAGAAAACATTACTGCTTTTATTCACTTCCACGCATTAATAGCCTCTATTTGGATTCTAATGCTCATTGTACAACCCCTTCTCATTATAAATGGCAAAAATAGATTGCACAGAAAAATTGGTAAGCTATCCTATATCGTATTCCCAATTTTGATTTTGTCCTTCGTTCCGCAAATGATAAAAATAATTAACTCAGATGCACCACAAACGTTATTTTTTCCACTAGCAGATAGTATGCTATTGATCTTATTTTACTCATTGGCTATTGGCAATAGGGAAAATGCTTCAAAACATATGCGATACATTATAGGAACTGCAACTGTTTTCCTTGGGCCTACCATTGGCCGTATTGGACCAAAACTTTTAGATTGGCCTGAAAGCGTAACCCAGAATGTGTAATATGGAATTATCTACTTGATCCTTGTTGGATTAATTTTATACGACAAAAGGAATAGCAAAAAATATCAACCCTATATACTTATACTGGCCACTTGGGTAATACACCAAATTGTATTTAACCTAATATTCTAAAAATACTAAAGCCATTAATTATATATTCTAAGAAAAACTTTAGGACATCTTCAAAACCGATCGGATTACAAATAAAAAGTAACCGCATTAGCGAATTACCATATTAGAATGAGTAAAATTTACTGGTAAGCTATATGGTTTACAAAGCAACATTCATCCATAAAAAACCCTCCGTATTTGAAAGGTTTCTATTCTGTAAAGGTATAAGCACTTAGATTTATTTATACCACTAATACTATTCTTTTACTTCCCTCAGGGGTAAACTTCTTGCCTCTCCGCCATTTCCATATACATTCAAACTTTTCACATAAAAAAAGCCCTTTAATTCTGAAGAGCTTTTATCACACCCGCACTGAGCGGAGTCGAACTGTACAGGCGGAGAGACTCACTTCGGCTACGCTCAGTATAAACTTCTCGTCTCTCCCTTGTTTAATGCAATCAATACAAACAAAAAAACCTCTCAACTACTGAGAGGTTTTTACAAAGTACAGGCGGAGAGACTCGAACTCTCACACCTTGCGGCACTAGATCCTAAGTCTAGCGTGTCTACCAATTCCACCACGCCTGCATTTTCCGTTCTAAAACGGGCTGCAAATATAAAGCAAAATTTCAATTCTCTAAATTTTAGTTATTTAAAAATTTCGCTTTTTGTACTTTTAGCTACTTTTTTCAATAAACATACATGCAAAACATCAAAGAATACATTTTAAAAAATCAAGATAGATTTCTTCAAGAACTTATAGATTTATTAAAAATTCCATCTATTAGTGCAGATTCTGCCTTCTCACAAAACGTTTTGGATACTGCAGATGCGGTAAAATCAGCCTTGGAAAATTCAGGTTGCGATGTAGTGGAGATTCACGAAACAGAAGGTTTCCCTATAGTTTATGGTGAAAAAATTATTGATGCCAGCTTGCCAACGATATTGGTGTACGGCCACTATGATGTGCAGCCACCAGATCCAATGGACCTATGGAACTCCCCTCCTTTTGAACCTGTTATAAAAAAAACAGAATTACACCCAGAAGGAGCCATATTTGCCCGTGGTGCATGCGATGACAAGGGTCAGATGTACATGCATGTAAAGGCTGTGGAATTTATGGTACAAACAGGTCAATTACCATGCAATGTAAAATTCATGATAGAGGGTGAGGAAGAAATAGGAAGTAATAACCTAGCTCTTTATGTTGCCCAGAACAAAGAAAAACTGGCCAACGATATTATCCTTATTTCCGATACGGGAATGATTGCCAATGATGTACCTTCTATCACCACTGGTTTACGTGGTCTTAGTTATGTAGAAGTTGAAGTTACAGGTCCAAATAGGGACTTACATTCAGGTTTATACGGTGGTGCGGTTGCCAATCCTATTAATGTGTTGACCAAAATGATTGCAAGTCTGCATGATGAAAACAACCATATTACCATTCCTGGTTTTTATGACAAGGTAGCTGAACTTTCTAAAGAAGAGCGCGCCGAAATGGCCAAGGCACCATTCAGCTTAGAGCAATATAAAAAGGCTTTGGATATAGACGCAGTTTACGGGGAAGAAGGTTTTACGACCAATGAACGCAATTCCATAAGACCAACTTTAGATGTGAATGGTATTTGGGGAGGGTATATTGGTGAGGGCGCAAAGACCGTTATAGCGAGCAAGGCGTATGCCAAAATCTCTATGCGACTTGTACCGAACCAAGATTGGAAAGAAATTACGGAATTATTTAAAAATCATTTTGAGGCCATTGCCCCAAAAAGCGTTAAGGTTAAGGTGAAACCACATCATGGCGGCCAAGGTTATGTTACCCCCATTGACACTATTGGCTACCAAGCGGCCTCAAAAGCCTATGAAACCTCTTTTAATAAAAAACCTATACCACAGCGTAGTGGTGGCAGTATTCCTATTGTATCCTTATTTGAAAAAGAATTAGGCAGTAAGACTATTCTCATGGGTTTTGGATTGGATAGTGATGCCATACATTCCCCCAACGAACATTTTGGGGTTTGGAACTACCTAAAAGGTATTGAGACCATCCCTTTTTTCTATGAATATTTTACCGAGATGAAACAAAATGAAAATGGTCATAAGAATTAATATTTTATAATTCATAAATCTAAATTGTATAAAGAACTAGAGACAGAGCGACTCAGAATTAGGCCAATAAACGTAACGGATGCCGCATTTATCAAAGAGTTGGTTAATTCTAAAGGTTGGTTAAAATTTATAGGGGATAAAAATATATCGACTATAATAGATGCTGAACGGTATATCCAAAAAATACTGGACAATCCACATTTTTACTATAGTATATTTGAATTAAAGACCTCAGGAGAACCTATTGGCATTGTGACATTTTTAAACAGGGAAAATCAAAATTTTCCAGATATCGGGTTTGCCTTATTACCTGATTTTGAAAAAAATGGCTATACTATAGAAGCAATTAAAAAGTACATAGAGGCCTTACTTGGGTTAGGCATTCACAAAAAAATAATTGCAATAACCCTGCCTAATAACCATAAATCCATAAAGCTATTGACAAAGCTTGGCCTTAACTATGAATATGATTTTGAAAAAGAAGGCGAAACACTTTCTCTTTTTAGTTTATCGCTTTAAAATAACAATAGAAAGTAATACCTACAAAGTACTTCAAAAGGGAAATCCTAAGTTTCCAATGGATTTTTGCTACTGTAATACAATTTGCAAACAGAAATTTCTCAGCTGATAAATTATGTTTTCTTCACATATTTGGTGATGATAACAATCTGTTGACCATCTACTTTACCTTCTATATATTCTGCATTTTCATGGTCCAAAGAAATTCTACGAACTGCGGTACCTTGTTTGGCCACCATACTCGAGCCTTTTACTTTTAGGTCCTTAACCAAAACCACATTGTCACCGTTTTCCAAAATCACCCCATTTACATCCCTGTGGATAATTTTTTCACTTTCAGAGAGACCTTCCCCTGTTGCTTGTGCCCACTCCAATGTTTCTGCCTCCAAGTACATCATGTCCAATAAATCCTGTGGCCATCCCTCTCCTTTTAATCTTGATAGCATACGCCATGCTAGCACCTTAACAGCATCATGCTCACTCCACATACTGTCATTTAAACAACGCCAATGATTAGAATCTGTAGATTCAGGATTTTCTATTTGAGCAATACAAGCAGTACATGCCAATACACTACCGTCCAGACCACCAGTAGAAACCGGTTTCACTTCATAAACTTCTAAATTGTTGGTAGCAGCACATAATTCACATGCCCCATTACTTCTATTTTGTAAATCTTCTAACAATGCCATTATTATATCATTTAAAACGCAAACTTAATATAATGTATACTGATAGGGTTCCTATTATCAATAAAAATCAACTCTACACTTGTAGAATGTGAAAATTTACTCTATGTTTGTAGAATTAATTCTAAACATGTAGAACATGCAGTTGTCAAAATCGGAAGAAGAGTTAATGAATATCCTTTGGAAACAGAAGAAAGCCTTTATGAAGGATTTGCTCGATGAATACCCAGACCCTAAACCGGCAACGACAACAGTGGCCACACTCTTAAAACGAATGTCCGACAAAGGATTTATTGCTTACAAGAGTTATGGAAGAAGTAGGGAGTATTATCCTTTGGTAAAAAAGAAAGATTATTTCTCTAAACATGTAAACGGACTCATAAAGAACTTTTTTAACGACAGTGCCAGTCAGTTTGCATCCTTTTTTACTCAGGAGACTAATCTTTCCAAAGACGAGTTGGAAGAATTGAAAAAATTAATTGACAACGAACTTAAAAAGAAATAAAGATGTTAGTCTATCTACTAAAATCAGGAGCCTGTTTGGCCATCTTACTTTTGTTTTATAAAGTGGTACTGGAAAGAGAAAGTATGCATCACTTTAAACGGTTTTATCTTTTGGCAGCCTTAGTGATATCTTTAATTATACCCACAATTGTATTTACGGAATATATTGAAATAGTTCCTAATACAATATCTGAACAAGCTCAAATAACGAATACTGTTGTGGAAGCCACTATTCTACAACCTGTAACAAAAGAGAGTCCAGTCAATTGGGAAATGGTTCTATGGTTTGTTTATGGCTTAGGTGTTTTAGGGTTTGGTTTCCGATTTGTAAAACATCTTGCCCAAATTTGGTTTCGTATACGTAAAAACCCAAAACTCAAGGATAATTTTATAACTAGGGTACTATTGGCACAACAGCTTCCTCCCCATACTTTTTTTAGCTATATTTTTTTAAACAAGAAACAATTTGAGGCTCAAAACATTCCGCAAGAGGTAATGTTACACGAGGAAACCCATGCAAAACAAAGACATAGTATAGATATATTGTTAATTGAACTGGTACAGGTTTTTCTTTGGTTCAACCCGCTTATCTATTTGCTGAAATCCTCCATGAAATTAAATCATGAATTCTTGGCGGACAGTGCCGTATTAAATGCCAAAACAAGTATACCAAAATATCAAAACCTCTTACTGTACTTTTTATCCCAGGCAAGTGCAAATAATAATCAGTCAGTCAACATAGCGAACGCTATAGTTTATTCATCAACCCGTGCTGAGCGTAATCGAAGCATCAAAAAACGTTTTACAATCATGAAAAAAAGAACATCAAAAAAGTCAATGGTATTAAGGAGCATCCTTCTTTTGCCAATATTAGCTTTAATACTCTTTGGTTTTAGTCAAAAAGAAATACGACCAAAAAACAGTTCTACCATTATTAACGACCTCCAAATTGAAATAAAAAAAGATGGTGGGTTAATGATTAATGGTCAAAAAACAACATTTAATAAGTTATCAGAGAAGGCAATAGAAATTAATGCAGAACTAAATCCCTATTTTATTAAAAACTATGTGCACGCCACTATCTTATATGATGAAAGTCAGTATAAACTAATTGACCCTATACACGTTGAATTGCAATCCATCGGTATATTAAACATTAAACACATAAGTGCACGAACAGCTAGAATCTTTAATCAAAATGCCTTTAAGCCAAGTCTCTATGGAGGTAAAACACTAAAGGATGCTAGAAAAATTAGAAGGGAAAATGTTTTTAATGATATGGGTGCAAGTGATATTGAATCTTCTACAATGGAAATAATCTGGTTAGAAATCAAGAATTATGATGAAATTTGGTTTCAAAATCAGAAAGTTACCCTTAATGATCTTACACATAAAATAGGTGAAACTTTTGAAATTGACACTTCTGAAATTCCATATGAAGTGCAAATCTATTCGGATGACGTAATTACATCTAAATTCATAAATGAAATCCAAGCTGAAATTAGAAAATCAGGTATAAAAAGAATAACAGTATTTTCTGATGAATATATTATGCCTGAAAATGAATTTAAAGAAAAGGTAGAAATAACACCGGAATCAACATTTATTGAGACTAATAAAATTACTTTTTCCAATACTTCCAAAGATCAAACAACTATAAAAGAAATCATTGTCAACATTAACAATAACGGTCAAATACTCGTTCAAGATGATTTAGTTGCTATAAATGAATTAAAAGAATATTTATCCAAAATAAACAAACACCTTTCTTTTGGTGAACGTAAAAAAGTAATTAGATCAATAATTAAAGTCGATACCAACACTCCTAAAGATGTGATTAAGAAAGCGAATGACATCCTTACGGAATATGGCTCCGCAACTATCAATATTGTTGGACCTAAGAATTCCATGAAATCCAGTCAGCAAAAAAGTGCGACCCGTGAAGAAATGAAAGAGTACAATGGTTTGGCTAAAAAGTACAATGAAATGGATCGTAACCACATGCAAATTAAAATACAAGATGTACAACGAGTAAAAACCATTTACGCCAAGATGTCAACCAAGCAACGTGAGGATGCAGAGCCTTTTCCAGATTTTCCAGAACCGCCGCCACTACCTGATTCTCCAAAAGCACCTGAAGCACCAAATGAAAGGGAAATAGCCGCAGTTAAAATAAAAGAAATCATAGAAGAGCAAGATCCATATGACGTTGTTAGTGGAGGTATTAGACCTAAACAGTCCAATATGGCAGAACCGCCTTTACCACCAACTTACATAAAGGAAATTAGGCTTGATAATCCTCCTAAACCACCCACCCCACCAAATCCATTAGACCATGTAATAGAAATGGCGAAAAAAGGGGCAATTTTCATGTATAGAGGAAAGGAAATATCATCGGATAAGGCCATTGAAATTGTGAAAAACAATAAGAATATAAATATAGATTCAAGAAATTCCACTGGTAAGAACCCAGTTATAGAACTAACTACCGCACCTATAATTATAGAACGATAATTATACAATCATCATAAATAATGTTAAAGCCTTCTTTTGGAAGGCTTTTTGCGTAACAATTCCCCATAAATAGCGTTCTAACAGGTAAGACCAATGTCATCAATTTAATCTTGCCCTGGGCTTAGCTAAAGGGTCAATCAAAAAACAAATCAATATGTTACAAGACTTTTTTATCCTGTGTTCCGGGGCAGATTCCGAAATTTTAAAATCGTGCTCCAAAGGGGAGCAAAACAAATATGCCGGTATCGGCGCTACTGTTTTCTTCACGGCCGTAATGGCCTTTATTGCTAGCAGCTATGCATTATTTACGGTTTTTGACAGTGTTTATGTAGCAGTGTTTTTTGGTCTTATATGGGGCTTGTTGATATTTAATCTAGACCGCTTTATTGTTTCCACCATTAAAAAACGAAATAATTTTAGTCAGGAGTTTTTTCAGGCCACGCCTAGGATTATTTTAGCGGTTATCATAGCCGTAGTCATTTCCAAACCTCTAGAAATGAAAATTTTCGAAAAGGAAATCAATCAGGTGTTGTTAGAACAGAAAAACGAACTTACACTGGCCAATAAAGAACAATTAGCATTACAATACACTCCTAAAGTGGAACAATTGAACCAAGACATTGTAAACTTAAAATCGGAAATAGCGGCAAAGGAAACCGAAACGAATACCCTCTACGATATCTACATCAATGAAGCTGAAGGAACCGCAGGTACGGGGCTTCTAGGAAAAGGCCCCGTCTACAAGGAAAAACGTGATAAACATGATGCTTCCTTGGCCGAGCTGCAGCAGTTAAAAACCACCAATAGTGAGAAAATAACTGGCTTGGAAAACCAGATAGCAGCTCTGAATACCGAGTATGCAGAAGTTGTACAAAACACCCAACCGATTATCGATGGTTTTGACGGACTCATGGCCAGAATAACAGCTTTGGGGGAATTACCATGGTTTCCATCCTTCTTTATTTTTCTACTGTTCTTGGCCATAGAAACATCTCCTATTATAGCCAAAATATTGGCCCCTAAGGGTGAATACGATATTAAACTGGAGGAGGAAGAAAGTACTTTGGCATCTTGGGTGGAACAAAAATTGGCGCAACGCAAACTTATTGCTTCTACAGATAGTACCCTTAACCAAAAAATATATGAAGACCTTAAAGGCGAGGAAGAGCTTTATGGATATAAAAAGAAAAAAGCAGCCGAACTACTTCGATTACAAGCAGATACATTCCACAATATTCAAGTAAAAGGGTTAAAATAAAAAAAGCCGATATATTAAGATATCGGCCTTCATAGGTAACGGGGGGAACTACCTACCTATTTAATTGAGTTAGTTAGTTGCTAAAAAGGTGTAATGCTACACAGCGTAATTTCATTATCGCTAATATTGAAATCGCAAATTTCATATACTGCAGAGGTTACATTAGATTCCCAATATCCTACAAATTCTTTTTTTCCAAATCGTTTCATCCTAATATGCTATTTAATTACAGGTCAAATTTACATTAGGAACAAGAAGTATAATCTAAATTACAGTTGAAGCATAGAAAGAGAATAGACAGATAGTGGATTACTATCGATGAAGTATTTATTCGACGCAAAGTGGTATTAGATTGGGCAAGGCAATCTAATTCAGAATAATGTTCATTTTCCTGAGTAAAAAGGATGCATTCATATTTTGACAAATACCCTTTTTGAAAGTATAATCAAAATGAAGTTCGTTATTTACTATTTCAGCATCGAAATAAAAATTCTTTACCTGTGGTAGGGTTTGGGAGACCTCACAAAGACTCAGGTCATGTGTCGCAATTATTCCCGTAGATTTTGAGGCAACCAATCGTTCCACAAACTTACGTGAACCAATAGCCTTGTCCCTACTATTAGTGCCTTTTAAGATTTCATCCAAGACAATGAAATAGTTATCCGTTTCAATTTCATCAACAATGAACCTTAACCGTTTTAACTCAGAGAAAAAATAGGACTCGTCATCTGTTAAGGAATCTGTGGTACGCATACTCGTAATTAGCTTTATGGGGCTATATTCCATTTCACTCGCGCAAACGGGCAGACCAAGATTAGCCATGAGAATTTGTAAGGATACGGTACGCAAGAAAGTACTTTTGCCTGCCATATTGGCCCCGGTAATGATGAAGAAGTCTTGTTTTCCTATTTCAAAATCATTGGTAACACTTTTAACGGGATCTAATAAAGGATGACCAGCATCCCTTGACTTAATTACGGAACCTACATCCTTTATTTCTGGATAGCTATACTCTGGATGATTAAATGCAAAATTCCCAAGACTGGCATAAGCATCAAAAAAGGCAATAATATCAAACCATTGTTCTACCGCACCGCCATGGGTTTTAATCCAATTTTCTATCTTATAACAAGTTGACAAACCACTCAAGAAGAATCCATTTCCAAAAATGAGATAGATTATATTATTGTTCCGGTCCAAGTTGCCCAACAATCTGGAAAATTCCTTTAGTACTTCGGAGGATTTTCTACCCTTACTTGTGATAAGCTCTTTTTTATTCTTTAACACTGCTGAGTTAAAGTCTTGTTGCTCGATTAAGTGCAATAATTTGTTATACTGCTGAAACGTAGATTGTAGCTTTGAGGCACCTATACTTAGCTTTGTGATTTTCTTTGTGTACAAACCAGAAATCACAAGACCCAGGCCCATCCAATAGAGTAAAATAGATTCCTTAATCATATCGGTAAAAAACAAAATAAACACCGTTACAGAAAGACCAGTAAATATCCAAGGTAAAACCCGCATCACCTTGGGCACAAAGGAAATATATTTATGGAGCCAATTAACTATGCTGAAAATTGGTGTTTCCGATGTTGTCATGGAAGCTGTTGCCGAAAAATCTTGACGCCATTTTGGAATTTCGGCCAGTTCCGAAACGGCCTCCTGTTTTTTGGGGATGTCAATGATATCATTCCCTTTTAAAATAGACGCTAAGGTAGTGCTACCCTCAGGTAAACTGGATCTATTAACATATTGATAAAAGGACCCTTTACCAAATAAATCAATATCCTGACTATAATAGTGGTTGGGGTCTTTAAATCCAGACCCATCCGGTAAATCATGGAAGTCTCTATTAAGAACTGCCAATTCTGTGGTATTAATATCAATTAAGGTATTTAGTGTATTCCGGGCATATTGTAAGTCGGCATGCCTGGAAACCAAATAAATAAACAAAATTATGGCACACAAGACAATCGCCATAATTACCCTGGTATTTCCAAAAAAAAGATATACCCCAAAAGCTGCCATACAAAATACAACCAAACGTAACATGCTAGACGCAAATAACTTTTTTTTAATCTTGGATAGTTCGTGGCTAAATTCAGCTATTCTGGTCTTGTAAAAAGAGAAAAGATCCTGCATTGGGCACTGGGCTTAATTAGCCCGTAAAGATACATACAATGACTTAGTTATTGTAAGTGGTTACCATTGCTATTTGGCCAAGATGTTAAATATGATGTTAGGAAATACTTGATGAAACAGTCCCAAGGGCATAGCCTTTAGCAGATGCTATTTTTTTGTGTGAATAATTATTCTATTATAACACCATGTAATTTTGCCTTATTTTTCATCTAAAGCATCAAACTCGTTCCTTACTTTTTTTGTGAATTTAGACACTACCAAATCATAAGAATGGTCTGTAAGTTCCAGAATTAGTTTGGGTGAAAGATTATCTATATAAAGCGTATTCCAATGTGCTTTACTCATGTGATAACCTGGAACAATAAAACCGTCATATTGCTCTCTTAAAAAAGCTGAGCGTTCTGGGTCGCATTTAAGGTTTATCTGGGTTGGAATGCGATCCAACCCAGATAATGCAAACATTTTACCCATAACTTTAAATACCAAGGTTTTTTCATCAAAAGGAAAATCCTCTGTTACGCCTTTCTTGGATACACAATATTCGCGAAACGCCTCAATATTCATGTGGGTTTTTATATACCTTGGGAATCATAGACGATTACCCTTGTCCATAAGTCTTCCGATTCCGCTATAAATAATTTATGTGGTGCCTCATCTTGATATTCCTTTTGAGCTTCGGCAGATTCAAAAGTCACAATCAAAGAGTACGTAAATGAGCCATCTACCACATCCCTGCTTGCTCTTGGTGGTTTCCCAATAAATTTTGTTTTCGCAAAGCCTGAGTTATCTAAGAATTTCTGTAATGAGGTTTCAAAAGCTTTACAATCTTCTTTGCTATCAGGGTTTTTTAACCAAAAATATACAGTATGTGCAAAATGGGAATCAAATTCGTTCATTGGTTCTTTAGTTTGGGCAAAGCCCGTTATTGTAAGTGTTAAAAATAATAAAGTTGCTATAGTTTTCATACTTTTTAAATGGTTTAAAGTGTGTAGTTAAAATTATCTCTTGTATTCGATTTCTTATTTTAATATCTCTTTTTGTTTAGAGGAAATTTCCAAAGCGGAATAATCTAATTTCCAACCAATGGTATCCACAATTTTCTCTATAAGAAGAACAGTATGTAAGGCTTCTTTTCGTGCGGTTTCCATAAGTCCACTTTCTGGTATTTTTTCGAGTATATGCTTTTTTGCCTCTTGGTTTAAACTAGTTAGATCATTGGGGGTAAACGTATTAAAGAACCCATTTTTTATATCATAAAATTCCAATTCAGGTTCTATGGATAAGACCTCTGGTTGCGGAAAATTCGTTAGAATTATTTTTTTCTTGCCATCATCGGCATGCATCAAAATTTTATTTAGATCATACCCTATCTGTGCCTTGGCCTTAATTACAATTAGTGCCTTTTTCTTGCTGCTTACCAAGCTCATAAACCGTTCCTTGGTATTCTCGTACTTATAAATTTCAGCAAAGTCGCCTTCAACGGAAATCAATTTACAAACATTTTTTATTTTTTCTAAAAGCACTGTGGACTGATGCGTGGTAAGCTCCTTTCTTTTCTTCCTTCCAAAGAATGAAAAAAGCCAGTACATGGTGATACCACCTAAAATCAATCCTAAAAAAACATCAAAGACATTATCCATTCTTATTTCCTATTTCACCCAAATGTGTGAATCTAAAACCTTTCTCATATTTAAGTCCGTAACCAAATATCCTGTCCATGGCCGCATGCGAAAATACAACAACCCCTATTAATTGTACAATAGGTGCAGAAAAATACATTCCCATAAAATAGAGCAAAATAGCTATCCCTCTATGATGAAATAGATTATACATAGTGGCCCCTATTTTGGCGTTGATCAAATATCCAACCATGCCAACATCTGGTGTTAATAAAAGCACAGGAAACAACCACCAAGGGTACCCCAGCAATCCAAACATGAAAATACCAAGAACAAACATGGCAAACTCTTCTAGCTTCAAAAGTGTTTTCATAAGGTTTTAATTTTATAGAGCACAGGCCTACTGGGGCTTGCATCATTTTCAAATGGCGCCACTTGTAGATTAAGGAAGTAGTCGCCATCTCCAATAGTGTTCGGGATATATATAAATTCCGTAATCGTAGCATCTTGCCTGACATCTCCATTTAAATTCCAAAAGGCCTTATGTGCCAAAAGCTTTCCATCATCCTTTTCCTTATCTACAGAAGGCAGGTCTACTAACAAATGTTTTACACCAAGTTCTACAAGAAATTCCATAGCCTCTTCCAAAAAATATGGTGGATTGGCATGGGAGTATTGTCTAGAAAGCTTTGCATTGGTATTGGGTAAGGTTCTGATTACCAAGGCTTCCAAATCTTGATTTTTAATAGCATTCTGAAGTTGTTTTTTGGAGATAACAAAATCATCGTTCAATTTGCCAGGCGCTATGGTAACCAACTCCGCCAAAAAGAAAAAGGTGTTTAGGTTTTTATTGATAGAATAAAACTCCTTGGTAATATGACCCACACATTCGATATGCGTACCATGTGCATGTGGATTAAACCAAATATCATTAAAATTAGTTGAAGCACCTTCTGCAACGCTGCCAATAAAATCACCATCTACATGTGGTCTTATTTCTGGATGCTTAACATACCAAGCGTTCACGTTGGATGGCCCGCCATGAATCGGTATAGAAATATCCAATGGTTTGGCCAAGTTTATCTGGTATTCCTTTCTTTTATGATGGACTCTAGTTTTCACTGTTGCATTTTCTATGACAAATTAACCATAAATAAATCTGCTGCAATTCCGTCGGCCAAAAATTTACCCTTTTTAGTGGTCAACAGAGTTTCATCGTCTAAAAACAGGAGCTGTTCTTGAAGGAATTTTCGGGAATGCAGTAAAATATATTGCTTGTATTTCTCACCATAATCTAAAGCTATTTTGGTTAAAGAAACACCCCAAATGGTTCTTAATCCCGTCATAACATATTCATTATACCTATCAGTTTTCGTTAGCACCTCCACCTCCATAGGCAAATGGCCAACTTCTATAGCCTTAATGTATTTTGGGTTGTTATTGATGTTCCAACCACGGCGATGACCATCAAAAGAATGTGCAGACGGTCCGATCCCAATATATTTCTTCTGTTGCCAATAGGCCGAATTGTTTTTTGAGTAAAATCCTGGCTTTCCAAAATTGGAAATCTCATACGATATAAAACCAGCTGCTGTCAGCGTTTCGTTCAATATATTAAAATGTTCTTGCGCCACAGCATCATCAACCGGTTTCACCAAACCTTTTTTTACAAAATTGGCCAATGCCGTTTTTGGCTCTACCGTCAACGCATAACTGGATATGTGTGGTATGCCAAAGGAAATTGCTTTGTTAATATTTGAAAGCCATCGTTCGTTGCTCATATTGGGCATCCCATATATTAAGTCAATTGAAATATTTTCAAAGTAAGCGGTTGCTATTTCTATGCATTTTGAAGCTTCAGCTGCATTGTGGGCCCTATTCATTAACTTTAAATCCTCTTCATAAAAAGATTGGATACCTATACTTAATCGGTTTATAGGACTTGCTGCCAGTGCCTTAATTTTTTCTTCTGATAAATCATCCGGATTGGCTTCCAAAGTAATTTCTGGATTGTCATTAACTGTATAATTTGCGTAAACTGAAGAAATGATTTGCTCAATTTCCAAAGTATTTAAAACCGATGGCGTTCCACCACCAAAATATATCGTTTCCACAGTTTCGTATGCAAACTCACTTTCACGAAGCTCTAACTCCTTACACAATGCGGCTACCATGGCTTCTTTTTTTCCCATGGTGGTAGAAAAATGAAAATCGCAGTAATGACACGCTTGTTTACAAAATGGAATATGGATGTAGATTCCGGACATAGTTTCAGTTAGCAGTAATCAGTTGTTAGTTGTTAGTTGTTAGTTGTTAGTTGTTAGTTGTTAGTTGTTAGTTGAAATTTACTTTTTAACTCGTTTCTCGTTCTGTTTTACAAAAGCATCCCAACCAGAATAACTTTTGCCAACTTCTATCCTACCCTCGTTATAAAAATGGCAAACGGCCGCTGCCAGCCCGTCTGTACTATCTAAATTTTTGGGAAGTGATTTTAACCCAAGTACACTCTGTAGCATTTTAGCCACTTGCTCCTTACTGGCATTTCCGTTACCGGTAATGGCCATTTTAATTTTTTTTGGCAGGTATTCCGTGATAGGAATTTGTCTGGAAAGTCCCGCAGCCATGGCCACACCCTGTGCACGACCTAATTTAAGCATGGATTGGACATTCTTGCCAAAAAAAGGGGCTTCAATAGCTATTTCATCAGGGTGGTAGGTATCTATCAATTCTATCGTGCGTTCAAATATCAATTTCAACTTTATGTAGGGATCATCATACTTTTTTAACAATAGCTCATTCATCTGGATAAACTCCATCTTCTTGCCTATCACCTTTATGAGTCCAAAACCCATAATGGTTGTTCCGGGATCTATTCCCAATATTATTTTTTCGTTGGCCAAATTATTACTTGGTATTTAATACAATTGGAATTTTATACTTGGTGCTTACCGGAACTCCTCTTTTTAGAGCTGGCGCAATAGCAGGCATGTTCTTTAAGCTTTGTGTGATTATCCCATCAAACTCCGGCATTTGCTTTAAAATAGATGCATCCTTATGAATGGCAACTACGCTAATTTTACCTTCGGCATCAATAACAAAGATAACTTCTACAATAGCATTCTCTTTGGAATCTACCGTAAATTCAAACTCCTTTAAGGTATGCTCAAAATGTGAAGTGAGCTTTTGTTCAAAACACTGCTTTTGAACTTCTTTGGTAGCATTCTCGTCACATTCTAAAAATAAGGGATAGGAATCTATAGAATTCCAATCTATTTGGTTTAATTCCACATCAATAAGTTCTTGGGTCCGTTTCTCTTTAGACGCAAAGAAATTACAAGAGGCCATGCCCAGACATACCAATAAAATTAAAATGCGTTGCATTACACCTAAACTATGGCGGAAATTACAATTTTTTGGGGAGTTTATTCTTTAGAGAAATGTATTTCTAAATTATAGTCAATATAGACATACCTACCATAAATAATAAGTTTTAAAAAGTAACACTCACCTTTCCCCTTAAGTAAAAAGGTGTTCCAGGCGTAAAGTGAATTTCTTCCACGGGACTGGTTTCATTTAAGAGTCGGCTTTCTGTTGCAAACTGTGTTTCGTTCCATTCTGTATCGAACAAATTCTCTACGATCAAACCCAAAGTCCAGTTATTCCATTTATAGTTGATATTGGCATCGGTCACAAAATAACCATCTGCAACTATAGAATTGTCCTCGTTGGCAGGCCTATCATCAACATATCTATAGTTTAACCCTCCAGAAATACCATTTTTTAATTCAACTGCTATTCCTCCGTTAGAAACAAAATCTGGCGCCAACGGAATGTAATCTTCTCCTTTATTAGCCGCCAAGCTTTTTGCCTTGGTATAATTGGCATCAACAAACAGATATAACCAATCTGTAGCTTGATACCTAGCACCAACCTCGAGCCCATATCGTTCTGTTTTACCACTGGGTTCTACAATACCCGCATCACCTACATAAACGAATTCCTGATCTAAAAATAAACTCCATAACGTAGCATTGAGCACTACTTTATCCGCAGGTTTTAGTATAGTTCCTAAATCTATCCCATAAGCCGCAGGTAAAATATCCGTACCATTATTGGCAACCACAACCCTAGTATCATTAGAGTGAAAACCAATACCCGTTTTAAGAAAAAATTGAGTCTTGGGATTTGGGGTGAATATGGTGTTGAATTTGGGACTAACAACTATTTTATTTTCGCTCTTGGTATCATATAATTCGCTTAAATGGTTAACATAGTCAAATTTGAAATAGTCTAATCGTATCGCAGGATTTAGAGTGAAATTTCCCAACTTAATTTCCCCATTTAAGAATCCGTAGGTATTCACCTCATCTACATCCCCAAAAGAAATTCGATCTAAAATAGTTTGTCTGTTACGTGTGTGTGACAATTCATTATCATCACTATTATCATACCTGAATCCTAATCCAGCATTGTACTCAAGGTTACCTCTACCCCAATTATTAAAAAAATTAGCATACGTAGTTTCAGCTCCAATTATAACCCTTCCTTCCTTTTGTTTTATTTGATCTCCGTTTTCCGGGTCATTCAAGAAAAATGTAAAATTAGAGTACAGTTCAAAATTATACTGTGACACGTAGGCTTTTGAAATTATTGACCCACCGTCTAAAAGTTTTTTATTGTGATTAAAAAGGATGTTTGTCCTACTAGTTTGTCCGCCCTCGGTATCATCTATGGCTCCAAATCTTGTTATAATTCCTTGCGCTACTGCCCTAGTTGGAATTTGACCAGATGCATCCCATTTACTTTGAAAATGTGAAGCTGTTATAAGCATTTCTTGATCTCCAGGTAAATTATAGCGGTATCTACCTAATACATTTATTCTATTAAAATTTTGGGGCGATTTTACAGGACCATCGGTCAAATATAGTTCAGAAGCTATATATGCTGAACTGTTTCCACTATCCAGCACATTAAACATTCCTAAGAAACGTTGGGTATTAAACTGTCCTATTTCAACTGAAGCGAAATTAGTGTCTATGCTTTTTCTGAGTTTTAAATCAACATAACCAGCAGTATTAAAATTTCCCTGATCTGCATAATATGGACCTTTACCAAAGTTTAGGTTTTGTATGGTCTCAGGAATTACAAAATGCAGATCTGCATATCCTTGACCATGGGCATGAGAAACCATATTTACAGGTAAACCGTCTACACTTAAGGCTATATCTGTACCATGATCGATATCAAAACCCCGCAAAAAAAGTTGTTCCGCTTTACCGCCACCCGCATGCTGGCCTATTACTAAACCAGGTACCTTACGTAATATTTCCTGTGATGATTTTACTGGATCAGATTCAATATCAATAGCGACCATTCTGCTTAGCACGTCTACTTTAGAAACCAAAACGACTTGATCTAAGGCAATTGAAGCGGCCTCCATTTGAACTAGCATACCATTAGTGAAGTTTGACGCTTGTACCAATATCATTTTAGTTGCAAATCCCAGGCTAGAAAAGAAAATAGAGTCGTAGGCCTTAGTATTGGAAAGTACAAAATTTCCTTTGTTATCTGAATGGCTGTGTTGTCCACTATTTTTATTTAAGACACCCACGTCCTGTAAAGGATTTCCAAAACTGTCTCTAATAGTACCCTTTAAATTTTGACTTGATATCGAATTAACAAAAAGTAGAATTACTAATGAAAATGTGCATTTAAAATTATACATGATGATATTATCTATTTTGGGCCGTTATCTTAAAACTACATACGAGAAAAAAATAAATGGGTTTGTTTTTCCATTGATTGTAACAAAACAAAAGTATTTTTGACTAACAACAGCACATATGGATATTGCACTACTTATTATCGGATTTATATTTATGCTGGTGGGTGTATTAGGAAGTTTTTTACCTGTATTGCCCGGACCACCATTAAGCTGGCTGGGGTTATTATTACTTTATCTTACCAAAGCTATTCCAAATAATTGGTGGGTGTTGGGGGTAACATTGGCCATTGCACTGATCGTTTTTGCATTGGATTATGTGATTCCAGCTTTGGGTACTAAAAAATTTGGCGGTACTAAAGCTGGAGTCATAGGAACCACTGTTGGATTACTGGTAGCGCTGTTTTTCCCTGTATTAGGCCCATTGGGAATTGTTATATGGCCATTTGTTGGTGCCTTAGTGGGCGAATTATTAAATAAGGCTGACAAAAAAACCGCTACTAAAGCGGCATTTGGTTCCTTTTTGGGATTCTTAACGGGCACTTTTTTGAAATTTATGGTAGCTATCGTGTATTTGGGATTGTTTCTAACTACAGCCTGGGATTATAAGTCGGCTCTATTTCCTTACTTCAACTAATCTATCCAAATCGTTTTTTCAGATACAGGGCCCCTAGTTTGTTCAGGCAGATCACCATCAAAATTACCCATGTAAAAGAAACCTAAACATTTTTCACCTTCGTTAAGGTCAAAAAATTCGTGCATATGTTTTATAATTCCAGGAGAGCTCCAGTAAGAGCCAATCCCCATTTCTGTACAACACAACCACATGTTTTGTACTGCCATGGAAACTGCGGCAATTTCTTCCCATTCCGGCAAGGATTCCTTAGGATCACGTTGCATACAAATGGCAATAATTGCACCAGCTCGTTTTGGGTTTTCCAAAAGCTTTTTGATCTTCATTTGTTTTGGCCTAGGATCCACTTCCTGATATTTTTTTGATAGGAACTCCCCTAGCCCTGCTTGTGAATCACCCTGCAACACCTTAAACCGCCAAGGTTCGGTACTCTTATGGTTAGGTGCCCAATTGGCTGCTTCCAAAATTTTTTCAATATCCGTTTTGGCAATGGGCTCATTGTTGTACTGTACCGGAAACACCGAACGTCTTTTTTTAATCAAATCAAAAACCATATCCTATATTTTCTACTAAGTTCAGTTTAATAACAAATCTATACAATTCTTTAACACGGGATTTGTATTCTCCTTTTTCCAAATCACCGATAGCAAAGCCTTTTGTCTTATATCCTTCAGTTCTATAAATTTTACCCGCATTTGAAAGCCAGATTGTAAAGCAGTCGGTACAATGGCTATACCTAATCTGTTTTCAACCAACTTAAATATAGTCTGGGCATGTACAGATTTATGTGATACTTTGGGAACAAAGCCGGCATCTGAACAAATGCTCATAATCATTTCATAATAATACGGACTGTATTCCTGACTAAACATAATAAACTCGTCATCCGCAAACCGTTCCATACCTTTATATTCCCTAGTAAGCATTGGGTAACTTTCTGGTAAAACAAGTGAAAATGTATCTTCAAAAACCGTTTGCATGTTTAATTCTGCGGGAACCCTTTCTAGTCGAACAAACCCAATATCCAATTCATCCTTAAGAACGGCATCTACCTGATCCATATTAGATCGTTCCTCCAAGGATGTCTTTATTTTAGGAAAGTTGTCCTTTAGCTTTAGTAATAGGGACGGAATCACATACTGCATAGCGGAGCCCAAAAACCCCATGCGAATCTCCCCGGTATCCCCATCGCCAATTAATTGCAATTGCCGTTTGGTTTCCTTTAATTGTTTAAAAATATCTTCTGCTTGCCTTTTTAAATAATGGCCTGCAGGTGTTAGGGAAACTTTCTTTTTGTCCCTTACAAACAATTCTGCCTGCAAAATTTCTTCCATCTGCTTAATTTGCCTACTTAATCCAGGCTGGGAAATAAATAGTCTTTCTGCAGCTTTTCTAAAGTGTAATTCCTCCGAAACGGCTAAAAAATAGGCAAGGTGGCGAAGCTCTATTTGAGAACCCATAGTTATCAATTGTTATATAAAATAGTATTGGCAATTATCAAATTTAACCAATAATTTTAAGGGATTAAAACAAAGATTATGGCAAAAGCTACCCAAACCTTTAAATTAGGAGAAGATTGGTTAACATCTGGAACTGCATTGGATATTTGCAATGGAAAAATTGCATTAGCATTGACCAATGAAACCAAAGGCAAAATTCAAAAGAGTTGGCATACTGTTCAAAACATAGTTGAGATTGGGCTTCCCGTATATGGCATCAACACTGGTTTTGGACCACTTTGCACCACTAAAATATCTAAATCCGAGACCTGTATTTTACAATCCAATATATTAAAAAGCCACAGTGTAGGAGTAGGAAAAGCTGTAAACCAAGAGATTGCAAAATTAATGTTGGTACTTAAGGCACATTCTTTGGCCAAGGGATATTCCGGTATTGCGCTAACTACCCTAGAGCGAATTATTTGGCATATAGAAAATGATGTGATTCCGGTAGTTCCTTCTCAAGGTTCGGTAGGTGCCTCAGGAGATTTGGCTCCCTTGTCCCATTTATTTCTTCCGTTGATAAGTTTAGGAAAAGTGCATTATAAAGGAACTATCATGCCCACTGCTGAATTGTTTGAAAAAACAGATCTAACCGCGCTTGAATTAGGTCCTAAAGAGGGGTTGGCACTTATAAATGGTACACAGTTTATAACCGCCCATGGTGTTAAGGTAGTACAAAGATTACATGCGGTACTATCCCAAGCAGATATTATTGGCGCTATGATGATAGAGGGCCTTCAAGGTTCCGTAAAACCATTCTACAACGAATTACATGCGCTTCGCCCATTTAAGGGAAATATACATGTGGCAAAACGTATAAAACGCTTGCTTAAGGGTTCTGAAATTATGGAGGACCATATTGACTGTGAACGTGTCCAAGACCCCTATTCCCTTCGTTGCATTCCACAAGTGCATGGGGCATCTAGGAATACTTGGCTTCATTTAAAAGAACTTTTGGAAATAGAATTGAATTCCGTTACCGATAATCCAGTAATCATAAATGAAGAACTTACCATAAGTGGGGGAAACTTTCATGGACAGCCTTTAGCCATGGCATTGGATTATGCCTGTTTGGCGGCTTCAGAAATTGGTAATATTTCAGATAGACGGATTTATTTGGCACTGGAAGGGAATAGCCCGGGTGTGCCTAAATTGTTAATGAAGGATACTGGCATTAATTCAGGCTATATGATATTACAATATACCACGGCTGCTCTGGCAAGCGAAAACAAAGGACTTTGTTTCCCTTCAAGCGCAGATAGCATCCCCACTTCCTTAGGGCAGGAAGACCATGTAAGTATGGGGTCCATTGGAAGTAGAAAGGCATTGCAGGTTATTGGTAATGTTGAAAAAATACTGGCAATAGAACTGCTTACGGCAGCCCAAGCATTTGAGTTTAGAAAACCGTTAAAATCAGGTATTTTTCTAGATAGCGTACATGAAGAAGTACGGAAACATGTTGCTTTTGCGGAAAAGGATAGAGTATTTTCAGATGATATTGAAAAAGGCATTCAGCTCATTGAAGATGGCATAATAAGTAAAGTAGTTGCTCAGGTTAGCAAGAAACAAGGCGTATCTTTAAACACAAAGTACTCCGAAGAATTTGAAAATTACTAAACCTAGTATATGAAAGAAATAAAACTCATAGGGCCATTTAAACAAGTATTGCCCATGACCGGGGTACCGTTGAAAGGAGCTCTATACGATGAGCAGCTACTAATTATCAACGATGCCGGCATCGTAATTAACGACACTAAAATTGAAGCCATTGGCACTTTCAAGGACTTGGTAAATCAGTATAAAAATGCAGAAATATACGAGTTGAAAGGTAATCATGTTTGTCTTCCTGGGTTTGTAGATGCCCATACACATATTTGTTTTGCAGGATCACGTGCCAATGAGTATGCCATGCGAAATGCAGGTAAAAGTTATTTGGAAATTGCAGAAGTTGGAGGTGGTATTTGGGATACGGTTACCCAAACTAGAAATACGAGTAAAGAAGACTTGGCAAGAGGCACGGCGAAACGTGCCAACCGGCATCTTAAAACTGGAGTTACTACCATAGAGGTAAAAAGTGGTTACGGTCTTTCTGTGGAAGAAGAACTTAAAATGCTATATGCCATAAAGGAAGCTGGCAATCAAACTCCCGTCGATTTAATACCGACCTGTTTGGCCGCCCATATGTTACCGAGGGATTACAACGGAAACGCAGAAGCTTATTTAGCTGAAATGAGTGCATCGCTTTTTCCAAGGTTAATAGAGGGGAAATTAACCAATCGTATTGATGCGTTTATTGAACAAAGTACATTTACGCCTGAACAAATAAAACCCTATTTTAAAAAGGCAAATGAACTAGGCTTTGATATTACTGTACATGCCGATCAATTTTCAACCGGAGGCAGTGAAACTGCGGTGGATTTTGATGCGATAAGTGCAGACCATTTAGAAGCAAGTACCGCAAAGGAAATTAAGTTATTAGCAAATAGTAACGTCATAGCCATAGCGTTACCTGGAGCCTCTTTAGGGCTTGGTTGTGCATATACACCTGCAAGAAACTTATTGGATGCCGGTGCATCTTTGGCCATTGCTAGTGACCATAACCCTGGATCAGCACCTATGGGAGATCTATTAACGCAGGCAGCAATTTTAGGGGCCTTTGAAAAGTTGACAAATGCAGAGGTTTTGGCCGGAATCACTTTTCGTGCTGCAGCAGCGTTAAAACTAAAAGATCGTGGTGTACTTAAAACAGGTCATTTAGCCGATTTTAGTTTGTTCCATACAGATAATTATCAGGAGATATTGTACAACCAAGGCAATTTGAAACCTTGTATGGTATGGAAAAATGGAATATTGGCCTACAATAAGCATAAAGCATAATTTTTAGGTATGAATTTTAAGGAGCAAATACTTCAAGGTATCCCGATTGAACTTCCCAAGAAAAAGGATAGATCTCATAAGGTAAGTCACGCCCCAAACAGGAAAGAAATTTTATCGGTTGATGAAAAAAAATTGGCCCTTAGAAATGCTTTACGTTACTTCCCGGCAGATTGGCACAGGGAACTCGCCAAGGAATTTGCCATGGAACTCAATGAATACGGTCGCATTTATATGTACCGATTTATGCCCGATTATGACCTTTATGCAAGACCTATTGATGACTATCCTGCAAAAGCATCACAGGCGGCAGCCATAATGCTGATGATACAAAACAATTTAGACCCTAATGTTGCACAACATCCAGAGGAGCTGATTACCTATGGAGGCAATGGGGCCGTTTTTCAGAATTGGGCCCAATATCTTTTGACCATGAAATATTTGGCAACTATGACCAATGAACAAACCTTGCACATATATTCTGGCCATCCTATGGGCCTTTTCCCATCTTCAGAAGAAGCTCCAAGAGTTGTTGTCACTAATGGCATGATGATACCCAACTATTCAAAACCTGATGATTGGGAAAAATACAATGCTTTGGGTGTTACCCAATACGGACAAATGACCGCTGGTTCATATATGTATATAGGTCCGCAAGGTATTGTACATGGCACAGCCATAACGGTTATGAATGCTTTTAGAAAAGTATTGAAACCAGATGAAAACCCTTCCGGAAAACTATTTTTAACGGCAGGTCTTGGTGGCATGAGTGGTGCACAACCCAAAGCAGGAAACATAGCAGGTTGTATTACGGTTTGTGCCGAAGTGAATACTAGTGCCGCACAAAAACGACATGAACAAGGTTGGGTTGATGAACTTATTGATGATATGGACAGTTTAGTAATGAGAACTAAACAAGCCATTGTCGAAAAGGAAGTAATTTCGTTGGCATTCATTGGAAATGTTGTAAGTGTTTGGGAGCGCTTTTATGAGGAACATATTTTTGTGCATTTGGGATCAGATCAAACTTCATTGCACAATCCTTGGGCAGGTGGATATTATCCTGCCGGGATTTCCTATGAAGAGGCCAATGATTTAATGGTCTCAGATCCGGATGTATATAAATTAAAAGTTCAAGAATCTTTACGAAGACACGCAGCGGCTATTAATAAACATACAGCAAAAGGAACCTATTTCTTTGATTATGGAAATGCCTTTCTACTAGAAGCCTCCCGTGCCGGAGCAGATGTTATGGCATCCAACAAAATCGATTTTAAATATCCCAGTTATGTACAGGATATTCTAGGACCCATGTGTTTTGACTATGGGTTTGGTCCTTTTCGTTGGGTATGTACTTCAGGTAATCCTGAAGACCTTAACAAAACAGATGCCATTGCATTGAGGGTGATGAAAGAAATAAAAAAAGAAGCTCCATCTGAAATCCAACAACAAATGCAGGACAATATAAAATGGATTGCCGAAGCTGAACAGAACAAGCTTGTAGTAGGGTCACAAGCCCGCATCCTATATGCCGATGCACAAGGACGTGCGGAGATAGCAGAAGCTTTTAACGATGCTGTAAAAACAGGTGAGATTTCGGCGCCTGTAGTGCTGGGCAGGGATCACCATGACGTGAGTGGAACTGATTCCCCGTTTAGGGAAACCAGTAATATTTATGACGGCAGCAAATTTACTGCAGACATGGCCATACACAATGTTATTGGCGATAGCTTTAGAGGTGCAACATGGGTCTCTATACATAATGGAGGTGGAGTTGGTTGGGGCGAAGTAATCAACGGTGGTTTTGGATTGGTATTGGATGGATCCGCAGACGCCTCTAGAAAATTGAAGAGCATGCTCTTTTATGACGTAAATAACGGAATATCAAGAAGAAGTTGGGCCAGAAACAAAGAAGCGTTATTTGCAATTAAAAGAGAAATGGCCCGTACCCCCGAACTCCATATAACTTTGCCTAACTTAGTGGATGATCATCTAATACAAGATTTGTTTTAAACTAAACAATAAATGCCAAAATACAAGTCAACCAAACCCAACACGTATACGGGAAGGGCTTCTGACCTACAGTTGTATTTACATGAGAAGATTTCATGTATAGATATAAAAGAAGTATCGAAAAAAGCCAGTGCAAAGTCAATTGCACTTTTGGGTTATGAATGTGATGAGGGCGTAAAATTAAACCAAGGAAGGGTTGGGGCTAAAAAAGGACCAGATGCTATTAGAAAGCAATTGGGTAAACTCCCCAATCACCTAGATATACATACCTCCCTTTTGGATGTTGGTAATGTATGCCATGGCTTAAGCAACCTTGAAAAGACCCAAGAACTACTTTCAGAAAAAGTAAGTGAACTTTTAGTTGCCAATACTTTTCCTATACTAATGGGCGGTGGTCATGATATATCCTATGGCACCTTTAAAGGAATTAAAGCGACAATAGGCAATTCCAAAACCATAGGTATTATAAATTTTGATGCCCATTTTGATTTACGATCCGACAAAAATGGTGCTAATTCTGGTACACCATTTTACCAAATAGCCGAAGATTGTAAGACTAACAATCTACCTTTTCATTATTTATGTTTAGGCATTCGACAAGATGCCAATGATGCATCTCTTTTTAAAAGAGCCAAGGAATTAGAAGTAAAATTCATTCAAAGGGATACTTTTAGGATACAATTCCATAATGAGATCAATGCTTGGATCAATGCGTTCATTAAAAATGTGGATGTGGTTTATACGACAATTGATCTCGATGGTTTTTCATCAGCGTATGCACCAGGTGTAAGCGCACCATCACCAATGGGTTTTACTCCTGATGTGGTTTTAGAAAGCTTAAAGACCATTACCGCTTCGGGGAAATTGGTTGCTGTGGATATTGCAGAAATGAATCCAGAATTTGATGTAGATCATCAAACGGCACGTTTGGCTGCTTCCTTAATTCACCAAGTGATTCATTCTTATTAGAATATTAGCCTAAAACAAAAAAAGCCTCCCTAAATGGAAAGCCTTTCATTGGTTACTATCAATAAATATTGATAAACACAATTGCCTCAAATGTTGTCTGAGGCACAACACAACATGACAAAGATAGGAAAGGTTTTTTAGTTTATCCTTCTTGAATAAAAATTTTGTCGTCCGTTAAAATGCGACTATTCTCCATTAAATCAAATAGGCCGAAATTCATCAGTCAAGATTAAATCCCATTTTATTGGACCTCTGACAACACAATCTTCTCACATCGAGTAAAATAGTCCATAGTCGATAGATGTCCAAAAAGATATTTCGCCAACCTAATTTAGGTATAGCGTTGCAACCCAAAATCAGCCTAAATGAACTTTAAGATTTTTCCTATCCTACTGGTGATTATAGCTTTGACCTCTTGTCAAAAAGACCCGTTGGAAAACCCTGAGGATATTAAAGTAATTGTAGATGGGGAATTAAACAATTCAGCGCTACCTCCCAATGAAAAAACCACATCAGGTGACCCAATAATACAATGGGTATTTCAAATGCAATCATCAACAGGTTTGGTTGCCAGTACAGAAAATTCAGATTTCACTTCCTTATATGATAATGCCTTAGCTGCCCTACTGTTTGTAGAAATAGGACAAAAAGGGAAAGCTGAGCGTATTTTTGATTATTACACCACAATAATGGATAGTGAATTGGACCAAAACGGCGGATTCTACCAATTTAGAAAATCTGACGGTAGTGAACCCGAAAGAATTTGGATGGGAGACAATGCTTGGCTATTAATAGCCTTAAACCATTACAAAGACGTTTATGGACTTTCCAAATATGATGAACTAACACTAAAGTTAGAATTTTGGATGCGATCTTTACAACAAGAGGACGGTAGCCTTTTAGGTGGTATAAATACAGACGGCACGGCCATACCCAAAGTTACGGAAGGCATGCTAATGGCTTTTAATGCTGTTAAGGGATATGACGATTTTCATAAAAACCTGCTATCTTTTTTAGCCAATAACCGATGGAACAACGAACTTGGTATTTTGATGGCATGGCCAGAAAATCCAGAGTATGCCTTTGCATTGGACGTACTTACTCTTAGTAAAGGAATTTTTTCCGATATGTCTGATGATGTACTTTTTCAGGCAAACCGTTTTTTAAACGAGCAAACATTGACTTTAAGTGGTGACCAGATTACTGGATATTGTTTTGATGATGATAAAGATGTTATTTGGCTAGAAGGCACTTCCCAAATGGCTTTAGCCTTTAATGATATAGAACGATTTGACCTAGCTGAAAAATTATTAAAAGATTTAGAAAAATCCCTTATTAAGAGCTCCATAACACCTGAGGCCAAAGGAATTCCATATACATCAAATTTTGGCACTTCCTATGGGCCAAGCTTACTTTGGGACCATACAGATATTTCCCCAACACTTTCATCCTCCATATGGTATGCATTTGCAAAAATGAAATTTAACCCATTACATCTAGGCCGAAAAAATAAAATACCGGATGGAGATAAATTTTGGATGTTAAGGGGAAGCATCTAGTTTTAGAATTCCATTAACGTAATTTCCCCTTTATTAACTGTATCTTTTAAATAAAATGAAAGCTACAGCACACTTTTGGGTAGTATTGACCACCTTGGCATTAATTACCGTAACCCTCATGTCCGTTATGAATTTTCCTTTCAACTGGGTATTTTACAGCACCATAGTCGGACAAATTTTAATTGTTTTAATGGTTTATAAAGTACTAACGGACAAGTATAAAACCAACAAGACTTTTGATGACTTTTATGAAGACGATCCAATTAGTGGGAGGCCTAATTAGAAAAAGTGAATTCATCTTGGCTTTTTGACCTAGACTGGGTTGCCATACTCAATTCCGG
This sequence comes from Maribacter luteocoastalis, assembly GCF_048890225.1. Taxonomy (NCBI): domain Bacteria; kingdom Pseudomonadati; phylum Bacteroidota; class Flavobacteriia; order Flavobacteriales; family Flavobacteriaceae; genus Maribacter; species Maribacter luteocoastalis. The sequence continues at coordinate 509,548 of NZ_JBMFZG010000001.1, forward strand.
AATCACAAATAACGGGGTCTTGGAATGAAAGGCCAACCTACTCACAACAGGCTCTCTGGTCAACCGTTCTAAGTAGCTATGCTGAAAATTTAATAAGGCCAATAGGTGAATTCCCAATTCTTCTGAAAATTTTTCCAATGTTTTGGAAACTGAATTCAGTTCTGAAACGGTATGTACATAGTGTTCTACATCCTTAAGATATTTACGCAACATACTTAGATTAAATTGTTGAAGTTCTGAGAGTGCTTTGATCTCATACTGTACATAAACAATCCTAACTACTGCTCCCAATGAGGCAGCCATATCTACCAAAGGCTTTAACTCTGACTTTGTATAGAAGCGATTAAAGTTTGTGGCGAAAGCAATTTCCTTCGGCCTTGTAAATTCATACGTATTTGGAATGGCCAAAATAGGACAATCCTTTACGGTTTTAATAATCCGTACTGTATTACTACCCATAAAAACCTCTTCAAGACCAGTAGCCCCCTTCGTGCCCATTACCACCAAGTCAATATCATAATTGGCAACGGTATCCATTACCTCATCAACCAACAGACTAAATGAGGAGATTGTTTTATAAGTGTGCTTACGGTTTGGCCCTAAATCCTCAACCTTAACAAGTATTTCCTTTAATCCATTTTCAGAAAGCATGGAAGCGGCATTGGACAAAACACCCCCTTCAAAAGATGCTGCCATAAACCTGCTGCTTACTAATGCAGGTGTATATGTATTAAGGAAATAAAAGGTACATTTCTCATCATTAAACATTTGCAATGCGTATTTAATGGCATTCCAAGCATTCTCAGAAAAATCTGTTGGGATTAAAATATTTTTCATCTAAAATTTAAATTGATGAGGTAAATTTAGAAGTGGCCCGTACCGCAAACTATGATAAATATCAGGTTTTGGCACTCAAGTTTCAGAAGCCCTCTATAAGATCTAGTAAGGCTTTTTCGTCTGCAATGGCTATTTTCTTACCAGATGTTGCCAAATATCCTTTTTTCTTGAATTCCGATATAATTCGAATACAGGATTCTAGGGCCGTACCTACTACGTTAGCTATATCCTCTCGTGATAATGTTAAGTTCAAAAAGCCTTCTTTATCCTCTCCAAAATTTGTTTTTAAATATAGGAATGCTTGGGCCATACGCTGTTTCACATTTTTTTGACCCATATTTACGATTACATCGTCTGCCTCTTTTAAGTCATGGGCCATATGGCGCAATACCTCTAAGGTAAAATTAGGATTCGTATGTAATGTATTTATTATGCCGTCTTTTGGAATAAAACATACCTCCATATCACTAACAGCCGTAGCACTTAGATTAACGTGTTCCTCCGCTACAACAGAACGTTGACCTATTACCTCACCTTTACTGGCTAACTTAACGATTTGATTACTGCCGTTCGCACTTAATTTAGATAATTTGGATACGCCATCACGAACACAGTATACACCATCTAACTTATCACCCTCTTCAAATATAGCCTCCCCTTTTTTAATGGTCTTGCTAATTTTAGAATCTGAAACACGCTTTAATTCTTCTTTGGTCATTGCCCGCAACGAGCTAAACTGTCTAATGATGCAATTCTCACATCTGCTTTCCATACTATTCTGTTTACCTGACTTAACAAAGGTACCGACCACAAGATACCAAAAACCTGATAATTATCATGTTTTTTAAAAATAGCAGTCGCCACCTTTGCCCATAGGTATAAGCAAATGAATTATGGAAAAGCACAACTGCTATCATTGTGGTAACAACTGTGGCTCTGAAGCAATTGAATATGACAATAGGGATTTCTGCTGTAATGGCTGTAAAACGGTATATGAAATTTTCTCCAGCAATGATTTATCATACTATTATGACTTAGAATCCGCCGCAGGTAGCACACCGGAAACTATTGAAGGGAAATATAATTTCCTTGACACGGATACCATTGTTGAAAAACTTACCGAATTTAATGATGGTGAGCTTCAAGTTATAAACCTGTACATTCCAACAATACATTGTAGTTCCTGTATTTGGGTTTTGGAGAATATGAACAAGCTGCACCCAGGAATTACGATTTCTCAGGTTGATTTTCCAAAGAAAACGGTCCGTATTTCGTACAACTGCAAAAAGATAACACTAAAAGAATTGGTTATTCTGCTTGCCCAAATAGGATATGAGCCATATATCTCTTTAGATGACCATGATAACAAAAAGAAAAAAATTGATAGATCCCTAATTTATAAACTAGGTGTTGCAGGATTTGCTTTTGGCAATGTAATGTTCCTGTCATTTCCCGATTATTTTGATTTAACAACAAGTGCATCTTCAGGAGGAGAATATTGGTTAAACCAATACCAACACTTGTTCAGGTGGCTCATGTTTGCCTTCTCGTTACCAGTAGTTTTTTATGCAGGGGCAGATTATTTTATTTCTGCTTATAAAGGATTGCGCTCCAATATTCTAAATATAGATGTACCCATTTCACTAGGTATTCTGGTTCTATTCGTTAGAAGTACTTTAGAAATTATTTTTGATTGGGGCGCTGGTTTTTTTGATTCACTAACAGGCTTGGTTTTCTTCCTTCTACTTGGTAAATTCTTTCAACAAAAAACATATTCATTTTTATCCTTTGAACGCGATTACAAGTCCTATTTCCCTATCGCCGTTACTAAAATAGCATCCGATGGAAACGAGGAAAACGTACAGGTACATGACATAAAGCCTGGAGACCGACTTTTGATTAGAAACAAAGAACTCATACCTGTTGATGGCATTTTAATTAATGGCAAGGCCAATGTTGATTATAGTTTTGTCACCGGTGAATCGGAGCCAGTAAGGAGAATTTCTGGTGATAAACTATTTGCGGGCGGAAAACAATTACAGGGACCTATTGAAATTGAGGCCTTAAAATCTGTCTCACAAAGTTACTTGACACAATTATGGAGTAATTCAGTTTTTCAACAAGACAAATCTAGCCGTTTCCAAACCATAACAGATAGTATTGGCAAGAGGTTTACGATTGGTGTGTTATCTATTGCCATGATAGCAACCTTATTCTGGTTATTTGCAGACCCAAGCAAGGCAATGAATGTCTTTACCGCTGTCTTGATAATTGCCTGCCCTTGTGCCATTGCATTGGCCTCCCCATTTACGTTAGGGAATATGTTACGCATTTTTGGCCAAAGAAAATTTTACCTAAGGGATACCAATACCATTGAACAATTGGCACAGGTAGATACGGCCATTTTCGATAAAACAGGAACCATTACAACAGCAAGGGAAAGTAGTGCCACTTATGAAGGCATGCCTCTAACCGCAGCAGAAGAATCATTGCTTAAAAATACATTACGAGCTTCCAACCACCCTTTAAGCAGGTCCCTTTATTCCATGCTTACAGAACAAAATATTGTTACCCTGGACGATTATGAGGAACATTTAGGCAAAGGGCTCGAGGGTACTTTTGGTGACAGAAATATTAAAATTGGCTCGTCAGAATATGTAGGGAACACGAAAGAAAACCAAAGTTTAAACACCTCTGTGCACATTGCCAGTAATGATTGCTACAAGGGTAAATTTGTATTTCACAACCAATATAGGGAAGGTGTTTCCGAGCTCTTTAGTTTAATGAACCAAAGCTTACAGCTAGCCATACTTTCTGGGGATAATGAAGGAGAGAAATCTGTTTTGGAAAAATTGTTGCCAAAACTCACCCCCATGTATTTTGACCAAAAACCGAAAGATAAACTGGATTTTATAGCATCCCTTCAAAATCAAGGTAAAAAAGTAATGATGGTAGGAGATGGACTAAATGATTCCGGGGCACTCGCACAGGCAGAAGTTGGGATTGCCATATCAGAAAATATAAATGTTTTTTCACCAGCCTGTGATGGCATTTTAGATGCTTCAAAATTCAACCAATTGTACAATTATGTCATCGCATCCAAAAAGGCTATGAAAATAATTAAACTAAGCTTTTTGCTTTCACTGGCATATAATGCCATAGGCCTTTATTTCGCGGTTACAGGTCAATTAGAGCCCGTGATTGCGGCTATTCTTATGCCATTGAGTTCAATTAGCGTGGTGGCATTTACCACAGTAACGACTAATATTTTAGGAAGAAAATTAATATGAGAACAAAAGAAACTACAAAAACTTCATCCCCAATCTGCTTTATGAGAATTGCTATAGGCCTAGTGTATTTATGGTTTGGCACATTAAAATTTTTTCCGGGCTTGAGTCCCGCAGAAGAACTTGCCACAGATACCATTAGCATGCTTACATTTCATATGATCGCACCCAATTTAGAACTTGTATTGTTGGCAATTCTAGAAGTTGTCATTGGTGTTTTCCTTATTTTGAACATTAAAACAACCACAGCCATATACATGGCATTGTTCCACATCTTTTTTACGTTTAGCCCATTGTTTTTCTTTTACGATAAATCCTTTAACGGAAATCCTATAGCACTTACCCTTGTGGGACAGTATATCATAAAGAACCTAATAATCATAGGGGCCTTATGGGTAATCCTTAAAGATGTAAAAACCTACGGTAAGTCAATTAATATATACCCGCTAGGACTTTTTAACAAAATTTTTGGAAACCTGACAAATGTCATATTTAATACTAAACAGGGGCGGTAGTTTTACCCCAGAATTCAGGTAGGTATGAGTGTAATTTATGTGTTATTGGCCATCAGTATCACTGTAGCCATTATTTTTTTTGTTGCTTTTATTTTCTCCGTTAAAAATGGACAATATGATGATTCCTATACGCCATCTGTCCGCATGCTTTTTGATGATGAGATTGTAAAATCAAAAAAAACTTCTCAAGAAACCGAACTAGATCAAACATTAGAAATAAATAACTAATCAACTATGGAAATCCAACAGTTTTATTACGATAATAAAATCGTAAAAAAGTTTATCTACGCTACAATGCTCTGGGGTATTGTGGGGATGTCAGTAGGACTTTTACTGGCCTTTATGTTCATGTTCCCTAACTTAACCGATGGCATATCTTGGTTAAGTTTTGGTCGTTTAAGACCCTTACATACCAATGCAGTGATATTTGCATTTGTGGGGAATGCCATTTTCGCTGGTATTTACTATAGTACCCAACGCCTCCTAAAGGCCAGAATGTTCAGTGATTTTTTGAGCAACTTTAATTTTTGGGGTTGGCAATTAATCATTGTTGCAGCAGCCATTACCCTGCCATTAGGGTATACCACTTCTAAAGAATATGCAGAATTGGAATGGCCGATAGATATTGCTATTGCGTTGATTTGGGTGGCTTTTGGGGCCAACCTGATTGGGACCATGATCAAAAGGAGGCAGCGCCATTTATATGTTGCCATTTGGTTCTATTTGGCAACATTTGTAACAGTGGCAGTATTGCATATATTTAATAGCTTGGAACTACCGGTTAGTGCCTTAAAAAGCTACTCGGTTTATGCTGGTGTGCAAGATGCCTTGGTACAGTGGTGGTATGGCCACAATGCAGTAGCATTCTTCTTGACCACTCCATTCTTGGGTTTAATGTATTATTTTGTTCCCAAGGCAGCTAATAGGCCAGTATATTCCTATAAACTATCTATAGTTCACTTTTGGTCTTTAATATTTATCTATATCTGGGCGGGACCCCATCACCTTTTATATTCTGCCTTACCAGACTGGGCACAAAACTTAGGTGTTGCATTTTCTGTAATGCTTATAGCGCCTTCTTGGGGTGGTATGATCAATGGCCTGTTAACGTTAAGGGGTGCCTGGGACAAAGTTCGTACGGACCCTACCTTAAAATTCATGGTTGTAGCCATTACAGGTTATGGTATGGCGACATTTGAAGGCCCTATGCTTTCCCTTAAAAACGTAAATGCCATTGCCCACTTTAGCGATTGGATTATTGCACATGTGCATGTAGGAGCCTTGGCCTGGAACGGTTTCATGACCTTTGGTATGATTTACTGGTTGGTTCCTAAAATGTTCAAAACAAGATTAGCGTCTTTGGGCTTGGCCAACTTCCATTTTTGGATTGGAACACTAGGTATCATTCTTTATGCGCTTCCCATGTATGTGGCCGGTTTTACACAAGCATTGATGTGGAAAGATTTTAATCCGGATGGCACCTTGGTTTATGGCAACTTCTTGGAGACCGTTAATGAAATTATTCCTATGTACTGGATGCGTGCCATTGGTGGTAGTATGTATATTATTGGTGCTTTGGTAATGGTTTATAATATTGTAGTAACCATTAAATCTGGTAAAACAGTTGAAGATGAGTTGGCAGAAGCTGCACCGTTAACACGTGTTTCCAAAAAGAGAACGGCTGGCGAAACTTTCCATACATGGTTAGAGCGTAAGCCTATTCAACTTACTTTATTAGCTACCGTAGCTATTTTAATTGGTGGGATTATTCAAATTGTACCAACAATCTTAGTAAAATCAAACATTCCTACCATCACCAGTGTTACACCATATACTCCTTTGGAACTAGAAGGCAGGGATCTTTATATACGGGAAGGTTGTGTTGGTTGCCATTCACAAATGGTTAGGCCTTTCCGTAGTGAGGTAGAACGCTATGGTGAATACGCCAAAGCTGGCGAGTTTGTTTATGACCATCCATTTCTATGGGGAAGTAAACGTACAGGGCCTGACTTGCTACGTGTTGGAGGAAAATATACCGACAATTGGCATTTAAATCATATGTACGATCCACAAACCACCTCATCAGGATCAATAATGCCTTCATATTCTTGGCTGGTAAGAAATAAACATGACAGAAGCGGTGTTCAGGACAAAATGGAAGCAATGGTATCCTTGGGTGTTCCCTATTCAGACGAAGATATTGCCAATGCCCAAAGTACTATGAATGATCAGGCCACTCAAATAGAAAAGAACCTTTACAGTGATCCAGATTTTGTTACCACCTACGAAGCGGACAAGAAATACGCTGCTGAGAATGGCGAAGAGTTTATAGAAATGCGAGATAGGGAAATTGTTGCCATGATAGCATATTTGCAACGTTTGGGCACCGATATCAAAATAAAAGAAACAAACGAACTAATCTCAGAAAACAAGTAAGCCATGTTAAAATTTGTAAAAGGGTATATGGAAAATATTGAGGGTGTAGCCACCTATCCAATGCTTTCCCTATTAATTTTCTTCATCTTTTTTGTAGTACTGTTCTGGTGGGTGTTAACAGCATCTAAAACCTATATAAAAGAGGTGAGTGAACTCCCATTGGAGAATACAGACCAAAATAACAATATCGTATAAATAGGGCTTACTTGTTTTAAGTCCCAATTGAATTACATCAGACAATGAAAACCATTAAATAATAAACAGATGAAAAATACAACACCATGGTGGATTAGGGTACCGCTGCTCTTCTTTATCATTTTTGGATTGATGGAGTATTTTATAGACTCCGGAGAACAACCTGCTTTTATAGCTTATCCTATTGCATCGCTGTTCCTTGGCTTTATTTTATTGCTATTGATTGCAATAGAGGTTATCCTAGCGTCCATAGAAAACGTAATGTTCCAAACTTTATCGGAAGAGGCAAAAGAACGCTATTTGGAATCTTCTTCCAATGCATGGGAATGGACTTGGGGCAAGAGAACCTACAAAAAGCTACTAGGGTCTAAACCAATGGAAGCCGAGCAAGAGATTATACTAGATCATAATTATGACGGTATACGGGAATTGGACAACAAACTACCGCCATGGTGGGTATATATGTTCTATGCCACCATTATTTTTGGTGTGATATACTTGGTAAGATTTCATGTATTCAATGATTATGACCAAGATCTCGAATATGAACAAGAAGTGGCCGCGGCACAATTGGCCATTGAAGAATATAAGAAAACCGCAAAAGATTTAGTGGATGTCAGCAATGTTACTTTGTTAAGCGATGCCTCTGACCTTGCGGCTGGTAAAACTATTTTCGAGACCAACTGCGTAGCATGCCACATGGCAGACGGTGGTGGTGGTATTGGGCCAAACCTAACCGATGACTATTGGATACTTGGTGGAGGCATTAAAAATGTCTTTAATACGGTGTCTGAAGGAGGTAGGGATGGCAAGGGTATGGTTTCATGGAAGTCTATTCTTAAACCTGTTCAAATAGCACAAGTTTCTAGTTATATCCTAACAGAAATAAATGGTAAAACTCCAGCAAACCCCAAAGATCCAGAGGGTGATATTTGGAAAGATCCCAATACACCTGAAGCTGCGGAGGAAGCAGTACCAGAACAAATGAAAGACACAACGCTTACAACGGACACCTCTGTGGCCATAAACTAGGAAGCTGTTACTACCACTTTTAATGGGTGTTACCGTAAAGTAAAAACGTATATCAATCAAAATGTCACAAGACCAGGAACACTTTAGGGATTCTATAGGCACCATTAATGAGGAAGGTAAGCGGGCATGGGTATTTCCAAAAAAACCTAGCGGAAAATTTTACGAATACCGTAAATATGTAAGTTACCTTTTGTTGGCTTTTTTGTTCGCTTCCCCTTTTGTGAAAATAAATGGGAACCAATTTCTAATGTTCAACGTTTTGGAACGTAGGTTCAATATTTTTGGTTTTCCATTTTGGCCCCAAGATTTTCATCTATTTGTGATTTCGATGATTATAGGCGTCATTTTTATTGCCTTGTTCACGGTGGCCTTTGGCCGTATTTTTTGTGGCTGGATGTGTCCCCAGACTATATTTATGGAAATGGTATTTCGCAGAATTGAATACTGGATAGACGGGGACAGAGGTGCACAAATTAAACTGGATAGACAGGCCTGGAATGCAGAGAAAATTAGAAAAAGAGTATTGAAATGGATTATTTTTTTCATTATATCCTTCTTAATTGCCAATGTATTCCTAGCATATTTAATAGGCAGTGACCGTCTAGTGAGATATGTCATAAATGGTCCACTAGAGCATATTAGCACGCTCGTTTCCCTTTTGGTTTTTACGGGGGTCTTCTACTTTGTTTTTGCTTGGTTCCGGGAACAGGTTTGCATCATTGCTTGCCCATATGGTAGAATGCAAGGCGTTTTATTGGACAATAAATCAATAGTGGTCGCCTATGATTATAAACGTGGTGAAGGAGAGGCCGGAAGAAAAAAATGGCGTAAAAATGAGGACAGAAACGCACTTGGCCATGGGGATTGTATAGATTGTTACCAATGTGTCAACGTGTGTCCCACGGGTATAGACATTAGAAACGGAACCCAACTAGAGTGTATCAACTGTACTGCATGCATAGATGAATGCAACACCATAATGGAAAAAGTAAACCTTCCTAAAGGACTGATTAGATATGCCAGTGAGGATGAGATTACCAAAAAGGAAAAATTCAAATTTACACCTAGGTTAAAAGGCTATACAGCTGTATTGGTTATCCTAACAGGGGTTTTTATTGGGATGCTATTTCTAAGAAATGAACTAGAAGCGAATATATTACGACTACCTGGGCAACTTTACGAACATAAAGAAGGAAATATTATCAGTAACGTTTACACCTATAAATTGGTAAATAAGACCTCTAAAGATGTAGAAAGTGTAAGCTTTAGGCTTATTTCACATAACGGAAACGTGAAAATGGTACGTAATGAGAAGTTTAATGTTCCTGCCCAAGAACTAGCCGAAGGAACACTTTTCATAGAAATTAATAATGCGGCAGTGAAAAGCGATAAGGAGAAATTGAAAATTGGAATTTACAGTGGTGATGAATTAATTGAGACCACCACGTGCTCCTTTATGGCGCCACGAAGCTATAAATAACTTAAAATAAAGAGTATGAAATTTAACTGGGGAACAGGGGTAGTATTGGCATTCATAGGATTCATTGGGTTTATACTCTTTTTTGTGGTAAAAATGAATCTGGACGACCGCGCCAACCATGATTTAGTTACAGAGGATTATTACCGCGCAGAATTGGAATATCAAAAAGAGATTGATGCCCAAAACAATGCTAAAGCTGACATTGCCCAGCTAAAACTACATAAAACAACGAACGGATTACAGATCGAATTTCCTGAAACGTTTACTATTACAAACATAAACGGCACAGTGTCCCTATACAGACCATCTAATAAACAATTGGATTTTGACTTACCTATAAGTTTGTCCAATACACATTTGCTCATACCTGACAAACGTTTGTTGGATGGTCGCTGGGACATTAAAATATCTTGGAACTATAATGGAAAAAATTATCTTCATAAAGAGCAATTAATGTATTAAAATTATGCTATTATCGGCTCTCTTATTAGGTTTTATGGGCAGTCTACACTGTGTTGGTATGTGTGGACCCATTGCCTTCATGCTTCCGGTAGATAGTAAAAACAACCTTAAAAAAGTCCTTCAGATATCCTTGTATCATTCGGGTAGGCTTATGGCCTACGGACTTATAGGACTTGTTTTTGGTTTGATTGGAAAAGGGCTTTATGTATTTGGAATGCAGCAAAAACTATCTATAGGAATTGGTGTTTTAATGATTGTTTTAGTCATTATTCCAACCCAAACATTAAATCGTTACAAGATTTCAAAACCTATTTACAAAGTAATCTCTAAAATAAAAAGTAGTCTAGGTGCTTCTTTTAAGCGAAAAACTGCCGACACGTTCTTGACAATTGGATTCCTAAATGGGTTTTTACCCTGTGGTCTGATTTATATTGCAGTATTTGGTGCAATAGCCATGGGCAACATTGCCCAAGGTAGTCTATACATGGTTTTGTTCGGTGCAGGCACTATTCCATTAATGACGACTGCGGTTTACTTTAGTGGATTTTTAAAAGGTAATCGAAAACAAAAAATTCAGAAATTGATTCCGGTTTTTGTAGTACTCATGGGAACCTTGTTTATACTTAGGGGATTAGGATTAGGTATTCCTTATGTTTCACCCAAACCGGTTATTGAGGTTGCCGCATCATCCAGTATAGAGTGTCACCCATGAATTAGAAAATGAAAAAAATTTCGAATGATATTGTCCTTAGGCCACGATTTCAATTAGACTTGGTATCCAATAAGGAGCACCTATTGGCAGCATTTGAAAAAACAAAAAAAGAACCTTTTCATATTAAACGTCTGGACGACCATCTTTTCATAAAATTCACCAAAGAAAATTCCCATTTTTGGTCACCACAACTACATTTGGAAATTACGGAAATCGATAAAAAGAATAGTAGATTATTTGGGTTGTTTGGCCCTAATCCTACCTTGTGGACCTTTTTTATGTTCTTACATTTTGGCGTGGCAACCTTGTTCATTATTTTAGGCATCTGGGCCTATGTAAGTGCCACGCTCAACAAACCTTATGGACTTCAGGTCGGGTTTATGGTATTGTTGGTAATCCTATGGTTTACACTTTATTTTTTTGGCAGGCTAGGAAAGAAAAAAGGACAACCCCAAATGCAAGAAATGTACACGTTTATGATGGATTTGATACTTAAGGTTTAAAAAAACCTACATTCGTTATTGAATCCAAGATGGCAATGAACACAAACAATGAAATACAAAGTAGGAAAGATATAGCCTTTTTGGTTCGTAAATTTTACTCCAAAGTACAGAAAGATGCCATACTTGGACCAATATTCAATTCGGTAATTACCAATTGGGAGGAACACTATGTCATACTAACTGATTTTTGGGAAGCCCAACTTTTTCTTAAGACCAAATACAAAGGAAATCCCATTACCGTACATCAAAAAGTGGACGACAAAATGCAAAATACCATTACCACGGAACATTTTGGACTTTGGCTAAATCTATGGTTTGCCACAATTGATGAGCTTTTTAGTGGCGAAACCGCATGGGTAGCCAAAAACAGGGCCCAAAAAATGAGCACCATGTTATTTTTGAAAATATTTGAATATCGGTCCACTAAATAAATTTTCTTATTTTTAGAATGCTTGAAAAAGCAGACCGAAAAAACATTACCAAAAATGAACAATAAAAACTCAAGGAGGTCCTTTATTAAAAAGGCGACCCTAACATCTGCTGCACTAACCTCTGCACCAATTATTCTTGCTTCGTCCTACCAAGAAAAAATACAACTTACACGAAACTATTACCATGATGAATTTGCTGCAAATGACCAGATCAACTTGGCATTAATTGGCACTGGAATACAGGGTATTTATGATACACAGTCTGCGCTTCAGGTAGATGGGGTAAAATTAGTTGCAGCTTGCGATCTTTATACAGGAAGGTTGGATAGGGCCAAAGAGTTATGGGGTGACTCTATTTTTGTTACTAGGGATTATAGAAAAATATTAGATCGTAAGGATATTGACGCGGTTATTATTGCCACACCAGACCATTGGCACCAAAAAATTACTATTGATGCCCTAATGGCCGGCAAACATGTGTATTGTGAAAAACCCATAGTTCAAAAATATGAAGAAGGCCAAGCCATTATTCAAGCACAAAAAGAAAGCGGCAAAATTTGCCAAATCGGTAGTCAAGGTATGTCCTCACTAGGCAATGAAAAAGCAAAAGAACTCTATGAAGAAGGGGCCATTGGCGATATTGTCATGCTAGATATGTACAACGACAGGTATTCTGCAGAAGGGGCTTGGCAGTATCCCATTCCACCAGATGCCAATCCCAATACCGTAGACTTTGATACATTTTTAGGAAATGCCCCAAAAGTACCATATGAGGCAAAACGTTTTTTTAGATGGAGAAATTATCAAGACTACGGCACAGGTGTTGCCGGTGATTTATTTGTACATGCATTTTCCACTTTAAACCATGTCATAAGCTCTCATGGGCCAAACCGTGCCTTGGCGACTGGAGGATTACGGTATTGGAAAGACGGAAGGGACGTACCTGATGTCACCATTACCTTATACGATTATCCAAAAACGGATACCCATGCGGCCTTTAATGCAGCTTTTCGTGTAAATTTCATTGCTGGTAGTGGCGGTGGCGGTGGTTTTAAACTTGTAGGCACAGAAGGCGAAATGGAAATTGGACAAAACCGTGTAAAACTAACGCGGTCTAAATTAGAAATGATACCCGGTGGCTATTCTACAATATCCTTTACCGAGAATATGCAAGAACAAATTAGAAAAGGGTACCAAGCGCAAAATCTAGATACTAGGGCATCCTCACTTAGTACCGGAACTACTACTTGGGAGGCACCAAGAGATTATAAAGGTGGCCACTATGACCATTTTAATAATTTCTTTACGGCCATACGCAAAAACGGTTCTGTGATACAAGACCCTACATTTGGATTAAGGGCCGCTGGTGCCGCGCTATTGGCGAATGAAAGCTATTTTAAAAAACACCCTGTAGATTGGGACCCGACCAATATGAAATTGATATAAATAAAAGAGGGCTATCTAAAAATCCTATTTCGTCGTCTGTTAGAGCGCAGTCAAGAACTATAAGCCTTTGATTTTCAATAAATCTCGACTGCGCTCGATATGACAATAGTTCTTATTATAGGCCTTTTAGACAGCCTCTTATTTTATAATTTAAAGGTCACCACCGGTAAAGTAGAATGGTTTGCAATATCTTCACCTATACTGCCCATAAAAAAATGTGACAGTCCCTTTCTGCCGTGGGTGGGCACGCCTATAAGATCTGCATTGATCTCCCTACCATAATTTAACACCCCTCTTTCTATGTTATAATCGTTGTAAACGGCAATTTCCAAGTCTGCACCTACATACTTGCTAAATGATTTGATGCGCTCATTAATTTCGAAAGTACTTAAAAAGTCATCACCTGGTGTATTTACATATACTAACTTTAAATGTATTGAAAAAGCATCGGCTATGTGTTGTGCCTTTTGTAATGCCTGAACATATTCCTCTTTCAAATCACAGGCAAAAACCATCTGTTTTGGATTAAATCCCTTTAATTTTGATTTTATCACCAATACGGGTGTATCTGAATTACGAACCACTTTTTCTGTGTTGGAACCAATAAACATTTCCTTTAAACCTTCGGTACCATGACTTCCCATAACAATTAAGTCCGCATTGTGTTCTTTAGCTACATGACTAATTTCACTGAACACTTTAAAATGCTTGATAATAGGGACTACGTTTACACCTTCTAGATAAGGTTTATACAGGAATTCATTCAAGCGCTTTTCAGCTAGTTTAATTAGAAAAACAGTTTGTTCTGGATGAAAACCCTCTGAGGATGTTAACATAGCCTGATTTAGCTCTAACATATGAAGAGCATATAAAGTAGCTTTCTTTTCCTTGGCTATGGCTGCTGCAACTTCAAAAGCATGCTCACATGTTTCTGAAAAATCTATGGGAACAATAATACTTTTCATAGTTATAGATTTAGGTTTATATACATTATACCGTCATTGAAAATAATCGTGTGTCTGGCGCTTTCTCATGTAATTTTAGGTCGAATGCCATACAAATATTACGCACGAATGGCCTTCCTTTCTCAGTGATCTTTAACTGGTAGGTGCTCGTTTCCAGTAATCCATCCTGTTGCATTTCAACCAATCGGCCCAAAACTTCAGGAAGTTGTTTAAATTGCATTTCCTCATTAAACCAAGAGGTTTCCATATGACACATAAGGTTGAGAATATGCTTTCTGATCACTATATCTTCATCACTTAAAATATGTCCCCTAAAAATAGGAATGATATCATTCTGTACTAAATGCTGATACTCTTCCAAATTTTTCACATTTTGGGCAAAACCATACCAGCTATCACTTATACTCGAGGCCCCCAACCCTACCATTAGTTCTGTTTTTGAAGCTGTATACCCCATAAAGTTCCTATGAAGTTTTCCGTTTTTAAATGATTTGTATAACTCGTCTGTAACTAAGGCAAAATGGTCCATACCAATTTCCACATAACCTGCTTCTGCCAATATTAGTTTTCCAGTTTCATATTGCCTTCGTTTTTCCTCGCCTGAGGGCAAATCCGTGTCTTTGTAGCCCCTTTGTCCGTTACCCTTTAACCAAGGCACATGGGCATAACTATAGAATGCAATCCTATCCGGCATTACTAATTTGGTCTTGGCAATGGTTTCTTCTACATGCTCTAATTTTTGATGTGGCAATCCAAAAATAATATCGTGGCCAATGGATGTGTACCCTATTTCCCTTGCCCAATTGGTTACCAACTTAACCTGTTCAAAGCTTTGTATTCTATGGATCGCTTTCTGAACAACGTCATTATAGTCCTGAACACCATAACTTACCCTTCTAAAACCTACATCGTATAAAACTTGAAGGTGCTCCTTAGTAGTATTATTTGGGTGACCTTCAAAACTAAACTCATAATCGGGTGCTAAGTCTGCCCTTCTTATAATTCCTTGAATAAGCATTTGTAAATTTTCTGGACTAAAAAACGTAGGTGTACCACCACCAAGATGTAGCTCTTTAATAATAGGCCTTTCTGAGAATAAACGGACATATAAAGCCCATTCTCGCAAAACGGATTTTATATACGGTAATTCCACATCGTGCCTTTTTGTTATACGTTTATGACAGCCACAAAACGTACACATACTCTCACAGAAGGGCAGATGTATATAAAGGCTAATACCTTCCTTGCTATTGGAAGCCTCAAAGCTTCTTTTAACGGTTTCTTCCCATTTCTTTCCAGAAAATGTTTCCAAGTCCCAATAAGGTACGGTTGGGTAACTGGTATACCTAGGACCTGGAATATTATATTTTTGAATTAGGCTGCACATAGATTTTCAAATATTTAGCTCAAATCTATCACCGCACTTACTTACAAACTATGATAAATATCAGATTTGACCATTCTATAAATAAAAAAGTCGGCAGCTCAGTACCGACTTTTAACATTTTTAATTCTGCAGCGTTACGTGTTTCTATCCAGCTACTTCGATAGGAATTCTGTAGACAATGCCAAGTTTATAACTATCGCGCGGAACAGTTTTCATATCAACGGTTTCCATTATAAACTTCTCGAGATTTTCATTAGTAGTATCAACCGAAAGGATATGTATCTTTCCAAAACTATCAATGGACAAACGCACCTCAGCAACAGTACCTTCACTTATTGAGTAAGCTGAATCTTTGGTTAACATTTTAGAAATATGAAATGTCAGTTTTTTTGTTGGCTCAGGACATTCATTGGCCATTATACTACTACCAGATAGAAAAACGATCAAAACTAGGATTAGGCTTATTTTTTTCATCGTAATTTTTTTTAAATTTTAAACTATTATTAACAATATATCAATAATATTTGATTTTACTAGATAATTATATATTTTTAACAGTTAAAAATAAGAATATCATAATTTTGTTGTTTTGAGATATTATTTTTTTTTAAATAATAGAGTAATTATACAAGTTGCATTCGTGGCAGATATTACAGATAGGTATAACAATGAAATTTGAAGAAGAATTGATTAATAAAAAAGCCAACGAACTAAAAGAAATCTAATCAAGAATAAAGATGTTCTATTAATTAAATTCAATATGTCTTGTGAGGTTTTCCTGAACGGAAATAAAAGATTCTACAGCTTTTATTCCTTCGATAGTTAAAAGGGAATCTTGATATACTTCTCGATAGTGGATACTATCTTTTGCGTGCATTTTAATAAAAATATCATACTTGCCGGTTACATGATGTACATTAACCACCTCCTTAACCTCCATAAGGTTAACAATAACATCCTTGTACAATGTGCTTTTAGTTAAATAAATTCCTAAAAATACAGTCAACTTCCAATCTATTTTACTGTAGTCTAAGTTTAAGGTAGTACCCGTTATTAGACCAAGGTCACACATTTTCCGCATCCTAAGGTGAACGGTTCCTGGCGAGATAATAAGTTTTTTTGCAACTTCGGTGTATGGGGTCTGGGCATCCTCGGCCAAAATGGTTAGAATTCTAAAATCTACATGATCTAATTTGTTCTTCACACCTTACTTATTGATTTTTATAGATATACAACTTAATCTTATTTTGAATAGTATCTAATTCTTTAACACTAACTGCTTTTACTCATTAAGAATAATATCAAAGTAAATATAATTCAACGATTTTTAATTTTATATAATTATTATATAATATATGAGTGATAATAATGACAATACATTAATATAAGTTCTAAAAAATAGTATTTTAATAAAAATATTGCAATTTTAACTAATGACGATTTTTTAATTTATTAATGTTAAGGAATTAGAATTCTAACATATCACCATAATACATCAATAAAAATGGTGATTATTTAGATTTTAGTCGTCTATCCGCTCTAAAACATATGTTTTCTAGCACAACCCAATTTTAATTTATCGGTAACTCTAATTAATATTGTAAACGCATAAAATTTGATTGAACAAGCAGTTTTTTGCATAGAATAAGTGTCCGGAACTTTTCTTTATCCATTTGTCAAATGAGCCTTTCTAATAAGTATTTAGCAAGGCTTGATTGTAGGGAGACTATGGATTTTTGAGTAATAACCACTAAACCTCAAACTAATGAAGAAAGTTTTATTATTTATTTTATTAATTATTGGTGTCTCGACTGCAGTCATTGCACAGGAAATAACAGTTTCAGGAACTGTTTTGGATGCCACGGGACCTTTACCGGGAGTAAATGTCAGAGTAAAAGGAACATCCAAGGGAGTAATTTCAGATTTTGATGGTAAATTCTCCATTGAAGCCTTGGATACCAGAACCTTAATATTCTCATACCTTGGTTATGGCACTAAAGAAGTCCCAATAAACGGACAAAGCACTTTAAACGTAACGTTAGAAGAATCTGCTGAACAACTTACGGAAACTATAGTAGTTGGATCAAGGGGACAGGCAAGAACCAAATTACAAACCGCAGCCCCTGTAGATGTTATTAGCGTGAGCAAACAGGCAATTAATATGCCACAGTTAGATGTAGGACAAATGCTCGTTGCCTCTGCGCCTTCATTTACGGCCGTACGATCACAGGGGGGAGACCTTAGCGCATCGGTAACGCCACCATCCTTGAGAGGTTTAGGACCCAACCAATTGTTGGTCCTAGTAAACGGAAAGCGACGCCATAGTGGAGCGCAATTAATAGGCACGGCAACAGGGGGCTCAGCAAATTCAGTCGATATGGACTTTGTTTCTTTGGACGCAGTAGACCGGGTAGAAGTATTACGGGACGGGGCATCAGCACAATACGGTTCTGACGCGATTGCCGGTGTAATTAATTTCGTAACTAAGAAAGGTACCAATAAATTTACAGCAAACTACACCACCGGTTTTTATACCAACTCCAATCCTGACATAAGTGATTCAAACATCAGCGAGTCTGACCAAGCATTACTTGAAGATACAGATGGAGTTGACGGTATAACACACCAACTTGGAATTAACTACGGCACCTCATTTGAAAATGGCGGATACGTTAACGTTACGGGAATGTATCGCCAGAATGAAGCGGCCATTCGTCCGAATATAAGTGGAGCTACCCCTTACGGTAATTCTTATTTAAACAATGAAAGGACTGATAAACAAGGAAATCCGATAATTACCAACCCAGAACTGCTGGCCGCCCAAGCATCTGGAGACGCAGCACTTGCCGCAGAACTCCAGACGGATGCAGGCCTACTTGCAGCACGTGGCCTAACAGCAAGGGATATTTCAACATTTGCAGGTTTATCCGCGAGCGTACTAGGGGTGGTTTCTTATGATTTGGAGTTGCCGCTTTCGGCAAATTCTGAGTCCGTTTTCTACTCCTTTGGGGACTTTGGCTATAAATCTGGTGATCTCTTCGGTTGTTTTTATCGAAGATCCGCTCAAACTGATCGCTTTAATTTTGACCTATACCCTAATGGGTTTAGACCACAAATGATTAACACTCAGACCAATATTGCTTTTACAGGTGGTATTAAAGGAAAATTAGGGGAATGGGACTTTGATTTCAGTAATACGTTCGGCACCAATACCCAAAGGCTTGGCCAATTTAATACCTTCAACGCCAGTTTACAGTCGGAATCACCTACTGTGATGGATTTGGGTACACACAAATTTACTCAGAACACAGCCAACTTTGACCTTTCTAGGTACTATCCAGACTTTTTATCGGGACTTAACATAGCGGGTGGAGCAGAATTTAGGATAGAAAACTATATCATAGAAAGAGGACAAGAAGAAAGTTACGAAGCTGGGGACGCTGGTTTATTTACAGCTACACAGGATAATCAAGCACTTGTTGGGCCGGATGGTTTTCCATTGGAAGATTTGAGCGGTAACCCTATTGTAGACACGAACGGAGATGCACTGGTGTTGCCAAATGGCGGTGTTAGCTCCTATCCAGTGCTACAATACAGTCCAAATTGTCAATGTTTTAGAGGTTTTGCTCCAGAAAATGAAGCCAACGCCTTTCGTTCGGTTACCGGACTTTATTTGGACGCGGAATTAGATGTTACCGATAAATGGTTCGTCAGTGCCGCATTGCGAACGGAGCAGTACTCAGATTTTGGTGGGGTTTTCACCGGAAAATTTGCTACACGTTATTCCATTACAGATAATTTTGCCGTTAGAGGTTCCGTAAGTAATGGGTTCAGGGCACCCTCTTTACAAGAACTGAATTACTCTCACACCTTTACTTTTTTTGTTGATCTTATACCATTTGACGGAACACTGTATCCAAACAGCAGCCAGGTCGCAAAAGCTATTGGCATTCAACAATTACAGGAAGAAAGATCCACAAATTTTGGCTTGGGAATTACGGCAAAGCTATTTAACAAATTGGAAATAAGTATCGATGCATTCCAAATAGACATAAAAGATCGCCTATTCAGCACTGGTAATTTTAGTGCCTCGGACGCTCCTGTTTTAGAACCATTAATTGGTTCTGGTTTAGCCAGTTTTCGAATCAATGGAGGAGACATCAGCACAAAGGGTATCGAATTTGTGGCAAATTATAACGAAAGAGTTGGTGAAGGAAAGTTAAATCTAAACCTCTCCGGACTAATTTCCGATAGAACGTTTGAGGGTGCAAATGTCCCTGATTTAAACACTGTTTTAACCGATCAAGAACTTGAAGATCTATATATAGATCGCGCGGTGATCGGAGCCTACGAGCAAGGTGTTCCAAATACACAATTTATCGCATCAGCCACTTATTCCATAGGAAAATGGTCCGGGATGTTAAGAGGTAATTATTTTGGGGAAATATCTAGATTGGATGATGGTGAAGGAACTTTAACTGATGAAAACTTTCCAGGTGCAGGTACTCAAGGGTTTTCAGATCAAACGTTTTCGGCACAGGTTACTTCTGATCTTGGAATAACTTACAAGGCTTCAGAGAATTTGGCTTTTACCCTTACAGGACAAAATATTTTCAACAATTACCCTGACTTATATCGATCAGAGGAAAGAGGTTTTTACCTCTACGGCAATGCGCAACAGGGCTCTCTTGGTGCTTTTTATTCAGTAAGAGCTACATTAAGCTTCTAATTGATATGTAAAATTAAAAAATAAGAAAATGATAAAGACCTATATAAAAAAGTTAAGTGTATTTACTGTATTGTTGATAGCATTTATTTCATGTGACTTAGAGCGATTAGAATCAGCACAAGAGGTGGCGGAAGGTGGTGGAACCTTGGATACCTATACCGCCTATACTATAAACGCTACTGATCCTACAGGATCTAATGTAAATGGAAGAATTGTATTCTGGAAAACCGATTTAGACCAAACGTTAGTACAAATTTCGCTGTATAATACCGTTCCTGATTTTCTACATCCAGCAAATGTATTGGAAGGCCCTTCAGGCTCCGGTGGACCCATAATGTTAACCTTGGATGAGGTTTCAGGAGACACAGGGGAATTAGAGGAGAACAAGTTTTTTCTAATACCTGACACCAGTTTTTATGACGGAATCCCAACTATGGATTCACACATCAATATCTACCTGAGCGGTACAGACGATACCATCGTTGCTACAGGAGATTTAGGGGTAAACGCAGATCCAGTAGAAACTAATTAGAGAATTTTAAACTTAAACATAGCACATAATGGAAACAAAAGTAAACAGAAGAGATTGGCTCAAAAGAGGCGTTCTCACCGCTGCAGGAGTAATGGCAGCACCTTATTTGACCTATGGAGCATTTCCGTCTCAACCTATTAGGGTAGATGCGCAGGGAAATATTCCTTACACTCCGTTTTTCAAGGAGTATTTACCATACGCGCCTATTTCACCTATGGCATTGGAAGCAAAAATCAATGCTAATGAAAATCCTTACGGACCTTCTCCCATGGCTGTTGAGGCCATGCAAAAATGGGCTCCAAAAGGAAATAGATATGCCTGGAAAGAATTATATGAATTAATGGACAAAATTGCTTTGGAAGAAGGTGTAAAGCAAGAAAATATAATGATGGGTCCTGGTTCTTCTGATCTATTGGAAAAAACAGCAATGGTATTCTTTCAAAACGGTGGAAATATCATCTCTGCCGATCCTGCGTATATGTCATTAATAAAAGTTGCCGAAGCTACCGGTGCTACATGGAAGCCTATTCCTTTGAAAAAAGACTGGTCTCATGATTTAGCCGCTATGGAGGCCGCAATTGATACCGATACGAAATTGGTGTATATCTGTAACCCGAACAACCCTACGGGTAGCATGACCGACCATGATGAATTGATTGATTTCTGTTCCAGAGTATCGGAAAAAACACCAATTTTTGTTGACGAAGCCTATCTAGGATTCTTGGAAGATGGTGCCAAAAAAAGTATGGTATCCTTAATTAATGAAGGTAAAAATGTAATCATCGCCCGTACATTTTCTAAGATACAAGGTATGGCAGGTTTGCGTGTAGGCTATGTTGTAGCACTTCCCGAAACCTTAGAAATTATCCAAAAAATTACTAGAGGGGGCATGGGTATTACATTGCCTTCCGTTTATGCTGCTATGGCTAGTATGGACGATGTTGCCTTTAAGGATAAGTCAAGAAAGTTGAATAAGGAATGTAGGGAATATGTTTATGAAAATCTTAAAAGAATGGGATTTGATTATGTGCCTTCTTCAACAAGTTTCATATTATTTCCCATTGAAATGGAAGGTCAACCCTTCTTGGAAAAAATGACCGCCCTAGGGGTCGGGGTCAGAGCTTTTAAAATCTATGATAAAAATTGGTGCCGTGTTAGTATGGGTACCATGGATGAAATGAAGTTGTTTACAGCTGCCCTAGAAAAAGTGCTAGTTTAAGTTTGATTAGCCCAGGAGTTGGATCAATTGGACAATTGCCTTGATAATCGTCCTTGTCCAACTCCAAGGGGCTACTCTAAATAAAATTCAATTAACCAAATCTACCTCTTAAGCCATATGAATTTTGCCCTTCAAAAAACTTTAGAACTTCTAATCATCATTGGTTTAGGGCTGCTCTTACAGAAAAAAGTGGCAAAACAGGATTTAAAAGGTGTAAAAGTCCTAGTTCTAAGTGTTGCCCTTCCCGCAACCATATTCGTTGCGCTATTAAAGATAGAACTTAAGGGAACCTTATTAATTTTCCCATTCTTGGCCTTGTCCTTTAATCTATTGATGCTACTTGCATCAAAATATCTATTGTCTGTAACACTCCCTACTGGGGAAAATGCCAAAAAACGAACATTAATGATGCTTTTACCATCATTGGCTCCAGGATTGTCATGCTTTCCTTTTATTGTGGTGTATCTAGGAGATGATTCTCTTGCGCTTGCCGCTTTAGCGGATGTTGGCAATAAAATATTTGGCCTAATCTTACTATATATGTTGGCCATGCATTGGTATCATTTAAGGTCGATTAAGAAAAAAAAGTCATCTTCCAAAAGCAAGTTAAAGAGCCTAGTACTTTCGCTGATAAACGAACCTATTAACATTGTCATTGTTTTGGGGCTTATTCTTTTGGGACTAGGTCTAAAACTTACTTCATTACCAAATTTTCTTCAGAATACTATACTGAGTTTGAAGGTACTCATGACACCACTTGTATTACTTTTTATAGGTATGGCCGTCCGCATTAAATCAGGTGAATTTAGGATAATAATATCCATGCTAATCCGAAGAGCGGGACTCACCTTTTGTCTTTCCAGCATTTTTGTTTTTCTATTTCCTTCTTTAACTCCTGCACTTATTTTATTATTAGTAGTTTTTCCTCAAAGTTCCTGTAGTTTCTGGCCTTTTGCACACATGAGTGCCATTTACTCAATGGAAGAAAAAGATGAACATAAGGAACCCACCTTCGATATAAATTTTGCGGTAAACATTTTGGCATGCTCCCTACCTTTTTCTACACTTTTAATTATCGGTATTTTTTCTTTTAGCGATTTTTTCATCAACGCTCCTACTCTATTTGGTGTGGGTCTAGCCGCACTAGGAATTTCATATGCACCTCATATTCTTAAATCGAGAAGCTTTATGAGGGATAGGGAAGATAAATGGCTGAAATCCACTAAAAAGAAGAAATCAAATCTTACAATTGCAGATTCCAAGGTTGAAGAAAAAACCCAAGAAACCATCAAGGAAGCGCAAGCGAGCTAAAACCTTAATACGTCTCCTTCACCCAATCATACGGTTTTCTTTTCATCCAAAGTCCCCTAGTAAAATCTGGAAAATCCTGTGGCTCCCCATTATTGGCTATAGAAACTTCAGATAATGGGGTAACAGCACTCCATGATGCCGCATCATAAGCATCTAAAGGTGGTGCAATATTTGCCTTAGCAGATTCTATAAATGAATTCAAGACAAAGAAGTCCATTCCGCCATGACCGGCATCCAAAGCATATTCCCCGTATTTTTTCCAAAGTGGATGATCGTATTTTTGTAACCAATTGGTTGCTTCGTCCCATTTATGGGATTCAGATTGGCCTTCAATATAAATTCGGTTACCATCAACTTCCCACAAACCATTGGCCCCTTGCACCCTAAATCCTAAAGAATAGGGTCTTGGCAAATTACAATCGTGGGTTATAATGATGGTTTCCCCATTAGCGGTATCTATGGTTGTTGTGATAACATCTCCTTGCTTAAATTTAACTTTTGAATTGGGATGTTCCTCACCACCAACGGCAACAATATAATTATGTAGGCCAATAGCTTTTGAAGCATGAGAGGTCAGGGAAACAAATCTATTTCCCCTATTAATATCGGCCATTACAGCAATTGGACCCAAACCATGGGTAGGGTACACATCAGCATTTCGTTTTACGGAATGGGCCGTACGCCATTTTGACTCCGAAATTCCTTTCTCGCCAAATTCCACACCTTTTCCATAGGCTTCCTTACCATCATTAAACTTCACATGGCGCAAATCATGTTGATAGCCACATCTAAAATGTACCATCTCGCCAAAAAGGTTTTGTTTAACCATATTAAGTACAGCAAGAATATCCCTTCGGTAATTTACATTTTCTAGAATCATCATGTGTGTTCCTGTTGCCTCATGGGTATTTACAAGATCCCAACATTCCTCTATTGTATTGGATGCAGATACCTCTACACCTGCAAATTTTCCGGCCTTCATGGCATCTACCGTCATTCTGGTGTGCCATAACCAAGGCGTTGAAATTACCACTGCATCAACATCAACCAATTCTAATAAATTCCTATAGTCGTACTCATTGGCCCCAAAAACCTTTGGTACTTTACCATTTGATTTCTTTATTAAATCTTTGGCAATATCAATTCGGTTGGAATCAATATCACAGATTGCTGTAATATTTACATCTTTCCTTAACAGAAGATTATTTAAGTGATTCGTTCCTCTTAAACCTACACCGATCAAGCCAACATTAAGTTTGTCCGAAACACTAAAGGTAGTATTTGCTAAACCTGGCACTGTAATGAGACCAACACCAGCCATAGAGGTGCTTTTTATAAAATTGCGACGAGTACCCATTTATTTTCTAGTATTAATTGTACTGTAAATTATGAAAATCTCTTGAAATGAAGAATTAATAGAAATATAACGACCGTATAACTAATTATTGATTCTTATTTAATGACAATCCTTATTTTTGGACCTGTTTTTAACCTCATAATAAATACTTGTGGTTAACAAAAAAAACTATAATAAACAAATCAACGTAAACGTTGGAATATTGAATCTCGATTATCGAGTAAAAATTAAAACCATGACACTACTATTAATGGCTGCCGGAAGCGGTAGCAGATACGGCAAATTAAAACAGTTTGATGATTTAGGCCCAAATGGCGAGTTTTTAATGGAATTTGCAATCTATGATGCCATTCAAAATGATTTTGAACAAATTGTTGTAATTACCAAAAAAGAAAATGTTGCTTTTTTAGAAGAACACCTAAGTGGGCGTTTACCAAAGCACATAAAGCTTAACGTCCTTGCCCAAGAACTTACTGACTTACCTTCTGGAGTTACTTTTGAAGGTGAGAGAAAAAAACCATGGGGCACGGCCCATGCTGTCTGGACAGCCAGAAATGTTATCAATGGTCCGTTTGTAGTGATTAATGCCGATGATTTTTACGGTCAAGCTGCCTATAAAAAGGCTGCTGAATTCATGAAAACTAATGAAAGTGCCTATGCGCTTTTAGGTTATACGTTACAAGACACCTTATCTGAGCATGGCTCCGTTTCCAGAGGTGTTTGCGAAGTAAATGGGGACAACTTGATTTCTGTTCAAGAACGACTAAAGTTGATAAAGGTTGATGATGACATTATAGATGAGGATACCAACTTAAAATTTAATGGTACAGAACAGGCCAGTATGAATTTTTGGGTCTGTAGACCGTCTATATTCAACAAAATAGAGTCAGCATTTAGAGTATTCCTAAATGATGAAGATCGTATCGCCAACAGCGAATTATATCTTCCTTTTATGATTCAGGAAATGCTACAAGCCAAGGAAATTGAAGTTAAATGTATTCCTTCCGGTGGTGACTGGTTTGGCGTAACCTATGCTAGCGATAAGGAAAAAGCTATGGAAAGTCTTCAAAACAAAACAAAAGAAGGTCAGTACGTTTCACCATTATGGAACTAAAAAAAAGTAAATATACCCCAGAGGAGCTAAATGCAATTTTGGGGTATTTTGCTATTGTTAAACGTGAGTATACTTATAGCTCACTTACTGCAGGGTATATAAACGACACCTTTCTTGTCTCCTCTTTCAATCAACCTTTATATATCTTACAACGGATCAATACCGAAGTCTTTAAGGATGTTTCGGGGTTAATGCAAAATATCACCACTGCCTTGGAAGCATTACAAGGCAGTGATTATTCTTCTTTAAAATACATTCACACACTTTCTGGAGGAGCTTATGCTGAAACTGAACTTGGATTTTGGCGTTTGGTAAATTATATCCCAAATAGCATTACCTATACAACTACCAACGATACAGATATAGCTTTCGAAGCTGGAAGGGTCATTGGTAAATTTCATTTGCTACTTCAGAAAGAGTCAATATCTGGATATGTTGATACCGTTCCTAAATTCCATAATCTAGAATTTCGCAAGGAGCAGTTTACTACTGCCTTGGCCTCAGCTAAAAATGATAGAATCAAAATTGCTGAAAATGCCCTAATTACCGCGCAAAATATACTTGCCAAGCTGAATACCTTTAACTTAAAGGATTTACCTATCCGTATTTGTCATAACGATACTAAGTTAAACAACATACTCTTCTCCCAAACTTCAAAAAAAGCACTTTGCCTAATTGATTTGGACACTATTATGAAAGGCTACTTCCTTTATGATTTTGGTGACGCTGTACGAACAATTGTAAACGCAGCATCTGAAGATGAAAAAGACCATGGCAAAATAACATTCGATACTGAGCTTTTCAATGCTATCGCTAAAGGATTGGCCAGCAACACGGCTTTCTTAACTAAAAATGAGATAAAATCTTTGCCCATAGGCGTATTTATGATGCCTTTCTTACATGGGTTAAGAGCGTTGACAGACTACCTTAATGGCAATATTTACTATAAAGTAACCTATGAAAACCAAAATTTGGATCGTTGCTTAAGTTTATTTGATTTTACCGTTAAAGCCCAAAAACAGATTCCCTTCATGGAAGAAGTGTTGTCAGATGTATTTACTAACGATAAGTTATTTTAAGACTGCTGTAAACTAAAAAGAGTCCAACCTTGTGGGATCAGACTCTTTCACGAGAACACTATATGAAAATGAAAAATTTTATTTCTTTTTTATTACATAGTAAATGTAGTTAGGAACATTTTGAAACTAAACTTATTGTTGTGAGATAAAGTGATTCTGTTGTGAAACCGTCAATTCATGTTATTTAGTAATTTAATCAACATGTAATCATAAGCAACACAGCACCTTATAGACGTGTTTTAATACCTAAATATTAATGCGTACCATAAACTTAACAAGTTCATAACCAAAGATTAAATAACTGGTAACGCTAATTTTAAGTGAATACATGAATCTTTGTAGTTAGAGGTTCGGTACGAATGAAAATCATACAACTGCATGTCCTTGTTTTTCCCTCCCACTTCTTAATCTGCAGATTAGGAAGCTTCTTTGCTCCCCTAAAATTCAGGAAAACCAGAAAAATTAAATCCAAATTTTTACATGAAAAAAAGACCCGTTGATCTTGTGGTCATATCAGACGTACATTTAGGCACATATGGTTGCCATGCAAAAGAACTATTAAAATATATGAAATCAATAAGGCCTAAAGAGGTAATACTTAATGGCGATATTATTGATGTTTGGCAATTTAGCAAACGGTACTGGCCAAAATCACATATGAAAGTGGTTAAAATGATTATGGAATGGATTGCCAAAGATGTAAAAATACATTACATCACGGGTAACCATGATGAAATGCTTAGAAAATTCACAGGGTTTAAAATGGGCTCTTTTAGCATCGTCAACAAAGTTGTTCTTCCGTTGTGTGACCAAAAAGCTTGGTTTTTTCATGGCGATGTCTTTGATGTTACCATGCAACATTCGAAATGGGTAGCAAAACTAGGTGCAAAAGGATATGATTTTTTAATCATCTTAAATAGGGCCATTAACTTTATTTCCAAAAAAATAGGTAAAGGACCTATATCCATGTCCAAACAAATTAAGAATGGTGTTAAATCTGCTGTAAAGTTCATTAACGATTTTGAGCAAATTGCAGCGGATATTGCCATTGAAAATAATTACGATTATGTGGTCTGCGGACACATCCATCAACCGGAAATGCGTCAAATATCAAATGATAAAGGTACCGTCACCTATCTAAATTCAGGTGATTGGATAGAGAACCTTACCGCTCTGGAATACCATAATGGCAAATGGAAACTTTATACCTACGAACATGATATTGAAATTGCTAATCAAGCTGAAGATCCCAACGAAGAAACCTATGTTCTCGAAAAAGCCGCATTGTTCCAAAGTCTTGTAGAAGAATTTCAATCAAGTGGTCTTGTCAAATTGAAATAATTATAATATTTGAACAACCCAACTATATGAAAGTTTTATATGCGATTCAAGGCACGGGAAATGGGCATTTAAGTAGGGCCAAAGATGTAATTCCGGCCTTACTTAAGCATAATATAGATTTAGATATTCTAATAAGTGGTACGCAAGCAGATATTCAAATTCCCTACCGGGTAAAATATAGGCTTAAAGGCCTAAGTTTTATTTTTGGAAAAAAAGGCGGTGTTGATATGTGGCGTACCTATATAAAATCCAATACGGTACGACTGCAAAAAGAAATCAAATCGGTCCCTATACTCGAATATGACCTAATCATAAATGACTTTGAACCTATAACTGCATGGGGCTGTAAACTTCGCAATAAACCTTGTTATAGTTTTAGTCACCAAGCTGCAGTACTATCTAAATTTGCACCTAAACCACAAAAAAATGATGTAATGGGCAAATGGATACTAAAAAACTACGCGCCTACCAGTCATCAATTCGGACTTCACTTCAAAGCTTATGAAAATGGCATTTTTACGCCAATTATAAGAAATGACATTCGTAATCAAGAGATCAGTACAAAAGATCATTATACGGTATACCTACCTTCTTATAGTGATGGAAAACTACTCGGGTTTCTATCTCAAATGCCAGAAATACGGTGGGAAGTATTTTCTAAACATAACGATAAGGAAATTACCTCAGGAAAAATAATGATAAGACCTATAACAAATGAAGCCTTTGTACAAAGCATGGCCAGTAGTAAAGGTGTTTTTTGTGGAGCTGGATTTGAAACCCCCGCAGAAGCACTTTTCATGCAAAAAAAATTATTGGTAATTCCTATGAAAGGTCAATATGAGCAACAATGCAATGCCGCTGCTTTAAAGAACATGGGTGTTCCTGTCATAAAATCGCTAAAAGACAAGCATTTGGACAAGGTTAAAAATTGGGTGGAGAGTAATATTATCGTTCCCGTAGATTATCCTGATCGTACCGATGAAATTGTTTTGCGTTTATTGGGAGAAACCACCACTAAAGGGATTCATTAGGATTGGAAGAAAAAATAAATTCAACAGAAATACCTCTAAGCATTACAGATTTTGGAGAAGAATTTGTTTGGGGTGTGGCCACTGCGGTATTTCAAACAGAAGGGGCTTATAAAAAAGACGGAAAAGGATATTCCATTTGGGACATATTTTCCAATGAAAAAGGAAACATCTATCAAAACCATACCGCACGGGAATCCTGTGATTTTTACCACAAGTACAAAGAGGATATCCTGTTGATGAAATCCATGAACCTTAAAAATTTTAGGTTTTCTTTATCTTGGAGTAGAATTTTACTCAATGGCATTGGTGAAATAAACCATAACGGAATTGATTTTTACAATGATGTTATTAATTTTTGTCTTGAATCTGGCATTACACCTTGGGTAACCCTTTATCATTGGGACCTCCCACATTCATTGGAATTACAAGGTGGTTGGACCAATAGAAAAATACTGCATTGGTTTTCCCAATATGTAAAGGTTTGTGCAAGTCATTTTGGTGATAGGGTAAAACACTGGATGATTTTAAACGAACCTATGGTTTTTACGGGAGGTGGTTATTTTCTTGGCGTGCATGCCCCTGGGAAAAAAGGGATAAAACAATTTTTGCCTGCAGTACACCACGCACAACTCTCACAGGCCATAGGTGCTAGAATTTTAAGAAAAGAAGTAAACAATGCACAAATAGGAACAACCTACTCCTGTTCCCAAATTACACCTAAAAACCAAAGTAAAAGGAATGCTAAAGCAGCCATACGAGTGGATGCTTTATTAAACCGACTTTTTATAGAACCTGTTTTAGGACTTGGCTACCCCTCAGAAGACCTACCCATTCTAAAAAAATTAAAACCTTATATCCTATCTGGGGATATGGAACGGAGTACGTTTGATTTCGATTTTATTGGAATCCAAAATTATACTAGGGAAGTGGTTGGGCATAGCTATTTTGTTCCTTATCTAAGGGCGAAAATAATAAAAGCCACAAAACGCAATGTGGCCACCACATTAATGGATTGGGAGGTCTACCCTGCTAGTATTTATGAAATGATTAAAAAATTCAATAGCTACAGGAAAATTCCCAGACTTATAATTACTGAAAATGGTGCTGCTTTTAAAGATGAACCAATAGATGGTGAGGTAAATGACACCAATCGAAAGTTGTTTCTACAACACTATATACAACACGTTTTAAAAGCGAAACAAGAGGGGTTGAATATCGGCGGCTATTTTGTTTGGACCTTTACTGATAATTTCGAGTGGGCCGAAGGATATTACCCACGGTTTGGACTCGTACATGTTGATTTTAAAAGTCAAAAAAGAACCCTAAAATCGTCTGGGAAATGGTATCGCGACTTTCTTGGTAAAAAAGTGTAAAACACCTTACTTTTTTATATAAAAAAAAGCCGATGCTCCCATCGGCTTAAGCTAACTAACTCAAACATTAGCATGCATCTTAAAACACGCACGGCAAAAATAGCGCGTCTTTTTTGTGAGCATGTTAAATTAACCTAAGCAATTGGTTAACTTATTTAAATGCTTGATGACCTGTGATATCTGCGCCTGTAATCAACAAATGAATATCATGTGTTCCTTCATAAGTAATTACACTTTCTAGATTCATCATATGGCGCATAATACTATACTCTCCAGTAATGCCCATTCCTCCTAAAATTTGTCTTGCTTCCCTTGCAATTTTAATGGCCATGTCCACATTGTTCCTTTTTGCCATAGATATTTGTGCCGTAGTAGCTTTCCCTTCATTTTTCAACTGCCCTAATCTAAATGCTAAAAGTTGCGCCTTTGTTATTTCTGTAATCATCTCGGCCAATTTCTTCTGCTGCAATTGGAAAGCGGCTATAGGTTTGCCAAATTGAACACGTTCTTTGGCATAACGCAGAGCGGTATCATAGCAATCCATTGCCGCACCTATGGCTCCCCAAGAAATTCCGTATCTGGCAGAATCCAAGCAACCTAACGGGGCACCCAGACCAGATTTGTTAGGCAACAGATTCTCCTTAGGTACTTTTACGTTATCAAATATCAACTCTCCAGTCGCCGAAGCGCGTAGCGACCATTTATTATGTGTTTCTGGAGTAGAAAAACCTTCCATGCCACGTTCTACTATCAATCCATAAATACGACCCTCATCATTTTTAGCCCATACCACGGCTATATCGGCAAAAGGTGAGTTAGAAATCCACAACTTGGCCCCATTTAAAAGATAGTGATCTCCCATGTCCTTAAACTTGGTTTCCATACCACCAGGGTTGGACCCATGGTTAGGTTCTGTTAGGCCAAAACAACCCATCATTTCCCCCGAAGCCAGATTTGGCAAATATTTTTTACGTTGTTCCTCCGTTCCATAAGAGTATATAGGATACATTACCAATGAGGACTGCACAGAAGCGGTGGAACGCACCCCGCTATCGCCACGCTCTATTTCTTGCATAATGAGTCCGTAACTTATTTGATCTAGCCCTGCTCCACCATATTCTTCTGGAATATAAGGTCCGAACGCCCCTATTTCTGCTAAACCAGATAAAATTTGTTTTGGGAAGATAGCATTTTGGGCATATTCTTCTATAATTGGAGAAATATCCCTTTTAACCCATTGTCGGGCAGCGTCGCGCACCAATAGATGTTCTTCGGTAAATAAGTCGTCTAAATTATAATAGTCAGGTGCTTCAAATAAATCAGGCTTCATACAATTTTTTTACATAAATGAATATAAAAATATAACATTGCGCAATTAAAAAGTTACATTTTTAAATAAAAATCCCTTGTTAGGTTAATGTATTCCTCTGTATACACATGTCTCTCTTTCTCAATAATCAACTCTCTTATTTCCACCGTCATCTCTTTTTTGCTGATTTCCAGAAGACTACGCTTTACCTCACTTGTGGTGTTCCCCTTTACTCTTGTTATTTTACTTGGGAAAAGCCCTATCTTTTTTGCTATTGCTATAAATTGAATTTCTTCTTTAAATGGGATAATAACGGTAAACGATCCAGCTTCTGACAGTAAAATGGATACCCCTTGCAACAGTTCATCAAAAGGAAGAAAACTATTTTGTCTTGCAAGGTCCCTTTGTTTATTTCCAGTGGTTACAACTTCAGTATAAAATGGTGGATTACACACAATTAAATCATATGTATCATCAATTTCATCCACAAACTCATCTAATCCAGCATGATAGCAAAACAACCGATCTCCCCATGGTGAAGCTTCAAAATTCCCAACACATTGCTCATAGGCATTCTCATCTATCTCTATGGCATCAACTAGTTCCGCGTTACTCCGTTGTGCCATGATTAAACTGATGATACCCGTTCCTGCACCGATATCTAAAATTGAGCATGGATTGTTGTTCAACGGAGTCCATGCCCCAAGCAAGATACCGTCCGTGCCTATTTTCATGGCACAGCGATCTTGGTTAACCGTAAACTGTTTACATTTAAATGGTTTGCTCATTTTAATATACCTGAATCCCTGTTCTCGGACCCTTCAATACCTGTTAAACTGTCCCCTAATTTAAATCGCATATTGTCTGCTAATTTTTTAATTGTTTTTACCACCTCGGGAAATTCGTTCGCCAAGTTATGTTTTTCACTTGGATCAACTTCCAAATTATATAATTCAATCGTATCCAGCTTAATCATTTTATATTCGCCCGGAATTCCATCTTTGCCGGCTTCCTGACCTTCCATGGTCCTGTACGTATGTGGAAAGTACATTTTCCAATTTTTATAACGTACACCAAATAGTTCATTAACCCTATAATAAAAGAAATATGCCTCCTGTGGGCTGGATTTGGTTTGACCCTTGAGCAATTTCCATACACTTTTACCATCCAATGTAGCGTCTGGCAATTTTGAATCGGTCAGCGCTGCAATCGTTGGTAATATATCTATGGCCATTACAGGTGTGCCTAAAATATCACCTCCTTTTATCTCCTTCGGATATTTAACAATGAAAGGCTCTCTTTGGCCTCCTTCCCAAGCCGTGCCCTTCCCTTCGCGCAAAGGATACGCACTACCAGAATGATTGCCATAGGCAAGCCACGGACCATTATCAGAGGTAAAGATGACCAAGGTGTTCTCGGTAAGGTTATTTTGCTCCAAAGCTTTCAAAATTTCACCAACAGACCAATCCAGCTCCATTATTACATCACCATACAAACCTCTATTTGATTTGCCTTTAAACTTCTCCGATACAAACAGGGGAACATGGGGCTGTGGGTGTGGCACGTAAAGAAAAAATGGGGCATCTTTATGTCTATTGATAAAATCCACACTTTTTTCTGTGATGGCTGTAGTCAAATTGGTCTGATCCGTTAACGTGTCTATTACTATTTCATTTTGATATAAGGGTAATGGGTCAAAATTAAATACTGAACCTTGTTGAGGATGTAGCGGCCACATATCATTAGAGTAAGGTATCCCATAATATTCATCGAATCCATGGTTTAAAGGCAGAAATTCAGGCGCATCCCCTAAATGCCATTTACCATATATACCAGTGGCATACCCCCTTTCCTTAAGCATTTCTGCCAATGTAGTTTCACTGGGGTTTAAACCTACCTTACTATTAGGCATCAAGGCATTATGGATTCCTATCCGATTAGGGTAACAACCCGTTAATATTCCTGCTCTGGATGCGGAACAAACGGCCTGTGCTGCATAATAATTGGTAAGCAAAAGTCCATCCTTTGCCATTTGATCTAAGTTGGGTGTTTCAATATCATCCGCTCCAAAAACACCAACATCATTATAGCCTTGGTCATCGGTAAAAATCAACACTATATTGGGCGGTTCCCAAAAAGTTTCATGATTAGACTGCCCTAGCGCCAATGAACAAATAAATACAGAAAATAATATTAAAAAAGTGTTTTTAAGTATTGATCTTTTCCTTTTTCTCATTATATATCATAAAATTTAGATTATTATCAATCTGAATATAGTTATTTTTTATACATTCAAAGGTTGAAAAGACCTATCCAATGCCTTTACTAATGAGCAAGTTAAAATTTCAATTCGAAAGATATCTATCCCTACCTCATTTCCTAATATCCATTTCCTGTATACTTCTACTTTATGGATGTCAACCCGAAATAAAAAAACCGACTCCCGTAGAAACGGTCATCAATTCAATGTCCGACACCTTACCACAATTATCCTTGCCACTCGATGCAGACCCGGAGGATGAAGATTGGAAAGGAATTGACCTCGATCCCAAAGCACCTGTTCTTCCACTTCAACCCGAAGAGGAAGCGACCAAATTTCTTTTGCCAGCGGGTTATCATATTGAACCTGTTTTAACTGAACCACAAATTGAACAACCCGGGGCCATCTCCTTTGATGGTAATGGAAGGATGTACGTATTGGAATTAAGAACCTATATGTTAACGGCAGATTCTGATGGTACTCTTGAACCTGTAAGTAGAATCTCCAGATGGGAGGACAAGGATAATGATGGAGTTTACGAAACGGGAACCGTTTTTGTTGATAGTTTAATATTTCCCCGTTTTGTTTTGCCGTATGGTAAAGATTGTATTCTCTCCATGGAGTCAGATACAGATGATGTATACAAATACACAGATACTAATGGAGATGGAAAAGCAGACAAAAAGGAGTTCTTTACCAACAAATATGGACGTTCTGGAAATGTTGAGCATCAACAGGCCTTTATGTATTATGGTATGGACAATTGGCTGTATAGTACCGTAAATGCCTTTAGGGTCAGGGAGACACCAAATGGGGTGATACGGGAAAAGACGGGTTACAACCGTGCACAGTGGGGTGTTACCCATGATGATAGTGGCAAACTATGGTTCCAGGGAGGTGCGAGTGGTGTCCCGTCCCATTTCCAATTTCCTGTTCATTACGGTAACTTTACTTTTGAAAATGAATTTGCAGAAGGATTTGAAGTACCCTGGGGCGTGGCGGTAAAAATTGCTGATTTACAAGAGGGTATGGACAGGGTTAGACAACCAGACGGATCTACCAATAGGGTAACGGGATCTGCTGGCAATGATGTGTATAGGGGAGACAGATTACCAGAAAATCTCTATGGTCAGTACTTTTACGGTGAACCGGTAGCACGTATCGTAAGACAAATCAACCCAGAAGTAAATGAGGGGTTAACTACATTGCATAATGTTTATCAGAATGAAAAATCTGAATTTCTTCGCTCTACAGATCCCTTATTTAGACCTGTGGACATGACCACTGCTCCAGATGGCACTTTATATATCACGGATATGTACCATGGCATCATACAAGAAGGGCAATGGGCACAGAAAGGCACCTATCTAAGAACCAAAATTGAACAGTACCAATTAGATAAAGTTATTGGTTTAGGCCGTATATGGCGTATTACACATGAGAGTAAAGAACGTGACAGGACAAGACCTAATATGTTCAATAAAAAAGCAAGTGAACTCATATCATTTCTGGATCATCCTAATGGGTGGTGGCGTGATAAGGCGCAACAGCTAATTGTATTATCCAAGGACTTAAGCGTGGCTCCCATTCTAAAAGATATGGTTTTGAACCACACCAATCAATTTGCAAGAATACATGCCATTTGGTGTCTGGAAGGTCTTGGTGCTTTACAAAAAGAAACATTATTACCCCTGTTTAAGGATAATGACCCTAAAATAAAAATACAAGCTTTAAGAGCTAGTGAAACTCTTTACAAAGCTGGAAACAAATCTTTTAATGATTTGTACTTACAATTATTAAAAGATCCTGATACCGATGTAGCCCTACAAGCTATGCTTACCTGTAAATATCTGGATATTCCCGGACACAAAACCGAGATAATAAATCTAATGATAGAAAATAAGGCAAAAGGGATACAAGTAATTGGCAACCAGATTGTAAATCCTCCAGAAGTCCGTAATCGATGGAACCGAAATGCCACAGTTCTTTCTGAATCTGAGCAAGAATCGTTGGAGATGGGAAAGGAAATATTTAATGAGCTTTGCGTACAATGCCATGGCAATGATGGTACAGGCACCCCTTTAGGCAATGGCTCCGTAATGGCACCTCCTCTAGCGGGTTCTATTAGGGTGCAACAACATCCGGAATATATCATTAAAACCATCTTGCATGGCTTAGAAGGGCCGTTGGAAGGTAAAACCTATCCTGCAGGAATTATGGTAGGCAATAAAGAACAGGATGATGCGTGGATAGCCGCGATAGCGTCTTATATAAGACAAAATTTATCGAATGAGGCCAGTATGGTGACGGCTGATCAAGTTGCTAGAATACGAGCTAAAACAACTAGGCAAAACGGCACCTACCGTTATACTGAATTAATAAACTCTGTTCCTAAATACCTAAGTTTGGGCAGTGATTGGAAAGTTACCTCCAGCCATACCGCACCTAACCGAATTGGAGGAACCGCTTCTCCTAAGAGTGCATTTAATTATGAAGGTTGGACCACTGGCGAACACCAAAAGAAAGGGATGTGGTTTCAAGTTGAGTTCCCTAAAAGCATAGGACTAACAGGCCTTTCTTATAATTCGCAACCCATCTCAAGAGGTTGGCGAGAAGGGTCGCCGCCGCCATTACAAACGTACCCCCGTTCTTTTAAAATAGAAACTTCATTGGATGGAGAGAATTGGGATTCAGTTTACCAAGGTCTGGGCGATAGTCCAGATTTTAACAAAGATTTTGAAGTGACAAGTGCTAAATATATCAAATTCACCCTTACAGAAGGCTTTGAAGATGAAAATGAAATACCTTGGCGTATGCGACAATTGAAATTGTATGCTATGCCAGAATTAACCAAAACAGCCAAATAAACAACTAGAAATATGAAAGAAAACAAAACAAGTATTAGTCGACGAAAATTTTTAAAAAATTCCACCTTGGCGGCAACTGGGACAGCATTGGTTGGCCCATCACTTCTTAGTGCAGCACGTGGTTTAAAATGGGCTTACATCCCTAATTCCAAAATTAGAGGTGTTCAATTGGGAGTAATTACCTATTCCTTTAGAAGTATGCCAGATCAAAGTGCAAAAGCAACCTTACAATATGTATTAGATTGTGGCATAAATGCCATAGAGCTCATGGGGGATCCAGCCGAGTCTTTTGCCGGTAAACCAGAAAGTCCGGTGGACAGACGCGCCTTTTATGGACTAATGAGAAAAAAGAGAAACAACGAACTAGACCAAAAGGAAGAAAAGGAATTTTTGGAAATGCAAAAGACCTTGGATGCGTACAACAAAGAAGTAGCCGCATGGCGTGCTACAGTTTCTATGGACAAGTTTAAGGAATTACGAAAAATGTATAATGACGCTGGAGTTTCAATTTATGCCTTTAAACCAAGTGCCTTTGGCAAAAACAATACAGATGATGAAATAAATTGGGGTATGAAGGTGGCAAAGGTTTTAGGTGCCAGCCATGTTACCTTGGAGCATCCCAGTGATGATGCCCATACCGCAAAACTTGGAAAGATAGCAGCCAACCATGGTATTTATGTGGCGTATCATGGTCATGAACAGCAAACTCCAACCTTCTGGGATACCGCTTTAGGGCAATCAGAACACAATGCGCTAAATTTAGATTTGGGTCATTTTGTTGCTGCTGGAAATAATGCGCCTTTAGATATTATTAAAGAAAAACACGAACGCATAAAGAGTATGCACATAAAAGATCGCCAAACACCGGAACATGAAAAAGGGAACTTAGTTTGGGGTACAGGTGATACGCCTATTACAGAGGCGCTACAACTTATGCGCGACAATAACTATTCTTTCCCAGCTACAATAGAGTTGGAATATGACATACCCGAAGGCTCCAATGCGGTAGAGGAGGTTAAAAAATGTTTGGCTTTTGCCAAACAAGCCTTGGAAAGTTAGGATAAATATAATTCTACCAGACCTTCTGGGGTAGCTACCTCTATGGTCTGGTTTTCCCTATCAACTTTAGTGATGATTTCATCATTTATGGGAATAAGCAATACCTTGTCTCCTTTTTGCACTTCAAAAAGTGCCTGTGATGTACTATCATTTACACTTTGTATCTGTCCTATGTTCCCATGAACGGCATCTATCATGGTAAACCCAATTACCTCATGGTAATAGAATTTGTTACCTGTAAGTTTTGGTAACATGGAAAGGGGTAAATACAGTTCTGATCGCATAATACGGTCTGCGTCAGACTCTGATTTCACTTCTTCAAAATCTATTCGCAACAGATTAGATTTGTGTAGGCGACATCGTTTAATAAAAAATGGAATCAGATTGTTTCCCAGAGAAACAAATACTGATTCCATATTTTCGTAAATCTCGGGATCATCGGTATCTAATTTTACCAATACCTCTCCCTTAAAACTATATTTAGAAACGATTCTACCTAAGTAGAAACAAGCAGACTTGTCCATCGTTTCCTATATTATCTATTCTTCTTCAGCAGCAGCCTCATCCTTCATTTCAGGAGCAGCAGGTGCCTCTTCTGTAACTTCTGGAGCAGCCTCAACAGCTTCTACCTCAGCAGCAGCATCTTCTCCTTCTGGAGTTTCTGGCAACGCAGCAGCGGCGGCTTCAGCAACACGCTTCTCATTTACAGCTTTCTCAGCAGCTAATGCTTTTGCTCTTTCTTCTTGTTTTGCTTTGTCTAAACCACCCACTTTGGCGTCTATTGCAGCTGCCTTTTCAGAAACCCAAGCATTGAATTTTTCTTCCGCTTGCTCTTCTGTTAATGCACCTTTTCGAACACCACCTAATAAATGATGCTTTAAAAGAACTCCTCTATAAGAAAGGATTGCCCTAGCGGTATCTGTAGGTTGTGCACCATTCTGTAACCATTTTACAGAACTATCAACGTTAAGATCTATAGTTGCTGGGTTTGTGTTTGGGTTGTAAGTACCCAACTTTTCTAAAAATTTACCATCTCTTTTTGCTCTTGCATCTGCTGCAACAACCCAATAGAAAGGTTTACCTTTTTTACCGTGTCTTTGTAATCTAATTTTTACTGGCATATCACATTAATTTGTAGGGTGCCCGACCCATGATTATTAATTCTATTTTTTTTACTTTTCGCAATTAGCGACCATAGCTGGACTAAAAGCGGGTGCAAATATAGTTTATTTTAGAATTTGTACAACACAACTTTTGAAGTAAATATCCCTCCAACATGTTAAATGCTTTAAGAAAACAGTCGCCAAACCGTTAAAAACATACTAAACCCCTGTAAATACTTGTATTTGGCAATATTTCTTATAACTTAAATAGTGTAGTTGTTGATAACCAATAACCATTATAAATTTAAATGATAAGAGATAATATGAAGTATTCAGAAAAAATTTCAAACAGATTAAACGATTTATTAACCAGAACATACGATGCCGAAAAAGGCTATAAACTAGCACAGGATAAAGCAGATAACCCAACCGTAAAAAAATTCTTGGCCGATAAGGTACAGCAACGTTACAATTTTGGACATGAGTTGAAAAAAGAAATCCAAATATATGGTGAATTGCCAGAAAAAGGCGGAAGCCTAAAAGGTGATTTGCATAGAACTTGGATGAACTTAACTACGACTTTTACCAGCGACGACACGGAAAGAATTTTGGAAGAAGTTGAACGAGGAGAAAAAGCAAGTCTTGAAGAGTATAACGAAATCTTAAGCGATACCGAAATAGTATGGGCACCTTCCACGGAAAACATGCTCATAAAACACAGGAATGAGATTGAAAAAGCGTTGAACAACGCCAAAATATTTGAAGAGGCAGTCTCCTAATCCATATAAATAGTCATTTAAAAAACCGAACATATATATGTTCGGTTTTTTTTAGTTAATAACTCCTAGTAAATCCCTTTTACCAAAGCCCAAGTTTTACCTAATTTTATCTGTTCCTATTTTTTGATTGAAGCCCACATTCAAATACTACATGTATGTACCTAATTTTTGATACCGAAACTACCGGATTACCTAAACGCTGGGATGCCCCTATAACCGACACCGATAATTGGCCCCGTTGTATACAGATTGCATGGCAGTTGCATGATGCCATGGGCAATGTTTTGGAACATCAAGATTATTTAGTGCAACCAGAAGGTTTTAATATTCCTTATGACGCTGAACAAATTCATGGTATTTCTACGGAACTGGCGCAACAAAAAGGGGTTCCTCTGGCAGAAGTATTGGAAAAGTTCAATATAGCTATGTCCAAAACCAAGTTTATCGTAGGTCAGAATGTAGGGTTTGATTTAAATATCATGGGGGCAGAATTCCATAGGCTCAATATAACCAACCCGTTGCAGGAACTACCCGTTTTGGATACTTGTACGGAACGTACCGCACAACTTTGCCAAATCCCGGGAGGTCGCGGGGGGAAATTCAAACTCCCTACCCTAACCGAACTACATCAATATTTGTTTGGAGAACCTTTTGGCGAGGCACATAATGCCACGGCGGATGTTGAGGCTACCACACGTTGCTTTTTGGAATTGGTGCGCAAAAAACAGTACACCACAGAACAATTAGATGTACCACCAGATTACTTTGAACAGTTCTCAGAAGCCAATCCCAAAGAAATACAGCTTATTGGCCTAAAACACATCAACCTAAAAAAAGCATCTAAAAAAATTGCAGATGCCCTTTGGGAGAAAGATACCGGCGGCGTTACTAAGGAGGAAATAAAGGAGAACCTTGCCACTTTAGAGGACGTAGCCTATGCCCATTTGCATAACCATTCACAATTTTCGGTTTTACAGTCCACCATTGCCATTAGGGATCTGGTAAAGGCTGCTGCAGACAATCAAATGCCTGCCGTTGCCCTAACAGACCATGCCAATATGATGGGTGCTTTTCATTTTGTAAAGGAAATAGGCGCACATAACAAGACCGTTAGAGAAAAAAATGCTGAATTAATAGAGAACGGTGAACAACCCAGTGAGCTAGAATTAAAACCGATTATTGGCTGCGAGTTTTTTGTATGTGAGGACCATACCAACAAAAGTGTAAAAGATTACGGGTACCAGATAGTACTCTTGGCCAAAAACAAAAACGGATATCACAATCTGGCCAAAATGTCATCAATTGCCTATACCAATGGTTTCTACTATGTCCCTAGAATAGACAAAAAAGTAATTCAACAGTACAAAGAAGATATTATTGTACTTACGGGTAACTTGTATGGTGAGGTACCGGGAAAAGTACTTAATATTGGCGAAAACCAAGCAGAAGAGGCACTTATCTGGTGGAAAGAACAATTTGGCGATGACCTGTACATAGAAGTTATGCGTCATGGGCAAGAAGATGAAGACCGTGTAAACAAAGTACTTCTAGATTTCGCCACAAAACATCAGGTAAAAGTATTGGCGACCAACAACACGTATTATTGCGCGCAAGAAGATGCCGATGCACACGATGTCTTGCTGTGTGTAAAGGATGGTGAAAAGCAAGCCACACCTATAGGTCGCGGTCGGGGTTATCGTTATGGACTTCCTAATCAGGAATACTATTTTAAGTCACAAGAAGACATGAAAGCCCTTTTCAAGGACATCCCTGAAGCCATAATTAGTGTCTCCGAAATTCTTGACAAAATAGAACCTTTTGAACTGGCACGTGATGTACTCTTGCCTAAGTTTGACATTCCTGTAGAATATAAGGTTGCAGAAGATGACGCTGATGGTGGCAACCGTGGCGAGAATGCTTATTTACGACATATTACCTATGAAGGTGCTAAAAAAAGATATGGGGAGATTACACCTGAGATAAGGGAACGTATTGATTTTGAGCTTGATACTATAAAAAATTCGGGTTATCCCGGCTATTTTCTAATTACTGAGGATTTTATTCGTGAAGCACGGAATATGGACGTATCCGTTGGGCCAGGAAGAGGTTCCGCAGCAGGTTCTGTTGTTGCGTATTGCCTTACCATTACCAACATAGACCCCCTGAAGTATGACTTGCTTTTTGAGCGGTTCCTAAATCCAGACAGGGTATCCATGCCTGATATTGATATTGATTTTGATGATGAGGGCCGTGGTCGTGTTATGGACTATGTGATCAATAAATATGGCGCCAACCAAGTAGCACAAATTATCACCTACGGTACTATGGCCGCCAAATCCTCCATTCGGGATACAGCCAGAGTTCTAGATTTACCATTAGGCGATGCCGACCGTATTGCAAAACTGATTCCCACCATGTCCAAATTAGGCAAGATTTTTGGGCAATCAGATGCCGACTTGAAGAAAAAGTTCCGAGCAGATGATCTGGAGAAAATATATCAATTGTTCAATATTCATGATGGGGACGATTTAGAGGGCCAGACCCTTAAAATGGCAAGGACTTTGGAAGGTTCTGTACGTAACACGGGTATTCATGCCTGTGGGGTCATCATCACACCAGATGACATTACCAATTTTGTTCCTGTAGCCACTGCCAAAGATTCAGATCTTTACGTTACCCAATTTGACAATTCCGTTGTAGAAAGTGCGGGGTTACTGAAAATGGATTTCTTGGGGTTAAAAACCTTAACCTTAATCAAGGATACGGTTAAAATTGTTAAGGCAAAACATGGCATTGATTTGGTACCCGATGATTTTCCGTTGGATGATGAAAAAACCTATGAACTGTTCCAAAAAGGGGAAACGGTAGGGGTATTCCAATATGAATCACCAGGAATGCAAAAACACATGAAGGATTTAAAACCTACCGTGTTTGATGACCTTATTGCCATGAATGCTCTGTACAGACCGGGTCCAATGGAATACATACCCAGTTTTATTGCCCGTAAACATGGCACGGAAGAGATAACCTATGACCTTCCTGACATGGAAGAATATCTAAAGGAAACCTATGGGATTACCGTTTACCAAGAACAGGTGATGCTCCTTTCCCAAAAATTGGCGGGATTCTCAAAGGGTGATGCAGATGTTTTACGAAAGGCCATGGGTAAAAAGATTTTTGCCTTGCTACAAAAATTAAAACCTCAATTTTTAGATGGCGGGGAAAAGAAAGGGCATCCACGTGAAACTTTAGAAAAAATTTGGAAAGACTGGGAAGCTTTCGCTGCCTATGCATTTAATAAAAGTCACTCAACCTGCTATGCCTATATTGCCTATCAGACAGCTTATCTAAAAGCCCACTACCCTGCTGAGTACATGGCTGCGGTTTTGAGTAATAATATGAATGACATTAAGCAGGTAACCTTCTTCATGGAGGAATGTAAACGCATGGGCTTGGATGTATTGGGCCCTGATGTTAATGAATCGTATTATAAATTTGCAGTAAATAAGGAAGGAGCCGTTCGTTTTGGTATGGGCGCCATTAAAGGCGTTGGACGTGCTGCTGTTGAAACCATCGTAAAAAACCGGAAAGAGGATGGGAATTTTAAGTCGGTTTTTGACATGGCAAAACGGATAGATTTAAGGGCAGCCAATAAAAAAGCTTTTGAAAACTTAGCTGTTGCCGGTG
The DNA here is from genome assembly GCF_048890225.1 of Maribacter luteocoastalis. Lineage (NCBI taxonomy): Bacteria > Pseudomonadati > Bacteroidota > Flavobacteriia > Flavobacteriales > Flavobacteriaceae > Maribacter > Maribacter luteocoastalis. Next base: position 553,386 of record NZ_JBMFZG010000001.1, read on the forward strand.
GTTTTGATTCGTTTGGCACCAGCCATAGGGCACAATATTTTCATGATGAAGGCGATGGAATCACATTTCTTGAGAAAGTAATCAAATACGGTGCGAAATTTCAAGAAAATGAAAATTCTGCCCAAGTAAGTCTATTTGGCGATGCCAGTGAGGTACAGATACCAGAACCCATTGTTCCGCCTTGCGAGGAGTGGAGTACCATGGAAAAATTAAAACGTGAAAAAGAAGTAGTTGGCATATATATTTCTGGCCATCCTTTGGATGATTTCAAAACAGAAATCAACGCTTTTTGCAATGCTAGCATTTCAAGCTGTAACGATTTGCCTAGTTATGTAAATTGGGAATTGACGTTTGCAGGGGTAATTACCGATGTTCAGCATCGCATCTCCAAAAATGGAAAAGGATGGGCAGCCTTTACAATGGAAGATTATACGGACTCTTTTGAGTTTCGCATATTTGGTGAGGAATACCTAAAATTCAGACATTTTCTAATGCTCAATTCCTTCGCCTATATTAAATTATTTGTTCGTGAAGGTTGGGTAAATAGGGATACGGGCAAAAAGGGCGATCCAAGAATGCAATTTAATAGTTTTATGCTCTTACAGGATGTAATGGAAACCTATGCCAAGAAACTTACCATAAAATTAAATATAGACGAGCTTAAGGAAGAGCAAATACACAAATTAAAAGACACCTTGATTTCCCACAAAGGTGACCACCCCATTAATTTTGTGGTTTATGAAATGCAGGAGCAGATAAAGGTAAACCTAAGCAGCCGAAAGCAGAAAGTACAGATTTCCAGTGAACTTTTACAACGATTGGAAGAAGAGCAGATACATTTTAAGCTGAATTAAGCAATCTCGATAAACATACTATCCTGTAATAAATTAGCTTGATGACGTTATAACCAAAACGAATAATTGAATCGTAAGGAAACTGGATAATATTTGACTAAATTTGTATAATCTTTAAAAGCAATAAAATGGCATTAGAAATAACAGATGCTACTTTTGACGAGGTAGTGTTAAAAAGTGACAAACCGGTAGTAGTAGATTTTTGGGCAGCATGGTGTGGTCCATGTAGAATGGTTGGTCCAATTATAGATGAAGTAAGTAACGAATACGAGGGCAAGGCGGTTGTTGGTAAGGTAGATGTAGATTCCAACCAAGAATTTGCAGCCAAATACGGCGTACGTAACATACCAACAGTATTGGTGTTTAAAAATGGCGAGATCGCAAGCAGACAAGTTGGCGTATCACCGAAAAAAGTGTATACCGATGCTATTGACGCATTGTTGTAGTATTCTTAACATAGTATTTAAGAAAGGTCTGGCACTTGCCGGACCTTTTTTGTTTTATCTTTAATCCCGTGGACCTACGATCAGAATTAAATAACGCAACCCTTTTTCAAAATCTTGAACTTTTGGCCAATCAAGTGGTAGAAGGTTTTATTAGTGGCATTCACAAAAGTCCATTTCATGGTTTCTCTGCAGAATTTGCAGAACATAAAATTTATAACCAAGGCGAAAGCACTAAACATATAGATTGGAAACTGTTTGCAAGAACAGATAAACTCTTCACCAAACGCTATGAGGAAGAGACCAACCTCAGGTGTCATATGATTTTGGACAATTCGGCCTCTATGTATTATCCGGAGGTGGATAATCTAAAACTAGACGACCTAAATAAAATTGGTTTTGGGGTATTGGCCATAGCGGCATTGATGAACATTCTTAAAAGGCAACGTGATGCCGTGGGATTAAGCGTCTATGCCAATGATTACAGCTTTTACGCTTCAGAAAAAGGAAGTGAACGCCATTATCAAATGCTATTGGCAAAATTAAACGAAATAAGCAAAGACACTAACCCACCTAAAGCAACAAGAACTTACACCTTTTTGCACCAAATTGCAGAAAAAATAAAGCGACGTAGTCTTATCTTTTTGTTTACCGATATGTTCCAGAACGAAAAGTCCAATGAGGAACTCTTTGAGGCTTTACGACATTTAAAATATAATAAACATGAAGTGGTTCTTTTCCATTTAATAGATAAGGAACATGAGTTACATTTTAATTTTGAGAATACCCCAAAGCGATTTTTAGATGTGGAAACTGGCGAATATCTAGACCTTTATGCGGATAACATCAAAGGAGCTTACGAAAAGGAACTCAACAATTACCTATCGCAAATAAAACTTAAATGTGCCCAATATCGCATCAAACATGTAGACGTGGATGTACGGTCAAATTTTAGCGCTGTACTCAATACGTTTATGGTAGAAAGACAAAATTTTATCTAGGTTAAAATATATTTTAAAAAAATGTTTGTGGAATTGGAATAGCAGTGTATATTTGCACACGCTAAACGCCACGGTCTGGTAGTTCAGTTGGTTAGAATACCTGCCTGTCACGCAGGGGGTCGCGGGTTCGAGTCCCGTCCAGACCGCAAAAGCCTCTATTTTAGAGGCTTTTTTTGTTTTTAACTAACTGGTAATCAGCGTTATAAAAATATTAATGTTAAATAAATGTTAATCAGCGTGCTGCGAGCGTGCTGCATTTTTGCCCCTTTTTTACTTCTTTGCAGCATTTTACAGTACTTCTCTCCTCCCCATTGTTTAATTGTAAAAGGATATAAAACTTGGTTTATTTCAAAAGCCCCCTTTGTATAAATCTTTATTTAAACCGTTGAAAAGAATGATATGACTCATTTATACTCCATGAAATTCCTTATTATGATTTAAACGAGTAGCTTATATCGGGTACTACGCCCACCACCAATAGCCGTAAATATCTCTTTTTGAACTAAATCCTGTAAATCTCTTGTGGCGGTTGCTTTAGATGTGCTAGCAATCGAAACATATTTTCGAGCGTTCATACCTCCTTCAAAACCTTGGTAACCTTCTTCAAGCATTCTACGAACCACTTTTTGTTGCCGTTCGTTAAGATCTCTTTTATGTTGGTCAAAAAACTTCGTTTTCTTTAAAGTAAATTCAATCTCATTCTCGGCATCGATTAGTGCGTCCAAAACAGTTTTCACGAAGTAATTTATCCAATCTGTAATTTCATTGGAACGTTGAGCTACTTTTAAAGCCGTATAATAATCGTTTTTATTGCTTTCTATGGATTTAGAAAGGCTAAACAAAACCGGGCGGTCAATGCTTTGGGAAAGTGCTTTTTCTGCAATGGCCCTACCTATTCTACCATTACCATCCTCAAAAGGGTGGATAGATTCAAAATACAGGTGAGCGATAGCGGAGCGTATGATAGGTTTATGAATCACATTCCGGGATTCATTGAACCAGGTTATGAATTCGCTCATTTCTGAAGGAACTGTATTTGAAGGTGGGGCTTGAAAATGAACGATTTCACGACTTATTGCCCCAGAAACTATGTGCATGGGTTCTTCGTGCGAACGCCATTGGCCTATTTCTATCCCTTTACTACCCTTCATTAGCATGATATACCAATCAAAAAGCATCTCTTCTGTAAGAGGGGCCGTAAAGTGATTACGGATTGCCAGCATTAAATCGGTTATTCCTTCAACTCTGTTATCCTTAGATACAGGTAGCTCAGGATTTAAGCCCAAATTCCTTCTAATAGAGGACATGACGTCTTTTCGGCTCAGATACTCTCCCTCTATCTCCGAGGTCTTTATAGCTTCGGAAACCATTAAGTTTATCATAGCTTCTGTTTGTTCGGATTCAGAAAAACCATCCAATACGCCACTAATACGCCCCGTACGCTTTGCAAAATCATAGAGTACATCTTCAACAGCCTCAGTTTTATACTGAAAATGAGGCCAGTCTTTTTGCTGCCAATTGTATTTCATGAGCCGATTAAATCATTTATTCGGCTCAAATATAGTATTTTTATGAGTTGATTAAGCGGATTATTTGGCTCATTCAAGTATAAACTACGGATTTACGTAAACCTGTAACCTTAACTTTCTATAGCTTCGCATTTCATTGAACGCAAACTTATGTTTCAGAAAATACTACTCTTATTCATTCTATTAATTTCAGTCCAAATTTTTTCACAACAGGATGAAATCACCATTGTCTCATGGAACATTCAAGATTTTGGAAAGACCAAAAGCAATGATGAATTGGAACAAATTGCAGAGGTTGTAAGAGATGTAGACATTGTAGCCATACAAGAAGTAGTTTCAGGATATGGAGGTGCACAGGCTGTTGCCAAACTCTCCGATCTATTAAATAGAAAAGGTGCTAAATGGGATTATGTAATCAGCGACCCCACGAACGGGACTAAATATGCATCAGAGCGTTATGCGTTTGTTTGGAAAACCAAGCATATTAAAATTAAGAATAGAGGCAGGTTATTAAAAGAACTAGATGCCCTAATTGACAGGGAACCATTTTTCTTAAATTTTTATATGGCTGATAAAAAATTGACCCTTATCAACTTTCACTCCAGACCTCATGACAAAAACCCAGAAGCCGAAATTAAGGCCTTGACACAACACATCACTACACATTTTACTGGCTCAGTGATTCTAGCTGGGGACTTTAATGTGGAAGAAGCCCTACCTATTTTTGATACTTTTAAAACCAAAGGCTACGCTCCTGCCGTTACTCACCAAAAAACTACACTGAAAAAGACCTGTGATGGTTTTGACTACCGTAACCATGCTATTGATAATATTTTCTACTCCAACACCATTGCTAAAACCAAAAGTGGTGTCATTGATTTCGTTAGAGAATGTGAAAATCTGGAAAGGGTGAGAAAATTATCAGATCATTTACCGGTTTATTTGCGGGTGGAAATAAACTAACCTCTAATTGTCATCAATTTTTTTATAAATCTTAGCAGATTTGAGTCACACAATACCTATTTCACCTACTCTAATTAATAAGATTTCATAAAACACTTAACCTGTATATAAAATGAAAGCGACCTGTAAAAGCCGTTTTAAATGTTTACACAACGGAATAATCCTTATTGTAAATATAAGTGATTGACTTTTAATGAGATTACAGATATCCTCAATTTTATAAAAAAAACTATTGTTACTTTTATAATTGGGACCTCAATAAAAAAATCCCACGGAGTACGCAGGATTTAAGATTTTTCTTCGGCTTATAGCCTTATTATGAATTGCTTTCAGACTGTAAATATAAATAAAAAATAATTATGAGCAACTTAACCTTAGGAATTGACCTTGGCACGAACTCTATTGGCTGGGCCGTTAGGGATACCACAGAAATTGACAATCAAATCATTAAAAATGGAGTGCTGATTTTTGAGAAAGGTGTAGGAGAAGAAAAAGGAATTGAATTCCCTAAGGTAAAGAAGCGTACCGAAAGCCGTGGGAAACGTAGAAATTACCAAGCTGAAAAATATAGAAAATGGGAATTATTAGAGTTTCTCATTCAAAATAAAATGTGCCCATTAAGTATCGACGAACTCAATCAGTGGCGCAAATATTTTAAGAAAGACAAACGACAATATCCACAAACCGAAGAATTTCTGAACTGGCTTCGGTTTGATTTTAATGGCGATAGCAAACCCGATTTTCACCTGTTTGGAGGAAATAAACACGAGAGTTATTACCTTTTTAGAGCAAAAGCCGTAAGTGAGGTGGAAAAAGATAAAAAAATATTTCAGGAAAACCCAGAAATTTTAGGAAGAGTATTTTATCATTTAGTGCAAAGGCGTGGTTTTAAAGGGCGCGATGAAGAAGAGGCAAAAACAATGCTTAAAGGTTCAAAAGATGGTACTACAAAGGGACGGGATGAAATTTCAGGATATATAGATACTTATAAAAGCTTAGGTGCAGCACTCTACCATTATCAAAAAGAGCATTCCAAAAACTATGAAAAAATCCGTATTCGCCAACGCTACAACCTAAGGAAAGATTATGAAAATGAACTAAAAGAAATTTGCCGGGTACAAGACCTAAGTGATGCAGATTACAAGAAACTGCATAAAGCCATCATCTGGCAACGGCCTTTACGAACACAAAAAGGATTAATAGGTTTATGTACTTACGAAAAAAATAAAAGAAGAGCCCCCATAAGCCATCACCTATATGAGGAATACCGCGCTTGGATCTTCATTAACAACCTAAAAATTGAAGCTCCGGAAGGAGAGGAATTAGTAACGTATCTTAAAGAAAAAATCTATCCCCTATTTCTAAAAAGTGGAGCAGATTTCAAGCTTAAATCAATACTTGACCGTATTCATAAAGACGGGGCAAAAGTAAATTCAAAATTTGCTGAACGACCAGACACAAAAGTATTATCAGCTAAATTACTTAAAAAGCTCGAAGACGTTCTAGGCGAGAGTTGGAAAGAAGATTTTAATTGGAATGCTTCTTTTGTACGGGAAGCAAAACCTTCAAGAAAGCAAGATGAAGCATATACCGTTGAGGATATTTGGCACATACTGTTCACCTTTGACAATGAAGAAAAGCTTAAAGAACTTGCATCAACTAAATTAGGCCTATCCGAAGAAGATTCTGCAAGATTCTCAAAGATAAAACTACAACAAGGTTATGCTACCTTAAGCCTTTCCGCTATAAAAAAAATACTGCCATATCTTCAGAAAGGTTTCTTATACCCAAAGGCTGTTTATATGGCAAATCTTCAAAAGGTGCTAGGAACACACGAAGTTTCAACGGAGTTCGTCAATCATTTTGCCTCCGAAATAGATACTGTTTATAAAAAAGCCGCTATAGAGAAAAAGTTAAACAATATACTAAACAGTCTTTTTCGAGCAGAACTTGTTTCAGATGGCGATTATCATTTAGCTGAAAATGAAGATTTAGATGATACAGACCTCAATTTAGTTCATCAAAAAATAATTGAAAGCTTTGGAGAAAAAACCTGGAACGAAACCGATGAAAACATCCAAAAGCAATACGTTGATTTTATAAAAAAAGAGTATAAAAAGTTCCTGCAAAAGCCATTTCATGCAAAAAAAGGAAGCTTTATAGAACAACCCCGTATTCACGACCAGATATTTAAATATTTACAGGAACATTATCCGGAACAAGTTCCTGACAAAAATATAAAACACCTGTGGCATCCTTCAGAACAGGAAAAATATCCTAATGCATCAACCAATCAGGAAATTAACCTTAGAGGCAAAACCTTTTTTGTAAAAGAAGCTGAACTAGGTCGTTTTTTACATAAAAACCCAGATGCAGAGGCTGACGGTATTTCCCTAAAATTATTAGGTGATCCAGAACCCATTAGTAAAGGGTTCAAAAATCCAATGGCACTTAAAACCCTCCATAAGCTAAAACACCTACTAAACTTTTTACTACAGACCCAACAAATTGATAACCACACCCGAATTGTCGTAGAAATTGCACGAGAGCTAAACAACGCTAATTATAGAAAAGCGCTAGTGAAATGGCAAAACGAACGAGAAAGGGAAAATGAGTCTTATAAAAACCGTATTGAAGAAATAAATAAAGAATGTAATACCAGTTTTGACGTAAACGACAAATCACTTATACGTAAAATAAGACTTTGGGAAGAGCAAGACCGCAAATGCTTGTATACCGGAAAAATAATCAATATGTGCGATGTGCTTAATGGAGAATACTATGATATTGAACACACCATACCCGCCAGTATTAGCTTTGATAGTGAATTGAAAAACTTAACTCTGGCAAATAAAGACTTCAATAATCACATTAAAGGGAAGAAATACCCCACGCAGTTAGACAACTTTAAAGATACTTCCACATTTAATGGTCAGCGTATCGAGCCTATTGTAAAAAATATTGAAAGTCTTTTTGGCAAACGCACCGCTTATAAAAAGAAAATCAAAAAAAGAGGAATCGAAAAAGAAATAATCGTTGAAAAATGGTCAAAAATAACTGATTTAGAAAAACAATTGGACGGCTTAAAAAACTTAAGTTACATAGACTCTAAAGATACCAAAGATTATAAAATCCAACAACGTCATCTATTAAAATTCAAACTGGATTACTTAAAACAAAAGCTGCAAACCTTTACTATTGAAGAATATAAAGCAAGTTGGCGAAACAGTCAATTAAGAGATACTCAAATAATGACGAAATATGCTGTTCCCTATCTTAAAACCGTTTTTAATCGTGTAGAAGTCCAGAAAGGCAATGTGGTCAATGATTTTAAAGAAATTTACAATGTAAAATTGTTTGGAAATAAAAAAGACCGCACCAAACATAGTCATCACGCTGTTGATGCTGCCATTTTAACCTTGATACCAAAACCAGCAGAGCGCGACCAGATTTTAAAAGAATATAATCTGGCTAAAGATAATGGCATCGCAAGAACTTATCATGAGCAACCTATAGACTGGAAAGACTTTAAGACTTACTACATTAAACAAATTGAAGAAGAAACACTCATAAATAACCTAAAAGAACAACGTACCCTCACCCCTACTTTTAAAAAAGTAAGGAAACGTGGAAAAATAGTGAAAAAAGAAAATGGCAATCCCATGTGGGCAAAGGGTGATACCATTCGAGGACAATTACACGGCGAATCGTTATACGGTGCCATAAAACAAGCTAAGCGTGATGAGGATAATAAAATAATATTTGACGATGACAAGAAAATGATTTTAGAAGATGAAATCAAACTCGTTATTAGAAAACCCTTGTCCTATGCCAAAGATTCCGCTTCCCCAGGATTTAAAAACCTGAATGAAATAGATAAGATTATTGTAGACCGGGCTTTATTTGAAATGATAAAAACCCAGGTCGATAAATCTGAAAGCTTTAAAAATTCCTTAGAAAAAGGTATTTATATGCTCAACAAAAAAGGAGAGAAAGTAAATAAAATAAGGCATATACGATGTTTTGAAAGATTAAAGCATTCTACTGCCGTAAGACCTCACGACCACGATTTTGTTTCAGATAAAGAATATAAGCAAACCACCTATGCGCAGAACGGGGAAAATGTATTTTGTTTGTTTTATAAAGGAGAAGTAAAAGGTAAAGAAGAGAGAGCTATTAATATTATTGGGATTTTTGATTTAGCCAAATTGGATATTGAAAATGAAAAATATTTTTATAAAATCCCACATTTTAATTCAATCCAAAAGAAAAAAACAGAACTGCCTTTGTGCGCAGTTTTAAAATCCGGTCAAAAAGCCATTTTCTACAAAGAAAACTTAGAAGAATTAAAAGACCTCAACGAGAAGGAACTTTCTGATAGAATGTATAAGATATATCAATTTGAAGGTGATTCAAATAAAATAAAGTTTAAGCACCATTTAATCTCTGGAGCAAACACCGAAATATTAAAAAATTTACCAAAAGGATATAAGGAAGCTTCTGAATATGGAAGTTTTGATGAGCAGCCGCTAATGAGACTTACCGCAGGTAATTGGAATTTTGCTGTCGAAGAAAAAGATTTTGAAATGAATCTAGACGGAAAGATTAATTTTAAATATTAAATTATGATAAAACGCACCCTCTTTTTTGGCAATCCCGCCTACCTCAGCACCCGCAATGAGCAACTGGTAGTGAACTTCCCAAATGAAGAAAAAGAGGAAGCTGCTATTCCAATCGAAGACTTAGGCTATGTGGTACTAGAAGACCCACAAATCACGATTACTACCGGGCTACTAATGAAACTGGTTCAAAACAAAACCGCTGTGATTACGTGTGACAAACAACACCTGCCCTGCTCCTTATTGCAACCCATGGTAGGTCATACAGAGCAAACCGAACGGATGCGGTATCAGCTCAATGCCAGCCTTCCGCTCAAAAAAAATCTTTGGCAACAAACCGTAAGTGCAAAAATTTACAATCAAGCACTACATCTGGAATCTAGAGGAAATAATGTCTTGAAGATGAAGCGTTGGAGTACCGATGTGAAAAGTGGTGATACCGGAAACTTAGAAGCCGTTGCTGCTGCTCATTATTTTCAAAACCTCTTTAGTGAAGTAGAAGGCTTTAGTCGCAACCAGAAAGGTGTACCGCCCAATAACCTACTCAATTATGGCTATGCCATTTTAAGAGCTGTTGTAGCACGTGCTTTAGTGAGTAGTGGAATGTTACCATCGATAGGAATTTTTCACCGCAATAAATACAATGCATTTTGTCTGGCAGATGATATTATGGAGCCGTATCGCATTTATGTAGATGCTGTGGTGTATGATATTCTAGAAACCGGCTGCCCTATAGAAGAGCTTTCTAAAAAACTAAAGACAGAACTCTTGCTCATTCCTGCCTTAGACGTGTATATAGATGGGAAGTGGAGCCCACTTATGAATGCCGTAAGCCGCACCACAAGCAGTCTTTATGACTGTTTTCTAGGGACAAATCGCAAGATTTTATTTCCTGAATATACCGGTATCAGATTGGATGAATGATGCAAAAAAACAATTTTTTAAGACTTAATCAATACCGCTCTATGTGGGTACTTGTCTTTTTTGATTTACCAACCGAAACACGTACCGAGCGTAAAGTGGCTGCCCGTTTTAGAAAAAATTTACTCGATGATGGTTTTGCCATGTTTCAGTATAGTATTTATATGCGGTTTTGTGCCAGCCGGGAAAACTCCAATGTACACATCAGACGCACTAAAAATGCACTTCCTAAAAAAGGAAAAATTTGCATTATGCAAATCACTGATAAACAATTTGGAATGATGGAACTCTTTCACGGTCAAAAAGAAGTAGAACCCGAGACACCTTCACAGCAACTTGAACTTTTTTAAAAACCCTAGAAATTAAATTGTCAGGTCGAGCGCAGTCGAGACACTTTTTTAGTCCTAATTTTTTAAATCCTAAAAATAGACCTAAAAAACAGGATACCAGCTCATTATGGCGGGTATCCTGTGAATCATCCTATAAATATAAGAACTGAAAGCAATTCACAACTGATAGATTTGAAGTACCCCGTTATCGTCCCCTGTGAATCATCCTATAAATATAAGAACTGAAAGCAATTCACAACCGCCTATGGTGTCGTATTTAAAAGATGTGGCCTGTGAATCATCCTATAAATATAAGAACTGAAAGCAATTCACAACTGCTACTCACTATACCCGAGACGTTACCTGCCTGTGAATCATCCTATAAATATAAGAACTGAAAGCAATTCACAACCGTCTTCATTGTAGAGGTCGGCCGGTTCTGCCTGTGAATCATCCTATAAATATAAGAACTGAAAGCAATTCACAACTATTCAACACAATAGGGTCGGGTTTTTTCCCTGTGAATCATCCTATAAATATAAGAACTGAAAGCAATTCACAACCAGTGGAGACCAACCAATCCTTATTTTGTTCCTGTGAATCATCCTATAAATATAAGAACTGAAAGCAATTCACAACTCGTCTGCTTGTTTTCCTGTCCTGTAACTTCCTGTGAATCATCCTATAAATATAAGAACTGAAAGCAATTCACAACCAGGAACCCTTCCGCCCAATTTTACCTTACCCTGTGAATCATCCTATAAATATAAGAACTGAAAGCAATTCACAACCCTCACAGAAAACCAAAGCAATCTTTATTTCCTGTGAATCATCCTATAAATATAAGAACTGAAAGCAATTCACAACTAGATTTAAGACCTTACTTAATTCCAAGTGCCTGTGAATCATCCTATAAATATAAGAACTGAAAGCAATTCACAACCTTAAGCCATAATAACCTTTACTGAATCCTCCTGTGAATCATCCTATAAATATAAGAACTGAAAGCAATTCACAACTATGATAACTAAACGAGAAAAAAACAAGATCCTGTGAATCATCCTATAAATATAAGAACTGAAAGCAATTCACAACTAAGAAGCAGTAGCATTGTCAATTAGCTTTCCTGTGAATCATCCTATAAATATAAGAACTGAAAGCAATTCACAACTCATCGCTGTTATCATATCTGTGTAAATATCCTGTGAATCATCCTATAAATATAAGAACTGAAAGCAATTCACAACCACTCCCTTGAAAGGGGTATGATGAGCCTGCCTGTGAATCATCCTATAAATATAAGAACTGAAAGCAATTCACAACTATTCAATACAATAGGATCGGGTTTCTTCTCCTGTGAATCATCCTATAAATATAAGAACTGAAAGCAATTCACAACTATCCATTTGTACAGAATTAGTAGGGCTGCCTGTGAATCATCCTATAAATATAAGAACTGAAAGCAATTCACAACTTTGAGGATGAAATACAAGCCGATAAAGTCCCTGTGAATCATCCTATAAATATAAGAACTGAAAGCAATTCACAACCCAACCCGAGTTATGATACGGCAAAGTGGCCCTGTGAATCATCCTATAAATATAAGAACTGAAAGCAATTCACAACTACTGGAATATAAAGGTAAATCTGTTTTCACCTGTGAATCATCCTATAAATATAAGAACTGAAAGCAATTCACAACGCGCTTGCTAATCCTGTTCGTTGTATATCCCTGTGAATCATCCTATAAATATAAGAACTGAAAGCAATTCACAACACTGGCTTAAAAGCCCTAAATCCCGATCATCCTGTGAATCATCCTATAAATATAAGAACTGAAAGCAATTCACAACTCGCTAATGCAGCGCATATAAAAAGGTATACCTGTGAATCATCCTATAAATATAAGAACTGAAAGCAATTCACAACCCCTAATGGTAATTTATTTGTGGTGCTGGACCTGTGAATCATCCTATAAATATAAGAACTGAAAGCAATTCACAACTGAAGGGATACACTATTAATACGCTCTTTCCTGTGAATCATCCTATAAATATAAGAACTGAAAGCAATTCACAACCGGCACTTCCGGTATCAACCGGGCCAAAACCCTGTGAATCATCCTATAAATATAAGAACTGAAAGCAATTCACAACCCACTTGGAGCTACAACTGGATCAGGCGTACCTGTGAATCATCCTATAAATATAAGAACTGAAAGCAATTCACAACCCATCCATTCAAAAGGATTGTTTTTCGCACCTGTGAATCATCCTATAAATATAAGAACTGAAAGCAATTCACAACGGAGCTTATTTCTTGTCTACAGAAATATAACCTGTGAATCATCCTATAAATATAAGAACTGAAAGCAATTCACAACTATTATTTCTCGTATATGTGTTATGACTTCCCTGTGAATCATCCTATAAATATAAGAACTGAAAGCAATTCACAACGAACATCTGACGAAAGCTCAAATTCTACATCCTGTGAATCATCCTATAAATATAAGAACTGAAAGCAATTCACAACGCTAGGTTAAATCCCTCTTTTATCTTTTCCCCTGTGAATCATCCTATAAATATAAGAACTGAAAGCAATTCACAACTATAGTGGGGTTATAAGCTATGCAGATAATCCTGTGAATCATCCTATAAATATAAGAACTGAAAGCAATTCACAACTTGGCTTCACTTTTGCCAAACTTGGCACCACCTGTGAATCATCCTATAAATATAAGAACTGAAAGCAATTCACAACTAAGCTATTAACTAGCCATCATAAACACATCCTGTGAATCATCCTATAAATATAAGAACTGAAAGCAATTCACAACTGAGCAATAGAGCCTAGCGAAATGGCTTATCCTGTGAATCATCCTATAAATATAAGAACTGAAAGCAATTCACAACTTATCCAACCGTTTATCCTAGCTAATTCTGCCTGTGAATCATCCTATAAATATAAGAACTGAAAGCAATTCACAACACCATTGGAACAAATGTTTTTTAATGTCATCCTGTGAATCATCCTATAAATATAAGAACTGAAAGCAATTCACAACCAGTAGTGTATTGCGTGTCTCCGTAAGCAGCCTGTGAATCATCCTATAAATATAAGAACTGAAAGCAATTCACAACAAACCGCTCGGATAAGGCTCATCGTCCCTCCTGTGAATCATCCTATAAATATAAGAACTGAAAGCAATTCACAACTGTAACCGTACCGCCTGCAAATTCTACTTACCTGTGAATCATCCTATAAATATAAGAACTGAAAGCAATTCACAACGTTGGCTCTTTACTATACTATGAAGCACCACCTGTGAATCATCCTATAAATATAAGAACTGAAAGCAATTCACAACCATAAAGGAGGTTTCAAACTTCTATGAAATCCTGTGAATCATCCTATAAATATAAGAACTGAAAGCAATTCAAAACTACAAGAAGCTAGAGTTCCTTTTCAAAAATCCTGTGAATCATCCTATAAATATAAGAACTGAAAGCAATTCACAACGTATGGCATATAATGAAATAAATATAGGAACCTGTGAATCATCCTATAAATATAAGAACTGAAAGCAATTCACAACGACGGTGCTTTCTCTAGCCTTACAGGAATACCTGTGAATCATCCTATAAATATAAGAACTGAAAGCAATTCACAACTCTCCGGGGACTCGGAAATTTTAAATCGTACCTGTGAATCATCCTATAAATATAAGAACTGAAAGCAATTCACAACTATCCTCAAAAAACTAAAAAATATAACTACCTGTGAATCATCCTATAAATATAAGAACTGAAAGCAATTCACAACTCCACGGTGGTGTTGGCGAACGGTAAGTATCCTGTGAATCATCCTATAAATATAAGAACTGAAAGCAATTCACAACTATCTATGTGATGGATTAAATGCCACCGTGCCTGTGAATCATCCTATAAATATAAGAACTGAAAGCAATTCACAACCATATTGGTTTTTCCTTTTGATGGGAATATCCTGTGAATCATCCTATAAATATAAGAACTGAAAGCAATTCACAACTGGAAATATAGAGTATATGAGGTTGGTCGACCTGTGAATCATCCTATAAATATAAGAACTGAAAGCAATTCACAACCGGTAAGGAGTTCATTCGCTTAGCTATAGACCTGTGAATCATCCTATAAATATAAGAACTGAAAGCAATTCACAACTGAACGTAGTATGGTAGAAACTTCTCCAATCCTGTGAATCATCCTATAAATATAAGAACTGAAAGCAATTCAAAATAGGTAAAGACATTATTCCTCCACCAATCCGGATGTCCATAATCCTTAAATTCAAAAAAAGTATAATCAATCACCTTTCTTATGTTCATGAGGTTTTAAAGACGGTGTATTCCCTGGTGTTTTTTTATTATCTCTCTGTCTACGGTCTGGCTTACCTGTTGATTTAGCTATTCTTTTTGGACCTTTTTTAATTCCCATAAATTTCTATTTTAATTAAATAATCTTAAAATGAGTGATTTTTATTAATTGCACATTTGCTACAATCATCCCTTTTTCAAAACAAAATCCTGAATTACCTTCTTCATATTTGAAGGTAAGTCCGCTTGTTTTATCTCAAAGTTTTTTACATTCATATCCGTTAGCCACTTGGTCCAATAGGCTCTAATGACATCTTCTTCGTAAGGATTCTTATCATCTGGATTAACACCCAAAACTAATACTTCAAGATTGTTCAAGTTAGTATTGGTAGCCACAAAACCAAAATCTTGCTGTTCAAATTTTTCTTTCCAACCTGGTTTATTAAAACCTAATTGTTTAACATCCTGTGGTGTTAAATAGGTGGTTTTATTTCCTTCCTTCATCTTGGTATCCTTATGGTAGATGTAGCCATCTGTTAAAACAACTAGAATATTTCTATAGCCCTCTTCAATGCAATAATCATTTACCTTGTTCTTAAAAAAGCGCCACGTATCTGAGCCTACATAGTGGTCATCTTTTATGGCAGCTTCATATATAAGTGTAGAAATACTATCATATTTTTTACAGGTAGCTAAGATAGCTTCCTTAGAAACAGTACTCTTGTCAAAAGAAATCTTAAGAGCCTCCAGTTTTTGGTTTAGGTTTTTATCAGAAGGTTCTGGATCAATGAATACCCGAATTTTATCATCTATTTTTATCAATCGTTTATTCATGATATGCGACTCAAAATTCTCTGCAACAGCCTTTAAATAGCCAATATCCCTTTGATAAAACTCCATTGCGGGAGAAGGGTATTTCTCAGGGCTTATTCTATCAGACAAATCCAAAAGGATACTTATATTCAAATTGGAATTTACAGCAACCTTAGGAAAATCATGTTCATGAATTAATTCGGCTGTCTTTGGCTCTTCTTTACATGATAAAAGTGTAAAACTTAAAAATGCCAAGGCTAAAAAATACTGCGTAAACTTTTTCATCTTTTTTAATTAATTAGTTTATACAAACGACCTTCATAACTTTCATCGGCAATATCATGCTCCTCTAAATGCTTTTTTTCCTCAACAGTGCACTGAGACAATAATTGATCTCGCCTTTTTAAAGAATCAAAATTGTCCGCTATTGCCAGAAACCACCCCTTTACATATTCAGCATGATAAGTGAGGTACTGTTTGTTGGAGAACACAAAACCATCAATAGTCCTTTGCAGGTCACTTATTTTTCCTTCTATACCTGAAATTTCCTCTTTAATAGGCCCAAGCTTTTCAGTTTGTTCTGTAATTTCTTGTTCATAGTTTTTAATCTCTTCGCGCTTAGATTTAATAAAAGTTTTGATTTTGTCGAAGTTGTCATATTCCTTCATAATAAAATCGAACACCAAACCCCAGATGATATAAACCACAAAACCAGCAAAAATGATTCCCCAAAACTCAGCTTTTGTAAAAGCTATCTGTACATTAAAATCAGGCGAATTGAGGGTTTTCTCAATGTCATAAATCTTCTTTTCAATTTGATAGGCCAGTATGGCATCGAAAATAAAAGTGACCATAAATAAGGTTGCTATCTTCACATAGGATAGCCAATTCTTATGTTTTTGAAACATGTGTATCAAATATCCCAGACCCATAAATGCAAAGGGAATCGTTGCTACAAAAACACCTTCTAACCAACCGTCATCAATTGCCTTGGTCAAGGCATTGGCATCAAAAATCGCATTGGTCAATTGTTCGGTATCGAAGGTTTTAAAAAAAGCAGAATAAGAAGCCGATATATAAAAAACTAGCAAATAAAATGTGATAGGGATGAGCACAATTAGACCGAGATAAAATTGTGCTTTAGGTTTTTTGTCCGCATCTTCCACATATTTTTCTGGATTATGCTTTACATCAGCTATTTCGTTCTTAAAGGTCCTAATTTTTTCTTCCAAGCTGGATATACCCTCCTCAATAATGGCTTTTACCGTTTTCCTTTTCTTTAGTTCTATTTCATACTTACTTTGTTCTTGTACATAGGGTTCCTTTAATTCTATCTGGAGCTTTTCATCTTCCCTACATTTACCCTTGTAATCCATATAGACATCTTGTAAACAAGCCTTGAATATCATGTGATTCCCTTCAGCCTGTTTAGAAGATCCATAACCACTTTCAAAAAATGAAAGTTTTATTTTTTTAACATCTTCCTCCATAGGTTTTTCAACTTCCTGTGGAGCACTTTTTTTAATAGAGAATATATTTTTTAGAGATCCCATATTAGTCTTGCATTTTGGCTATTAGTTCTTTTAAAGAAATTTTCACTTTTGCATTTTCAAGAAGAAATTCACAGATATCGTCAATGTTTTCTTCTAGAAATTGAAATTTTAAACAGTATTTTTTTAAGGTATTGGTTTCGTCTTCAGTGACAATTCCGTCAGCCCAAATCATAAGCGCTAAGTCATACAAGTACTCTATTTTCTCTTCTAAAGAATCCGGAACAAAAGACTCTTGGGAAGGGTTTAATAGAATTTCATTTAACTGATCTTTACTAAGCCCCCTTTCCTCTGCGAACTTGTAAAGCATTTTTAATTCTAGCACGTCAAAATTATCGTCTGCAAATGCCATTTGATATAGCCTAAGAAAATGGCTCTTTAACCCTACTGATATATTTAGTTTCTCCATATTTTAGTAATTACCATTTTCACAGGCTATGTTATCATTGTCTCTATCTAAATTTGAAAAACAACTTTTATCCCCTTCAAAAGCGGCTTGGGCTTCTGCTTGATTGGCAAAATCTGCACAATTTTTAGACTGGCAAGTAGATTCAGTTTCACAGGAGAAAATAAAAACAGTAACCAATAACAATAGAAAAACTCCCAAACATCCTTTCTTATTGGTAATCTTTCGTCTTTTTCCTCCGTGATTTTTACTTACAAAATGACCTTGAACATACGTGCCATCTTTTTTATAATATCCTCTTCTGTATCCCATTATTTCAAGATTAGATTTTTAGCTTTTCAAACCTAAACCCATTATTTTTCAATTCTTTACAGATATCCGTAAAGCCTAAAAAAAGAACAACTAATTAACTGTTCTTTTTTATGAATTAGATTCAAAGATTAATCCTCCCAACCACAAAGAGTTCTGCCCATTTCTTTAGCTTTAGATAAGGTTAACTCAGATGCGTTTGTTGAGCAATTGGACAAGCCCCTACATGATTTTAAATAATGGTATTTTTTACTTCCTTTTCCTTTGCAGATGTAGACATTGGTTTCTAGCTCTTTATTTGAAATAGAAAAAATCGCAGTTATAAATAAGAGTAATGATATTTTCATTATGCCACTCGTTAGAAAAATTGGTTAAGCTTTCATATCCTTTTTTAAAATCGAAATTTCACTCCTCAAAAAAGAATTCATGCAACTCAATTAAGCTGCCTCGTTTTATCTGAACAAGGTCATTGGTTTCCTTTAAAAAAATACCCAAAGAGCGTTCATTATATATGAATTTCATTTCATTGGAATAATCCGCAACCACGTACATATCTCCAGACATTTTATAAAAGGGGATTTCGAGTCTACCTTTTACCTTAACTCCATTATTCACGATTTTTCCTCTAACCAAGATCTCTTCAACGCTTGAATTTGCCCATTCTCCCGAAGCAACCCGTACATAAGAAACCATCATTTTTGTCCATTCCTCTTGATCCAGTAAAAACCATTTTACTTTATTAAAGTCAATGCCGTATTCGTTTATCCATCCTTGGCTGGTAAATCCTAGCAACACTTGCTTTTTCCCATTTAATTCTGGATTATCCATGGGGAGAAATTCTTGAATTTTAAAGGTAATCACTGAAGCATCGGATATATCCTTTAATTTTTTACCGTTAAAATCCAATGTTTTTAAAGAAAAACTAGTCATATCTGGATTGTTTGCCAACAGCCATTGCGTAGCAGTCAATTCTGCCCTTTCCTTCATTTGCTCTACAGCTGCAACACCTGCTCCAATAGCTACTAAAGCACCTACTCCCGCGGCTATGGCAGCCCCATTGTCTTGGGCATTTGTGTCTTTTGGAATGACACATGTCACTGCTATTAGCAGCAATAGCGATTGTTTGATCCTGTTAAAATTATTCATGGTATTTCTCTTAGGTTTTAATTAGATAAAAAATAGCTATAGTAAATAGTAGTTGGTAACCTACTCCTTCTCATAATAATCTACAGTTTGTAATAGCTCGTTTTCAAATTGGTAGATATCCTCCAAGGCATTTAAAGCCTGCCTGATTTCATTCTTATCTTTATTGATCAAGCCTAAATATTTTGTTGTGCCATTAAAGTGAAGTCTGCAAAGCGGTTTTCTATTATTGTCATCTAGGAGGATTCCGAAATAAGACTGTGTATCTCTATGAACAATACGGCTAACCGGTAGTTTTCTTCGTAAAATGGCAACTACAATTCTAAAACCTTCCAATTCTTCTTTTGTAGTTTCGATTTTACTTACTTCTTCTGGTTCTTGATGTTCTTCTTTTTGATTTTCGACTTCTTTGTTGAGCGCCGCATTAAGACGGTCGCTTACCTTATCGCTAATGGTTAGGGTAAAGGCCTTGCCTACCAAATCAGTAAATTCCCCCATTACCTTTTCAGTAAGTCGGCCTGTATATACTTCGTTTGCAAATAGTTTTACGAAATTATGAGAGGGCGTTAGTAGTTCTTGCGCTATCAATTTTTTAATTTCCTTCGTATATTTTAAAGAACTGGCATTGTCCACAATTTTGTCCACATCAAAATTTGATTTATGGAACTTTGCAATTTCGTGAACTGTATTCTCCTTTAACGCTGTGACAGTAAACTCTAGAAAAGGCTTTTCGTCCATTTTATTGGTCGCTTCTAAATCTGTATAAAATTGGTAGTCTACACCGTTCGTCAAGAGTGCAAATCTCGTTTTGGTGGTATGGAAATACCGGAACAGTTGCGAGTTATGGGTATTCAACTTTTCCTTCCAGTTTTTGCATTCTATAATAATAATTGGCTGCTCATTTTGGAATATAGCGTAATCTACCTTTTCCCCTTTTTTAAGGCCAATGTCTGCCGTAAACTCTGGCACCACCTCGGTGGGGTTAAACGTATCGTATCCTAGAATATTAATGAAAGGCAATACAAAGGCGTGCTTGGTAGATTCTTCCGTATCTATTTTTTCTTTAAGCTTGCCAATTTTTTCGGCTAGGGCTTTTAGTTGGTTTTGGAGTTGCATTATTTAAATTCAGGCATTTCTTGATGAATCATTTTTCAGAAAATCTAAAAGCTCTCTAATTAAATTGTTGCTTTCATTCATTAAGTCTATTCTTCTATCAATTTTAAAGTACCAAAGAATCACCCCTCTTATTAGAAAAAATATCAAAACAATTAAAGAAAGTGACAAGAAGAAGATTAGTAAAGGTAAATTACTAGAATCCATAAGTTAAGAATTGATAGTATCCGACATTAAGACATCAAATAATTTAATATCATTTGTTTTTAATTGAATTTTCTAATCACCAGGTTTGTGCTTGTGAGGTTTTAATTTTGGATGTTTAGGTTTATTTTCTGGCCTTACTCGCCTTCTCTTATCAGGAGTTCCATTATCCTTATTAGGCTTAGGCCCAGGTTTTATTGCTTTTATCTTCATTGTTTTAATCTTTAATTGAATCGTAATACCATTGGATTAGTATTCCAATAACTCATGGATTATCCTGTTCATTTTATTTAACTAGTTTTTACATCCGTATCTATCGCAGGTGATTGCCCCTGTCGAACTTACCCAATGACTAGCTGATGTGTCTAGCCCGCATCCGGTGTCGCTACCTTTAGACCCTAAGTGTACTTCTCCTGTTTCTGTGTTTTTTACAGCCATAATAATTTTTCTTTAAATTAATACTCATCAAACCTAACCCCATTAAAATACAATCCCTTACAGATATCTGTAAGGGATTGTATTTTGTTTAAAAATCTTCGAATCTATAAAATATATTAGGAGTTAAATTCTACCCTCCTTAGCAAGTTTAAAAAGTAGATTTGTAGTATTCTTAGCCTCATACTCATCATAAAGCCTGCTTATTCTTTTATCAATCGTGCTTTCACTGTTAGGGGTAATCTTCTCTTTTTTAAACTTTTCAGACACCTCTTTTTTTGTAAGGCCGTTAGCGAGTTCTTTTAATATAGCACGGTCAAAATCATCCAATTCTACCACATTGTGGGGAACGTTCAAATTTAGCTGCGGGGACACATAGGTTCTATTATGATACACTTCGTTAATGGCATTGACCAACTCCACCATACCGTTACGGCCCTTGCATACATAGCCGTTAATTTTTTGCTCCTTAAAAAGCGTATTGATTTGTATGGGATTGTTTTCCATAGAGTGCACAATAATCTTTAAACTAGGCTGCAAGGTTCTTGCAGCTTTAATTAGTTCAAAACCAGAAGTCAGATTTCGGTCTACATGATCTTGTTCAAAAAACAAATCGGTTATCAATAACTCGTACGCATCATTATTCCTTAGGGCTACTTTTAATCGCGTAAAAGCCTTATCGCAATACAATTCGTTTTGCAATTCTTCAATGGCTAATTTTTCTTTTAGGGTTTCAACAATGCCATAGTTTTCTCCTTGAAAATCTTCAGCCAATAGTATTTTTTTGAACATGATGTACTTAATTACTTGGGAATATGGATTTCTGCCCGAAACCCTTTCCCTTCTTCTGAATCAAAAATAATGCTTCCGCCTATGGCTTGAATACGCTTTTCTGTATTCTGAAGTCCATTTTTTCTGAATAGGGATTCTTTTGATGCACCCACCCCATCATCTTCGTAGTACACATTGAGTATTTTGTTATGTTCTTTAAAGATGATTACGGTTTGTTGTGCCTTACTATGCCTTGCCATATTGATAATCAGTTCTTGCAGTACCTTAAAAAGAATGGTTTTTGACTGATCACTTACCGTTGACCAATTTAATTCTTTGCCCCCGTTAAACATCATTTCAACCTCTGCTGGTTTTGCAAATTCTAAAGTGGCTTTAAGAATGTTCCAAAAATCTGGACCTGTATCTACCGAGTTCAAGGTTCTAGAAAAATCACGGGTATGGTTGTAAAGTTCTTCTGTTTTATCTAAAATTATTTCTTTATCTGCATCAATTTGTATGAGAGACATTAGCTGGTTCAATTTTCCGCCGTGGTCATCATGTAACTTTCGGGAAAGTTCCGCTTCAGTTTCTTGAATAGCTTCTAGCGTTTTAGCCATACCTTGTTGCTTTAATCGTTTGGTACGTTGTCTAAAACCAAAGAGGGAAAGCCCAAGAATGGTAGTGGTAAAGATAAAACCTCCTAGATATAAAATCTTTTGAGTTCGTTCTTGATTGGCTTCCAACTCTTTTTCGGCGTTGTCTTTTTCCAAACGGAGAATGGATTCCTGTTTAAGTTTGTCGTCGTATTTATATTTGGCAAACTGCGTCTTAACTTTTAGCTCTTGCTTATAAAGACTATCCTGTAAAAAAACATAGCGGTCGCGTAGTTGAACATTTGTAGGTTCCAATTCCATTAAGAACTTTAAGGCGTCCTTTTCAGCTCTTGGTATTTTCAAAGTTTTGGAAAGTATAATCACCGAATCAAAATAGGAGGTTGCTTTCCCTGGATTGGTCTCACTATGGAATTCTCCTAGATGGGTATAGCTTGCAATTTGGCCTCTTTTATCATTATTTTGAATTCTTATTTGCAAAGGTTTTTGAAATTCATTCTCCTTTATTTTATTGCCAGAAAGCCATTTTGAATAGGCAAGATTGTCCAAAACTCTTGCGTATTCTTTTTGGTTACTTACAGGTATTGGAATACTAGATATAGAATCCAATAGATTTATAGCCATTTTTAATTGATGGTTATCAATATAGGTTGCTGCTAAGTTATTTTGATAGATAAACTTATCAGTTGGTGAATCAGTTAATTTAATTGCTTTATTATAAAATGTCAAAGCATCATCAAAATTTAAAAGTTTCCTATGATTCGTCGCCAAAAGATTGTAGCACTGAACCATATAGGTTTTATCATTTCTGGAATTTAAATACTTTAAGGCATCAGTAAGGGTCTCTTTGCTTCCAAAAAAATCACTTTTATCTTTTTGAATGGTGCCCATATTCAAAAGGTTTCTTCCAACCCAACTGCTATCTCTAATTTTTTGAAAATACCCTTTTGAAAGTGTATAATTTCGGAATGCTTCTTCTGAATTACGAACTACTTCTGAAAAGTAATAGCCCATCAAATAATACTCTTGTCCTAAATAATAGTAATCAATATTTTTGGATGGACCTTCGAAAACTTTGTGATGATAAAAAATAAGACTATCATTTTGCCCCGAAGAAAAGTGCAGCCAATTTTTATGATATGCCAATTGACCTGAAAATCCGTGAGAATCTAATCCTCCTGTCATTTCAATTGCCTTATTTACAGCTTTCAACCTATCAGTTGCTTCAAGTTTCATGTCCTGAGATTTAAGGAAATAATAACTTGGACTATCTTTTTCTATAAAGGTATTAGGCTTATTTGTCTTATCCCTATTGCAGGAAATCAGCAATACTGTAAGTAATAATAAATAATTTTTCAACCAGATCTTTTTAAATAAAAACTGCGTCCTTTAAAGACGCAGTTCAATTTAAACAAATAATTCTTATTATTTATTTCCTCCAGGAGGTGGTGGTGGAGGTGGTGGATTTCCATCATCTCCTTCCGTAGCTTGAATATCATAAAGACTATCCACCTCTGCAACAGAGTCATCTGAACAGGAAAATAAGAACATATTAAAAACCAGTGCCATTACAGCTATCATTACTTTTTTCATAATTATTATTTTAAAAATTTAACATAGGAGTGGCTGTCTGAGGTTTTCCCAGATTTGTTTTTACCAGCCCTTTAGAGTTTTGAGTACTCTTTTTTTTGGAAAGTGGAAATCAAATGCGGCAGTCCTAGACTACTTTCCATTTGGCCAAAAAACTGGCCGCATTTTACATTTCCGTAAGAATGATCTTCTAGAAGTACTATGTTAGCAATGCATAGTGGAATCATCCTCGAGGACAAAGTAATGGTGAGGAAAAAGAAGTTTATGGAGAAAGGCTGGAAAAGAATTTCCGGAAAAGAATTTCCATGAAAGTTCCATAGAAATGTTAGTTTTATGAACGTTATCAACAAATACTATGTCTATCAAAATAATAATACTAGCTTTTGAAAAAGCTGAAAAAAAATTAGGATCCAGTAAGAAAACACATAGAGCACAACATATTTCAGATTATCTTTTAGAGGAATATAAATACCCTATTAGCGAGCGAACCTTAAGAGATTATTATACCAATGCCTTAACCAACCAAGAAGGTCTTGAAGAATTAAAGCCTAAAGTCCTGACCTATTTGTGTAACTATTTAGGCTATACAGATTATGCAGATTTTATTACCAAAAATCAAACTGAAAAAGATGTAAAACAAGAGATTACAAGTAACAGTAGGCAA
The DNA here is from genome assembly GCF_048890225.1 of Maribacter luteocoastalis. NCBI lineage: Bacteria > Pseudomonadati > Bacteroidota > Flavobacteriia > Flavobacteriales > Flavobacteriaceae > Maribacter > Maribacter luteocoastalis. The sequence continues at coordinate 578,011 of NZ_JBMFZG010000001.1, forward strand.
ACGCAAGCAAAGGATTTTGCAAAAGAATCGGGCAAAGGTTTTAATCCAAAAATCCTGATGTATCTCGGTCTTGTTTTTGTGGTACTTGTCTTGATTACCATTATTATAGACAAAAAGGTTGTTAACGCCAATCCAAATGTAAATTGCATGACCTGGGCAGACTCATTATATGTTGCAGTTCCATGTACTACCGGGCCATATTCAGCATTTGGGACCAAAGTTGAACCCATGGACATTATGAAATTGAAAAAAATGAAACAAGTGAAAGTTAGACTGAGCTACCCATTTTTTAATGAACAAAATGAACCGTTGATTTGGTACTTTAAGAACAAGGAAGGTGAGATTGAATATTTTACGTCACCAGGACTACATCCTACGAATGGAGAAACATTACGAAAAATAACCCCTCACATTATTGAAACGTATGTACCAAAGCATATCAATAAAAAGAGTTCATTTGTTTCTGAATAAGTAGATTAAAGTCTTTATCGGTTTTAACTTCATTAACCATTCTTCGTAAACTTAGGAGAATAGCACTACTAATTGCCAAGGTAGATACGCTTCATTAAAGTTAATTTTCAAATATTGATTGAATTTGTTTTGAACTACTAAAAAGCAGTTTCTTGGTCATACTTAATTTCAGACCGAAATAAAGCTTGTATTTCTCTTGTGAAAATAATTTTCAAGAAGCATGTTTTGTCAATGTGTTATGCGCGTTCTTAGTATTATATATCGCTTTGCAGTTTTTTGTTTACATCAACTTTCCAATGACTTGTTACTGCGCCGGCCTATACAGTTGACGATGGACTCAATAATACAGGATAGTATTGACGAAATTGAAAATATTCAATCAGTATACCTACTAAAGATTCCTTATCATCTAACCCAAAAACATCTAGAAAATATCCCAGCAACTTACTTTTTGATTAGGATATTCTTTTCAGGCCAATTTGCGGAGGTAAAAAAGCGTAAATCAATGTTCCCCTTACTTATATCTAGCAAGGTAGGCTTTGTTGTAATGATATAATCTTGCTGAATTTGCTGATGACTTGCACCGTGAAACTTAGCCACGGAATATAAACCTATATAATAAGTTCTGTTTAAATATTTAAAAAGATTTTCGGCGTACAACTGCAAAGTCAATTTGTCTTTTTCTGAGTATCTGGGAGGGATAATAAGATTAAATCCTCTCCTCAAAGGCATGATGTCTCCCTTTTTTGTTACATAAGACAAGTTAGTCGGTAAAGCTTCATTTTCCTTATGTGTAACCGCTCGTAGCTTTTATGTAGAAAAGGAGTACTCCTGTAACGAAAGTTTTTCATTTATGTAATCTGCAAGATACACTTACAGTAATTATCCGAGATAGTTAGCAATAATTACTAATTATCTCGCATTTTTACTAGATACTTTTAACTATGGATGAAAAAACATTTAACAGACAAGAGTTATTCGAACTTGTTTGGAATGAACCCTTAAACAAGCTAGCGAAAAAGTTCAACATCGAACCACAAAGTCTAAAGGATATTTGTACAGAAAACAACATACCATTGCCAACTCTGGGCTTTTGGTCTAAAGTTAAGTTCAATAAAAAAGTAGTCAAACCTACCCTACCAAAAATTAAAAATGAAGACCCGAAAATAAATCTTGATTGTAAGCAACATATTAGAAAATATAGAACAGATTATCACAGAAGGGCTTTTGAACTTGAACAGCGGAAAGATTTAAATTTTAAAGTACCGGAAAGAATCTCAACGTATCATTCCTTAATCAGGGCTTCAAAGAAACTGCTAGAAAAAATAGACAATAGTGAGAAAAGACTTAGATACTGGGAAGTAGCAAATGAAAACGACTTATTACCCATTCATACAGACTTGAAACATAGAGACAGAGCATTACGATTTATGGACACTTTAATAAAAATCGTGGAAGCCATGGGATGTAAAATTATATTTTATTGTAATAGTGCACACGTTGAGATGTTTGGTCAAAAAACAGAAATAAACCTAAGGCAGAAGGTATATAGAATAAGAACTAAAGATGAAAGCGGATGGAGTAGAGAATCTTGGGAAAAGTCTGATAAACTTGAATTTCAGGCTGGCCCCTCATTCAATCAAAAAAAATGGATTGACAATACGAAACGAAATATTGAAGAATGTCTACCCGAAATAATAGCTTGGATTGAAAAAGACTGCAAATATTGGCATGACTTAAGAGCTCAACAAGCTATTGAAGAAAACAAGAGATTATTACAGGAACAAAAACTAGAGGCCCTAAAAAAAGCAAAAGAATCAGAGCAGGCAAAAGTAAATCAATTGTTTAGCAATGCAGAAAATTGGAATAAGGCACAAGTAGCTGAGCGCTATATACGCGCAATGGAAAAACAGGCTGTTCTAAAAAACGAGATGAATTCGAATACCAAGGACTACATATCTTGGGCAAGAGAAGTCATTAAAAACTTAAATCCGCTAAGTAGTAACAATTGGTCAGAACAATAAAGCTGAGACATCACTCAAAACAGTGCTTCCTAATTCTTTTAAATTTGCCTGTGTAGTAGACTAGTTGATGACCAGCTTTAATTGATAAGGTTGAAGACTGAAATGATAATTCCATTACAGGCAATAATTATCTATTTCTTCCAAAATTTGTTCTGAAGTATATTCATCAATTAGAGATAAATCCAATTCCGCAGCAAAGTTGATTAAGAAATTATTCAGCTCATTTAGGGTGTCCTCTATTAAACCGCTATCATTTGGCTCATACATTTTAAAGGCCAATTCCCTACCAAATTTTCTGTCGAATTCACTTTCGTTGAACGTTTTGTTATCATATTCAAATTCATCCAAATAGCAGAGGTATTTGTTGTTCAGTGCCCAAAAAAATAAGGCGGTACGTTCTTCTTTTTTGAGCGCCCTAAAGAAACTCCATACATACGCTGAAAGCTCAAGTTCAATTTCGGGAGGTTTCGTATCTGCAACATAATAATTCACACTTTGAATTATGTCAGTGACAATTTGGGAATGGCCTTTTGATTCAAAAGAGAATGCCATCAATAAATTTTTCAGGACTATCTTTTTGGTGTATCCGATTACGATTGCATTCATTTCATCGGTTACCAACAATTGGTCGTCAATCGTAATCATGATACTATTAGTTTATCTCAAATTTAAACTTAAAAAATGCCTATGCTAAAATAGGGTTTGGATTTTTCTATTGAAGTTACCCTTTTAAAATTACCGCCTTCGCCCTTTTCCTTTCCGCTTTTTCTTTTTAAATCGGCTGTCGTTATCAAGTTCTAGGTTGAATGTATTCCATGGATTATCCTCGATTTGAAAGGGTTTCAATCCGTCTGATGCAGCTTTTTCCAGATAAGATTTTGGTTGCTTAGTACCTTTGATATCCCGGCCTGAAATAGGTTGTTTCTTTCTGATATGTGCTGTTGCTGAGTTTGAATTTTCTTCAAAAGATGTATCAATTCTTCGTTCTGTGCGATTAGTTTCGAGAATAATTGTACGGTCTCTGTCTTGTTCATAATCAATGCGTTTTATGATGTTGCTCCAGGAATATTGTCGCCCCAGACTGCTTCCTTTATAAATGATTTCTTTGTATCTAAAGGATATTCCGGTTACCCTACCTGTACTTTTACTTACGTTGAACTTGGGACTTATATTCTTTGCGTTCAATTCCCTTATAAATTCTGTTGTATTCTTAGAATTTGAGATTGTATTTTCGAGATGGTAGTGAAGGGTTAACTTCAATGGTGGGTTTCCAGTTCGAAATACTTTTTGTATCTCTTTCTGGGTAATGGTTGCTTTTCCTTTCAATTTATTATCCTCTAGCTGAGATAAACTGTAATTTAATTCCAGTTTCCGTACCAAACGTTCACTTCGTTCATAATCCTTACTGTCGCTGACCAGTTCTCCGGAAAATTTTACCCTATTGGCAATGATATGGATATGTTCATGTTCTTGGTCTTGATGTCTGTACATGATATATTGGTTGTCATCGAACCCCATGCCCTTTAGGTAATCCATTCCTAAAGAAGTAAATTGTTTATCGCTCAAACTATCCTCATAGGGCAGGTTCAGCGAAACATGATATACCGCCTTTCCCAATCTTGGCCGGAGCTGTCTAATTATATTAAATTCTTGGGTCATGTCAACGGTTTTTCCATAGGTAATATTGGTATCCAATACATATCCCATTCCCTGATCGACCTTTTTTTCGTTATAGGCCAACACTCCATAGAAATCCTTTCCCTTAATCTGCTTGGCTATCATCGTTTACAATATTTGATTTTAGGACATCGAGGGTGCTTTTGACTTCTAATAACAAAGAGCTTAGATGTGGAGTGTTGTTCATTCCCAAATGTACTTTTTTGGTCAATTGGTTGATGTTGTTTCCGATTCTACCCATCTCGACAAAAAGTTTTCTGTCCTCCGGGGATATTCTTTTTCTAGGCAATACCCTACCAGTCGTTTTCAAACGTATAAAATCAGGAATTGTAATGCCCAAGGTACTTGCATTTTCAGATACCGTTAGATATTCTGATACTGTCATCCTTACATTGACACGAATAGCTTTCAAGTCTTGTATTTTCTTTTTTGGTCTTGCCATCTCCAAGGGGTTTGGGGAGTATTCCCAACAAGCCATGCGAACATAGTGAGCAGTTTTTGCTTGCAAAAACATGGCTTGCTTCACGAACTCCGATTAAATATAGAGTAGATTCAGATTTCAGTTTCTTTCTATTCATTTTACGAAGAAGCATTTCTTGTTCGTTTTATAAGTTCATTGATATCATCCGGATGAAACAATACCCTTCCCCCAATCGGAATCTTTTTCAATAACCCTTTATTCATCCAGGCATAAATTGTAGGTCGGGTTACTTTAAATTTTCTGACCAAGTCGGCAATAGTTAATAATTCTTCTTCGGTGGAAACTTGCTCAACCGATTTCTCGATAACGAAATCCATTTGCTTTTGAAGTGAATCTAACGGAACGTATTCTTTGAGTCCGTCATCGTCCATTATAAATATTCGTTTCATGATACAGTGGTTTAATGATTTACCTTATTGAACAAACCTAATGGCATTGGACAAGATTTTATTTGTTTGGCATACATCATTTTGTGTATGGTAAACCTTAAAAAAATCAACTTTTTTAGTATGGGACCTTCAAAAGACTGGACTAAAAAAGAATCTCTTATCCCTTTTTGCAACAAGTTGCTCTTATACTTTGTTTTACAAACCTAGCAGCATTACACAGCATTTTACCTGAGTGCTGTACACAAAATGCTGTACAGCATATTTGAACTGAATTTTATAAAATTTGAAACGGAATGGCAGATAAGGGTGAAAAGCCCTTTCGCTTTTCACCTTTATCCTCCTTTTTCAACGGTGTTCACAAAAACCAGCAGTTTTTGTGAACTTCCGCGGAAAGGATATGGTTAGGGAAAGGAAAGACTCAAGTCTAGGGTCGAAAGACCAAGGGTAGTTTGCACAAGGTCTTTTTCCCCCTAGCCACAAAAAAGTATAATCATTTTAAAAAACAATCCATAGGAATATAGAATGCTATATTGCTATCATCATATGATGCTATAGTCATATGAACATATGTATCAATATTCATTTAAAGTATTTATCAAACGTTTAATAAAACGAATATTGCTATGAGATTTTGATGTTGGATTTGGAAAAGCACGAATACAATCATTGCAAACTGAGCAATTAAAGTAGTAAGTCCATACAATTTTATTAACTTTTAGTGAACGTATTCACCAAAAAGACTTACTTTTGGTGAATACGTTCACTAAATAGCCATGGTAAAACGAATATTAGAAGGTAAAATCACCAACAAGCTGGATAAAGGGAAAGCAATCATAGTCATTGGACCTAGACAAGTTGGAAAAACGACCTTAATCAATTCCATATTAAAAAATAGGCCGCATTTGTTTTTGGATGGCGATGATTCAACGGTAAGAAATTTGTTGACCAATCCCAATACCGAGCAATTAAAAAGTATCATAGGTGAACATACCACCGTATTTATTGATGAAGCGCAACGTATAGAAAATATTGGTTTGACCTTGAAGATAATTACTGATCAATTCAAAAAAGTACAACTATTTGTAAGCGGTTCTTCAGCCTTTGAATTAAACAACCAGACCAGCGAACCTTTAACGGGAAGAAAATGGGAATATAAATTATATCCTATTTCCTGGAAAGAACTGGAGGGGGATATCGGCTACGTAAAGTCAGAACAACAGCTCGAATTGAGAATACGCTATGGTATGTATCCAGATGTCATCAACAATCCTGGAGACGAAATCGAAGTTTTAAAACAATTGACAAACAGTTATCTGTATAAAGATATTTTGTCATTCAGTGGAATACGAAAGCCTCTAGTTTTGGAAAAAATTCTACGTGCCCTAGCGCTACAATTAGGAAATGAGGTTAGCTACAATGAGTTGGCACAATTAGTGGGAGTTGATAAAAATACCGTTGCCAATTACATCTATTTACTTGAAAAGGGATATGTAATTTTTAGGCTGACAAGTTTTAGCAGAAACTTAAGGAATGAAATAAAGACGAACCAAAAAATATATTTCTATGACACTGGAGTTAGAAACGCCATTATCGGAAATTTCAATGCACTCGACAGCCGAAGTGATATTGGAGGACTTTGGGAGAACTTCTTAATAACCGAACGTCTCAAAAAAAAGGCATACGAAGGCTCTTTGGCCAATTCCTATTTCTGGCGAACAAAGCAGCAACAAGAAATCGACTATGTTGAAGAAGAATCTGGAAAAATTACCGGTTTCGAGTTTAAATGGAGTCCAAAAGCCAAAGCCAAATTTCCTGAATCCTTTATGGAAAGTTATAATGCTTCTATTGAAGTGATTCACAAAAATAATTTTAGGGAATTTGTATAGAATGTTGAGGGTACTATTTTCTAGTCGCATTTAAATCGGCTGAAAATCCCATAGGACTATCAATCCAATCCCCATGCCTCCTTCAATTTCTGTGCGGCCTCGTAATTTGATATTTTGAGATAACGCCGGAATGCCTTTTCCGATTTATGTCCTGAAATTTTCATAATCAACTGCACATCGATACCATCCAGATAGGCATTGGTACAAAAAGAGCGTCTACATGTGTGAGAACTGATCAGTTTATACTTTTCCAAAAGTTGTGCCTCTTTAATGGTACCCCGTTTATGTTCAATTTCCACTTTTTGATGGAGTCCTGCCCCATCCCCAAGTTCCTTGATACGTTTATTAAAGGTAAAGGAATCAATATCCGGGGCTTGGCCACCATATTTTGCCAAAACTTCCTTCACCTGTTTGCGTAATGGAATTACAATACGGCCTGAAGTTTTCTTTTGCCTGATATTCAAAAAACCTTCATTGTCCAAATACTCAGGCCGAATCCTTATAATATCGGAAAACCGAAGTCCGGTCAAGCAACCGACAACAAAAAAATCCTTTACCCTTTCCAGCTCTTCATCACCTTTACAATCAACAGCGGCAATGGCCTGTATTTCATCTGCAGTCAAGTAAATATGGTCCACTTCTTCTTGTATTACCTTGAAAGCTGACAGGTCTATGGGTTTGATACGGTTCCTTCGCATTCTATCATTTAAAAAAGCTTTCAGATTTTTGACCAATTTACCTATCGTGTTGTTCTTCATGCCGACCCCTCCATTTTTTAAAGGGGCATGGTAGGCCAAATAATCCGTCCATTCTTGGTAGAAATGGTAATCGAATGCATTAAAATCAACGATGATTCCAGAAAATTCTTGAAAACCTTCCAAATGCTTTTTAAGGGAATTATAATCCTTGATGACGTCTTTGACTACTTTTCCTTTTTTGCTTTCTAGATAATTCTCAAATTCAGTAAAAAAATCTTCAACAGGTTTTGTATTCATGGAGGGTTCCCCATCTTCAAATTGCTTTTTAAATAGTTTTTTAGAGAGCGGTTTACCCTGGTTCCGATAAGAAGAGATTATTTGGTTGGCCAAACTATCCATTTGGGTGAGCTGAACATACTCCGAACCCACTTCCTTTGATTTTTTAAGGAAGGATTTTTCTTTATTCCAATGTTTGGATTGAATTTCGATTCCTGTATCGATTTGAATTCTGGAATTACGATTTTCATAGTATCTTAACTTGATACTATGGGTTCCATTTAGGTTGGAATTATCAGATATGTAAAACTTATAATTGTACATCAGCGTGCCGCATTCGTGCCGCATTTTTGCCAAAAATAGTGTTTTATGATGTAAAATAAAAAATTTATTTATCATAAAATACTGATTATCAGTAAAATAATGTATGTTAATGAAAAGTTAAATTACAAGGACAGCATCCCGTCCAGACCGCAAAAAGCTCTCAAGAAATTGGGAGCTTTTTTTTGTTTATTATCCTAGATGAATTATCTATCTCCTTATTTTTAAATCGCTAGTAAACAATACTATCCGCAGCAATTGGAGGTAATTCATAATTTCCATACTCCACAACCGTGTTTCCCTTGCCTATAGTTTCTGTTCCAGTTTTTCCCGTAATAGGGTTAAATAAATATATCTTTTTTAAGTGTTGAAATTGTTCTAGTTTTTTCAAATTCTCCTTTTTGAAATTGGTATGGGAGAGATTAAGCGTCCGTAGGTGTGCCAAAGATTTCAAAAGCCCTATTTGTTCACCGGTTAGTGTAGTATGATCGAGTTTTAAAATAGTAAGGTTGGGCAAGGCAGAAAGATTTTGGAAAATAGTGTCTGTTATTTGTGTCCCTCCTAAATCTAAAACGGCTATTTGTTGCCTGATCGGCATTAGGGATTCAAAATAAGCATCATCAAAACTTGGTAGATTAAGCGCAGATACCTTTAAAAAATTGGTGGCCCCACTTATTGGCTCAACATGAAGGCCATTAGCCTTGACCTTATGTATGCTGTCCGTTAGTGCGGCTGCAATTTCTGCATGGGGATAATCGGTTTCAATTGCTTTTGGAAAAAAAGAAGTGAACAGGGACTTATCCAAACCTAATTCTCCAATGGTCTTGTCAAAAGAAAGGCCATTTTCTATCCAAATCCCAACCAATTTAATTTCATCCTTGGATGGCTGTTTTTTATCTTTTGGGGGCATGTGGTCATCGCTTTCTTTTGGCAGCTTCATTCTAGCAAAGAAATCACTATCATCGGGGTGATTAGCAACAACTACAGGCCCATTTTCCCCGCTTGTCAAAATTCCCTCCTGTGTATTTAAAAGCAAATCTCCCTTGGCTTTTTTGGGATTATGGCAACTTACACAGCTATTATTGATTATGGGTTGTACAACATCCGTATAGAAGACCGCATTTTCCCAGGTATCCTCTGTTAGTACTATTTCTTTTTCCTTAAAAACATCATAACCTAAGACTGATTTTATGGAATTGGGCAAGGGTTCTACCAAGTAGTCTTCTCCATGGGTAATAGCCCCTCCTTGATGTCCTGTAAAGGAAACCAAGATAAAAATTAGGACAGAAAAAGCCACTACGGGAATTTTACCTAGAACCTCGATTGCCGAAATACCTCTGAGTCGAAACCACATCAGGAAACAAAAAAATGCTGTAACAACACCCGACCAGAGGTGTGATTTTACCGAGTCAAAAGCGTAGCCTTCTCCCAAATACTGAAGATATCCCGAAAGGCATGCGAATACAGCGGTGTAACCTGCCCATAGGTAAATGAGACCAATGACTTCTTTGTGTACCTTACCTTTTCTGTCATATGCCTGTAAAAGTAGTCCTAGAATGATGAAACCTATCGGCAAATGGACAATAAGCGGATGTAGTCTTCCTATAAGTTGTTTTAGAATATCCATTGTGCCATTGTTTACTCAACCTGCATACGGTCTTTGATTACCTTCATCATATATAGGTTGGCCTTCCATTGGTCTGCGACAGGCACCCTAGTATAAGGTAAGGTTGGCATATACGTGGCTGGGCCAAATTCTGTGGTAATGGTAAACGTATCATTCGTTTTCCAATGATTTTGGATTATTTTTTCCCAAATATCAAGATGTCTTTCAACGGCAGTTTTCCACTCTGGAGCCTCAGGATCATTTACCTGTGGACCCTCCGCATGGCCCACTCTAGCATGAAGGTGACCTGTGTGCGCTATCACTTCCTCTAAATCATTGTCATTGCTTTCCAATAGGGATTCATGCACCACCATCCAATGGCTTATATCCAAATTTAATTTCAAATCCGGGATTTTTGATAAATACTCTTTGGTGTCCGGTAAGGTGTAACTAAAACGTCCCCTGTGGGTCTCATGGTAAATAGGAATATTGCTTTCCTTTGATATCCTATTTGCCGCTTCTATAAAGGCCTTGTTTTGTTCAAAGGTGAAAAAATCGCTACCCGTATGGCAATTGATATATTCCGGAGACCACGAAGCCAATTTTTTCAAATGATCACCATACGCTTTTAAGCTTTCTTCAAAGGGTAATGATTTATTGGTCCCTCCCAAGAAACCTATTTTAAGGTTATGTTTCTTAAGGGCATCCTTGAGTTTACTTTGGTCCTCCAAGGATGAAGGCAACCACACTTCTATCCCATCATAACCTGCTGCCTTGGTCTTTTCACAAAATGCATCTATAGAAGTAGTTCGCCCCCAATCTGTTTGAAAAAATACGATTGCTTTTTTTTGTCCATACCCTTTCATACCAGTCATAAGAATTGCCAATAAAATAAAACCATTGTGTGGAATTTTCATAATTAATTTTTTTTAATTTGATAAATCAGCTAAGAATTTGATGAATTACTTCCCCTTCTACATCTGTCAACCTAAATGGCCTGCCTTGAAAATCAAATGTAAATTGTTCATGATTAAACCCAAGTAAATGTAAGATAGTGGCGTGAACATCATGTACGGATACCCTACCGTCTATACCGGAAAATCCAATTTCGTCCGTCTGTCCATGTGACGCTCCTTTCTTAATGCCTCCTCCGGCCATCCACATGGTAAAGGCATCGCCATGATGGTCCCTTCCTTTAAAACCCATAGTCTTACCTTCCCTATTTTCTTGCATGGGGGTTCTTCCAAATTCACCGCCCCAGACTACCAAGGTATCTTCCAGTAACCCCCTTTGTTTAAGATCCAATAGTAGTGCAGTGATAGGCCTATCTATTTCCCTACATTTATTTTTCAATCCTAAATCTACGGCGGTACTGGGATCAGTACCATGGGCATCCCATCCCCAGTCGAACAATTGTACAAAACGAACGCCATCCTCAACCAATTTTCTGGCCAAAAGACAGTTGTTGGCAAAGGATTCCTTACCTGGCTCCACGCCGTACATTTCTTTAATATATTCTGGTTCGTTGTTGATGTTCATAACCTCGGGTACCGCTATCTGCATCCTATAGGCCATTTCATATTGATTGATCCTAGCCAGAATTTCTGGATCGGCATATTTGGTATATTCCCTTTTATTGATCTCGTTTATGGCCTGCACGGTCCTCTTTTTCAAATCACGGGAAATCCCATCTGGGTCCTCAATATACAACACCGGGTCTCCCTTTGATCGGCATTGCACACCCTGATAAACAGACGGTAAAAAGCCACTTCCCCAAACACTTTTGCCAGCACTTGGAGCTTTACCTCCCGAAGTAAGCACAACAAAACCAGGTAGATTTTGGTTTTCAGAACCCAGACCATAGGTTACCCAAGAACCAATACTGGGGCGGCCTAATCTGGGGCTACCCGTGTGCATGAACAATTGTGCGGGGCCATGATTGAATTGATCTGTATGGACAGCCTTTAAAAAAGCAACCTCGTCCACCACCTTCTTAAAATGCGGTAAATTATCAGACACCCAATTACCTGATTCCCCTTCCTGCTTAAACCTTGCCTGTGGACCCAGCAATTTTGGCGTACCACGAATAAATGCAAATTTCTTTCCTTCCAGAAGTGATTGGGGGCATTCCTGATTGTTAAGTTTTGCCAATTCGGGTTTATAGTCGAACATCTCCAATTGCGAAGGTGCCCCGGCCATGTGTAGATAAATAACATTCTTTACCCGGGGCGAAAAAGGCGGAGGCAACGTTGCAAGCGGATTTAAATCCCGTTCAGTAAAGCCAGACGTTAAGGCCTCCTTAAGTTTTCCTGGTCTTAATGGATCGCATCCCAGAAAGATGGAACCTAGGGCAAGACCGCCCATTCCTGTAGCGCACTGCTTTATAAAGTGGCGCCTGGTTTTTGCTTCCAGCTCTCGCTGAACCTTTTCCGCAATAAGCTTGTCTACATTATTCTTCATGATACTATTAATTCCGTCTAGTTATGCTTTGGTCAAAAATTCGTCCAAGTTCATAATGGCATTTGCAACTACCGTTAAGGCTGCTATTTTTTTAGTCGGTTTTTCTCCTAATCCAGCAAAACTTTCCTGAAATTCGATTCTGGTTTCAAACTCAATTAAGGCTCCGTCATACAGACTTTTTAAAATCTTCAATTTTTCCGAATCGATGACAGAAAAGGTTGCTTTTTCAAAACCTATTGAAATTCCTTTCTCCACATCTTCCATATCCATTGTTTTGGCAAATTCATAAGCCGCTTCCAAATAAACGGGGTCGTTCAAAGTCACCAACGCCTGCAACGGAGTATTGGTGACCGTCCGCCGAATTGTGCAGACCTCCCTACTCCCGGCGTCAAACGTAATAAATGAAGGGTATGGGCTTGTTCTTTTTAGATAGGTATAGATGGCCCTTCTGTATTTATCTTCCCCTTTGCTCTCTACCCAGGCCTCATTACTGTAAACGGATTGCCACACTCCATCCGGTTGTGGTGGCATTACCCCAGGGCCGTGCATCTTATTGCTTAGCAGCCCAGAAATGGCCAATGCTTGATCCCTTATCTGTTCCGCTGTTAAACGCAACCTAGGTCCACGGGCATAGCGTTCATTATGCGGGTCTTTTTGATATAGTTCCGGAGTAGCTACCGAACTTTGCCTATAGGTTCCCGACATCACTATTTCCTTTATAAGGGCTTTCATGCTCCAACCCTGTTCGTGCATAAAACGTAGTGCCAACCAATCCAATAAAGCCGGGTGACTAGGAGGGTCTGACTGGGTTCCCATGTCCTCCAAAGAGGCAACGATACCCCTTCCAAAAATCTGATGCCAGACTCGATTGACCATTGTTCTGGATGTTAAAGGGTTTTCCTTGCTGACCAACCACTTTGATAGGCCCAACCGATTTTCTGGCCATTGATTGGAATAGGCATTAAGCACTTTTGGAGTGCCAGGTTGAACAGTATCGGCCAACAATAACCAATTACCTCTTTCAAAAATTCGTGTAGACCTGGCCATTTCATTATTGTTTTCAACCATAATAGGAAGATTATCGGTCTTGGCATTTAACAAGTCCAAAAATGTTTGGTTTATTTGGTCATAGCCCATTTCCTTTGCCCCAGGAATATCTTCCATAAAGGCAAACCAAGTAATATAGCTTGTGGACACCTGTTCACTTATATTATCGTTTTGGGTTTCAAAATATAGATTAACAGATTGGTCTATTGCTTTAAAAGGTATTTTTCTGATTGTTCTACCATCCGTTTTATCGATTTTGAACCGTGCCAATATTTGACCATTAGCATTATTTTGCCTTATGGTCATGGTAGTACTGTCTACGGGAGCACTATACTCCATATACATAAAAGATGCCCCACCTGTACTGATATTTTTTAATATGCAGGAACCATTATTCCAAAGTGCCAGATATTTGGTATCGGCAAGTTCCCCATTGACAAATTCCTGCGCATTATGTGCCTGATATTTTGGTTCCTTAAAAAGCAAAAAATCTCCATAGGCTTGTGCCGTTTGTTTGGAACCATATTTCCTGACCCAGGAAACTACAGCGTCTTTCTTCCTTTGCTGGTCTTGGCTATAAAATCTTAGGTTTGGACTTTCATCAGGAGTATCCTCATCCCTTGTATTATTAAAAAAGGCCATTCCCTTATAGTATTCTTTATTCTTAAATGGGTCATAAGGGTGGCTATGACATTGTGCACATTCCATCGTAGTGCTTTGCCACACCGAAAAGGTTGTATTTACCCTGTCTAAGACCGATGCAACCCTAAATTCCTCATCTTCCGTTCCTCCTTCATCGTTATTCATTGTATTTCTATGAAAAGCGGTCGCTATCAATTGATCAACAGATGGATTTCGCAAAAGATCCCCCGCGAGTTGCTCAATAGTAAATTGGTCATAGGGCATATCTTTATTAAAGGCATCTATTACCCAATCCCTATATCGCCACATGGTTCTGCCATTATCTTTTTCATATCCCTTGGTATCGGCATATCTGGCAAGGTCCAACCACCAACTGGCCCATTTCTCTCCATAAGTATTTTGAGCCAGCAGCGTGTCTACCATATTTTCATAGGTCAATTTTTCCTCAATAAAATCTCTATATAAATTCTTGGTCGGGGGCAGACCGGTAAGATCAAAAGCCAACCTTCTAATGATGGTTCTCTTATCTGCAGGATTGTTTGGGGATAAAGTCTCATTTTCCAACCGCTCCAAAATAAATTTATCGATAGCATTTTGCACAAATTCCGTTCTCTCATCACCAACCAGAGCCGCCTTCTCGGTTATGGAAGGTACCATGACTTCATTTGGCAAGGAGTACGCCCAATGTTCGCCCCATTGGGCTCCCTGATCTATCCATTTTGTAAGCAGTTCAATTTCCTCATCTGAAAGTTTAGACTTCCCATAAGGCATTCTTAGCTCCAGGTCTTCTTCCTTAAGCCTTTTAATTAGTTCACTACCCGCTGCGTCCCCTTGAATTATAGCAGGTTTGCCTGATTCTGTAGCTGCCAAGGCCTCTTCTTGAAAGAGCAAGCTGAAACCACCACTTTTTTTAACCCCGCCATGACATGTAATGCACTTGGCATTTAAAATTGGCTTTATCTGAGTGTTGAAATTTATTTTTTCTGTGTGTGTATTACAAGAATGCAATACACCCATTAAGACAAAAAGTAAAAGGTTATCCAAGTATGGAATACCATTGTGCAAAGAACCTCCGAACATGACTTTCCAGATTTCGGTATCACGTTTCATAAAAACAATCGTTCAAATTCAAGACTCATTTAAATTACAACAATATTATTTACAAATGTTCTTTGGAAGGTATTAAGAATATAGTATTAACCAATATTCTAGGAAGTACTAATATTTACGCCTTATTACTATGACCATAAAACCTGTAGCCCATTCCATTTCTTTATTCGAAAAACGTAGCATAAAACAGCGAATGGACATCAATGGTTCAGAACCACTTTTTTGTTTTCTAGACTACTTTATGCTTTTGGCATTTTATCCAATTCCATATAAAGCATACTCCACCGATGGCCATCCAAGTCTATAAATCCCATAACGTACATCCAACCATCTACTTCTGCCGGTTCGGCAAAAATCCTCCCCCCTGCTTCCTTTACCTTGATTGCTAATTCATCCACTTCAGATCTTGATTGGGCATCGATATTTATCAAAACTTCCGAACCTTTGCTGGTATCCGATATCTCTGCTTGTGCAAAATGTTGAAACGCATGTTCCGGAAAGAGCATCAACACAAAATTGTGCTCTCCCACCAAAAAGCTTCCAAGATGATCTGCCTTGGCATGCATGGGGTTTTCCTTAAAGCCTATTTGTTTAAAAAAAGACTTTGAGGCCTTAATATCCTTTACCGGTAAGTTTAACCAAATAGACTTCATTGTATTCTTTTAGTGGTTATCCAAATATAACGAACATAGTCCAATCCAAAAAGTGCACTTTTTAGCACTAAAATGGATGGAACCAGGTAAGTATATAAGATCTACCGTGGACAACAATTCCACACCGTTATTAAAAATCCTCCTATTCTTAAAACCTTTATTATCAATATTCTAAAAAAACGGCCTATAAACCTCTACAATCGTTTTTATATCTACTTTTACACTTTTTTAACGGCACGTACTTGCACGAGCTATTTTCTTGATATAATTTCGCCAGCGAAATGAAACAAAGGTTATTTAAATATGTAATGTCCTTAATTCTCACCTTATTGTGTGGGCTATATTTAGTTCATTCCAATTTAAATAGTGTCGATAACCCTGCTTCTGAAGCAGAAGCCTCTTTTTTCAATATTATTCAGGAAGGCCAAAATGCCCAAGTAGGGCATTCTTCTTTATCAGGCCATAGACAACTTGCTGTAGAGGTTGCTGAAATTGAAGAACAGGAAGAAGAGATAAGACATACTCCTTCTTCAGGGAACAGTAAACATTTTGGAAGCGACGCCGCTTTATTTTTAAAAATTCGATTTTTAGGTCTCTCGCTTAACCCATCAAAAGTATCTTTTGCCAATCTAAAGAACTTGGCAATAGTCCCACCTTTTAGAAGATACCTTAGATACCAAGTATTTAGAATATAAAATCTCCTATTTACAGACATTATAATTAAATGTCATTTCCATCAAATCCCTATTGACACCCTACCAAATACGATAGCGTTGTCTACTTAGGTTTACATCATTTTTAAAATAATCCATATTCTAAATTCAAAATTATGAGGAGATTTCCCATGATTGTTGGCTTGTTCGTTTTAATAGGCCTATCAAGTTGTAACTCAAAAAAAGAATCCCACAAAGAAGAAATTAAATACCTGGTAACAAGTCCTATTCAAAAAGACACTTCCATTACCAAAGACTATGTTTGCCAAATCCACTCTATAAGACACATTGAGTTACGGGCCTTGGAAAAAGGCTACTTAAAGCAAATTTATGTTGACGAAGGCCAGATAGTTCAGCAGGGACAAAAAATGTTCTATATCATGCCAAACATATACCAAGCGGATCTTCAAAAAGCACAAGCTGAACAAAAAGTAGCAGAAATAGAATTACAAAATACTCAGTTATTGGCAGAGGGCAATGTAGTTTCACAAAATGAACTTGCCATGGCCAAGGCCGTTTTAGACAAGGCAAAGGCCGAAGTTTCCTTGGCACAGACCCACTTGGGGTTTACAGATATTAGAGCCCCCTTTAATGGTATCATGGATCATTTACATGTTAGGGAAGGCAGTCTTTTGGATGAAGGGGAATTATTGACCACGTTATCTGACAATAGTAAAATGTGGGTTTATTTTAACGTGCCAGAGGCGGAGTATTTGGATTATATCACCGGTACGGATAAAAAAAGCGGTAAAGAAGTAAGCCTTTTGTTGGCTAACAATAAAGAATTTAACCAACACGGCATTGTTGAAACCATTGAAGGGGAATTTAACCACGAAACTGGAAATATTGCGTTTAGGGCCACCTTTGACAATCCTGATCGTATACTTAGACATGGTGAGACTGGTAGTGTACTCATGAAAGTACCTTTTTCAAATGCCATGCTCATACCCCAAAAAGCAACATTCGAGGTATTGGACAAAAAATTTGTTTTTGTTGTGGATAAAAACAATGTTATTCGGCAACAGGAAATAACTGTTTCAGGAGAGCTCCCCGACCTATTCCTAATAGAAAAAGGCCTGTCTGTAAAAGACAAGATAATTCTAGAGGGTATACGAATGGTCAAGGATGGTGATAAGATTCAAACGGAATATGTTGAGCCTAAATTGGTCATAGCCAATCTATCCTTATACGCTGAATAAGAAATTTTTAATTACCACAAAAAATGTTCAAAAAATTTATAAAGAGACCGGTATTGGCCATTGTCATATCGGTTATGATTGT
Organism: Maribacter luteocoastalis; assembly: GCF_048890225.1. Taxonomy (NCBI): domain Bacteria; kingdom Pseudomonadati; phylum Bacteroidota; class Flavobacteriia; order Flavobacteriales; family Flavobacteriaceae; genus Maribacter; species Maribacter luteocoastalis. The sequence continues at coordinate 595,746 of NZ_JBMFZG010000001.1, forward strand.
TTTTACCGGTTTATTGGCCATAAAACAATTACCGATTTCACAGTTCCCTGAAATTGCGCCCACTACGGTAAATATATTTATCGCCTACCCAGGTGCCAGCGCGGATGTACTTGTCAATTCAACATTAATCCCCTTAGAAACGGCCATAAATGGTGTTCAAGGTATGCGATATCTGGCATCTGATGCCACCAGTGCGGGGGAAGGCACACTTCGTATCATATTTGAACCAGGTACCGATCCCAATAGGGCGGTGGTCATGGTTAAGACCCGTGTAGACCAGGTAATGCCCAATTTACCTCAACTAGTACAACAAGAAGGGGTGATTATAACCCCAGTACAACCTAGTATGTTGATGTACGTGAACCTTTTTGCAGAAGATGATCATAATGATGAAAAATTCCTTTATAACTACGCGTACACTAAAATTATACCAGAGATACAACGTATAAATGGTATTGCCAGTGCACAGATTTTAGGTAGTCGTAAATATGCTATGCGTGTGTGGTTAAAACCGGACCGTATGCGTGCCTACAATGTATCTGCAGAGGAAATTATGGAGGCCATGCAAGAACAAAGTGTTATTGCGAGGCCAGGTAGGCTTGGCCAAAGTTCAGGTATGAAATCTCAATCTTTGGAATATGTACTTACCTATGAGGGCAGATATAATCAACCAGAGCAGTACAAGGATATTATTGTTAAGGCAAATGCTGAAGGAGAAACCTTACGATTAGGTGATTTGGCAGATGTAGAACTTGGAAGTGAGTTCTTTGACATCTATTCAAACCTAGACGGCAGGCCATCAGCGTCAATTATTTTAAAACAAACTCTGGGTAGTAATGGTAAGGATGTTATAGATGAAGTGAAGGCAAAATTGCTGGAACTAAAAGAAGAACTTCCTCCTGGATTAGATTATAAAATTAATTATGATGTTGCAAATTTCTTGGATGCATCCATAGAGCAAGTACTACATACACTTAGGGATGCTTTTATATTGGTTGCTATTGTAGTCTTCCTTTTCTTGGGTGATTGGCGTTCAACCTTGATTCCAATAATTGCCGTACCGGTTTCATTGATTGGCGCTTTTTTTGTAATGCAACTCTTTGGGTTGTCCATTAACCTTATTACCCTATTTGCATTGGTTTTGGCCATTGGTATTGTTGTAGATAACGCTATAGTGGTGGTTGAGGCGGTACATGTGAAAATGGAAGAAGAGCACTTAACCCCATATAAAGCTTCTACCGAAGTCTTGGGTGAAATTGGTGGAGCCATTATAGCCATAACCCTGGTAATGGTATCCGTCTTTATTCCTATTTCTTTTATGACAGGACCTGTAGGTGTATTTTACCGTCAGTTCTCTATTACCATGGCAGGGTCCATAGTAATCTCCGCTATAGTAGCGCTTACATTGACCCCAGTATTATGCGCCATGTTGTTAAAGAACAATCATGGCAAACCAAAAAAGAAATCACCAATAGATAAATTTATTGCATGGTTTAACAATGGTTTTGAAAAACTTACGGGCAAATACGTAAACCTCCTAAACCGCATTGTTACAAGAAGAATCGTCACCTTCGGGATTTTAATAGCTTTTTGCGCTGCTATATTTTTCACCAATTCATCCTTACCAGCTGGTTTCATACCAAATGAAGATCAAGGTATGATCTATGCCATTATACAGACTCCCCCAGGCTCTACTCTTGAACGTACTAATGATATTGCCAGAAAACTACAGCAAATCTGTGAAGAAGTAGATGGTGTGGAATCAGTTTCCTCCTTAGCGGGCTATGAAATAATGACTGAGGGTCGTGGATCAAATGCCGGTACTTGTTTAATTAACTTGAAACCTTGGTCAGAAAGGCATCATTCTGTCCATGAAATCATGGAAGAATTGGAGGAGGAAACACAAAACCTAGGCGCTAGAATTGAATATTTTGAACCCCCTGCAGTACCAGGTTTTGGTTCTTCTGGAGGTTTTTCAATGCGTCTTCTTGATAAGACCAACTCGACTGACTATCAAGGTTTTGGAAAGATCAACGATGATTTTATGGAGGCGTTGGGCAAACGAAAGGAATTAACAGGATTATTTTCTTTTTTCTCTGCCAATTACCCCCAATATGAATTAAAGATCAACAATAAAATTGCCATGCAGAAAGGAGTTTCCATAGGTAAGGCCATGGAAAACTTAAATATTCTTATCGGCAGTACCTATGAACAAGGGTTTATTCTTTTTGGTAGGTTTTTTAAGGTGTATACGCAGTCGGCACCAGAATATAGGGCACTTCCATCAGATTTAGCAAAACTTTTCGTAAAAAACGAAGAGGGAGAAATGGTCCCCTATTCTGCCTTTATGACCTTGGAAAAAAAGCTAGGGCCAAATGAGATTACGAGGTACAATCTTTATAATTCCGCCACGATCAATGGACTTCCAGCATCTGGATATACAACAGGAGATGCTATCAATGCCATAAAAGAAGTGGCCGCTGAATCTTTGCCTAGGGGCTATGACATAGCTTGGGAAGGTCTTTCGTATGATGAGGCCAATAGAGGCAGTGAGTCCTTATACATTTTCATTATTGTGTTGATCTTCGTCTATTTTGTACTTGCTGCCCAATATGAAAGTTTTTTACTCCCTTTCGCAGTAATTCTTTCCTTGCCAGTGGGTATTTTTGGATCTCTCGCACTATTAAAACTAATGGGACTTGCCAATGATGTTTATGCACAGATTGGTATTATCATGCTGGTAGGCCTCCTTGGAAAAAATGCAGTACTGATTGTTGAATTCGCAGTACAAAAGCACAGACAGGGATCTACCATTTTGGAGGCCGCCATTGAAGGGTCCAAAGCAAGGTTTAGACCCATCTTAATGACCTCATTTGCATTTATTGCAGGTCTAATCCCGCTTGTTTTAGCAACAGGAGCTGGTGCTATTGGCAACAGAACTATTGGTGGTTCCTCTTTGGGAGGCATGTTCATTGGTACCATTTTCGGTGTGCTGGTAATACCCGGTCTATATTACATTTTCGCTAAAATGGCCGAAGGTAGGGGACTTATTAGAGATGAGGCCAATGAGCCATTTTCTGAAGAACTCATCCGTGTAAGTGAAGAACAAAGCAAGACCAAACAGCAACTTCGAGAGATGAAGAAATTATTGAACAAACTTTTAAAAAGAAAAAAAGATGAATAAATATATAAAGGCCATCCTTAATGTTGTAAAGCCAACCCTAGTCGTGGTTGCACTCATAATGGTCTCTTTTGAGTCATGCGTGCCATCGAAGACATTGAGAGAAGCACATCCTGACCTGCCTGAATCTTTTTCGCATCAATCGATGGACACCTTGAATACGGCAAAAGTTCAATGGAGGGAATTTTTTTCAGACCCATATCTAATTACACTTATCGATAACGCATTGGTCAATAACCAAGAGCTGAATATCATATTGCAACAAATTGAGGTAGCGCAAAATGAGGTAAAAGCCAGAAAAGGTGAATATTTACCTTTTGTTAATTTGAAAGCAGGTGCCGAAGTTGAAAAAGTTGGCGAATATACGCGTAATGGTGCTGTCGAGAAAAACCTGAATATAAGGGAAGATGAAGAATTTCCTGAACCCCTTACCAATTATTCAGCTGGTATTTTTGCCTCTTGGGAATTGGATATTTGGAAAAAGCTAAGAAATTCCAAAAAAGCGGCCGTATTGGAATATCTGGCATCTGTTGAAGGTAAAAACTTTATGGTTACCAACTTAATAGCGGAAATTGCGGATTCATACTATGAACTGATTGCGTTGGACAATCAATTGGCCATTATAGAGCAAAATCTTGAAATTCAAGAAAATGCCTTAAATATGGTTAGACTTCAAAAACAGGCGGCAAGGGCGACCGAGCTGGCCGTGCGAAGATTTGAAGCTGAAGTGTTTAAAAATCGAAGCCATAAATTTGAGGTGCAACAAGAGATAGTGGAAACCGAAAACAAGCTAAACTTCTTGATTGGTAGGTCACCTCAGCCTATTGAACGAAACTCGGAGGGTTTCATAGAGAGCACTATTGGCAGCTTACACACTGGTGTACCCTCCCAATTACTGCAAAACCGACCAGATATTAGACAGGCAGAATATGAATTGGCAGCAGCCAAATTAGATATTAAGGTGGCAAAAGCTAATTTTTATCCTTCGATAGAAATTAATGCAGGCCTAGGTCTACAAGCATTTAAGCCTAAGTTTTTAACCTCTACCCCAGAATCGCTTTTGTATTCCGCTATTGGTGATATTGTAGCTCCTTTAATCAACAGAAATGCCATAAAAGCGGAATATAATACGGCAAATGCCAAACAGGTAATGGCCGTTTACGAATATGAGAAGTCTATTTTACAAGGGTATATAGAGGTGGCCAATCTTATATCCAACATGGAGAATCTTAAAAAGACCTATGACTTGAAAGCCGATCAGGTCAAGGCACTTACGGAATCTATTGACCTTTCAACTCGATTGTTCCGATCGGCAAGAATTGAATATATAGAGGTTTTATTAACCCAACGTGAGGCCTTGGAATCTAAAATGGAACTTGTGGCAACCAAAAGGGACCAACTGGTGGCACGTGTAGATATGTACAAAGCCCTAGGTGGTGGATGGAATTAATAACACTTATTCTTCTATAACCAAAAAGCCTTTGAAAATCAAAGGCTTTTTTTTTGATTAAAGATGACACTATTGAAATTTAACCTTTGTTATATGAGACATTAGTGATTGCCTGATGTTTTATTCTGCCTTAACTATCCTAGATTTTTTGGAAACCCCATTTTCATTAAAAGTTTCGATAGAAAAATAATAGGGTTGATCCACATTCAAGGATTTAATTTCCAACGAAGTCTTGTCATATACCAACCAAGAACTGTAAAGTTTATCTGGTGCAATTCCCCAAAGCACGTTGTAACCTTGGGCATTTTCAACTTCATTCCAAATTAAGTTTGCGCCCCTTCCCTTATCGGTACGTATCACTTTAATTTCACTAACATTTTTTGGTGCATTCCCAAATCCCTTTCCAAAGATTCTAATATCTGAAATAGATAGATATGGCGTGGGAACATAAATATTTTTATAACGGATAAATCTTGCCTTTTCCGACTTGGAAAGTACCATATAATCGTTGGGCACATCCAATTTGTTTTCACTACGGTCCACAATAAGATGCCATTCCTTTTCGTCTAAAGAAGCTTCAATTGTATATTGGTGGTATAGATTGGCAACCTTTCCATATATATTCGACTTATAATCATTGTAATTTACCTGTATGGCATTAACTAACGCCGGTTTTTCCAAATCGATTTTAATCCACTGATCATCACTCTTATCTTCTGCCAGCCAAAAAGTCTTGACATCTTCATCTACCAAATTATTTGCGGTATACTCAAACTGTGAAGACGATACTTCAATAGGTTTTTTATAGGATAACAACATCCATCCAGTAAAACTTCCTTTCTTATCACTTTGGGAGGGTGCATAGTGGGGGTAATCCCCAAATCTGGTATTTGAATACATAAGTCCATCCTCATCTATAAAGGTTGGAAACATACCTATCTTTCTTTCCCAACCAACATTTATGCTAACAGACATAGATGAAAAATGCCAATATTGATTGCCTGGCCCCAATACTGTACTGCCATGGCCAGCACCATTGATAAATCCTCCTGGTTTATAAGAGAAGGGATTATTTGGAGCATATTTAAATGGCCCTAACGGAGAATCCCCCACATATACCCCATCACCATATACATTGAATTCTGTTCCTGGCGCCGCATATTGCAAGTAATACGTATCATTTATTTTGTTCATCCAAGGACCTTCAATATAACCCCCATTTATGGTGTCTGAATGATTTTCCCCAAACCGCTCCCAGCCATGCTTTATAGGATCTAGATTAAAAAATTCATATATTTCATCTGAAGGACGAAATCTTTTGTTTTTATCCAATTTTCGTGCCCTTACCGGAAACTTATTAGAAGAGCCCCAATACATATATCCTTGACCATCATCATCTATAAAAAGCGCAGGGTCCTGTAAATTATGAAGAATAGAAGGAGTGGCCTGCCATTCCCCTTTTTCTGGCGCATCACTATATAAAACACTCATGGAACCAGAAGGGTTTCCGGCCACGTACAAAATAGAATCCCTATAGTTGAAAGCTGCAGGAGCGTTGGACCCTTGAAAATACCACTGTTTAGGTTTCACAAATTCCCATTTATCCATATTTTTTGAGTGCCAATATCCCATAGAACGGGTGACAAACATATAATATTCATCCTTAAAACGCACTACTGCGGGATCTGCTCCGGACCTATAGGATAAATCCTCATGAGCATTGTAAATCATATATGTGTAATCAATATTTACTGGATTGCAATAGGTTGGTTGCTGCGCCATTAACATACAGCTACCAACCAACCATATGAAGCATACAAGAACAAGGTTTCTCATAGTTTAGCCTTTATATTTTGATGGGAAGCAACCAATTTAATAAAGTTTATCACCACATACAAGATACTGATTAAGTGCGTTGTTTAGTATACCTTGGAAGGTTAAAAAAGTATAATAAATGTTCTAATGGCAATTTCTTGGTGCTGACCCAAAAACTAGTTTGTAAAGTTACTTAAGAAATCGAAAGCTTTTTTCTTCTCTACTTTTTACCAGAAAATACCTTTACACTTGTTTTCATCTCCGCATAACGTGGGTCTGGAATGTAATCTTCCTTTTTCATTTTAATGACTTCAATACTCAGGAATCCAAATTCGCTCACCACCTTACCATAAAACCGATATATACCCCTACCCCTAAAAGGGTATTTTGCAGCCACAGGCGGAAAAAGTACCGTATCAAAAACAGCCCCTTGTTGATCTACCAAAGTGGTAAAATGCATACGCTTACCAGTATGGGTACTCGTATTTTTAACAGTAACCAAGTACCCGTAAATATCAATGTTCCTATCCAGATAGCGTTCAAAATCCTTGCTCCCCGTACTGTTTTGAGGTGGTTCTGCAAGCAACGCAAACGGACTGCACAAACAAAAACCCAACAACTCCAATTGTGTAAAGGCCATTTCTAAATCGGTGGTGTTCAATGTGGGAATATTAAACTCTTGATGCCGTGGCTTAAACAACTTTGGGTGATCGATCTTTACATTTTTGGTGAGGAAGAGATGTGCTTTCCATAATAATTGGTGTTTATTTGTCCCAGTAAACCTGAAGGCATCAATACGGATGAGTATGCTTATTTGCTCTATGGATATGAGGACCCGATCCAGAAAATCCTCCAAAGAAACAAATGGCCCTTGTAACGAACGTTCTTTTAAAATACGGTCTACCACTCGGGATTCCAACTCTTTTAAATACATCAAGCCTAGATATAATTGTTTTCCGTAAATACAATTGGTAGCATGGCTCTTGTTTATACAAGGTGGGTGTATGGTGGCACCTAACATTCGTGCCTCATGGATATAAAACTCCGCCCTATAAAATCCGCCTCCGTTATTTAATACGGACACCATGTATTCCAAAGGGAAATAGGCCTTTAAAAACAGGGTCTGGTAACTTTCTACGGCATACGAGGCAGAATGGCCTTTGGCAAAGGCATAGCCGGCAAAACTGGCCACTTGATGCCATATTTCGGAAACCAATATATCTGGATAACCTTTTAAGCGGCAATTTTCCATAAATTTTTGCTCTACCTGCTGAAATTCTTCCCGAGAACGAAACTTACCGCTCATACCTCGGCGCAATACATCTGCCTCCCCTAGGTCCAATCCTGCAAAATGGTGTGCTACTTTAATTACATCTTCCTGGTAGACCATTACCCCATAGGTCTCTGGCATAATATCTAGCATTATGGGATGTGCCTTTTCCTCTGCCCTGCCCTTGTTTCTATGTCGCAATATATACTCGCGCATCATACCACTTTTTGCAACACCGGGGCGTATAATGGAACTAGCGGCCACGAGGCCAAGGTAATTGTCTACTTCCAATTTTTTTAGCAACATACGCATGGCCGGGGACTCCACATAAAAACAACCCATACACTGTGCAGTCTTTATAAGTTCATTTACCTTGGGGTCTTGCTTAAATCTTTTGATATCATGAATATCCCACTGGGCAAAATCATTGGGACGTGATTGTTCTAAAATAGCAATGCATTCCTTGATTTTTGCCAATCCCCGCTGCCCAAGAATATCAAACTTATACAAACCCACATCCTCTGCAATTACCATATCATATTGGGTGGTAGGATAGCCCTTGGGTGGCAAATGGGTTGCTGAAAACCAATGCAGGGGTTTTTCACTAATGAGAATTCCCCCGGCATGAATACTTAAATAATTGGGCATGCCCTCTAAAAGTTGGGTGTATTTAATGACCAATGCCGAAATACTATCCAAGCGTAAATTCTTAATATCACCATCGCAAAGCAGGTCTATCTCATCCTTGGGCAGACCAAAAACCTTTCCCAACTCCCGCACCATGCCCCGCCACTTAAAAGTAACATAGGTGCCTAGCAGGGCAACATGTTTAAACCGTTTAAAAATATACTTGGTGACTATAGGTCTATCATGGTGTGAAAAATCGATATCAAAATCTGGCGGATTGGTCCTGTATAGGTTAATAAACCGCTCAAAATAAAGGTCCAACTCCATAGGGTCTACATCTGTAATACGCAGCAAATAGGCTACAATGCTATTGGCACCACTTCCCCTGCCCACGTAAAAAAAATTTTGGCTTCGGGCATAGGAAACAATATCCCAATTGATTAAAAAATAAGAGACAAAACCCATCTTCTTTATCAATTTCATTTCCTTGTCCAATCGCTCTATAACAGTATCGTCCTTATCTGGATAACGATATGGCAAGCCTTCCTCACAAAGTGTTTCCAGCAAGACCTCATCCTCTTCTTGACTTCCCAAATAGTTTTTCAGATTCTGTGGTTTTCGCCCTTCGGAAAAGTCAAAATGAATGCTACAGTTGTTCATTAAACGCTCCGTATTCTCCAAAATAAAACTGTGTTCAGAAAAAGCATTGACCAAGCTTTGCATAGGAAACATTTTCTCATCCTCACTAGCCTGCTCGGTAGTGGAAAGTTTGCTCAACAAGGTATTGTTGTCTATGGCCCGTAATAATCTATGTGCGTTAAAATCTCTTTTATTGCGGAAGGTTACCGGCTGCAATACTACCAATTTATTGGTATAGGTCATTAACCTTGAGAACCGTAACCGACGTAAATCGGTTATAGAAATACCAATATATTCATCATCATCAAAAACAGTCATCTCATCTTGAAGCACTTTTTCAAAAGGATAGATAACATAGGCGTTCTTAAATTTTGGGGCTGTGCCTTCTATTTTTTTCTCCTGATGCAAATGTTCGGAAAGAAAATTATTGAGTTCCAAATACCCTTCATTATTCTTGGCAATACCCACAAAACAAGGTTCTACCCCATTTCTAAAATCAATCCCCAAAATGGGCTTTACATTCAGTTCAAATGCCTTACGTACAAAGTTCAATCCGGCAGAAGTGTTGTTGATATCGGTAAGTGCCAGTTGCCCCACATGGTTCTGCTGTGCCAATTGCAGCAGTTCCAATTCGGAAAAAGTACCATAACGAAGACTATAATATGTATGACAGTTTAAGTACATGATTAGTTGTTGGTTGTTAGTTGTTGTGCAGTGCGCCATACGCTAAAGGCTAAACGCTTCAAACCATACTCTCTTTCTTCTATGCTCTCTTCTCTATTTTCTCACTTTAGCTTACTTCGATTACGCTCAACACAGGCTGCTCAGCGAACACTTACTATTTGACCCCTGGGGAATGAAACTCCTAAATCTTCCGATGCGCCAATACCACAGGTGGCCTACCATCAAAAGGGTTTTGCATTCTACCAATGGTCTTGGCACCCATGCCCGATGCCCTTACTACACTTTTATCGCCGTAGCGTTTTCTTATAGTATCCAAGGCATTGTATAGGTTCAAAGTTTCCTCTGTATCCTCAAAAAGATTTATCTGATAATTACCCGATACCAAATGGCTGAACCGGATACCTATTAAGCGTACCAACAAACGTCTGTTATAAAGTGTCTTGAATAGTTCCAGAATTTTGGGAATCAAAATATGGTCTGCACTGGTGTACGGAATGCGCAACTGCTTGGAATAGGTATTAAAATCTGAATACCTGATTTTTACCGCAATACATGCCGTTAACTTTTCGCCCCTACGAAGTTGGTAGGCCAAATTCTCGGTCATGGCGATTAGGATACCCCGCAGTTTTACCACATCTATGGTATCACGATCAAACGTACGCTCCGTGGAAATAGATTTCCGCTCACAAAAAGGGATTACCGGTGTGTTATCTATACCATTTGACCTTTTCCAAATTATAGTTCCGTTTTTACCCAATACGCGCTGCATAACATCTATGGGCATTTCTTGTACGGTATGTACTTTTCGCAATCCTAGGTTACGAAGCGTTTGGTAGGTCTTGTCCCCCACCATAGGAATCTTTTTTATGGACAATGGAGCCAGAAAAGATTTCTCATACCCCAGATCTACTTTAAGGTGATTGTTGGGTTTGGCCTCATTGGTGGCTACCTTAGAAACCACTTTGTTTACTGACAGACCAAAAGAAATAGGCAAACCTGTTTCCTTAATAATGCGTTTACGAAGTTCTGCTGCATATTTATAGGAACCAAAAAAGCGGTCCATCCCCGTTAGATCTGCATAAAATTCATCTATACTGGATTTTTCAAAGAGCGGCACGTGTTCTTTTATGATCTCTGTAACCGTATCGGAATGTTTACTATACTCGCCAGCATTTCCCCTAATTACAAAAGCCTCCGGACATAGTTCTTTTGCCATTTTCATGGGCATACCAGAATGCACCCCAAAACCACGGGTCTCATAACTACATGCGGCCACAACCCCACGGTCACTGGTACCACCTACCAACAAAGGCCTGTTTTGCAAATACCTGTTATTGAGTCGCTCTACGGACACATAAAAGGTATCCAAATCTATATGTAATATGGTTTTATCCATTAGCCATCCTAAAAATCGGGACAACTAAATTAATGGATTATTTCCATTAATTTGGATATATTCCATATTTTAACATTGTCAAGAACCTGGTATAATCTTTAATGGTGTTTTAGGCATGTGCCACACATTTTTTTCAAGATCTACACCGCCGTGCATCTGTTCTTGAACTACCCTATCAACAATATAAATTCCCTTTTGGGCCATTGCATTAAAGTTGTCTATGCCATTGTTTGGGAAACCTACCCTTGTCCTATGGATATTAAACTTTTCCGCAAATTTTTGACCGAAAGCATCTTCAACACCTTGCCTACCCAACATAAAGCCCAATAAACCTCCCCATGTAGCTGTAGGGTTATCGGAATCCCACCCACATAAGGCCCCAATCTTAATGGTCTCCTTGATATCTCCCTCACCATATAATAGACTTACAATACTAGCACCAAAGTTTATTCCTGCCGCAAAACAACCATTACAGGATTCATCTTTAGTTGCCCACAAATAACTATCTTCCTGTCTTATTTGGTAGCGTTCATGTAGTGCGTCCCTAGCTTCTTCCCAAGTAGCTCCAGATGTATATTCTTGAGATACAAAGTCATACATTTTAGCAGAGTACGAATCATTGGGCAATCGCTTTCGTGCCTCTTTTGCCATCCAATTTAAATTTTCCTGTATGGATTTATTTTGATCTGCCAATGGTGCCAAGGCATACATAATAACATTAAATTCTGAAATCCATTCGGCATTTGCCCTAGCTACATTCCGTATGGGCAAGTTGGCCATTTTAAGTGCAATATCTGGTCTTGTAGGGGCTAAAAAGCCAAAAATTTCAGTAGTTAATTGGGCGTCAATCATTTCATAATGCGGATTGTTCAACGAATCACCGGTAGCGGGCGGCACCATACCTTTTTCCATTAAATCAAACGCTTGTTGATTGGAAACCCATAGAAAATTTTCTTCTTCTTTTTTGATATGTGCCAGCCAACCCTTTTTGATCATTTCACCTGTCAACAGTGTTGTTTTGTTCTGATAAAGCAGTTCTTGGTAGATATATTCAATATCGGTATCATCATCAGCCCCCCAAATACTATCCTCCTTGGCAAAAAGAAAATCAATGGTCTTAGAATAATTATTTGAGCCCCAAAGATTAGGTTGGTCTGGTTTGCCCCAATCCTCTCTAGTGTAGAATCCTGCTCCCTTGCCCTCTGCAGTTGGAATCCCAATTTTATCCATCTCCGTAATCAACCCGGTCCAATTCGCAATACATTGACCCAACCAAAAACCATATAACTTATCCTTATATGCTCTACGAGAAATGACAAGGTCCGTTGATTTAGGTGTATATTGATTATAGACCAATGTGGAATCTTTCATTGATTCTGATGATACCCCTATATCCTTGGTCTTACTGTCTTTACAGGACAGTATCAAAAAAAGAAACAAAAATGTCAATCTAAAATTTCTAATGAGTAGCAACATATATTTTTATTTAACAATTGAACAGGTTATTCCCTAAAACTATGAATAGCAAGTTATTCCTCCAACATTTCACCTTAAAATACACTATATAAACAACAAAATATAGTGTTATAGATCAAACCAAGTATCAAGGAAGTGTTTGGAATAAAATTTAAAATGATTTTATATAATATGGTTATTTTTAACAAAAGCTAAACGGATGATGATTTCAACATTACGCATATTCAGAATATTCTTTTTATTGGCTACACTTTTAATTACAGCCTGTAAAAATCTAAAAACAAAAGTGGTAGAAAACCAAGAAGAACAAACTACAAACAATTGGATTCCTATTTTTAATGGAAAAGATCTTGATGGGTGGACCATGAAAATAAATGGATATCCCGTGGGCGAAAATTTCGGTAACACTTTTAGGGTTAAAGACAGTATTTTAAGTATACGCTATGATGCATATGGACCTGAATTTGGCGAACGTTTTGGGGCACTTTTCTATGATAGGGAATTGACAAATTATAGGTTGAAAGTAACATATAGGTTTGTAGGCGATACTGCACCAGGAGCTCCCGAATGGGGCTATAGGGACAGCGGAGTACAAATACATACCCAACCACCGAACACCGTTCAATTGAACCAAAGTTTTCCCATTTGTTTGGAGTACAACCTACATGGCGGAAACGGTACGGAAGATAGGCCCTTGGGCGCTATTTGCGGTATAGGCATGAAGGTAGAAGTTGATGGAGAAAGAAGCGACTTGTTCTGTAACCCTGCGAAAGTGGGCAAAACATTTCATGGAGACCAATGGGTTACCATTGAAATAGATGTAAAAGATGGTAAAATGAAGCATTTTGTGAACGGCGAGGAAATTATGAGCTACGCTAATCCTATCTACGATACCAAAAATGAATTTGCACAGGCTTTTATACAAGAAGGTGATTCCACGGTAAAAAGCGGATATATTTCCTTGCAGTCCAACAGTCACCCAATAGATTTTAAAAAAATAGAGTTGCTAAAATATAACTAAAAAAAGACCTATAAATTAATTGTCACCTTATCCCCTGTTTTTGCCGCCAGAAAAACTGCATCGATAATTTTCATATCCTTAACCCCTTCTTCACCATCTACCGGGACAATAGGCTGCTTACCATCAAATATAAGCTCGGACATACCGTCCATTTGAAGTGTTTGATGGGTTATGTGCGGCTGATTTAGTTCTCCTTTATGTGTCCGCCCCTCTATTGGACCATACCCAGTCGATGGCTTCATCTCCATCCAACCTTTTGAACCGGTCATAAAAAAACGGTCCAAATTGTTCATGTTGTAGGTAGATAGGCAATTGGCAACAGCACCACTAGGGAAACCCATTTGAAACTGTATCGTCTCATCGATACCCTCTTTGAACTTTACTGGATCGGTCTTTGTTTCTTGGGCCGTCACCCAAATCGGGTCCTCTCCCAACATATACCTTGCCCCGTTAATGGAGTAGATTCCAATATCCATCATGGCACCACCACCGGAAAGCTCTTTCTTCAATCGCCATTGGGTAGGATCGCCAATTACAAAACCAGACTGACCTTGAAAGAATTTAGGTTGCCCAAATTCACCATTCTTGCGCATTTGGATAACATGTACCGTTTTAGGCTCATAATGCATCCGATAGCCTATCAACAATTTTACATTGGCGGCCTTACACGCATCTACCATTCTTTGTCCCTCTTTTGCATTGACTCCCATGGGTTTTTCACAAATTACATGTTTACCGGCCTTTGCCACTCTTATGGCCTGTTCACAATGGAGTCCGTTTGGTGTAATCACGTATACCGCATCTATATCATCATTATCCTTTATAGCATCAAAATTATCGTAGTTATAGCAATTCTTTGTAGGGATACCATACTTCTCCTGCCATTTCGTGATTTTTGACGGAGTACCACTTATCACCCCTACCAATTTGGCCTTTTTACAATTTAACATGGCTTCGGCAACCCTATTCCCATAACTGCCTAGCCCCATAATAGCAATCTTGAGTATTGGTCCGTCATATTTCTCAGTAGACGAGGCAAACAGATTTGCCGAACTACTTAACAATGGTAACCCAATTGCTGAAACCGTAATGTTTTCTATGAATTTTCTTCTAGTTGACATATTAATCTTGATTTTATCTAAATTTAATGTATTTGTAATTTACAATACTATCATTCAATACTTCAATTTAAAAATATTCTGATAAAATGGACTAAATATAATAAGAACCGTATTCAATACTTTTAAATAAACTGCCTTATATATCCGTATAAACCAAATATATATGCTTTAATTAGAAAAATGCAATAGCTATATTTGTATAACTTTTAATTATGAAATTTTATCTAGCTCCCCTATTCACCTGTTTCTTTTTAATTGCTTGTTTCTCCCAACAAGAAAAATCTAGCATTAAAATAATTGACCCTGTTCAAGGTACAGTATGGAATATACCTGAGAAAGTTTCCCTAGAATGGAAAACAGGGAATATCGATGCCAGTAAATCTATCCGTTTCTTTTTGGTGCGAAATGAAATGGTAGTCCAGGAACTAGGTTCTTTTAAAAATACGGGTACTGCTAGTGATATTGAACTGGCCAAGAATATTGGCTCAGGAGATAAGTACCAAGTAGTTGGCATTGAGCTTTTCCCAGATGATAAATATCAAATAGCCAAGTTTGTCACTCCTTTCTTTTCCATTGTCAACAAGGCTTCTGACGAAAGAAAAAAAATACATGCGCTAACACAAGTCGAAAAGGCGGATCAAAGTAGTATCAAAAAGAAGCCTAAAAAGAAAAAGGTCCGAAGAGAAAAAGATGGCGTGGCAGTTGTTACCAAAACCATAACAGAAGCCCCTACATCTACAATAAGGCAGGAATTTGAAGGGCGTAAAATATCTTACACCAAAGAATTATCTTTTGACAATGAAGAAATTACGGTTAAAATTTGGGACCATGGTAGACAAGATGGGGATATCGTCTCTATTTATCTAAACGGTAATTCTGTTGTAAACAAACATTATCTAACCTATTGGAAAAGAGAGTTTAAGATGGTATTGAACACAAATAAGTCTAATGACCTTTTCTTATATGCCCATAACCTTGGTGATTCACCCCCCAATACAGTTGCCATTGAAATTTCTGATGGAAGTAAATCTGAAAACATTGTTTTAAATTCAGATTTAAAGAGCTGTGAGGCCGTAATGATAAGCGTGAACAAGTAATAAAAAAAGACCTAACGTTACCGCTAGGTCTTTGGTACTCGAGGTGGGAATCGAACCCACACTCCGAAGAACTGGATTTTGAATCCAGCGCGTCTACCAGTTCCGCCACTCGAGCTTTACAAAATAGGACTGCAAAATTAAAAAATAATTTCTTTTTAGCATCAAAATTATCAACAATTATGCTTTAGCAACCCAAATTAATTTTTAAATTTGCACCTCCTTAGAAAACAGGAACTTCCGTGTTTAAAAGGTAATATACAAGAAAACAATATTTTCAGTTATGCCGTATCAAGTTCCCGAGCCTAAAATTTTTGCCTGTACGCAGAGCACTTTATTGGGTGAGAAAATTGCCAAAGCTTATGGAATGGAGCTTGGTAATGTTATCTTTTCTAGATATAGTGACGGGGAGTTTCAACCTTCTTTCGAAGAATCTATACGAGGTACGCGCATATTCATAATAGGCTCTACACATCCTGGCCCTGAGAATTTAATGGAAATGTTGCTAATGATCGATGCTGCAAAAAGAGCATCAGCAAGACATATAACAGCCGTAATGCCTTATTTTGGCTGGGCAAGACAAGATAGAAAGGACAAGCCTAGAGTGCCAATAGCAGCTAAGTTAGTGGCCAAAATGTTAGAAACAGCAGGTGCCACACGTATTATTACTATGGACCTACATGCTGACCAAATACAAGGTTTCTTTGAGAAACCCGTTGATCACCTTTTTGCCTCTACCTTATTTTTGCCCTATTTAAAAAATCTGGGTCTGGACAATTTAACCATTGCCTCTCCAGATATGGGTGGCTCTAAAAGAGCTTATGCCTATTCTAGGGCCTTGGAAAGTGATGTTGTGGTTTGTTACAAACAACGCGCCAAGGCAAATGTAATATCACATATGGAGTTGATTGGGGATGTACAAGGGAAAAATGTGGTATTGGTAGATGATATGGTAGATACCGCAGGCACGTTGACAAAAGCAGCAGATTTAATGATGGAAAGAGGTGCGGTAAGTGTTAGGGCTATTACAACGCATGGCCTACTTTCTGGAAATGCTTATGAAAAAATAGAAAAATCAAAATTAACAGAGTTAATCATTACCGATTCTATTCCCATTGAAATAAAAAGCAATAAAGTAAAAGTATTGAGTTGCGCCAATCTCTTTGCAGATGTAATGCACAAAGTACACAACAACAATTCCATTTCCTCTAAATTTTTAATGTAGGGGAAAATCAAATAACGAATATTAATTTTTAATACATATAATGAAGTCAATTACAATTAAAGGATCAGAAAGAGAAAGCGTGGGCAAAAAGGCAACGAAGGCCCTACGTAATGCTGGATTGGTTCCTTGCGTGATATACGGAGGGGATAAGCCATTACACTTTTCAGCAGAAGAACTAGCGTTCAGAGACTTGGTTTACACTCCAAATGCACATACAGTTGCAATTGAATTGGATGGTGGAACAATCGTAAACGCCGTAATGCAGGATATACAATTTCACCCTGTAACCGATAAAATCATACATATAGATTTCTATCAATTATTTGCTGACAAGCCAGTAACCATGGACATTCCTGTTAGATTACAAGGTAATTCACCAGGTGTTAGAAACGGTGGACGTTTGTTGTTCAGAAAAAGAAAATTGGCAATCAAGGCCTTACCGGACAAATTACCTGATTTCTTCGATATAGATATCTCTAAATTGAGAATTGGCCAGAATATTGCCGTAGCCTCTTTGTTAAGCGATGATTTCACGATTCTACATCCAGATTCAACTACCGTTGTGCAGGTTAAAACTGCTCGTACAGCTGTTGTTACTGATGATGAGGATGAAGAGGATGAAGAAGGCGCTGAAGCCGAAGCTGAAGTGGAAACAACGGAAGCTGAAGGAGCTCAAGAATAAACAAGTATTTTTGAAAATTCATAGAAAGCATCCTGATTTGTGTATCAGGATGCTTTTGTATTTTTAAACGTCCTTAAAATTGGCTTATGTCCAACTTTTTTAAATCACTCTTTAAAAAAAGAAAAACACTTTTAGAAGAATCAAATTCCATGAAGAAATTTTTAATCGTTGGTCTTGGTAATATTGGTGAGGAATATGCGGAGACTAGGCACAACATTGGTTTTAAAGTTTTAGATGCGCTTGCAGAACAACATGGCCTCACTTTTGAAACGGGTAAACTTGGTGACATAACTACCTATAAAATAAAGGGAAGAAGTGTTCTTTTCCTTAAGCCGTCTACCTATATGAATAGAAGCGGAAAAGCTTTAAAATACTGGATGGACCAAGAAAAAATCCCATTAAGCAATATTCTTGTCATTACTGACGATATCAATTTACCATTCGGGACCATTAGAATAAAAACAAAGGGAAGTGATGGCGGACATAACGGCTTAAAGGATATTCAACAATTTTTAGAATCTACCAATTATAACAGGTTTCGTTTTGGAGTGGGAGCAGATTTTGGCAAGGGAAGACAAGTTGAATACGTTTTAGGAAAATGGAACGACGAAGAGAAAAAACAGCTGCCGGAAAGATTAAAAAAAGCCTCTGTAATTATAGATTCTTTTGTATTGGCAGGGATTGCAAGAACAATGAACCAGTTTAATGGCACCTAGACCATTTATTTACAAGGCAGTAAAACTATATATACCCGAATTGGAAACATTGCCCTCCTCATCTTCAGTTAAGATACTCCAATAATACACGGAACCTGATAGAACAGTTACTTTATAAGAAAAACTATTATTTGGCAAGGCGGCCACTAAAGTATTTGGCGGGTTCTCATTGGAAAAATACACTTTATAACCCGAAATGTCATTATCTAAATCAGCCGCCGTCCACGAAAGTTCTATTTCATTATTAATATCTTTAAATATCTTTTCGGACATTTTTGGCGAGATGATTTCCGCAGGAAATGGAGCAAAAGTGGTTCTTGACCCGGCAGTATAAAAATGCCACATTTCACTGGATACAGATTGTTCAACCTGGTTATTTCTTGATCTCACCACCCAAGAAAAAGACTGCCCTTTGGTTAAGGGTAAGCGTGCCGTGGTACTTGAGGTAGAAATGGTCTGTACTGTTCCCGTATTACTATTGGCAACCCTTAACTCATACGTTTGTACATTATCTGCTTGTTGCCATCTAAATTCTACTTGACTGGTATTAGCATCAAGATCTACACCAGTAGTACACTCAGAATTTTTTTCGGGAAACACCAAAAGTGCTTGTTCCGGTGGTTTTGGGGCTGACTTTTTCTTACATCCAAAAAAGACCCCTAAAACACTAAAAACTATAAGTAGATTTAGTTTCATCTTTTAATAATTTTTGCTGTTGTCTTTATACCATCCCTTATCAACTGCACATAGTATAGTCCTGATGCCAAAGTGCTCAAATCTATTGGCTCACTTAATCTATCGGCCTTTATAATTATTCGCTTTACAAATCTACCATCGGATCCATATAATATCATTTCTAGATCTGCGTCAGTAGAACCAATTAACACATTTACTTGGTCTGTAAATGGATTTGGATACATAATAGGCCTATTCGTAGTCAAGAAGTTTTCTTCATACATTCCTTGACAGGGAATGTTGGTATACACTTTTAAAAATGTAGCTCCTTCTTCCAAATTAATAGTGACTTCAGACTTGTCTGTTTGGGTTACCACACCATTAATCTCTACATTATATAGGTTTGATCCACTTAAACTTACAATTAACTGAGTTCCGTCTAATGACAACTTGGAACTAACGCTCAATGCTTCTGGCTCAGATACTACCACATCTAAACAAAGTTCCTCATATACAATGTCTCCTTCTGTACCTGTAATACAAATGGCATATGTACCGGCACTTACATTGGTAAGTATAAAATTATCCGTGAAATTTTCACTTATGTTGACTCCATTCCCTGAAATATTAACCACATAGTCTAAGATGGTTTTAGGTGTAATTGATATCTGACCGTCATTGTTAGGTCTACAACTTTCACTTTGTTGCCTAATCGTAAAGTTTTCATTTGAGAACCTATAGATAGGACATCCCGTTGCGTCTACTTCTTGACCTTCGGGAGTATCCAGACAAAGATCATCTCCATCATCAAAAACACCATCATTGTCAGCATCTGGCCTAAAGTCGCCCTCTACACACACTTCCATGGAAAAAGCATTTAAATTTCCGCCATCTGAAGGGGCATTGTCCTTTATTTCTAAAATCCATTCCCCTAAAATGGACTCCCCATTAAAAGAACTTAAGGTACCTAATGGCCTTACTATGCCACTAATAGCAGGTGTACCTGTACATGTAAAATCACTGGACGCATCATCATCAAAAACAGCATTTATATCACTAGTATCTCCGCAGGAACTGGAAACCAAAACTACAGTTGTACCACTTGGCGATGTTAAACTAATGACCAGGTCTGCCAAATAACTATGTGCAACATTTAATGTAACATTAATATCCGCAATAGGTAAATCTTCATAAAATGAGATTTTGGAAGTAACCGTAGGGGTGTCTATAGGCGATATTTCCTTTGGCAAGTTAGAAGCAGCTATGGTAGCACAATTAAATTGAATGGTGGTAAAACTTCTAGCTATCCCAAAAATACCTTCACCACAATCATTTTTAGGTTTTACCCTCCAAAAATATTGCGTGTCATTCTCCAAATTGGCGGGAGGATAAGAATTGGTGTTAACTGTGGCAGACTCTATTATAGTTGTAAAAGCATTATCTGTTGCAATTTCAACGTCATATAGTGTACTTGCCAAATTTGCTTCCCAATCCAATACTAACTCTTTAGATGCATCTTGAAGTCCGTCTTCTGGTGTAGTCAACACTACTTCAGAAAAAGTAGTGTCATACACATTCAAGATCACGGTTACCTGTTTGGTAATACTTGCAGAGGTTGAGGTCACGGTAATTGGGTAGGAACCAACTGCTAAATTACTAGTCCCGGTTAACGCCAAAGATACTTGGGCATTGTTACTATTTGCTAAGGCAGGGGTAAAAGCAATCCCCAGTCCGGGTGGTGGTGTAACTACACTAAAGGTACTTTCCTCAGAAAACCCTTTATACGTTTCGTAATTAAAATTAACCGTAATATCATCAGGTTTGCAAACATCAAACTTTAGCTGTGTAAAATTCAGAACTACCTCACTTTCGTTTATCGTAAAATTTGCTGCATTCACAGCAAAGAAAATATTGTTGCTTGCCTTGACCATAATCCTCCCCGATATAGTTGCCTGACCAGGGATAACCACATCATAACTACCGTTATTTGGCACATCTTGTGCAATAGTCACGGGGTACGTAAGCCCACCATCGGTTGAAAGAAAAATATCTACTGTTTGTGCCGATATAGGCGCTAAATTTGTATTGGCAACGTCCCAGGATATGGTTTGTACCTCTCCGGCTTCAAAAGTAGCCTCCACATTCTGCGATGTCACCAAAAAGGGACCCGCATTATTACTTACCGATACAGAAACCTCATCCGAAACCAATTGACCCCCGTTTAGAACATTATCCCTTACCGTTAATGAAAAATTAAGATTCCGCTCAATATTTGAAACCGTTTCCCAGTCATCGCCCACACCAGGGCTTACTTCGGTTAAGTTCCCTGTTAGAACCCTACTTATTTTAGGAAAATACCGTTCAGAAGCATTTGTGGGTGGTAATGACCTGAACATGGCACCGGTTGGGTTATTGGGCCCAAAAGAAGACTGTGTGACAATACCGTTATCTATCTGTTCCCAGGTATACGTCAAGACATCCGTGGCATCTAGATCAGTAGCCTCGCCATTGAGAACAAACGCGGTTCCTACAGGTATAACATAATCTCCTATTGGCGCTAGAACTGGAGGATTGTTAGCTAATGGTACTATTTCCCCACAACTTATGGTTTGCAAGTATTCCCTAATTTGAACAATACTTGCATAGTGGAAATAATCACTGCTATTTGCAGCAACATTATTAACACCTGTTATGCCCGCATACCCCATAATGGTAGTTCCACTGCCAGGCTCTACCTGTACTAGAGTTCCTTCAGAAATATGTGAAAAAGTATGATTTGCCCCAAATTGATGCCCCATTTCGTGGGCCACAAGATCTATGTCAAACGCATCACCTTCCGGTGTGGAAAAAGTAGTATACGCACTTCCTTTTCTATTATCCTGGCAAACAGATCCAATAAAACCCGAATTACCATCTAAAGCATCATCTTTTTGGTTGAATAAATGACCAATATCATAATTTGCCTCCCCTATTACACTAGTCAAAGTATTCTGTGCCTGTGTACTTAGACCACCAGTAAATGGGTCCGTATCTGGATCAAGATAAATTACTTCATCTGTGTTGGCAATCAGTTCTAAAGTCACCCCTAAATCCCGTTCGAAAACACCATTAACCCTCGTTAAGGTTGCATTTATAGCCGCTATGGCATCTACCTTTGTTCCTCCATGAAAAGTCGTGTATTCTCCAGATGCGGCAATAGCAACCCTAAATTTTCGTAGTACTTGGTCGTCTACTAATTTTCTGGTCAACGATGGCTCTACTAGAACTTCTGGAGTTGTTTTACATATAAAATCCATTGTTTTAGACAGGTGGTCCTTACTACTATAAACCACATAACTATTCGCATTTCCTTTTTGCATAAAAACTGGTGCTTTTCCGTTAGAATACGTCACCATACTTTGAATGCCTTTATGTGAAATACTAAATCTAATATTTTGCGATTTATCTTCAAGACCTACTCCCCTATATGATTTAATTCCGGGGTACCTCCTGGCCAACTCAGTAGATAATATATTGGCCTCATACACTTTAAATGCTATCTGTTCTCCCTTCTCATCAGGAAAATATAAGATATTGAAATCACGTCTTAGTGAACTTGACCTGTTAAGTTCTCGTTTAAAATTATTTTCATTTAACTCAAAAGCTATGGCCTTACGCACATTAAGGCGAGGCAAAACAGTTTGTCTGTCCATACTGGATATAGGCACACCTTTCCAATAATTAGTTTGAGCCACCCCAGAAAAGGAAAGAAATACTATGGTAATTGAAAAAACAAGGCGTAGTTTTGTAACCATTTAGGGGCATTTATTCAAATTCAAATATAGGTTTTTTTATTTTCAAGCATACGTGATTACAGTTCAAAGCATTACTAATTATGATGAACAACACCCCATTGCCATTACCATTGGTACTTTTGACGGGGTGCATATTGGTCACCGTAAAATATTGGAAAAGGTCATAAACCATGCCAAAAATTCACAATTAAAGTCGGCCGTACTTACTTTCTTTCCACATCCAAGAATGGTATTACAAAAAGATGCGAACATCAAATTACTAAACACAATTGATGAAAAAAAAGCTATTTTGGAACAAATGGGATTGGATATTTTAATCATACATCCGTTCACAAAGAATTTTTCAAGGCTATCGGCCACCGAGTTTGTCAGAGATCTTTTGGTAAACAAGCTCAAATCCAAAAAAATTATTATTGGATATGACCATAGGTTTGGAAGAAATAGAAATGCGAACATTACCGATCTTATAGCATTTGGCAATGCCTTAAATTTCGAAGTTGAAGAAATACCTGCTCAAGAAATAGACGCCGTTTCAGTGAGTTCCACCAAAATTAGAAAAGCTTTGGAAACTGGTGATATAGAAACCGCCAATTCCTATTTGGGATATGAATATATGCTTACTGGCGTTGTTCAAAAAGGCAAGGGACTTGGGCGACAATTAAATTATCCAACGGCAAATATTAAAATTGAGGAAGATTATAAGTTAATTCCCATGAACGGGTCCTATGTTGTAAAAAGTACCATAAAAGGAAAAACGGTATTTGGCATGATGAACATTGGGTACAACCCAACTGTAAATGGCACTTCAAAAACAATAGAGGTACATTTTTTTGATTTCAACAAAGACCTATATGACCAAAAAATTAAGGTGGATATCCTTGCCAGACTTAGGGACGAAATAAAATTTGAATCCTTGGAGGCGCTACAGGGACAACTAGCTAGGGACAAAGAAAAATCAATCCAATTTATCTCTAAAAAATAATTTAAAACTTTTGGGCACGTTGGCATAATTGCAATGGCATACCCCATGGGTCCCTTAGCATTACCAAATGGCTGCCATCCTCTTTATTTACTTCTTCAAAAAAAGTTGCACCGGCATCTATTAATCTTGTTTTATCCTCTTCTGCATTATCAGATACAAAGGCGACATGAAATGTCAAAGGATGTTGAGCGCCAAAATCTGTTGCATAAGCATCATTCCTGCTATATAATTCCAAAACAACCCTATTCGTGCTATCGGCCAAAAAAGTCATAAATGGAGGTTCTTTTTGTTCACTGACCACTTTAAGATCCAAATGCATACCATACCAAGAAACAACGGCATCAATATCTTTCACGTTAATTGCAAAATGTTCAAAAACCATATTAATCGATGTTTAGCTATTAAATGTATGTCTTTTAAATAATAGATTAGCTTAAATTTGCAGCTAAATTTAATGAGCAATGTTACAGTTACAAGTCATTCGTGATGCTAAGGAAGAAATAAAAGCGGCACTTCAAAAAAGGAATATAGATGCCGATGCTATGCTTAATGGCATACTACTTTTAGATGAGAAAAGACGGGCGACCCAAACACAACTGGATTCTACTTTGGCAGAATCCAATATATTATCCAAAGAGATTGGTATGCTTTACAAGAGTGGAAAAGCGCAGGAAGCCAATGAACTTAAGGAAAAAACAGCGGCTCTTAAGGAAGAATCAAAACAGTTGGGTGAGGAGTTGAACGCCACAGCTGAAGAATTACAACGTTTACTGTATCAGATTCCTAATATTCCACATACTTCCGTACCTGATGGCAGTACTGAAGATGATAATGAAGAAGTGTTCAAGGAAGGTGATGTACCTGAACTTATTGCAGATGCCCTACCTCATTGGGAGTTGGCCAAGAAATATGACATTATAGATTTTGAACTGGGTGTTAAGATTGCTGGGGCAGGTTTTCCTGTTTACAAAGGCAAAGGAGCCCGATTACAACGCGCCCTAATATCTTATTTCTTAGATAAGAATACACAGGCCGGTTATACGGAAATACAAGTGCCACACTTGGTCAATGAAGCATCAGGTTATGGCACAGGGCAGCTCCCTGACAAGGAAGGACAAATGTATCATGTAACAGCAGATGACCTATACCTTATCCCTACAGCGGAGGTTCCGGTAACTAATATATTCAGGGATGTAATTTTACAGGAAAAAGACTTTCCCATTCAATATACGGGTTATACACCTTGTTTCAGAAGGGAAGCTGGCAGTTACGGAGCCCATGTACGCGGTCTCAACCGATTGCATCAGTTTGATAAAGTTGAGATTGTTCGCGTAGAACATCCCTCTAAATCATATGAAGCCCTAGACGGCATGGTTGAGCATGTAAAGGAAATTCTTCGTGAACTAAAATTACCATATCGAATATTGAGGTTATGTGGTGGAGACCTAGGATTTACAGCGGCCCTAACCTTTGATTTTGAAGTGTTTTCTACAGCTCAGGATAGATGGCTCGAAATAAGTTCAGTATCCAATTTTGAAACCTACCAAGCCAACCGTTTAAAACTTAGGTTTAAGGATGAAAATGGCAAAAGCCAGTTGGCACATACCCTAAACGGCAGCTCATTGGCATTACCAAGGGTTTTAGCAGGTATTTTGGAAAACTACCAAACCTCGGACGGCATTAAAATACCGGAAGTTTTGGTCCCCTATTGTGGTTTTGATTTCATTGATTAGAATTCTTCATAGAATTTAATATAGGATTCCTATCGGCATCTTAATGGAACACAGCTGAAAGAAAATAATCCATGCGCCATTTGAACGTGTATTAATACGTTCTACGAAGAGATTTTAAACTACTGGTACGCTTCACTGATGGGCATGGCAATGGATATGTAGTTTTTACTAAAAATCAGGAACTATTGTGTTTGATTTTACACGGGACACCTTTGCTCCTATACTTTAAACATGACCTAAATTTATAGGGTTGACACTAATAGAATTTTTAGTTTTAAAAAATTGACTAATTACATTTTTAATCGAATTAGCGTTGGATTAACAAAATATTAATCCGGGCTTCCGTAAATTTGATAAACGACCCTCATGAGAATTAGCCTAATTCTATTACTGTTTTTGTCACTTCCACTTTTTGGTCAGGACGATTTTCTAGCCAAACAGTACTTTGCTGATGGTGATTATGGGAAGGCGGTTGTTTTTTATGAAAAGCTTATTAAGAAAAACCCAAGAAGAACCGATTACTTACAGGGCCTTATTGCCTGTTACCAGCAGTTGGAACGCTATGGGGATGTAGAAAACATATTGTCCGAGCAATTAAAACTGTCCAATACCCACCCCGCTTTATTCATTGAAATGGGTTACAATTACACCTTACAGGATTTAGATGATAAAGCCAATGTTTATTATGACAAAGCGCTAGCTGCTATTGAACAAAATCCAAACTATGGGTATGCACTGGGATATCAATTTCAAAAATATAGCTTGCTAGATAGAGCTGCCCTTGCCTATCAAAAATCAATGGAATTGAATCCAGCTTTAGATTATAATTTTCAATTGGCAAGAATTTATGGCGAACAAGGAGATATAGAAAAAATGTATCGTTCTTATTTGAACCTAATGAGCAATGGTAAAACATCAAAATCAAATATTTTAAGAAGTATTGACGATTTTATTTCTGAGGATCCATTGGCAAATAATAATCAGATATTAAAAACCATTTTGCTGGAAAAGGCACAAAAAAATCCAGATATTACTTGGAACGAGCTTCTTAGCTGGTTGTTTGTACAGCAAAAGCAATACAATAGTGCTTTTAGACAAGAAAAGGCCATTTATAAAAGGGTACAGGGTAGCACAACACAAAGACTGGAGGATTTGGGAAACATTGTTTTAGAAGCGGATGATGTTTCGGTTGCTACCGACATCTTTGAATTTTTAATAAAGGAATCCAATGATGAGATTACACGTTTGGACGCCGAACTTAATTTAATAGATATTGCACTGCGGGATCCTACTGGTAATACACTAGATGTCATTCATAAAAAATACGAAGAACTTATAAATCTCTACGGCTATAAATCACAATCGTTGCAACTACAAGTTTCCTATGCCAATTTTTTGACATTTAAAAAAGACAATCCAGAACCAGCCATTGAGATATTGAAAAACAGTCTAGCACTTCCATTGAACGAAAGAGGAACAGCATTTATTAAGTTAGCCTTGGGTGATATTCTGGTTTACCATAAAAAATTCAATGAAGCGTTGATATATTTTTCCCAAATCCAACAAAAACTAAAAAACGATATTTTAGGGCAAAATGCCCGTTATAAAGTGGCAGAAACAAGTTTTTATAAGGGTGATTTTAAATGGGCGCTCACCCAGTTAAAAGTATTAAGAAGTTCTACATCACAGCTTATTGCCAATGATGCCATGCAACTTAGTTTACTTATTTCGGACAATTCTTTGGAAGATTCCACCCAAACGGCATTAAAAAAATATGCAAGGGCAGACTTTTTAGCGTATCAGAATAAAACGAGTGAGGCAATAACCGCTTTGGAAGATATACTTCAAAATCACAAAGGTGAAAAAATAGAAGATGAAGCCTTGTTAAAACAGGCCCAGTTATTGGAAAGCCAAAAAAAATATTCGGACGCTCTATTTAATTACCAAAAAATTGTAGAATTCTATAGCAGTGGTATTTTAGCTGATGACGCCCATTTTGCACTAGCAGAGCTTTATAGAAAAATTCTTGGTGAGCCCGAAAAAGCAAAAGGGCATTATGAAAAAATAATTTATAATTACCAAGACAGTTATTATTTTCCACAGGCAAGAAAAAACTTTAGGCAGCTAAGGGGAGATGCCATAAATTGATAAGCAAACACATGTATATTTATAATGTAACTACCAATGTAGAGGATTCGGCCCATGATACTTGGCTAAACTGGATGAAAACAAAACATATACCAGAAGTACTTGGTACAGGTAAATTCCTAAGCGCCAAGCTTACTAAAGTTTTAGTGGATGAGGAAAGCGGCGGACACACCTACTCTGTACAATATACGGCAAAAAACAAAAAAACATTAGTACGCTATTATAACGAAAATGCACCAAGATTAAGGGAAGAGGCCATGCAGCTCTTTGCAGGAAAACTAATATCCTTTAGAACAGAGTTAGAAGTAATAGATGAATATTTTGTACAACACCAAAGTGCTACACATTATTTGTTCACCTATGGCACCTTACTAGAAAAAGAAGTGCAAGTGGGTGTGTTTTCCAGGGTATTAGGTGGAATCGCGGATACTTTATTTAGCCATAAGATTTCACAAATGAAAGTTGCCGATATTTATCCTACCATAGAATTCACAGGAAAAAATGAGGATATGATAAACGGAGTAGTTTATACGTTGACCCATGATGAACTAATGAAAGCGGATGAATATGAAGGAGAAGCATATGAACGCACCAAAATAGTTTTGGATTCGGGCAAGAAAGCCTGGGTATATATGGCAAGGTAACTATATTTAAAACAGGAGAAATGGGGAAAAAGAGGAAGAAGAAGAAAAATGATTTTTATGATAAAAAAGGTAGCACCATTCAGGAAAGTCCCGTAAAAGCGAAAAAATTTCTTGGACAACATTTCTTAAAAGATGAGTCCATAGCCCAACAAATAGCAGATACCCTTACGCTAAACAACTATAACAAAGTAATAGAAATAGGGCCTGGAACAGGTGTTTTAACAAAATATCTTTTAGTAAGGGACATAGATTTGGTGGCAATGGATCTTGATTCGGATTCAATTGTTTACTTAAACCACAGCTTTCCTTTAGAGCATCCAAAGGCCATGCAAGGTAAAAGTACGTTTAAAGTGATTGAGGCAGATTTTTTAAATTTTGATCTTGAAACCTTATTTGGTCAGGAACAATTTGCTATTACAGGCAATTTCCCATACAACATCTCCACGCAAATAGTCTTTAAAATGTTAGACTATCGTAATCAGGTACCGGAGTTTACAGGAATGTTTCAAAAAGAGGTGGCAAAAAGAATATGTGCTACCGAGGGTAACAAAACGTATGGCATACTATCTGTTTTGGTACAAGCGTTTTATGATGCGGAATACTTATTTACAGTTCCTCCCCATGTATTTGAACCGCCACCAAAAGTGCAATCTGGCGTACTGCGCTTAACCAGAAAACCTGACTTTAAAATAGAATGTGATGAAAAGCAATTGTTCACAGTTGTGAAAACGGCCTTTAACCAGCGGAGAAAGACACTTAGAAATAGTTTAAAATCCTTTGCCATTTCAGATATTCTCAAAGAAGATGCTATATTTGACCAACGCCCAGAGCAACTTTCTGTTGCCGATTTTATTACGTTGACGAAGAAGATAGCAGATGACACCGTTTAAACTTACAGAAGAGCTTGTAAGCCAGATAGAAGAGCTTATAGAAATACAAGGGGATGCACAACTAAACACCCTTTTAGAGGATGTGCATTATGCTGATGTTGCAGAAATTATCAATGAGTTAAACAAGGATGATGCAACATATCTTATTAAGTTACTCGATAGTGATAAAACATCGGATGTTCTTACAGAGCTAGATGAAGATGTAAGGGAAGCAATTCTAGGCAATCTTTCTTCAAAAGAAATTGCAGAGGAACTTGGAGAGCTAGATACGGATGATGCAGCTGACATAATAGGTGAACTTCCACAAGAGATTGTTCAAGAAGTTATTTCAGAAATAGAGGATAGGGAACACGCCAAGGACATTGTAGATCTTTTACGATATGATGAGAATTCTGCCGGTGGTCTTATGGCGAAGGAATTGGTAAAAGTAAGGGAGAATTGGAATGTACTTACCTGCGTAAAGGAAATGCGTTTACAGGCAGAAAATGTAACTAGGGTCCATTCTATTTACGTGGTAGATCAGGAAGATAAATTAATTGGCAGGCTATCACTTAAGGATCTATTGACGACTTCTACAAAAACCCACATAAAGGACATTTACATTCCTAAAGTAGATGCAGTAAATGTCAATGAAAAACCTGAGGAAGTGGCCAAGATCATGTCCAAATATGATTTAGAGGCTATTCCCGTAGTGGATGAGATTGGCAGATTGGTAGGACGTATTACCATTGATGATATTGTAGATGTTATCCGGGAGGAAGCAGACAAGGATTACCAAATGGCAGCAGGTATATCCCAAGATGTAGAAGCAGACGATAGTATTTGGCAATTGACACGTGCGCGTTTACCATGGTTAATATTAGGACTTTTTGGTGGAGCAGCTGCAGCGGTAATCATGGGTGGTTTTGAAGAGATGTTTAAAAAGTATACTATTTTATTTCTTTTCACCCCACTTATAGCTGCAATGGCAGGTAATGTAGGTGTGCAATCCAGCGCAATTATCGTACAAGGATTGGCAAATGATGATATAAAAGGAAGTATTGGTGATCGGTTGATAAAAGAAATGCTATTAGCATTATTAAACGGAGTTATTCTGGCCGCCCTTTTGTTGCTTTTTACATGGATTTGGAAAGGTGATTTTCTAACCGCTTTAGCCATCTCAATATCTTTGATAGCCGTAATTGTGGTAGCCGGTTTCATTGGCACTTTTATCCCCTTATTTTTAGACAAACGCGGAATTGACCCTGCCATAGCAACGGGACCTTTTATCACCACCAGTAATGATATTTTCGGAATTCTTATTTACTTTATGATTGCCAAAATAATCTTGGGAATCTAATAATTTAAATATCCACACCTTGTGTTTATATCACTGGGAAGATTGGTCAATACAGAAGATAAATACACGCTAAACAACTCAAAAACACAAAATGAAGGTACTCCACGTAGATATAAATCATCCATTAATAATAGAGCAGTTCAACGCGCTTGGGTTTCAAAACGATGAAGATTATACATCCTCAAAAGAAATCATTGAAGATAAAATAGAAGCATATGATGGACTTATCATCCGAAGTAGGTTTACCATTGATGCACAATTTTTGGACAAGGCAAAAAACTTAAAATTCATTGGTAGATTAGGTGCTGGTCTAGAAAATATTGATACGCAATATGCAAAATCATTGGGTATATTTTTGGCCGCGGCCCCAGAGGGCAATAGAAATGCCGTAGGCGAACATGCACTGGGAATGCTCCTGGCACTATTCAATAAGTTACATACGGCCGATAGGGAGGTTAGGAATGGTAAATGGGACCGTGAAGGTAATAGGGGAATTGAGCTAGAAGGGAAAACAATTGGCGTTATTGGCTATGGTAATATGGGCAAGGCCTTCGCCAAAAAGTTAAAAGGCTTTGATGTTGATGAGGTTATTTGTTACGACATAAAAGGTGGTGTAGAAGATGAAAATGCCCGCCAAGTAGGAATTATGGAGTTACGACAACGTGCCGATGTAATTAGCCTTCATGTGCCACAAACCGAATTGACCATTGGTATGGTAAATACAGAATTTATTGAAAAATTCCACAAGCCCATATGGATTATAAATACCGCACGAGGCAAATGCATAAAAACAAAAGATTTGGTTGATGCATTGCAATCTGGCAAAGTATTGGGTGCTGGACTAGATGTCTTGGAATATGAAAAATCCTCATTTGAAAATATGTTCACAGACAATAATCTGCCTGAAGCCTTTCAATATCTAATACAGGCAGAAAACGTGATTCTTTCCCCTCATGTGGCAGGTTGGACAGTGGAGAGCAAGATTAAACTGGCACAAACCGTTGTTGACAAAATCATAAAAAATTTCGTGGTTTAAGAAGTGATTAATCCAAAAAGCCAATAAAATACATTTAGGGTAATTCTCTGTTAGTTTATTTTCAAGCACATCAATGCTTCCAAAAAAATTATGAGGCCGTTGATTTTAGTGTTTTTTGGTGACCTTACTAAATTTGAACATGAAAAATTTGGTTTCACATAGGGCCCTAAAAAGAATAAGCTAGAACTTTGGGAACCAGCGAATAAAGGATTTTTGTAGCATTCATTTAATCACTACATTTAATATTATATTAACTCCCTAAAAGTATAACACAATGTCTGAAAACAATAAAGATTTAGGAGACAAGGCAGAAGATGCTTTTGAAAAAGCAAAGGATAAAGCAGAGGGTTTTGCTGAAGAGGCAAAAGAAAAAGCTAGTGATTTTGCCGATAAGGCAGAGGAAGCTGCCAAGGAATTTAAAGAAGATGTAAAAAAAACATTTGACCCTAACAATCCTAATAGTGGAAAAACCGTTGCTATAATTGCCCACATTACTTGGATTGGTTGGATTGTGGCTTTAATTATGAACAACCAAAACAAAACGGAGTTTGGAAGTTATTATATTCGCCAAACTCTAGGTATTTGGATATTAATGTTGGTTCTAGGATTTGTACCTGTTGTAGGGTGTTTTGCTGGAATAATTGGCATTGTCCTAATTATTATAAGTTTGGTAAACGCAGCCAATGACAAAATGGTTCCTACAGTAGGTATTGGCCAACTTTTCCAAGATTGGTTTAAAAGCCTTTAACAAGCTAAAAAGTCAGTTTTTATAGTACTGACTTTTTTTATTGGTTTTATTATCGTAATATTGCAATATATAAATATTAATAATGGGGATAACCAAAACGCAGATATTCAATAAAAAGCAAAATGAGCTGGCAGTGATTTTTAAGGTTTTGTCAAACCCTGCCCGTATTGCGATATTAGAATATATTAGTAAGCAAGAAGCTTGCATATGCAATGATATTGTTGACGAAATTGGCCTTGCCCAACCTACTATTTCACAACATTTAAAGGAATTAAAAAGTATTGATTTAATTTCTGGTGAAATTGAAGGAAAAAAAGTGTGCTATTGCATCAATCTTAAAAAGTGGTCTTCCATTCAAGACCTTCTAAATTCGTTTTTTAACACTACAAAAACTAATTGTTGTTAACTAAAAAATCAAGTATGAAGACAAATGAATTTTTATCGATTTTAAAAGAAAACCCAAATAAAAATCTGTTATTTGAATACAAGCCAGGTGCATTGGTCGGTGCCAATTACCACATAACAGAGGTTAAAAATATAACCATAGACGCAGTTGATTGCGGTGCTGGTACAGATTTCTGGAAAGAAACGATTATTCAGCTATGGGAAAGTCCTACTGAAAAGGACAAAAGAACGTATATGTCTGCCTACAAAGCTTTGTCCATTTTAAACAAAGTGGATAAGATCAAACCTATGGATAAAGATGTAGAAGTGAAATTTGAATATAGTAATGCCCATTTTCATACAGCACAACTATACGTACACGCCCACCAAATTACAGGTGAGAATCTTGTTTTTCATTTAGGTGTAGAACAAACGGATTGCAAGGCAAAAGATACTTGTGGTGTGGAAGAGCCCGCTAAAGCAACTGCAGAAGCATGTGCTCCTGGCAGCGGTTGTTGTTAATTACCAAGGTATAGATGATTAGGATTAGGCCAATGTTACCGAGCGATTGGGAGGCGGTAGCTAAAATCTATGAAGATGGTATCGCCACCGGATTTGCCACTTTTGAGACGAACATCCCATCCTATGAAGCATGGGACATGGCTCATTTAGCCACTTGTAGAATGGTTGCAACAAAAAATGGGCAAGTTGTTGGGTGGGCAGCACTTTCTCCAGTTTCCAGCAGATGTGTTTACGGTGGTGTAGCAGAAGTAAGTATTTACATATCTAAAAAACATAGAGGTATAGGCATTGGAAAATCACTTCTGCTACATCTTATATTTACAAGTGAAAAAGAAGGCCTTTGGACATTACAATCAGGAATATTTCCAACAAATACAGGAAGCATTAAACTTCATGAAGCCGTTGGCTTTCGCTATATTGGCACACGTGAGCGCGTAGGCAAGCTTAATGGCAAATGGATAGATAATGTATTGTATGAAAGAAGAAGTAAGTCTATTGGTATAGATTAGAACAAGTACTACTCTTTTTCGTTATTGTTAGCCTCTGTCAATTTTCGTTCCAACTCTGCTTGAAATTCTTCCATAACCGGTTTCACGGTGCTTTCTGGAAGATCTGCAATTTTAATATACATTAGTCCATCTACGGAATTATTGAACAAAGGATCAACATTAAAGGCAACCACTTTTGCATTCTGCTTGATGTATTTTTTTATAAGCACGGGAAGGCGCAGACTTCCTGGTTCTACTTCATCGATCAAACGATCAAATTTATTTAAGTCCGCTTGGGTCTCGTCAAACACAAATTCTTTATCTGCATCCTTTAATTTTACCTTAAATTCTTTCTTTGGTCTAATATATTGGGCAACATAAGGATCCCAGTAATTAGACTTCATGAATTCTATCATCAATGATTTAGAGAAATTTGAAAACTGGTTGCTAATACTAACACCCCCTATCAAATATTTATGTTCTGGGTGCCTTAATGTAGTGTGTACAATTCCTTTCCAAAGTAAAAAAAGGGGCATTGGTTTTTGCTGGTACTCCTTAGTGATGTAGGCACGGCCCATTTCAATGGAATTTTCCATCATTCCGTACAACTCAGGTTCTACCCTGAAAAGATCTTGAAGGTAAAACCCATCGATACCATACTCAGGAAAAATCTCCGAACCCATACCCATACGATAGGCACCAACAATACATTTTTCCGAATCATCCCATAAGAAAAGGTGATAATAATAAGAATCAAACTTATCAAGGTCAATAGCGTTATTGGTACCTTCGCCAATAGCCCTAAAGGTAACCTCCCGCTGTCTTCCAATTTCCTTTAAAATAAAGGGTATGTCTTTTTCCTTTGCAAGGAAAACCTCATAATTTTTACTTTGCAATAATCTACAATCCTTTTCCCTAAGTTTTTCTATTTCCCCTTGCATTACCTCTTTTCGCATTGCAGAGGCAATTTTTTTGGGCGCTTTTGGAATTTTAAGGCTTGTTGGTATTTGATCTATTAGCCGTTCTTTCTCATAAGCGTTCGAAAGAATATAGGTTTTTCTTCGTAACAACTCCCCAAACTCCCCCAAACTGCCTTGTTCCTTTTGGGTTTGCACCGAAATAGGCTGCCCAATCCTAACTTTAATGGGTCTATTACGTTGAGAATATACTTGTGATGGTATCATTGCTGTTCTAAAAACAGATTTCCATTTAGATAGCCTATAGAACAACGTGCTATTCTTTGCATGAAAATAAATGGGGACCACAGGAACCTCAGCCTTGCTGATCAATTTCAAAACTGCCTCTTCCCAAGGTTTATCCACAATTAATTTACCATCCTTATGGGTAGACACCTCTCCAGCAGGAAATATACCCAACGGGTGACCTTCCCTAACATGTTTCAAGGCATTTTTAAACCCAAGTATACTACTTTTGGCATCTTTGTGTTCTTCAAACGGATTTACAGGCAATATATAGGGTGATAAAGGAGCCATTCGTTGCAAAAGAAAATTAGCCATTATCTTGTAATCCTCACGTTTTTGCAACATAAGATCCACTAATAATATACCATCAATCGCTCCTAGAGGATGATTACTGATTGTTATGAAAGGACCGTCTTTTGGCAATCTTTTAAAATCATCTTCAGGAATTTGAAAATCTATTTTAAAATGTTCCAAGATACTTTTAGAATATTCCCTACCCTTTAAATGGGCAATAGTATCATAATATGAATTAATACCGGAGATTCTGGTGACCTTCATCAAAACCCAACCAATAAAAGTTCCTAAAAAGCCATATTTGGATAATTTAATAGCTTTTGCCACTTCCTTTGCGGTCACTAAACCCATATAAAACAAAAATTTACAGAACGGTAAATATAGCAAAATCGCCTATGGAGGCGATTTTTTTAACATATATAAGACTAATTGTCCCTATTATTTTACGACCAACTGAACCGTTTCTTTACCACGTTGTTCCAATAATATCTCATGTCCATTTTGAAGTGATTCCAATGCCTTAGAATCAAAATGCCGTATTGTATAGAGTGATACATCTGTATGGTGAACAACCTTAAATTTGCCTTTAAGTTGTGTTAAAAGTTCTTCTAAACCACCAAACTTATTATCTATACAAACCGAAAAACTAATGGCAGAATTTTGAATAAGGTCAACTTTTATTTGATATTCATGAAAAAGTTTAAAAATCTCGCTAATGTTGTTTTCCACCATAAAAGAAAAGTCCAAGGAGGATAGTTTCATTAAAACCTGATTCTTTTTCACTATAAAACATGGAACCTCAGGTTCTATTTTAACCCCTTTACCTACGGTTGTACCACTATCCAAAGGATTAATAAAGGATTTTACATGTAGCGGTATTTCTTTGCGCTGTAATGGCTGTAGTGTTTTTGGATGAATGACAGATGCTCCATAAAATGCCAACTCAATAGCCTCTCGATAGGAAATACTGTTCAATAATTGGGTTTCCTTAAAATACCTTGGGTCTGCATTTAAAACACCAGGTACATCTTTCCATATAGTTACTGAATCCGCATTTAAACAATAAGCAAGTATAGCTGCCGTATAATCTGAACCCTCCCTACCTAAGGTTGTGGTAAAATTATTGTCATCACTACCCAAAAAACCTTGCGTAATGTTCAACACTTTTTTATTTATGGTAGCAACATTAGATTGCGTTTTTTCCCAATTAACTGTGGTATCTCTATAGGTACTATCAGTTTTGATAAAATGTCTTACATCCAACCAATTATTAGTAATGCCAATTTCCTTTAGAAATGCACTGATTATTGTGGTTGAAATAAGCTCTCCATAACCAACTATTTGATCGTAAACAAAATTGTAGTTTGGTGATTTGTTCCAAACTAAAAAACCGTTTATTTCATCAATAAGCACCTTAAAATCCTTATAAATTTTATGTTGCTTATTCTCAAAAAGCTCAGATAAAATTCCAGTATGATAGCTAACAATTTCATCAATCTTAGAAGGGATTTCCTGCTTGTTTTTAAAATAAGCGTTAACAACTTCCTCCATGGCATTGGTAGTCTTGCCCATGGCAGATATTACCAATAAGGTGTTCTCATATCCTACCTC
This sequence comes from Maribacter luteocoastalis, assembly GCF_048890225.1. NCBI lineage: Bacteria > Pseudomonadati > Bacteroidota > Flavobacteriia > Flavobacteriales > Flavobacteriaceae > Maribacter > Maribacter luteocoastalis. Next base: position 632,633 of record NZ_JBMFZG010000001.1, read on the forward strand.
TTTTAAAACCTTAACCAGATTTTTAACAGCAGCGGCATCCTTTACAGAAGCGCCACCAAATTTAAATACTCTCATAAATTTATATTGCTCAAATATTTTTCAATTCCTTTTTCATCTAAATGCACTACATCCCAATCACGCATAACATTGGCACCTTTACTTTCATAAAACCCAATGGCAGGCTCATTCCAATCCAAAACTTCCCAACTAACTCGTTTTACCCCCAGTTTATGACCATACTTAACAACTTCATCCAATAAGGCCGTGCCTAAACCACTACCACGCATTTTCTCAGTTACGATCAAATCCTCCAAATGAATTATGGGGCCCTTCCATGTAGAATATCTTGGATATACTAATGCAATACCAACGATCTCTTCGCCGCTTTCGGCAACAAAACAATGAAATAATTTTTCTTGACCAAAACCATGTTCTTCCAAGTCAGCCACACTAAGTTCCACCGCATGGGCTTCTTTTTCGAATTTGGCAAGTTCATCAATTAAATGAAAAACTTGACCCATATCCTCTTTTCTGGCTTCTCTGATGGTGTACTCCATAATTGTTACAAATAAAACACAAAGTTATAAATTTAAAAAATCAATTAATAACGAAAACGTTGAAGTATCACAAAATACTCGATATTTGTAGTCTAAGTAACCAAACTTAACAATGGCGCCTAAACAAAATCAGACTCTAGGGGAATTTATCATTGAAAATCAGAATTCTTTCCAATATTCCTCCGGAGAATTGTCCAAACTTATAAATGCCATACGACTAGCGGCAAAAGTAGTTAACCATGAAGTTAATAAAGCCGGTTTAGTAGATATTTTAGGTAAGGCGGGGGAAACAAATATACAAGGTGAAAATCAGCAAAAGCTAGATGTCTTTGCGAATGAAAAATTTATACAGGCCCTTACCAATCGTGAGATTGTTTGTGGGATAGCGTCCGAGGAAGAGGATAGTTTTATCAGCATAAATAGTAACGACGAAAATCATCAAAACAAATATATTGTACTTATTGACCCTTTGGATGGGTCGTCCAATATTGATGTAAATGTTTCTGTAGGAACCATATTTTCTATTTACAGAAGAGTTACCCCTGTAGGAACTCCTGTAACCATAGATGATTTTTTACAACCAGGAAACGAACAAGTAGCCGCTGGGTATGTAGTTTATGGCACATCAACTATGATAGTCTATACTACAGGTGATGGTGTAAATGGCTTTACTTTAAATCCTGCGTTGGGGACATTTTATCTTTCACATCCCAATATGCAATTCCCGGAAGAGGGAAAAATTTATTCGGTAAATGAAGGAAACTACGTGCACTTTCACCAAGGGGTCAAGGACTACATTAAATATTGTCAAATGGAAGAAGGGGACAGACCCTACACCTCTAGATATATTGGTTCTCTAGTGTCAGATTTTCATAGAAATATGATCAAAGGGGGTATTTACATGTACCCTAAAAGCAGTGTGACCGCTAGTGGGAAATTGAGATTGTTATACGAGTGTAACCCTATGGCCTTTATTGCCGAACAAGCCAATGGATTGGCAATCGGGGGTAAATCAAGAATTTTAGATATTAAACCTACAGAACTTCACCAAAGGGTGCCCTTTTTCTGTGGTAGCAGAAAAATGGTAGAAAAACTTGAAGAGTTTTTAGATAAGTACCATTAAAAAAGGGGAGCTAAAGCTCCCCTTTTTTACTTTTATAAAATTCTATTATTTTCTTACCAAGTAAAGATAATCTTCAAATTCTAAGGCACCACCGAAGATAGCTACAGAACGTTCTATTACTTTATTTGCTTTGTCACCAGTAAAACCGAGGCCTATGGCATACTTTTTAATTAGAATCATTTCCTCATTATCAATCTTATGATCAGAATATACAATTCTGAAAAGGTCAAAAAGTCGTTCCAATCTTTTTTCTGAATCAGAAATGGTATCAATGGGATATTTATTTTCCTTTTTCAATACTTCTTCATACTCGGTTTTGGTAATATCCAGTTTGGTTGCAAAACGATCCAATAATTGCTTTTCTTCCGTGCTAATTTCACCATCTACTGAAGCCAATGTAGCTAAAGCTGTAAAATGCGCTAAATTTCTTCGGTGTTCTCCACTAGAATATAAATCTGCAAAAGACATAGTTTAATTTTAAATTTATAAGGCAAATATAATTTTTTTAAAGGTCATTGCCGATATACTTACAAACTTTGTTAAAGCACAAAATTTGTAACTTCACAAAGCTATGAAAACTCCCCTACTCAAATTTACAGACCTAGGCATTTACTGCAGCATTGCAAAAGTATATTTAGACCCATGGAAACCTGTGGACAAGGCCATTATTTCACACGGCCATGCAGACCATAGTCGTTGGGGACATAAACAATATATTACCCATGAACGCAATGTACCTATTGTAAAACATCGTTTAGGTGATGTAAATATTACTGGTAAAAAATGGGGGGAACCTTTTAGCATCAATGGGGTAAAATTCACTTTATACCCAGCAGGTCATATTATAGGTTCCTCACAAATACGGGTTGAACATAAGGGCGAAGTTTGGGTGTTTACCGGTGATTACAAGATAGAGGACGATGGTGTAGCCACTCCCTACGAACCACTAAAATGCCACACATTTATTACCGAATGTACCTTTGGTCTACCAGCATTTTTGTGGCAACCCCAACAAGAGGTTTATACAGATATAAATGAATGGTGGGCACAGAACAAGGCCAATGGACAAACCTCTGTACTGTTTGGGTATTCTTTAGGGAAAGCACAACGTCTTTTAAAACATTTAGACCCCAACATTGGAAAAATTTACACCCATGGAGCTATTGAGAATATGACCAATGTCCTAAGGCCAATGGTAAACTTCCCGCATACCGAACTTATTACGCCAGACACAAAAAAAGAAGACATCAAAGGAAACATTATATTGGCGCCGCCTTCTGCACAAGGCAACACTTGGATCCGTAAAATGGCCCCTTTTGAGACAGCTTCTGCAAGTGGTTGGATGGCCTTTAGGGGTGCCCGCAGAAGGAGGGCTGTTGACAAAGGTTTTGTCTTAAGCGACCATTGTGATTGGCAAGGGTTGTTGAGTGCCATTAAAAACACTGGTGCAAACAAAGTTATATGCACTCATGGCTACACTGATATTTTCTCCAAATATCTATGTGAATTAGGCTATGATGCCAGAACTGAGGCCACCCAGTTCAATGAAGACAACGAAGAGATCATTGTAGCATCAGAAACCACGGAAACTACATGAAACAATTTTCGCAGCTCATAAAAACCTTGGACGGCACTACCAAGACCAATATTAAAGTGGCGGCATTAACTAAATATTTTGCAACCGCTACAGATACTGATAAGGTATGGACTATAGCTATTCTTAGTAATAGAAGGCCTCCTAGACCTGTGAATACCACCCTTCTTCGAGAATGGGCATCCGAACTTACCAACATTCCCCCTTGGCTTTTTGAGGAAAGCTATCATATTGTAGGAGATCTAGCAGAGACCATTGCCCTGATAGTTGCATCCGACAATAAATCCACTGAAAAAAAACTCACCAAATTTTTAGAGGAAATGATTTGGTTAAAATCACAAAGCGATACGGACAAAAAAGCCTACCTATTTGAGAATTGGAAGCAATTGGATTATTACGGTCGTTTTGTTTTTACAAAGCTTATTACGGGCGGTTTTAGAATTGGGGTTAGTCAAAAATTAATGACTCGTGCCTTGGCAAAAGCAACAAATATAGATGAGGATATTTTAGCCTATAAACTCATGGGGAATTGGGATCCAGAGAAGATTACTTTTCAAGAATTAATTCTGGAGAAAAACGAATCGGATTATCTCTCCAAGCCCTACCCTTTTTACCTTGCCTATGCCATTGAAGACGAAGTAACTAATTTGGGAAATGTAAAAGATTGGACATTTGAACATAAATGGGATGGTATTCGTGCACAGATTATTGTAAGAAACAATGAACTTTTTGTTTGGAGCCGTGGTGAAGAATTGGTAACCGACAAGTACCCAGAATTAGAGGCATGTATGGGAAAAATCCCAAACGGAACTGTAATAGATGGGGAAATTCTACCCTACCCAAATAATGAAATTGGCACGTTCAACGATTTACAAACTCGTATTGGTCGTAAAAAAGCTTCCAAAGCGTTATTGACAAAGACACCAATTATTGTAAAAGCTTATGACCTATTGGAATGGCAAGGAAAGGACATACGTCAAAATAGCTATTTGGAGCGAAGAAAAATTTTAGAAACTATGGTCCCTACAACGCTTAACCCTTTGCAAAAGATTTCTGAACCAATTAAAAATGATGAATTCACAAATAGTATGGACACTGAGCGTGGCCGAAGTAAAAATAGCGCCAAGTTCCCCTCCACTACATTCAAGGGCCTTCCCCTATTCCTCTCCGAACGTATGCAATTTGATTCTTGGCAAGAAGTCGCCCAAGAAAGAAAATTAGCAAGAGAAAAAAGAAGTGAGGGGTTAATGCTAAAACGAAATGACTCGCCATATCTAGTCGGTAGAAAAAAAGGCAATTGGTGGAAATGGAAAATAGACCCGTTAACCATTGATGCTGTACTTACTTATGCCATGCGAGGCCATGGAAGGCGAAGTAATCTCTTTACCGATTACACCTTCGGATTATGGCAGGTAAATGACAATGGGGAACAGGAATTGGTGACCTTCGCAAAAGCGTATTCCGGACTTACCGATGCCGAATTTAGAAAGGTTGACGCCTGGATTAAAAAAAATACACTGGAACGTTTTGGTCCTGTGCGTAGTGTAACCCCATTTCATGTTTTTGAAATTGCATTTGAAGGTATTGCATTATCCAAGAGGCATAAGAGCGGAATAGCGACCCGTTTTCCAAGAATTTTAAAATGGCGAAAAGACAAGAAGATAGAAGAAGCGAATACCTTGGAGGATTTAAAATCACTAATTCCAAGCAAAATAACCAAAACCAATTAAATTTAAATCCTCATTGCTTCGTTCCCAGTTATGAACAGAACAGAACTTATTAACATAGCAAGCACATGGTTTGGACAGCAAGGCTGGAAACCTTTCCCGTTTCAAAAAGAAACTTGGACTGCTTTTTTACAGGGAAAGCACGGTTTACTCAATGCACCTACCGGTAGCGGAAAAACCTATGCCCTATGGTTTCCTATAGTTCTAAATTACATCAATCAAAATCCATATTATAAGACAAAACACGCAAAGGGATTAAAAGCGATATGGATTACCCCCCTCCGTGCCCTATCCCAAGAAATAAAACAATCCGCAGAACGGATAACCAAAGATTTAGGCACACAATTTACGGTGGGAATTCGCACTGGGGATACCAGTGCTAAAGAACGCTCCCAACAACGGACTTCTCTGCCAGATTTGCTTATTACCACTCCAGAAAGTCTACATCTATTACTATCATCCAAAAACTACGAGAAGACATTTAAAGACTGTACGGCCATTGTGGTAGATGAATGGCATGAACTTTTAGGCACCAAACGTGGCGTACAAATGGAATTGGGCCTGAGCAGACTTAAAACCATATGTAGTGAATTGCGAATTTGGGGTATTTCTGCAACAATCGGCAATCTGGAACAAGCCCGGGAAGTTCTTTTGGGCCCAACTTCACCCCAATTGGAAAACTCGGTAATGATACGAGCAAATCTAAACAAGAAAATTACCGTTAAAAGCATTATTCCCAAAACCATGGAGACCTTTCCTTGGCGGGGACATTTAGGCCTTCACCTTTTAGATGATGTGGTACCCATCATCAATGGTAGCAAAACCACGCTGCTTTTTACAAATACCCGTAGCCAGTGCGAAATCTGGTTCCAGAAAATTTTAGAGAAATATCCAGAATTTGCTGGTGAAATAGCTATGCACCATGGTAGCATCAACAAAGAAACAAGGCTATGGGTAGAGCAGGCCATCAGAAACGAAAGCCTAAAGGCCGTTGTCTGTACCTCGAGTTTGGATCTGGGTGTAGATTTTGCTCCTGTGGAAACCGTAATACAGATTGGTGGCCCTAAAGGTGTGGCACGTTTTTTACAACGTGCAGGGCGAAGTGGGCACAGACCGGGAAAAGAAAGTATAATCTATTTTTTACCTACCCATGCCATGGAACTCATAGAAGCGTCTGCCTTGCAAGTGGCAGTAAAAGATAAAGCCGTAGAAGACCGTCTACCCTATCTTAATAGCTATGATGTACTACTCCAATATTTGACCACATTGGCAGTTTCGGATGGATTTTATCCCAATGAAATTTTTCCAGAAATCAAACAAACCTTTTGCTATCAGGGTATCACGGAAGCCCATTGGCAATGGCTTCTTAATTTTTTGGTTATGGGAAGCCAAAGTTTGAGCAGTTATGATGAGTACAAAAAAGTAGCAGTAGAAGCAGACGGCAAGTTTAAGGTCAACAATCGCGGTGTAGCCATGCGGCATCGTTTTCAGATTGGAACCATTGTTGGTGATGCCACCATCACCGTAAAGTATCAATCAGGAGGATATATTGGATCAATTGAAGAATACTTTATTTCTAAACTTACACAGGGCGATGTTTTTACTTTTGCTGGTAGAAATCTAGAATTCATACGTATAAAAGGAATGCAGGCACACGTACGTAACTCCAACAAAAAAACAAATAAAGTGCCTAGTTGGATGGGCGGTAGACTTAGTTTTTCGGCTCAAATGTCAGAATTATTACGACAAGAACTATATAAGGCTGCAGCCAATCAATTACCAGGTCCAGAATTGAAATCGCTTAAACACATTTTTGACAAACAACGGGAAGAAAGCATTGTTCCTGCCCCAAATGAATTTTTAATTGAAACCTTTAAGAGCCGAGATGGTTACCACCATATCTTCTATCCTTTTGAGGGTAGGGCGGTACATGAGGCCATGAGTAGCTTATTATCATACCGTATAAGCCTCTTATCGCCTATCACCTGTTCCTTGGCATTTAATGACTATGGGTTTGAAATGTTGAGTGACAAGCCCATTGACATTCACGCCGTTTTGGACAATAATTTGTTCACTACAGCTTATATGTTGTCCGACCTACAAAAAAGCCTAAATTCCAACGAAATGGCAAGACGTAAATTTCGCGACATAGCAGTTATAAGTGGCATGGTGTTTACGGGCTATCCAGAAAAAGTGGTAAAAATGAAACACCTTCAAAGTAGTTCCCAATTACTATTTGATGTGTTTAGAGATTATGAGGCAGACAACCTTCTTTATCAACAAGCCTTTACAGAAACCTTTGAACATCAACTGGAAGAAGGCCGTCTTAGAATTGCATTGGAACGCATAGAACAGCAAGACATTGTTTGGAGGCAATGTTCAAAAGCTACTCCCTTTTCCTTCCCCATTATTACAGACAGACTTCGAGAAAAATTAAGCAACGAAAAATTAGCAGACAGAATTAAACGAATGACAAAAATCCTATTGAAATAACCGTATTTTGAATAATGGAACCTAGGAACTAATAACGTGAGTATATCAATTAAAATAAATTCCCAAAATTTTGTTTTACATCCCCATGGCGCTATGTTTTGGTCCGAAAAATCGGTGCTTCTGGTAAGCGACGTACATTTGGGTAAAATTTCCCATTTTAGAAAATTTGGTGCCGCTGTTCCAAAACATGCATTACACAAAAATTATATTTGGTTAGATGAGCTTATTCATTTATACAAACCCTTTAATGTCTGTTTTTTAGGCGACCTCTTTCATTCATCAATAAATAAAGAATGGGCTTTATTTGAGAACTGGATTGCAAGAACTCCAGCCAAAATCACCTTAATAACAGGAAACCATGATATTATTGCCCCTGAAAAATTTGAAATGTTGGGGATCGACCAAATCGAAGAACTTTTAGTAGATGACTTCCTATTAACACATCACCCTGAAGAAAGAGCGGGTTTCTTTAATCTATGTGGACATATTCACCCCTCAATAAAATTGGAAGGTTATGGCAGGCAGCGCTTAAAACTCCCCTGTTTCTATAAGTCCCATAAACAACTTATTTTACCTGCTTTTGGCACATTCACGGGCACTTTTGCCATGACACCAAGCAAAGAGGATGAAATATTTGTCATAGCGGACAACCAGGTAATCAAAGTATAAGACCCCAAAAATTTACAGTTAGCTATGGCATATTTGAATGACTAACAAGTAGAGATTAAGCCCTATATTTGCAAAAATTTTTATTGTTGAGCCAATCCCAGATCCAACAACGTTACGCACAGTCTCCCCAAATAGGGAACTTGCAGGAGGCTATTGTCCAAACCCAAGATTCCAGAACAAACCAACAGAAGTATATAGGCCTTAAAGGACTCACGGGTTCTGCCCTTTCATTTGTGTTGGCTGAAATTTTCAATAGACAGGAACAACCTTTTTTAGCCATTTTTAATGATAAGGAAGAAGCTGCCTATTACCTAAACGATCTTGAAAAACTTGTGTCACCGGATGATGTTCTTTTTTATCCCGGTAGTTATCGCAGACCATATCAAATAGAGGAAACGGATAATGCCAATGTACTTTTAAGGGCAGAGGTACTGAACCGCATAAATTCCAGAAAAAAACCTGCAATTATAGTTACCTACCCAGATGCGTTATTTGAAAAAGTAGTCACTAGAAAAGAACTGGATAAGAACACCCTTAAAATGAAACTGGGTGATTCACTTTCACTTGATTTTTTAAACGAGGTATTGTTTGAATATCAATTTAAACGTGTCGATTTTGTAACTGAGCCCGGCGAGTTTTCAGTACGTGGTGGCATCGTAGATGTGTTTTCATTTTCACATGACGAACCCTACCGGATTGAGTTTTTTGGGGATGAGATAGATAGCATCAGAACATTTGATGTAGAAAGTCAGTTGTCTAAGGAAAAAACCAAATCCATCACCATTGTACCAAACATGGCCAACAAGTTTATGGCCGAAAAACGCCAAAGCTTTTTAACCTATGTTTCTTCTAAAACCTTGGTTTATGTGAAGAACACTGATTTACTTTTTGCCCGTTTGGATGATTTCTTTAAAAAGGCGAAAGAAGCTTTTTTAACATTGTCCACCGACATTAAACACGCCGAGCCTAATGAGCTTTTTGTGAACGGCAATGTTTTAAGGGAAAAATTAAATGATTTCACGGTACTTAACTCCGATTCTGGTAAAGACAAAACCCCGTCCATAACTTTCAGCACCAAACCACAGCCGTCTTTCAACAAAAAATTTAATTTGTTGATTTCCAATTTAAACGATTACAGGGCAAAAAAATATACCAATTATATTTTTTGCGCTAGTGAACAACAGGCAAAGCGATTCCATGATATTTTTGAAGAAGTAAATGAAAAAGTACATTACCAAACTTTAGTCTTGCCTTTACACCAAGGTTTTGTAGATGACGATCAAAAACTAGTCTGTTATACAGATCATCAAATTTTTGAACGCTATCATAAGTTTAACCTTAAAAATGGGTACGCTAAAAAACAGGCCATTACCCTAAAGGAATTAAACAAGTTGGAAATTGGGGATTATGTAACCCATATTGATCATGGTATTGGAAAATTTGGCGGGCTTCAAAAAATAGATGTAGAAGGTAATAAGCAAGAAGCTATTAAATTGATGTATGGGGAACGTGATATTTTATATGTTAGCATACATTCACTACATAAAATAACTAAGTTCAATGGAAAAGACGGAGCCCCACCTAAAATTTACAAATTAGGGTCTGGAGCATGGAAAAAAATTAAAAACAAGACCAAGACCAGAGTCAAAAAAATTGCTTTTGACCTCATTAAGGTATATGCGAAAAGACGTTTGGAAAAAGGTTTCCAATACGCACCAGACAGTTACCTCCAAAATGAACTGGAAGCCTCATTTATTTATGAAGATACCCCTGATCAAAGTTCAGCAACGGAAGATGTAAAAAAGGATATGGAAAGTGAGCGTCCCATGGACCGTCTTATTTGTGGTGATGTTGGTTTTGGCAAGACAGAAGTTGCCATACGTGCCGCTTTTAAGGCTGTAGATAATGGTAAACAGGTGGCTGTTCTAGTCCCTACCACTATTTTGGCATTTCAACATCACAGAACATTTTCCGAACGATTAAAGGATATGCCGGTAACGGTAGATTATTTGAACCGATTTAGAACGGCAAAGGAAAAAAAAGAAACGTTAGAAAGATTGGCAGCTGGCAAAGTAGACATCATCATTGGCACACACCAATTAGCTAATAAGAATATTGTTTTCAAAGACCTTGGGCTATTAATTGTTGACGAGGAACAAAAATTTGGGGTTGCCGTAAAGGACAAGTTAAAATCAATAAAAGAAAATGTGGATGTTCTTACACTGACCGCAACTCCCATTCCCCGCACCTTACAATTTAGTTTGATGGCGGCAAGGGACCTATCTACCATTACCACGGCACCACCAAATAGATATCCCATAGAAAGTCATGTGGTAAGATTTACCGAGGAAACGATAAGAGATGCAGTTCGTTATGAGATTGAACGGGGCGGACAAGTATTTTTTATACATAATCGCATTGAAAATATAAAAGAAGTTGCTGGAATGTTGCAGCGTTTGGTGCCTGATGCTAAAATTGGAATTGGCCACGGTCAGATGGAAGGCAAAAAGCTAGAAAATTTAATGTTAGGCTTTATCAATGGGGATTTTGATGTACTAGTTTCTACCACTATTGTAGAAAGCGGTTTAGATGTAACCAATGCCAATACCATTTTTATTAATAATGCCAATAATTTTGGTCTAAGTGACCTGCACCAAATGCGTGGAAGGGTTGGCCGTGGAAATAAAAAAGCCTTCTGTTATTTTATTACACCGCCTTATGAAGTTATGACTCCAGATGCGAGAAAAAGAATTGAGGCCTTAGAGCAATTCACAGAACTTGGTAGCGGATTTAATATTGCCATGAAAGACTTAGAGATACGTGGCGCTGGCGATCTTTTAGGAGGGGAACAAAGTGGATTTATAAATGAAATAGGATTTGAGACCTACCAAAAAATATTGGTGGAAGCTATTGAAGAACTCAAAGAAAATGAATTTAAGGATTTGTATGACGAAGTTGAAGGTCCCCATGAAAAGGTTTTTGTAAAAGAAACGCAAATAGATTCTGATTTTGAACTGTTATTTCCAGATGACTACATTAACAATATAACCGAACGCTTAACCCTATATACCGATTTAAACCAAATTAAGGACGAGAAAGAACTTCAAACATTTGAAGCACAATTAGTTGATCGCTTTGGGCAATTACCTACGCAAGCAGAAGATTTACTAAATTCCGTTCGTATAAAGTGGATTGCCAACGGCATTGGTCTTGAAAAAATTGTAATGAAACAAGGAAAAATGATTGGGTATTTTATAAGTGACCAACAATCGGAATTTTATCAAACACCAAACTTTACTAGAGTATTACAGTATGTACAACACCATACACACAAATGCAAAATAAAAGAAAAAAACACAAGAAATGGCTTACGTTTACTTTTAGTGTTTGAAGGTATAACCAATACGTACAAAGCCTTGGAGGCACTTCATCCTTTTGAAAAAAGAGAAAACGTAACGACATAAAATGAAATTAGATATTTCTGAAAAATTGGCCGTTGTTCATGTTATTGAGTCATTAATTATGGCAGACGGCACAATTCACATTGGCGAAATAAATTCATTGAGTCGCTTAATGCATATTTTGGATTTTGACAGTAACCTTTTGCTACAAGCACGAAATTTAGGCACAGACGTGTATTGGGATGTTCTTAAAGAAATGAGTACAGATAAAAAGAAGCGCCTAGTAGAGATTTTGGAGGAAGTAGCGGCCTCTGATGGTTTTGTACATGAAAAGGAAATTGCAGTAATGAACAATGTTATTTCATTAATTGGTATTGAATATCAAATCACCAATAATTAGCCAGCCTAATCCTTTTTAGTTATTTACTTTCAAAACAAGAGCAAACAACCTATAATTATAAACCTTGCTAAACCTATAAATCTTAAGTTTCCTTCATTTTTTGAAAAAAGTTAATTCTTTTTCTTTTTTTATTTCTAGTATCTTTAGTTGACTTACAACAACCACTAAACCAAAATACAGAATGAAAAATTGGACCTTTCTACTAATATTTAGCTCACTAATCACCCTTTCTTGCAAGCAAAAATCCAATGACACCCTTAAACTAGAAATAACTATTGTCAACGAATTGGCAATAAAAAGAATAGACTCCACTTTAAGCGCATTCGTGAACACAGGGAATATTGCAGGAGTGTCAGCCCTTATATTTGAGCAAGGAGAAGAAGTGTATTATAATGCCTTTGGTTTTGCCGATTTGGAAAACAAGGTGCCAATGGACAGGAATACTATAGTCCAAATTTATTCCATGACAAAGCCCATTACAGGTACCGCTTTAATGACTTTATATGAAGAAGGGAAATTTGAATTGGATGATCCCATTTCAAAATACGCGCCTGAATTTGCCAACATGTCCGTTTACACTGGGGTTGATATAAATGGCGAAGTCTTGACTGAACCTTTGGACAGACCAGTTACTATTAGAGATGTTACCAGGCATACTGCTGGTTTTCCGAACCGTGGAGATATTCCAGGACTAAGTGAACTTTTAGAAGATGCTAAACCTATGGACCGTGAAAATACCCTGAGCCAAATGGGCGAAAAGTTAGGAAAATTACCTTTATGGTTTCAACCAGGTACGCAATGGGAATACGGGCCATCAGTAGATGTACAGGCATTATTGGTAGAGAGAATATCCGGAATCCCCTACGGTAAATACGTACGTGAACATATTCTTGACCCCCTAAATATGAGAGAAACCAGATATTTTATTCCAGAAGGTGATAGGGATAGATTTGCGCGACTTTACATTAGAAAAGGGGAAGGGGAATTACAAAAAGACACCCTTACGTACAGTAACTACACCCAACATTGGCCACTTACCAGAGGTGGTTCTGGTTTGACCTCTACCCTAGATGATTATATGAAGTTTGCCCAGATGTTGGTTAATGGAGGAAGTTCGGATTCAACTAAGGTTTTAAAAGAAGAAACCGTAAAACTAATGGCGACCAATCAATTGGCAGATAGTGTAACGGAGCGATCTTGGTTACCTTCCAAAGGCCAGGTTGGCTTTGGAATTGATTTTGCCGTTAGGGTTGCCCCACCAAAGACACCGGAAGAAAATAATGGCGTCGTAGGGGAATTTTACTGGGACGGTGCAGCATCTACCTTATTCTGGGTTGATCCGGTAAACAAGCTTACCGCTGTGCTTTTTGTTCAATTATTCCCTTATGATCAAATTGGCTTACATAAATCTTTTAGGGATGCCGTGTATGGCCCTTATGAATTTGATGAATAGTACCCTTCAAAAAACAAATAACCTAATCTTATTTATTTATTTACATCATATTAAGCCGTCTAAACTGACCTTGGTCTTGAGTGATATTGTTTTCCTTAATATTAAAAAAACCCAGCAATACTGCCAGGTTTTTATTAAACAACTTTTCTCTGTCAATATTAATCATCAAGTAAATCGATGACATCCCTCATTCTATCTCGTATGGTCTGTGCCAAAACATTGTTGCCATCCTCATCACTAGGTGATATTTCAATAATCCCGTCATTATTGTTATCCGTAGCTTGGCTCAGGTCTATCCCACCAACGGAATTGAACAATAGAGAAAGGTCAAAGTCCAAGACAAGACTTTCGGTATTGCCAGAGATAGAAACATCCACTGTAGGATCTTCAAAATCCACTTCCAATTCGTCCATAAAATTGTGCCAAAATATAAAAGGAACTTCATTGACCGTACCTTTTATAATTATTGATTTATCAAACATTTCACTGCTCTCATCCTTATTTTTGTTAATCTTGAACTCTATTTCTTCATAGCGGCCATTGGGAACGGTTACCTCAACAAAACTAATCTGACCAGCCATTAAATCTAGTGTAAATGGTCCTTCAAGTTTTAGTTCATCTTCAAAATCAAAAGAACCGTCATCGTCCCATAAGTCGTTCGGGTCATTTTCCATTTCTACACCTTCCATATCAATCTCCAGCTCAAATTCCACAAGATTTATTAGAAAATCTGTGACCTCGACACCTTGAGCAACGGAATTAGAAGCAGTTCCCTGTTTGGCAGCTGATGTTGATATGAATGTGCTTTTTGCGCTTAACGCTAGTTTACCATAATCTGAACCGATATTATCCTTAGTACAGGAAATTAAGGTTATTACACTAAATAATAAAAGTCCGAATGGTCGATTTAATAGTTTCATAAGTATTTAATATTTGGGGTTTATGGTTATAGAACAAGCATGAAAGGCTATACCCTACTATTATTCGATTAAATACATATAATTTTAAAGAGGCCTATAGGAAATACCATTAGTTTAAATAGTTATGAATTAAAAGGTTCCATTATTTTCATTAAAACCTAATATTATCAAAATTCTATTTCAAATACTGTACTAATTTTATCAATGGTATTTGCATCTTAAAATCCTAATTTTGGAAATTTTAAACCACATGGTCATTGCTAGAGAAACTTTTCAACTTAAAAATTCCAAGCATGTATTAGGTGTGCTAAAACTCATGGTATTTAATTCCCTGTAAGCAATACACCAACAAAAAAATACTTTATAAATATTTTAACTTTAGATTAAACTGTACTTTGGTTCAATAAATGACTTTATAAACATATGAAACTTTTACATTATATATTTATGTTAACACTTGCCGTTGGTGTTAATGCACAAAACTCGATATCCGGTAATTTTTCACCAGCAAATTCCTTCAAATGGCTAATGGTCTATCGTTTAGATACCAATGGTGCGCAATACATAACCGATACCGCCGTAAAAGACGGCCATTTTTCTTTGACATTACCCAGTTCCGTTTCACCTGGCATCTATAGATTGGTGTATGCCGTACCCCAAGACGAGTATTATATTGACCTAATCTATAACTGTGAGGAAGATATTGTCCTTAATTTTGATTTAAAATCTGGCCTTCAGTTGGTAAGCTCCGTTGAAAATAAACTTTTCATTGAGTACTTTTCAGATATCGATGAAGCGGGAGATAGGTTAATGGATTTCTACAGTACAGGAGAATCAAACGTGCAGAAATACATGCAGTTGGTTAACAACCTTAAACAGATCCAGGATAAGTATGAGTCTGACTCTGAAGGGACCATAGCCAGTCATTTTGTGAAAGCCAATAGACACTATCTACCACAAGGATTTCTACCCCTGAACGAGTATTTGATAAAAAAGAAAAACCACTTTTTTGATGAAATCAATTTTAAGAATACAACCTTACAGGCATCTGAGTTCCTAGCCGATAAAATATTGAATTACCTGTTTTGGGCCGTTCCACCTGGCACAACAGAAAGAAAGGAGCTTGTTCATGAAATTAACAAGAATGCTGACTTTCTTGCCTCCAAGCTACAGGCGGTTCCAGAGCCGTTACAAGTAAGTATTTGGAGTAAGGCATGGAAGAAGGCCAATGAAAATAAGGTCTACGAAGTTTCTGATTATATTTTCAATAATTACTTAAAAAATCTAGCCTTAAAGGAAGGGAATGAAAATTTGATTTCGAATATTGAAACAAAAACAAGGTTACGGATTGGCGCTGTGTCTCCTGAGATAACTTGGGAAGAAGATGGCATGCCCAAATCCTTAACGGGCCTAGATGGTGCCTCCAATTATCTAATTATTTTTTGGAGCAGTACTTGTTCCCATTGCTTAAATGAGCTACCTGGTCTCTATGAAAAATTAAAAAATGTAAAAAGCTTGCAAGTGGTTGCGGTAGGACTAGAGGACAACGCAGAAAACTGGAAGAAAACCATACCAATTTTAGCAGGGTTTCACCATGCAATTGCATTGGAAAAATGGGACAGTAAGTATGTTAAAACCTTTGATATTCACCAAACACCCTCATACTATATATTGGACAATGACAAACGAATAGTTGCCAGGCCAGAAAACAGTGAAGATGTTATCGATTATTTAAGCGCCAAATAAAAACTAATTATTATAGCCCCTTTAGGTCTTTTATGGTCTTAAAAGCAATATCTACCTGCTCATCATTTACCAAAATAGTAAATTCGTTGGTAGTGGATATAACCTCATAAAGCACTATCCCTTCCCAAGCCAAACGCTGAAAAATAAAGTAATAAATACCTGGCACAGATACATTCTCAGCAGGAAGTTTTACAGTTATAGATGAAAGGTCTTCCGCCTTTTGGGTACACTTCTCATCTTTAAACAATTCCTCAACAGTCTTGTCCATTATATTGCTAATAACAATGTTTATTTCATTAACACCTCTAGAGGATGTGTAGAATACATCTTTGTTATTATTAATCTCTTCCAACAATTTTGCTTGTTGAACTAGAATACGGTCCGATGCTAAAAAAGTATAGTCCGTTAATGAGGAGCGAACAGTAATTTCTCCAATATTCTTTAATACTTTTAAAATTTTATGGGTTGCCCTAAATTCCAAATCATCAGATAAACGCTTTAACGCCATCACTATAGCGCCATTACGAATGTCCTTACCCAATTCCTCTTCTATCTCCGGTTTTACTATTCTAGATAAGGATGTTAAATTTATAATTCCTTGTCCCAAAGCACTTTGAAGGAAAGGTTTTTTCTTAATATACTGTTCTACTACGGATGATATTGTCTTCATAATTTCTAGGTTGCATGCAAATATAACAACTTGTTATAAATAAAACAAAATGTTTTTAAATTAATATCTACAACTTTGAATCTATTTTAAAAATGGTAAAAAGCACCTTCCATATGCTCTAACTCAAACCTAGACTTATTTTTCAAAATAGTAATTACATCAAAACGGATTTCCATATCTAAATCTTGATCAATAACATAATGATCTGCAGCCGTAACCAAAAGCTTAATTTTTTTTGGTGTTATGGTTTCTCCTATGTTTTCAATAAAATCTGTACTTCTGGAACGAACTTCAATTATGGCAATTATACTATCCTTTTCAGCAATAATGTCAATTTCTGCCTTTAAATACCTATAATTTCTAAAGCGAATCTTATATCCATTTTTTTGCAGATGCCGCACAGCTATTTCTTCACCTTCTTTTCCAAAATCATTATGCTTTCCCATAAAATTGCATTAAAAACATGTAGTTCGTCGAAAATATATGCCCCTTACCGTCTTTTTTAAAAAAGAGACCGTAGTTTTATATCCCAGTTAACGAAAATAAGGGGAATGGCATACTAACCCAAATTTCGTATCGTTAAATAGAAGCCCCAACTCTATGAACGTAAATTACTAACGCCATACCAAAGACTATGGAATATTTCATTAATTGTAATACTTCTACTCTTGCACCTTACAATGCCCCTTTAGACCAGCTAAGAGCATCCCATCTATACAGACGGCTAGGTTTTAGTGCTTCTGTTGAAACCATAAATCAGGCAGTTGGACAAAATGCAGGTACTTTAGTAGACAGCCTTGTTGACCAAGCGGTAAACATGGCTCCAATTCCTACACCAGCATGGGCCAATTGGACAAATGCAGATTATCCGGCAGATGATGATGCAAGAAGACAGCTGGTAAATCAACAGCGCTCCGAATTTGCATTAAACTATGCAAATGGAATGCTTAACAATAATCTTAGTGATAGATTAAGCTTTTTTTGGAGTAACCATTTTGTTACTGAGTTAGATGTTTATGAATGTAATTCATTTCTGTATGAATATATAAACTGTCTTCAAAGAAACGCTATTGGAAATTTCAGAACCTTTGTTAGTGAAATAGGTTTAACCAATGCCATGCTTTATTACTTAGATGGTGTTTACAATAATGGTAATAACCCTAACGAGAATTATGCCCGTGAACTTTATGAACTTTTTAGTTTAGGTGACGGTAATGGGTATACTGAGGATGACATTATAGAAACGGCAAAAGCACTTAGCGGCTATGTAGAACGAGGCGAGATAGGCTGTTCCCCAGTAACTTTTAGAGCCGATGCACATGATGCTGGCGCCAAGACAATTTTTGGCCAAACAGGAAACTGGGGGTATGATGATGTCATTACTATTTTATTTCAACAGAGATCCAATGAAATTGCTTCATTTATATGTCTAAAACTATATGAATTCTTTGTTCATCCAGATTCAAATGATGATGCCGGAAATGCACAAGCTATAATTTCTGGTATGGCCACTACCTTTGTTGCAAACAATTTTGAGATTGCGCCAGTTTTAAGACAACTCTTTAAAAGTGAACACTTTTTTGATGATGAGGCTATAGGTGTTATCATAAAAAGTCCGTATGATTTTTATTTGAATACATTAAAAGAGACTAATTTCGCTTATAACGACACCATAATAAGTGAAATAATCAATTACAGTGGCTTACTGAGCCAAGAACTTTTTGACCCTGTGGATGTTGCGGGTTGGCAACGAAACAGAACCTGGATCAATACCAATTTTATAATTGGTCGCTGGTTAACCATAGAAAGTATGTTGGAAGCCTTTTACCAGGCCAATAACGAACAATATAGAGACCTGGGATTGTCCATTTCAGGAAATGCCGGTCTCACAAGCACAAACCCCGATGTGGTTGCTAGACTAATAATTGATTTTATCCTTCCAAAAGGTCTTCTTAATGAAAGTGAGTATGATAAAGCCTTTGCTATTTTTAGGAGTGATGTAGAGGAGGTGTACTACGAAGGTGGAAATCAAGAATCTTGGACCTTGGCCACTTGGCCACAGGCACCATACCAAGTGTATCTATTAATGCAATACTTGGCTAGACAACCAGAGTTTCAATTAAAATAACAACACCTACTACTATGTGCAATACACACCATTCACCTCATAAAGGCCTAGAACATGATGGTCATGATCATGAACATCAGTACTGGAGCAGACGTTCTTTTCTACAAGCTTTGGGAATCGCAGGTTCTGGTTCCATGATGCTGGGCGCAAATATGTTAACAGCATCTGCCCCTTCCCCATTATCCGCAGGTATCGCAGCCGCTGAAACAGACAACATTCTTATTCTAATTCGTCTTTCAGGCGGTAATGATGGTTTAAGTACCGTTATCCCCATAGAACAGTATGACAGCTATGCCAATGCAAGACCTAATATTTACATCCCAGAAAGTAAGGTTTTAAAGCTTACGGATGAGTTTGGTGTACCATCTTATATGAGCGCCCTGGAACCTATGTGGGGCAATGGGCAGTTTAAAGCAGTACACGGCGTAGGGTATGAAGGCCAAAGTCTCTCCCACTTTACCGGCTCTGATATTTTTGCAAATACCGATTTGACTACCACTGGTTTCAGTGGCTTGAATACAGGCTGGATGGGCAGGCATTTTGAAAATATATATCCAGATTATTTAGTGAATCCGCCAGCTGCCCCAGCTGCCATTCAAATAGGGCAATTCGGAAGTTTGGTTTTTCAAGGTGAAGAGACAAATTACGCTTTTGTAACCTCCAATATTAACCAGTTAGAAGAAATAGCAGCATCTGGTGTTGTGTATGGTTTAGATAATTCGCTTTTTAATGATTGTATGTATGGAGACCAATTAAAGTTCTTAAGAGGGGTCGCCAATACAACCTACGAGTATTCAGGATTGATTCATGAAGCTTATCAAAGAGGTGAAGCCCTAGGTTGTGGTATTGAATATCAAGACAACTCCTTTGCTAGACAATTATCGGTTATTTCAAAATTGATCAAAGGTAATTTAGGCACCAAGGTTTATATGATTTCCATGGGTGGTTTTGACACACATGGCAACCAGCCTCTGGCACATGAGAGATTAATGTCCAACCTTTCAATTGCCATTACTAGTTTTTATGAGGACTTAGCTTGTACACAACAAGACGATAAGGTATTGAGTATGACTTTTTCAGAATTTGGTCGTCGTATTTTTGAAAATGGGTCAAATGGCACCGATCATGGCAAGGCTGCCCCAACCCTATTCTTTGGGTCAGGTTTAAATGGCAGTGCCTTTGTAGGTGACCACCCAACCTTGGATAACCCGGACGGACGTGGAAATCTAGAATACACGATGGACTTCAGGGATTTATATGCAACCGTTTTGGCAGAGTGGCTCTGCGTAGACATTCCTTTGGTAGAACAACATTTATTGGACCACCCCTATGCTCCCGTAAACTTAGGTTTCAATTGTAGCGGTGTAGATTTTCCGGATATTGTATATAGTGATGGCGACGTAACCCCGCCAACACCTCCAGATGAAGAAGGCACAGATCCAATAGATCCAAATATCTTAAATGCCATAGTGCATAAGCCGTTCTACCCAACGGATAGCACACCACATATATACTTGGAAATGCCTTTTACCGCACAGGTAGACATACAATTATATAACATTTTAGGGCAGCATGTAGGTACCGTCTTCAACGAGATGATGCTAGAGGGCTCCACAGAGATTAACATACGAGAGCGCATGCCCAAGCAACTATCTACTGGCAAGTACATTTATCGCATAAGCGTACAGAATCAAAAGATGAGTAAGTCAGTTATGGTAGCTTAATCTGTTTCCCCACTATGCAACTTAACCTTCGGTAGTATCTCTATGGTACACCGAGGGTTTCTCTTTTTTTAAGAAGCACTATTCCACCGATATAAAAATCTTTATTTTTGTGGCTTAAATAAAATTGATGTCCACAACAAACACCCCAAAAAGATATACCATTACCGCAGCATTACCTTACACTAATGGCCCAATACACATTGGTCATTTAGCAGGAGTTTATGTGCCCGCGGATATTTATACCAGATACCTTCGTTTAACAGGTAAAGATGTTGTCTTTGTTTGTGGAAGTGATGAACATGGTGTGGCTATTTCCATGAAGGCCAAAAAGGAAGGCATTTCACCAAAAGATGTCATTGACAAGTACCATGGTATTATAAAGCAATCCTTCGCCGATTTCGGTATTGCCTTTGATAATTACTCTAGGACATCTGCACCAATTCATCATGAAACAGCTTCCAATTTTTTTAAAAAGCTGTATGAACAAGGTGATTTTATAGAAGAAACTACGGCCCAGCTATATGACGAGGAAGCTAAACAATTTTTGGCAGATAGATTTGTAATTGGTACTTGCCCAAAGTGTGGAAACGAGGAGGCCTATGGTGACCAATGTGAAAACTGTGGGTCATCATTGAATGCCACAGACCTTATAAATCCTAAATCAACGATTACCGGAACGGTTCCAACCACTAAGGAAACTACACATTGGTTTTTACCCCTAAATAGATATGAGGATTTTCTAAGGAAATGGATTTTAGAAGGCCATAAAGACGACTGGAAACCTAATGTATATGGACAATGCAAATCATGGATAGATGGTGGCTTGGAACCAAGGGCAGTAACTAGGGATTTAGATTGGGGTATACCGGTACCTGTAAAAGGTGGTGAAGGGAAAGTACTTTATGTTTGGTTTGACGCGCCTATTGGCTATATTTCATCCACTAAAGAATGGGCCGCACGAGAAGGCAAGGATTGGGAACCATACTGGAAAGATAAAGACACCAAACTGTTGCACTTTATAGGCAAGGACAATATTGTTTTTCACTGTATCATATTTCCGGCCATTTTAAAAGCCCATGGAGATTATATACTACCGGATAATGTGCCGGCGAATGAGTTTTTAAACCTAGAGGGCAATAAACTCTCAACATCAAAAAATTGGGCCGTTTGGCTTCATGAATATTTGGTAGATTTTCCTGATATGCAAGATGTATTGCGGTATACTTTAACAGCAAATGCACCCGAAACCAAGGACAATGACTTTACCTGGAAGGATTTTCAGGCCAGAAACAACAATGAGCTAGTTGCCATATTTGGGAATTTCATCAACCGCGTGGTAGTTCTAACCAATAAATATTATAACGGCATAGTTCCAGCACCATCTGAGTTCTCAACCGTAGATTTAGAGACCTTGGAAATGCTTAAAAAATATCCCGGTATTATTTCAAGTTCTTTGGAACGTTATAGATTTAGGGAAGCAGGACAAGAATTAATGAACCTTGCACGTTTGGGAAATAAATATTTGGCAGATGAAGAACCATGGAAGGTGATAAAACAAGATGAGGAACGTGTTAAGACCATCATGTTTGTTGCTTTACAAATTGCAACGGGCTTGGCTATTTTAAGTGAACCTTTTTTGCCGTTTACATCTGAGAAACTTAAGAATATATTGAACATCGCTTCGGCTCCGCTCAGCGACCATAATTTAGAGACTGAGCATAGTCGAAGTCTGGGATGGGATGATATCTCTAAGTCCGATGTTTTGCTACCGGCCAAACATCAAATTAACAAAGCGGAATTACTGTTTAGAAAAGTTGAGGATGCTGAAATACAGACGCAGCTAGATAAACTTGAGGCTACTAAAAAAGCAAATGACCTAGAAAATAAAGTACTTATGTCACAAAAAGATACGATTACCTTCGATGATTTTTCTAAACTGGACATGCGCGTGGGTACTATAGTAGAAGCTGAAAAAATGGCTAAAGCAAAAAAATTATTAGTACTTAAGGTTGATACTGGATTAGACACAAGAACTATTGTTTCAGGTATTGCCGAAAGTTTTTCCCCAGAAAAAATCATCGGAAAAAAAGTAACGGTTCTTATCAATTTAGCACCAAGGGCATTACGAGGTATTGAGAGTGAGGGAATGATCCTCATGACCGAAAATGCAGAAGGTAAATTGGTATTTGTTAATCCTGATGAGGATGGGGTTACAAATGGGCTTACTATTAGTTAAGCAAATCCTTTATTTAATTCATATTTCAAATGAAGATTACCGAAAATAATACTTTGGTCAAGTATGTTATACGACACACCCAACTACCAGAAAATGGCATACAAAACACCATAGCGCTCTTGAACCAAGACTGCACCGTACCATTTATATCTCGTTACAGAAAAGAAAAGACCGGCAATCTAGATGAGGTGCAGATAGGTGAAATAGTAAAGTACAAAGAGTTATTTGACGCACTAAGCAAAAGAAAACAGGCAATACTAAAAGCTGTTGAAGAACAGGGTGTATTAACTCCAGAACTTAAATCAAAATTTGAATCGGCAGTCGATTTGACCCAATTGGAAGACCTGTACCTTCCCTTTAAAAAAAGTAAAAAAACCAAAGCGGAAGTAGCCCGTAAACAAGGCTTGGAACCTTTGGCAAAAATCATCATGGCGCAACGTTCGGATAATATTGATTATTTAGCCTCAAAATACCTATCCAGTGAAATCGTGAATGAAGATATGGCACTGGAAGGTGCCCGACATATTATTTCTGAATGGATAAATGAACGTACCGATATTCGCAACCAAGTACGTAACCAGTTAGAGCGATTTGCCATTATTACCACCAAGGTCATTGGAACAAAAAAAGACAACACCTCTGCTCCGCTCGGCACAAGCGAAAAAGCACAAAAATACCGTGATTATTTTGACTGGAGCGAACCATTAAATCGGTGTCCGTCGCATCGTTTATTGGCCATCCTACGTGCGGAATCGGAGAAGTTTATCCGGGTTAAAATAGAATTGGATGATGAGAGATTATTGGAAAGAATTGAAAATAGGCTAGTAAAGTCTAATAACGATTGTACAAAACATATCCAATTGGCTATCACAGATGCCTACAAGCGTTTATTATTTCCTTCCCTCTCCAATGAGTTATTGAAAAATGCCAAAGAAAAAGCAGATGATGAGGCCATTATGGTATTTTCAAAAAATTTAAGACAGCTGCTATTGGGTGCGCCATTGGGCGAAAAAAGAATTTTGGCTATAGACCCAGGGTTTAGAACAGGTTGCAAAGTGGTCTGTTTAGATGCCCAAGGCAACCTAAAACACAACGAAACTATATTTCCGCACGCACCGCAGAATGATTTTTCTGGTGCAATAAAAAAAATAAGCACCTTGGCCGATGCTTACAAAATAGAGGCCATTGCCATAGGAAACGGAACCGCTTCAAGAGAAACGGAACAACTGGTTAAAAAAATACAATTTAAAAATCCTATTGAGGTTTTTGTGGTTAGTGAGGCAGGTGCCTCTATCTATTCCGCCTCCAAGATTGCCAGGGATGAATTTCCCAATTATGATGTTACCGTACGTGGGGCCGTTTCTATTGGTAGACGACTTGCAGACCCCTTGGCAGAATTGGTAAAGATTGACCCTAAATCTATTGGTGTAGGTCAATACCAGCACGATGTAGACCAAAACAAGCTAAAAACAAGCTTGGACACGGTTGTGGAGAGCTGTGTAAACGCCATTGGGGTGAACATAAATACAGCCAGCGTGCCTCTGTTGAGCTATGTATCCGGCATAGGCCATAAACTAGCAGAGAATATTGTTGAAAAACGCACTGAATTGGGTGGATTTAAGAATAGGGATGAAATTAAAAATGTACCCCGATTGGGTGACAAGGCTTTTGAACAAGGGGCCGCTTTTTTACGAATTAAAGATGCCACAAACCCTTTGGATGATTCTGCAGTGCACCCAGAGAGTTACACTGTGGTTCAAAAAATGGCAAAAGACCATAACATAAAAATATCAGGGTTAATTGGCAATAAAGCAGTATTGAAAAGCATAACGCCAGAAAAATATGTGACCGACAACTTTGGGTTGCCCACCTTACAAGATATTCTTAGCGAATTGGAAAAACCAGGGGTTGACCGTAGGGAGAAGGCTAAAACATTTACTTTTAACCAAAACATAAAAACTATTAAAGACATTAGCGAAGGTCAACTGCTACCAGGCATCGTAAATAACATTACCAACTTTGGATGTTTTGTAGATATTGGCATCAAGGAAAGTGGCCTTATCCATGTTTCCAATTTGGCAGACACTTTTGTAAAAGATGTTAATCAGCATGTACATCTTAATCAGCAAATTATTGTAAAAGTGTTACAAGTTGATGTTCCCAGAAAAAGAATTCAGCTTAAGCTACATAAGTAATAAACGTTACTTTAAATAGAACCAAAATTATGGATCACGTTAAATAATATAATATTAGAGCACTTTTTTATCTTGACTTTTAATAGTTTAGTGATCTTAAATCTTTCATTTTGAAATACACATTTCTCTTCTTTTGCTTCTTTTCATATTTACTGAATGCCCAAAATACGGTACATGATTCTGTAGATACCAGGTGGGAAATGTTCACCTATGACATGGGGAATGTATTTAAAGGCATGGGGCATTCCTATAGTAGGCCCTTACATTGGAAAGGGAATGACTGGACTAAATTTGGATATGTTTTGGGCGGCACAGGAATAAGTTATTTGATTGATACACCTACAAGCGACTATTTTGTTGGCATTAAGGAAGATGTACCAAAGTTTATACGTGACTATGGCTTTGAATATGGTAGCCCAGAAAATAATTATATGATAACCGGTGCTGTTTATTTATCGGGCCTTATCACCAAAAACGAAAAGTTAAGGAGAACTGGCGTATTGTTAATATCCTCTGCATCCTCAGCTGGACTTTTACAACAAATCTTAAAATCGGCCGTAGGTAGGGCAAGACCACTAAGTGGCCAAAACAAGGACACCTATAAACCGTTATGGGCTGGTGACAGACAATACCATTCTTTCCCTTCTGGACACGCCATACTGGCAATGACCAATGCACATGCCATTGCAAAGCAATTTAAAAATATTTGGGTAAAGACGGGTATTTACACACTAGGTTCAGTCCCAGCGATATCCCGTTTATGGGAAGGCAAACACTGGTTATCAGATGTAGTATTAGGTGTGGCTATTAGTATTTTTACCGTAGAATCAATAGATCGTTACTTAGATTCCAAATATGACCAGAAATATAATGACAGCTCCAAAAAAGTAGCGTGGGACCTCAGCTTTGGACCAGGACAAGTAGGTTTAAACATAGCATTTTAAAATGCCCGTTGGCAAAAAAGATAGCAATGCAAATTACCAGTGCCACTACTCCAACCCCAAGCGGATTTATATAGTTGAATCCATATATACGGTTAATAAAGGATTTTCGTATAATTACTAAAAGTTGATATTTATTAACAACCCATTCGTTTAAGCCTTAATCCATTTTTCAGCATTATAACGGTTATACTAATATAAATTTTTAGTAAATTAAGAGACTAAAGTATTGACGGACAGTGGCAAAAGAATTATTTAGAGCCGAGGCAATTACCTATTCAATTATCTTAAAAAACCACAAATGCAAAATAGCTTACAGATTTTAGAAAAGTTAGAAGCTCTAAGTATAGAAAATTGTGACACTGAAGAATTCAAAACGCTATTAACACTTTTAAAATTAAGTTTGATTGAGCAGCAATCAAAATTTGAAATTTTCTCCAATACAATAAGAGAAGGTTTCGCCCAATGCGAAATAGTTTATGACAGCAAAGGCAAACCTAATGATTATAAGGTTCTTCGAATCAATGAAGCATTCCCATTCCATACTGGTATGGAAAAGGAAATGATAGTTGGTAAACGAATATTGGAAGTATATCCTGAAATGGATAAAAAGTGGTTAGATTTTTATGGGGAAGTGGTTTTGGCAAAAAAACCAAACTCAATGACCGGTTTCGACCATAATACTAAAAGACATTATGTTACAACAGCCTATTCCAATGGTCAAGACCAATTTGTAATGTTGTTTAGGGATATAACTGAAGAAAAAGATCTTGAGATTGCCCAAATTGAAATCAAAAAACAGAAAGAAGAAAAAAATTATCTTCTAAACAATATGTTAGAAGGGTTTAAACATTGTGAAATTCTTCTTGACGAAGATAATTTGCCTTACGATTTTAAGATTTTAGAGGTCAATAAAGCCTATGAGACCCAAACAGGATTAAAAAGGGAGGAAATAATTGGTAAAACAATGCTGCAAATTTTTCCCGATATAGAAAAATCATGGATAGAAACACTATGTAATGTTGCTACCACAGGGAAATCCAAAAACTTTATAGACTTTAACCATAACACCGGAAAATACTATGACATTTCAGCCTTTAGTCCAACTTATGGAGAGTTTGCCCTTTTTGTAAGAGACTGTACAGAAAGGGAAAATGAACGCTTAAAACTTGAGAAAGCGTATAAAAAGGCAGAAGAAAGTGATAATTTAAAGTCTGCTTTTCTTGCTAATATGTCACATGACATACGAACACCTATGAATGCCATTTTAGGATGTTCAGAATTGCTTGGAAACGAAAATTTAGACAAAGAGGAACACAAAAAATGCTTACAACATATTAAATCGTCAGGGAATAGATTGTTAAGTTTAATTTCTGATATCGTTGATATTTCTAAAATAGATTCGCAGCAACAAAAATTAATATTTGACGTACACAACCTGAATCATTTAATGTACGATATAAGAGATCAGTTTACCCTTGCCAACAGTGACAAAAAAATAATATTGACCTTAGAAGTGGCGCTAGAAGATAATAACAGTTGCATTAAGACTGATGATAAAAGGCTTAACCAAATTTTATCCAACCTATTGGAGAATGCCTTCAAATTTACGGAGGAAGGTGAAATTACATTTGGTTATTCCATAAAAGATGGCTTTTTGGAATTTTTTGTAAAGGATACGGGAATTGGCATAAAGCCAGAAAATCAATCTATAATTTTTAAAAGGTTTGGTCAAATTAATAACAGTGCCGCAAAAAATGATTCGGGATCCGGATTGGGAATGTCCATAGTTAAGGGACTTATAGCACTTTTTGAAGGTGAAATTTGGTTGTACTCTGAATTAAACCAGGGAAGCGAATTCTTTTTTAAAATTCCTTACATACCATACAAAAACGAAGATAAAAAAAGACCAAAAGACATAAAGATCTTAGTTGCGGAAGATGAGGAAATCAACTTTTACTTACTAAATATATGGTTGAAAGATTTGGGTACTGTACTTCACGCAAAAAATGGCCAAGAAGCTTTGGACTTATTTTACGCCAATCCCGACATTGAAATCATAGTTATGGACATTAGAATGCCTATTTTAAATGGTTTAGAAGTTACTAAAGAAATTAGAAAATCAAATACAACAATTCCTATAATAGCGCATACAGCCTACGCTATGAATGATGAGGCACAATCTATAAAGGAAGCTGGGTGCACAGATATTCTTATAAAACCAGCAAAACAAAAAGATTTAATATGTGTTTTGGAAAAACACAGTAAAGCCCTTAATCTTAGAAATTTGATTAGCAACACTAGTAATTAAACTAATGTTGCCGACTTAAAAATTTCCCTATTTGGCAAAATAGATATAAATACAGACAACAATCGCCACCACACCAATACCAACCTGATTTACATACTTAAATGGAGTTATATCAACTTGCTTGGTATATTTTAGTTCAAATTGCTCTTTTCTTGGTGCAAACTTGCCAATAAGTAACATTATAATACAGTTCATTACAAACAAAATAGCCATTACATGTAAATAATGCGGATACGCATCTGCTTCTACCATTGCCAATTCTGAAGCATCAGTCACTCCAGCAGCTTTGGCATTCTCCAATGCCTTGCCCACAAAATTAGGCTTCATAAAAAACTGACTGATGATATACAATGCAGACCCCGAAAAAATACCAATTTTAGCGGCTATGGCAGGTACGCGCTTAGTTAAATACCCAACTACGATAATGGTGAAAATTGGAATACTATAGATACCATTAATTTCCTGTAAATAATTGAAAAGACTACCTGCATTTGCAATTAATGGAGCAATGAACATCGCAGCCAATGCCAAACAAATACCAAAGATCTTACCGTACTTAACCACGGTGGCCTCAGACGCTTCTTTATTAATATGTTGTTTGTAAATGTCTATTCCGAAAAGTGTAACAGAGCTATTTAATACACTATTAAATGAACTTAAAATAGCACCGAACAAAACAGCTGCAAAAAATCCTACCAAAGGTTTTGGAAGAACGGCACGAACCAATTCTGGATATGCCAAATCACTCGATGTCAATCCACCATCAAAATAATGATAGGCGATCATCCCCGGCAATACTAGGATTAAGGGCCCCAATATCTTTAAAAAAGATGCTAAAAGAAGTCCTTTTTGTCCTTCTGCCAAACTTTTGGCTCCGAGTGCCCTTTGAATAATTTGTTGGTTGGTTCCCCAATAAAATAACTGTACGAGCATCATCCCGGTAAATATGGTGACGAATGGCACTTCTTGGCCATGTTCCCCAGTAGAGTCAAAACGTTCTGGGTTGGTTGTCATTAATTCATGTAAACCGTTAGACAAACTACCATCACCTATGGCCATTAAACCAAAAACAGGTATCAATATACCCCCTATCATCAATCCAATAGCATTGATACTGTCAGAAACCGCAACTGCTTTTAATCCACCAAAAACAGCGTATATAGAACCAATGATTCCTATTCCCCAAATACAATATCCTAAAGCCGTCGACTCAGAAACATTAAACATTTCTGCTACGTTGAACATACCACTTATAGCCACAGAGCCGGAATAAAGAATCACCGGAAGTAATACAACTACATAACCGGTTAAAAATAACCCTGAGGTAATTGTTTTTGTGGAAACATCAAACCGCTCAGCTAAAAATTGTGGTACTGTAGTTAGACCACCTTTTAAATATCTAGGCAATAGAAAAACAGCAGTTACCACCATCGCGATTGCCGCTAAAGTCTCCCATGCCATAACAGACAACCCATCCTTATATGCGCTTCCATTTAATCCAACAATTTGCTCTGTAGAAAGGTTGGTCAATAATAACGAACCTGCAATTACGCCTGCGGTAAGGCTTCTACCTCCTAAAAAATAACCGTCCGAAGATTTTTCATTGGTACTTCTTGTTGCGTACCATGCAATTGCAGCAACTAATAAGGTGAATCCTAAGAATGAGAAAATAGACAAGAAATCCATAAAATAAAATTGGTTGTTTAGTTAGTTGTAAATGAAGCTATTGTATTATCATTATTTTAACACTAATTTTATAACGATATGTTTAATATAAAACATAAAATAATAGCAGCTGACTAATATAATACATAGTAAACAAGCAAACCAATTTTAGATGCGATAATTAATTACATACTTATCTTTAAACCATGTTTTGGTATACCATGACCTTAATACATGACTTTGACCTAAAACAAATCATCAAAATCCTTTCAAAACTAAACTTCTATAAAACAGTAAACCTTTCCACAACATGAAAAATCACATCTTAATTTTATTTTTCGCCATTGGCATTTACGGCTACTCCCAGACAAAATCCTTAAAAAATTCGGCGCCACTTATTAATGGAGAAGCTGTAGAAGTAGGAATGTCGGCAGAAAGATTACACAAAATAGATCAAATGTTACAACAACAAGTAACAGATGGCAACCTGCCTGGAGTTGTTGCACTGGTAGCTAGAAATGGCAAAATAGTTTTACATAAGTCTTATGGCATGGCCAATACCGATTCTAAAAAAACAATGGAAAAGGATGCTATTTTTAGAATTGCCTCCCAAACAAAGGCCATTACCGCTACAGCGATCATGATGCTTTGGGAAGAAGGTAAATTTAAGTTAGATGACCCAATCTCCAAATACATGCCAGAGTTTGGAAAAGCAGAAATACTGGATACCTTCAATGAATCTGATTCTACCTATACAACCAAGCCCGCTGAAAACCAAATTACCATTAGAGATTTAATAACCCACACATCAGGTATTGGTTATGGAGTAATTGATGGTGACGATCGCTTTAAAAAAATCTACGCTAAGGCTGGGATCACAGATTTGTTTACTACAAAAAACATAACCATTGGTGAAAGTATTAAAAAACTAGCCCAGCTTCCATTACATCATGAACCTGGTGAAGCATGGACCTACAGCGAAGGCTTGGATGTACTAGGCTATTTTATAGAAATTATATCTGGCCAACCATTTGATGTTTTTTTGAAAACTCGAATTTTTGAACCTTTAAGAATGGATGATACAGGTTTTTACCTCCCTAAGGATAAATCAGATAGGCTAGTAACTGTACAACAAAAAGTAAATGGACAATGGGTTGAATATCCTGTTACATTTTATGATACCAATTACCCAATTAGCGGTGCCAAAACATTTTTTTCTGGAGGTGCAGGTTTATCTAGTACAGCAAAAGACTATGCCACTTTTTTACAAATGTATCTTAACGGGGGTGAGCTAAACGGTACACGACTGTTAAGCAGAACCACTGTAAAAAGCATCATGGGTAACCAAATTGGAACTATTTGGGATGGAGGCAAACATTATGGGCTTGCTTTTTCTGTAATCAATAAAAAAGGTGAGATTGCCGGTGGTGAAGGTAGTACTGGCACTTTTGATTGGGGCGGTTACTTTAATACACAATATTTTGCAGACCCAAATGAGAATATCATTGGCGTTCTATTGAAACAAACACAGGGACCTATCAATGATGATTCTGGTTGGATGTTTAGACAAATGGTTTTTGCTTCTATCGATGATTAGAAAGAATGAGAATAAAACGTACTTAATTACGTTATAAAGAAACTTCCCTCAAAAATCGTTAACAAATATATCTTAAACAAAACCATGAAAAAACAATTTTTATCTGCCATAGTTATGCTTATAATGGTAAGCGCATCTGCTCAAAAATTAAAAATTCAAGAGGGAAATTTTAAAAACCTAAAAGGAATTGACACCTATAGCCTTATTTTTGATTATACAGATGTACAGATTCCAAAGTTTGATAATGAAGATGATTTTTTAAAGGACAAAATGGGCAAAAGGGAAGAAAAAAAAGCTGGTGATGGAGAACGCTTTAAAAATGAATGGTTCAATGATCGGCCTGACCAATACCATCCTAAATTTATCGAATCCTTTAACAAACGATTTGATGATGGCAAAGTTGGGGTCACGGAAGATGCTGCCGACTACACCATGAAAATACATACTTCGAAGATCTATCCTGGGTATAATGTTGGTATTGTAAGGCACAATGCAGAAATTGATGCCACATTCACCGTGTATAAAACCAATGATCCTACAAACATCCTATTTTCGGGAAATTACAAAGACGTGCAAGGAAGTGGCGCTATGGGTTACGACTATAACTCCGGTTATAGAATTTCTGAATGCTACGCCAAGCTAGCAAAAAACATTGCTGGGGAAATTAAAAAGAAAGCACTCTAGTAAGAATCTGTCAAGATAATAATAAACGCCGCAATTATTTGCTGGCGTTTTCTTTTTCCATTTCGGTTATACGGGCTACGGTCTTTACCAACCTATGATGATTTTTCACAAAAGGATTGGTCTTGTCCCAAACATAACCCGCCAATACGGCACAAATTTGTGATTTTATAATCGGGTTTTCAGAATCTGCAAAAAATATTTTCTGTAGGTTTCCGGTGTACCATTCCTTTACATAGGTAGAAAAAACATTGACCCCTTCTAAAATATATTTTGAATAATCTGTTTCCCAATCTACAGCTTCACCTTGTAATTCTTTTGTGATTAATTTGGCGGCCAAATGTGCGGACTCGGTGGCAAACGTTACCCCACTTGAAAAAACGGGATCTAAAAATTCAGCACTATTACCCGTAAGCACATACCCATCACCATAGAGCTGTGTAACAGATTTGGCAATATTCTTTATCATTTTAGGCTCAAATTCAAAGGGCAAACCACTAAAACGGTCATGATAATGATTGGATAACTTCATCATTTCACGAAGCTTATCTTCTGCATTCCCTCCAAAAGATTCCAAATACGCTGTAGGCCCAACGTAACCAATACTTGTATACCCATTGGAAAATGGGATTACCCATAACCAGGTTTCCCTACTTACAATATCAAAAGTAATTCTATGGCCTTCCCAACCTTCAGGCCGCCTACTATCTTTAACATGGGTGAATATAGAAGAGTGTTTGGGAATTTCAGAAGGTTTGTCCAAATGTAACAATCTAGGCAATACACGGCCAAAACCACTAGAATCTATAATAAATTTTGCCTCAATTTCAGAAGTGTCCCCTTTTTTATTTTTAATCGTCGTAATAGATTTCCCATTGGTCAATTTAACGTCTACCACCTCCTTTTCAAAAGCAATATCCACGCCCCAACGTTCAAGCTCATCGGTAAGTGTTTTATCAAACTCGGCACGAGGCACTTGCCAAGTCCAGTCCCAACCATCAGTATGTTTTTTGCTAAAATCAAATTCACAGACTTTTTCACCTTGTAGAAATCGTGCGCCAGTTTTAACCTCAAATCCTTTTTTCTCTAGACAAGGCATAAATCCAACAGCATCAAAATGGTCCATGCACCTTGGTATAAGACTTTCCCCAATAACAAACCTAGGGAAGGAATTTCTCTCAACCACCTTTACCTTAAAACCTTTATCATGAAGATATGCGGCAGCAACAGCTCCAGATGGCCCAGCCCCTATAATTAATATGTCTACATGTTCTATTGACATCTTTTGATTATTTGCGAAACAATAATTATCCTAATTCGCTAAAAACTTTAAATTTGCGAACCAAGCCAATAATTAATAGACTAAGGTATTATATAAACCGGACAGAATCAACCATACATGCCAGAAATTAAAGGAAGGTTAGGATTACGTGAATTCTACGAAATAATTTTCGAGAACAAAGAGATAAGCCTATCAGAAGAATTGCTAAATACCGTCAATGATAGTTTTACTTTCCTAAAGGAATTTTCAAGAAATAAGGTTATCTATGGTGTAAATACAGGCTTTGGACCCATGGCCCAATACAAAATAAAAGATTCTGAAACTTTAGAATTACAGTATAACCTTATACGTAGCCATGCCTCTGGCACCGGACAACCTTTAGCCCCTAAATATGTGAAAGCAGCTATGTTAGCTCGTTTAAACACATTGGGCTTGGGTAATTCTGGTGTACATGTCTCTGTTATAACGGTCATGTCTAAACTTATAAACAAGGATATTACTCCTTTGATATATGAACATGGCGGTGTTGGGGCAAGTGGTGATTTGGTTCAATTGGCACATTTGGCCTTGGTACTTATTGGTGAGGGTGAGGTTTTTTATAAAGGGGAACGAAGACCTACAAAGGAGGTTTTTAAAATTGAAGGAATAGCACCTATTACCATAGCGTTACGGGAAGGGCTGGGACTAATGAACGGCACATCGGTTATGACCGGAATAGGAATTGTCAATGCCATTTATACTAGAAGAATACTAGAATGGCAAATTGCTTGTTCTGCGGCCATTAATGAAATAATGCAAGCCTATGATGACCATTTGTCCGAGGAACTTAATGCTTCGAAAAAACACCACGGCCAGCGCGAGATCGCAAGGGCTATGCGCAGCCATTTACTAGACAGTTCATTAACAAGAAAAAGGGAGCATCATTTATATAAGGAAAATGATGAAATCACCATATTTGAAGAAAAAGTTCAGGAGTACTACTCTATTAGATGTGTGCCCCAAATATTAGGACCAGTTTTAGACACCTTGAATGGTGTTGAGCAAATATTATTGGAAGAGGTAAACAGTGCAAATGATAATCCAATTGTAAATGTGGCCAAAAAACATGTATACCATGGCGGTAACTTTCATGGTGATTATGTATCCTTGGAGATGGACAAGTTGAAAATAGTTGTTACCAAAATGAGTATGTTGGCAGAGCGGCAATTAAATTATTTATTGAATTCTAAATTAAATAACATCTTGCCTCCGTTTGTTAATTTAGGTACCTTAGGTCTAAATTTTGGTATGCAAGGCGTACAGTTTACAGCAACATCAACCACTGCTGAAAATCAAATGCTAGCGAACCCAATGTATGTACATAGCATACCTAACAATAATGATAATCAAGATATTGTGAGCATGGGTACCAATGCCGCCTTGATTACAAAAAAAGTAATAGAAAATGCCTTTGAGGTAGTGGCCATAGAAATGATAACCATAGTACAGGCAATAGAATATTTGGATTTTAAGGATAAGGTTTCCTCAAAAACCAAAAAAATGTACGATGCCGTTCGTAACATAGTTCCCCCGTTTAAAAAAGATGAGGTAATGTATCCTTATGTAAATGAAGTAAAGAACTATATTATAAACCATCAAAATAAAAAATCATGAGAACTGTTTTAAGTTTATTGTTGACCCTTTGTTTAACTGTTTCCTATGCACAGGAACTTGCCTTGGTGCGTGACAATGATTTGTTTGGCTATATCAACAAATCAGGTGAATATGTTATTAAACCACAATTTGAAAGCGCAAAGAGTTTTTCTGAGGGACTAGCCGCGGTTGAACAAGAAAAAAAATGGGGTTTTATTGATACCAAAGGGGAGTGGGCCCTACAACCTGAATACGATAAAGTAAAGTACTTTAACTCTGGCTATGCCCTAGTACTTAAAAACGACCAATGGAGTTATATAGATAAAAGCGGCCAAGAGCTTAAGGTTCCTAACACAGAAAAATATTATGATTTTGAGGAAGGAGTTGCTTTAATTCGACAAAATGATAAAATTGGTTTTATTGGTACTGACGGGCAAATTATCCTAGAACCTACTCTAGACGAAATTAAGACCTTTAGAAATGGCTATGCCAAGGTGAGAAATGGTGAGCTTTGGGGTATGATTGATAATACAGGTAAAACCATTATCCCGATAGAATACGAAGAAATTGGCAATACATTTAACCCATCTGGGGTTTATGGTAAAAAAGGTGGTGATTTTGGAATTATCCATAACGGTTCCTTTAATGTGATAGAAGGGGCAGATAAAGTTTGGAACTTTCATGGCGATTCAGGCCTTACGTATGCCAGAAAAGATAAAAAAATAGGTTTTGTAAATTCTAAAGGAGCTTGGGTTATTGCACCTGCTTTTGATAAGGCCAGAGCTTTCTCTAACGGATTGGCCCCTGTAGCAAAGGACAAAGCTTGGGGTTATATAAACACAAAAGGTGAAACCGTAATTGATTTCCAATATAAAGATGCAGAGGTTTTTGCTGCCAATGGTTTAGCGCCTGTAAAAGAAAAAGACTGGGGATTTATAGATACTTCGGGCACTATTATCATACCAACAAATTATAGTATTACGGCGGGATTAGCATTTTTATCCGGTAATGACGATAAAGGTTTTATTGGAGATCTGGCCAGGTTAAAATCTAAAAAAGGCTGGGGTTATTTTAACGAAAAAGGGGTATTATTAGGCAATAAATGGTATCAGAACGCCGAGCCTTTTGTACAAAATTGAACAATAAGATAGATGAAAGAAGAAAAGGCCAAATACGCTCTCATAACTGGAGGTTCTAGAGGAATTGGAAGGGCAATATGTATTCAATTGGCAAAAGATCTAAATTATAGATTACTTATAAACTATCAAGGCAACCACAAAGCAGCCGAGGAGACATTGCAAATGGTATCCGATGCCGGAGGCACCGGTGAATTGTTACAGTTTGATGTAACCAATGCAGAAAATGTAACCACCACCTTAAATAGTTGGCATGAGACCAATAAAAATGCCGTAATAGAAGTATTGATAAACAATGCAGGCATTACCAAAGACGGTCTCTTTATGTGGATGACCAATGAAGACTGGTCCAAAGTTATTGATACTAGCTTAAACGGCTTTTATAACGTAACCAACAACCTAATTCAAAAATTATTGGTTAATAAATATGGCCGTATCATAAATATGGTCTCGGTCTCGGGGTTAAAGGGAACTCCAGGACAAGCAAACTATTCTGCCGCAAAAGGAGCCGTAATTGGGGCCACTAAGGCATTGGCCCAAGAAGTGGCAAAAAGAAACGTTACGGT
The DNA here is from genome assembly GCF_048890225.1 of Maribacter luteocoastalis. NCBI lineage: Bacteria > Pseudomonadati > Bacteroidota > Flavobacteriia > Flavobacteriales > Flavobacteriaceae > Maribacter > Maribacter luteocoastalis. The sequence continues at coordinate 669,480 of NZ_JBMFZG010000001.1, forward strand.
TAACGCGGTAGCGCCTGGTTTCATAGCAACGGATATGACCGCAGATTTGGATGAATCGGAGCTTAAGAAAATGATTCCAGCTAACCGGTTTGGAAAACCAGAAGAAGTAGCCCATATTGTTTCCTTTTTAGCATCGGACAAATCATCCTATATAACAGGTGAGGTCATTAATATCAACGGAGGCATCTATTCTTAGTTCAATGAAGCGAGTAGTAATAACAGGCATGGGCATATATTCTTGCATTGGCAAGAATATGGAAGAAGTAAAAAATTCGCTCTATCGGGGCAAATCGGGCATTATCATAGATCAAAATAGAATTGAGTTTGGTTATAGGTCACCCCTAACTGGTTTCGTTGAAGATCCCGATCTAAAAAAACTTCTCTCTAGGCGGGAAAGGATCAGTATGGGAGAGGAAAGTAGGTATGCATACATAGCAACGATAGAAGCCTTAAAAAATGCAAACTTAGACCAAGATTACTTGGACCATAACGAGGTAGGCATTATTTATGGCAATGATAGTACGGCATTATCGGTTGTAGAATCTATTGATACCATAAGAGATAAAAAAGACACCACGTTAGTAGGGTCTGGGGCAATCTTCAAGGCCATGAACTCTACGGTAACCATGAACCTATCTACACTGTTCAAATTAACAGGGGTAAATTTTACACTTAGTGCAGCCTGTGCGAGCGGTTCGCACTCCATTGGAGTTGCCTATCATTTGATAAAAAGCGGTTTACAAGACTGTATCATTACTGGTGGTGCACAAGAAATAAACCATATAGCCATGGCCAGTTTTGATGGACTTGGCGTGTTTGCCAAAAGGGATGGAGACCCAACGAAAGCTTCACGCCCTTTTGACAGCGACAGAAACGGCTTAATACCAAGCGGTGGAGCAGCAACCGTGATTTTAGAAAGTTATGAGTCTGCTGTAAAAAGAGGGGCAACAATACTAGGGGAAATAGTAGGTTATGGTTTTTCCTCTAACGGGGCACATATTTCGACACCTAACGTAGAAGGCCCTGCAAAGGCAATGAAAAAAGCCTTATCAGACGCATCTTTAGAAGCTTCGGTTATTGATTATGTAAATGCACATGCCACTTCCACACCAGTTGGAGATGCAAACGAGGCCAAAGCTATTTTTGAGGTATTTGGCAAGAGTGCCCCACTTGTAAGTTCAACCAAATCAATGACCGGTCATGAATGTTGGATGGCAGGTGCGAGTGAAATAATATATTCCATGATTATGATGGAAAACAGTTTTGTAGCACCAAATATAAATCTGGAAAATCCGGATGAAGATGCCTTAAAACTAAACATTGCCAGTAAAACGATAGATAAAAAAATTGATGTATTTTTGTCCAATTCATTTGGATTTGGCGGCACAAATTCCGCCTTGATCGTAAAAAAATGTTAGCTATAGATGATGACCAAGGAAACCATAATTGAAAAAACCAACGATTTTCTTATAGATGATTTTGAAGTTGAAGCAGAAGAATTAATACCAGGCGCCAACTTAAAGGATGCCATAGGTCTTGATAGTTTGGACTTCGTAGATTTGGTTGTGGCAGTAGAAAGCAATTTCGGCATTAAACTTGTTGGCGAAGATTTTACCAATGTAGTAACACTGCAAGATTTTTATAATCTTATTGAAACAAAGTTGGATTAATCCAATCCTAAGAACCAAACTACATGGCAACCGAGTGGGAAGGAAAGTCTAAAGGCACCCTTTTAGGGTATAAACTATTTATTTTCTTTCTTAATACTTTTGGTATTGGCATTGCCTATTTTATTTTGCGATTTTTAGTCGCCTACTACTTTCTCTTCTCTTATAGGAGTTCTAAAGCTATTTATCACTATTTCCACAAAAGGTTAAAGTATTCAGTTCTAAAAAGTATTGCCCATATTTACAAAAGCTATTTTACGTTGGGGAAAGTACTCACCGATCGCGTTGCTATAAGCACAAAATTTAGGGACAGATATTCGTACACCCATGATGGTATTGAACATATAGACTACTTACTTAAACAGAATAAAGGTGGTATCTTGATAAGTGGCCACCTTGGAAATTTTGAAGTATCCCAGTACTTTTTAGAAGACAGGTATTCCATTTCAAAAATATATATGGTAACGACCCATGCTGAACATGAAAATATTAAAGAATACATGGATGGTATTGTGGCTAAGTCTTCCATGAAATTTATTGTTGTCCAAGATGATATGTCCCATATCTTTGAGATACATTCAGCATTGGACCAAGGCGGTTTAGTGGTTTTTACAGGCGACCGTTATTTACCTGGTTCAAAAGTTTTAAAGGAAAGGTTTTTGGGTGCCGAAGCCAATTTCCCTTTAGGACCTTATTTATTGGCCACTCGGTTAAAAGTACCTGTTTTGTTTGTCTATGTGATGAAGGGGCCAAAAAAAGAATACCATTTATATGCTAGACAAGCCGTTGCAAAAGCTAGAGATCCCCAAGCGTTGTTAAAGGAATATATTCTTAGTATGGAGTGGATGCTAAAAAAATATCCATTGCAATGGTTTAATTATTTTGATTTTTGGAAAGACAGTAGAAAACCATGAAAGAAGTTTTAGTCATTTATTATTCCCAAACTGGGCAACTTCGTACAATTTTGGACAATGTTGCCAAACATATTCATGGTGATGATGTGAACATATCCTATTTTGAAATTATTCCAAAACCTAAATTTGAATTCCCATGGCAACCAGAAAAATTTTATGATGCCTTTCCGGAATCCTTTTTACAAGTACCAAGAGATTTTCAAGCACCATCCAAAGAGATATTAGATAGGTCGTATGATTTGGTTATTCTCGGTTACCAAGTTTGGTATCTCACCCCTTCTATACCAATCAATTCCTTTTTAAAATCAGAATACGCCGAGCAATTATTGAAAAACACTCCAGTAGTAACAATACTTGCCTGTAGAAATATGTGGATACAGGCCCAAGAAAAAATGAAAAAGCTACTGCATGTGATTGGCGCCAATTTAGTAGGCCATATTGCATTGGTAGACCGTCATATCAATCATGTTAGTGTAATTACAATTTCCCATTGGATGTTTTCTGGTAGAAAAGACCGTTATCTAGGTATTTTTCCTAAACCAGGAGTTTCTGATTTGGATATTTCCCAAGCAGAAAGATTTGGACCCCCTATTAAAAAGGCAATTAAGTCGAACAATTTCCGGACCTTGCAAAAAGAAATAATAGCATTGAACGGGGTGAAAATAATCCCGTTTTTGGTAATGACGGATAAACGTGGAAATGTGTTATTTTCTAAATGGGCCAACCTAATTATTAAGAAAGGTGAACCCGGAAATCCAAAGCGATCAAAATGGATTGGTTTCTTCAAATTTTATTTGTTATTTGCCATTTGGGTCATAGCACCAATAGTTTTTGTCGTATTTTTGATCACTTATTTGCCAAGCTTTAAACAAAGAAAAATTGACAAGGCCTATTATTCCTCCGTGGCCTTAAAAGAGAATTAATGAAGGACGTATTTATCACAAAGATTGCGAAGTTTCTACCCAACAAGCCGGTTACCAATGAAGAAATGGAAAACAAACTTGGTTTCATCAATGGTAAAGCATCAAAAGCACGTCGTATTGTTTTAAGGAATAATCAAATAAAACAACGTTACTACGCCATAGATGACAATGGCAAGACCACACATAACAATGCCCAATTAACAAAAGAGGCCATAGAAGTATTGTGTGATGAAAATTTCACGACCAAGGATATACAACTACTTTCTTGTGGCACTTCTAGTCCAGATCAAATTTTACCATCACATGCCGCCATGGTTCATGGTTTTTTAAAAAATGGCAATATGGAAATCAACTCGCCCTCTGGTGCCTGTTGTTCTGGAATGAATGCATTGAAATATGGTTTTTTGTCAGTAATGACCGGGCAAGTAGACAATGCGGTATGCACGGGATCTGAACGCACATCCTCTTGGATGAAAAGTGATGTTTTTGAAGATGAAGTGGAACATTTAAAGGATTTAGAAGATAATCCAATGCTCGCTTTTAACAAAGATTTTTTAAGATGGATGCTCTCAGATGGTGCCGGAGCGGTGTTACTGGAGAGTGAGGCGAATGGCCCCAATCCATTAAAAATAGAATGGATGGATGGCTACTCTTACGCCCATGAAATTGAGGCATGTATGTATGCCGGTGGGGAAAAGCAAGAAAATGGCCATCTACAACCGTGGAGTGAATTTCCGGCAGATAAATGGGGTAAAATGTCTTTGTTCGCCATGAAACAGGACACAAGGTTGTTAGGAAGCAATATCTTGGTAAAAGGGGTAGATAGCTTAAAACAAACCTTTGTCAAACACGGAATTGGTCCAGATGACGTAGACTTTTACTTACCACATATTTCCTCTTACTACTTTAAAGAAGGGCTCTATAAAGAAATGGAAAAACAAGGCATACCAATACCTTGGGAAAAGTGGTTCTTAAACCTAGAACATGTAGGTAATATTGGCGCAGCATCGATTTATGTAATGCTAGAAGAACTTATAGATTCTGGCAAACTAAAAAAAGGCGACAAAATATTGTTACATGTACCTGAAAGTGCCCGTTTTTCATATATGTACGCGTATTTAACCGTTTGTTAAATGAGTCCAATGCAGCCACCAATTACAAACTCAATTTTTGTGAATGAGCTTATTCCACAAAAATGGCCGTTCGTAATGGTAGATAAGTTGCATCATTTTTCCAAAAATGAAATTGTTTCAGGATTAACAATTACCGCGTCCAATCTATTCTTTTCCTCAAATGAATTCCAAGAACCTGGCCTCATAGAAAATATGGCTCAAACCGTTGCAATGCATAAAGGCTATACGTATTATCTTAAAAACGAAGCTGCCCCTGTGGGATATATCGGTGCTATTAAAAAGGCTGAAATTTTCACCCTCCCTAAATTAGGCGATGAACTTGTTACCACCGTTACTATTCTTCATGATATTATGGGAGTTACCTTAGTTAAGGCCAAAATAGAATGTGGTAAAACCCTTATTGCCAGTAGTGAAATAAAAACTGCACTAGCTTCTTAAATTATGGGAGGAGGCCAACAGAAAATTGATATTAGAAAGTTCTTGCCACATAGACCTCCCATGTTATTGGTTAGTAACATGCCCTTTATTGATGACACCTCTGTAATTACAGAGTTTCATCTTACCAGCGACTGTATTTTTATTAAGGACGATTATTTTGTTGAAACAGGCCTCATAGAAAACGCGGCACAAACTTGTTCTGCAATAGTTGGTCAAAGTTATTATGATGATGAAGATTTGGAAGGTACCAGCAACAACTTAATTGGTTATATAAGCGCTATTAAATCGGTTAAAATTTATCAATTGCCCAAAGTTGGTGAATCCTTGATAACCAAAGCAAATTTAATCTCGCGCTATGACTCCGACGAATTAAGCATATGCACCATTAGTTGTTCCACTTTTAGAAATGATGATTTAATTGTAGATTGTGTCCTAAATTGTCTTATTCACGAAGTATAAGATCCAATATACAGTAACAAAACTGTAAGTTGCAAGTTTAACTATTCAGAAACTAGCCAGGTGAAAAAAGAAGAAGTACCACAAGATAAAAGCAATTTGGCATCCGCTAATATTAGAGAAATGGTATATGCTGTTGATGAAAATGGCAAATACACCACTACCTTAAGTACAGGTTGGGACCCAAAAACAATAGCCCTTGACAATGCCATAAAGGAAATAGAAGAACGTATTACCCTTGCCAAAGAAAAAGTACTAAAAAAAGAGACAAGTCCTATACCCTACTATATGGAACTCCATAAAATGGATATCCCCGTACTAGCCAGTTATGTTGGCATATGGCAGTGGCGCGTTAAAAGACATTTTAAACCATCTGTTTTCAAAAAATTAAGTAAAAGAACACTTGAAAAATATGCCGAAGTTTTTGAGATAAGCATTGAACAACTAAAAAACAGTAATGGCTAAAGACCCAAAAGTAGAATTTGCGCACAAACAATCTGCACATTGTGAAAATGGTGTTATTTCTAACCTTATGCGCCATAATGGTTTTGAAATTAGCGAACCTATGGTATTTGGCATAGGCTCTGGATTACTTTTTAGTTATCTACCATTTCTAAAAGTAAATTACGCGCCTGTTTTTACCTACCGTTCAATGCCAGGTTTTATCTTTAATAAATTTGCCAAGCGCGTTGGGATTAAAATGAAAAAGGAAAAATTTAAAAATCCTAAAATGGCAAAAGCCAGATTGGATGAAAATTTGGCCAATAATACCCCGGTAGGGTTACAGGTAGGCGTCTATAATCTTCTATATTTCCCAGATGAATATCGGTTTCATTTTAACGCCCACAACATGGTAGTTTATGGAAGGGAAGGAGATCGATACTTAATAAGTGACCCCGTAATGGAAATAGTTACCAGTCTATCTAGCAAAGAACTGGAAAAAGTGCGTTTTGCAAAAGGTGCTTTTGCCCCAAAGGGTCACATGTATTACCCGGTATCCTTTCCAGAGAAATTAACCTTAGAAAAAGCCATTGTTCAAGGCATAAGGCAAACGAGTCGTGATATGACCGCACCAGTGCCCATTGTTGGGGTAAAGGCCATGCGTTGGGTTGCCAAAAACATCAGAAAATGGCCTAAAAAGCTAGGGGCTAAAAAAGCAAATCACTATCTAGGTCAAATTGTACGCATGCAAGAGGAGATTGGAACTGGTGGTGGAGGATTCCGTTATATTTATGCCGCTTTTCTTCAAGAATCAAGTGAGCTTTTACAAAACAACAAACTATTGGACCTCTCAAAAGAAATGACTTCCATTGGTGATGCCTGGCGGGATTTCGCTGTGGATGCCTCGCGCATATATAAAAACAGGAATGCTGCAAGCAATGGCTACGAGGACATCGCCATTCAATTGGAAGCCATAGCAGATCGCGAGGAAAAATTTTTCAGAACGCTAAGAAAAGCTGTCTAGTTGATTTTTTAGAATACGATTATCATGATCAAATTAGAACAACTTTCCAAAAAATATAAAAGTGCCACACACTATTCAGTTTCCAATATAAACTTGGACATAGAAGAGGGTGAAATATTTGGGCTTCTTGGCCCTAATGGTGCCGGCAAGACCACCTTAATTTCAATGTTGTGTGGATTACTAAAACCTACATCCGGTTCTTTTCATATCAATTCAATGAACTTTATTGCCAATGAAAAGGCACTTAAACATTTTTTAGGTATCGTTCCCCAAGAATATGCCCTATACCCAAGTCTTACCGCATATGAAAACTTACATTATTTTGGCTGTATGTATGGGCTAAAAGACCATGCTCTTAAAACCAAAATTCATGAGCACCTGAAAATTTTAGGCCTTTCAGAATTTGCGAATAAAAAAATAAAAAGCTTTTCCGGAGGCATGAAAAGACGGGTCAATTTAATAGCAAGTATACTGCATCAACCTAAGGTTTTATTTCTAGATGAACCCACGGTAGGTGTAGACGTACAATCAAAATCTGTTATTATAGAATTTCTGACCAAATTGAACAAAAACGGCACTACAATAATTTACACGTCACACCATTTAAATGAAGCTGAACATTTTTGTACCCGTGTAGGTATAATAGACCATGGACATATTATTAGTGTTGGAACTCCGAAAGAGCTTATTTCAAATCAAATTGATGCCGAGCATTTAGAAGATGTATTTTTAGCAGTAACCGGAAAAGCATTACGAGACCATGTATAAAATTTGGATCTCAGCATATAAGGAGTTATTACTTCTCACCAGGGATTTAGGTGGGTTAGCTGTCTTATTTGTTATGCCCTTGTTATTGGTAATTACAATTACTGTAATTCAGGACAATACGTTTAAAATAATACAAGAAAACAAGATCCCGATACTATTGGTTGATCTTGATAATGGATCTGTCTCTGACAAAATAAAAACGACATTGACCAATGCGGATTATTTTGAATTGATCATAGAAAATGAAGAAAAGAAGGCTAAAGATTTGGTCCAAAAAGGAACGAACCAATTAGCAATTGTGTTGCCTGAAAATCTCTCCCGTGATTTAAATCTAAAGATTGAGGAAAATGTATCGGGTATATTGGCAAAGTTTGGTGTTGAAGAGGAATCTGAAGAGCAAGCTACGGCAGCTAAAAATAAGGAGATTCGGCTTTATTTTGATCCAGCTACACAGGAATCCTTTAAAAGTTCTGTTCGTAACAATATCGATAAAATGATTGCCCAGATAGAGAGTGAATCTATCTATAAGGCCTTTCAAGAAGAATTGGGAAGTGATGATTCTGATATTTTATTTGACACCGGTAATTTTATCACTTTTAAGGAAATCATACCTAATTCTGGCAAAAAAGAACTTATTCCAAATTCTACCCAGCATAATATCCCGGCTTGGACGTTGTTTGCTATTTTTTTTATTATCCTTCCTTTGTCCATCAATATGGTCAACGAGAAAAACCAAGGAACATTTGTCCGTTTACGCACACAACCAGTCCCTTATGCCATTGTTTTATCGGGCAAGGCCTTAGTATTCTTAACCGTGTCTCTATTACAATTTGGGCTAATGCTCTTGGTTGGTGTTTATCTATTTCCACTGATAAACCTTCCTAAATTAGAAATAGGGGGAAGACTGCCTTTACTATTTTTGGTTGCATTTTTTGCTGGTTTGGCAGCAACAGGTCTTGGCTTATTACTAGGCACCATTGCAAAATCCCAAGAACAATCTGCTCCCTTTGGAGCAACATTTGTAGTTATCTTAGCTGCTATTGGGGGCGTATGGGTTCCTGTATTTGCCATGCCAAAATTCATGCAGGCAATTTCAAATCTATCCCCCATGAATTGGGCCCTAAATGCCTTTTATGATGTATTTTTACGCGATGTTGGTTTGTCAGAATTAATTCCGGAATTATCGCTATTATTGTTTTTCTTTTTGATGACAACAGGTATAGCTATCATTTATAACAAGAGAAAAAATGCCGTCTAAAGAAATTAGTTTTACAAGCAAGGTTCGGGTACGTTTTACGGAGACCGATCCATTGGGTATTGTTTGGCACGGGAATTATATACAGTATTTTGAAGATGGCAGGGAAGCCTTTGGTAGACATCATGGCATATCCTATTTAGACCAAAAAAAATATAATTTCTCCACACCTATCGTAAAATCTACCTGTGAGCATAAATTACCATTAAAATATGGTGATGTCGCGGAAATTAAAACTACCTATGTGGATAGTCCGGCGGCCAAAATGATTTTTAAATACGAAATTCTAAATCCAGAAGGGAAGGTAGTTTGTACTGGGGAAACAGTACAAGTATTTGTAGAGCTACACGGCGACCTTTCTCTAGTAATACCAGAGTTTTTTAAGGATTGGAAGAAAAAAGTAGGCCTATTACATGGATGACATATTTTTATCACATAACAATATTGTTTCCGCATACGGGTTTAACAGTACTTCTGCCATTGATAAGATAAAGCAGGAAATTACAAGTCTTACCCAATACGATGACAAACATGTGCTTCATGAGACTTTTTGTTCATCACGAATAGACCAGGTTGGTCTTAAAAAACAATATGAGGCTCTAAATCCTAAGGAGGCCCATACCCGTTTGGAGCAAATGCTTTTAGTGTCTTTAGCGGATACTATGAAAAAATCTGCCGTTACCCCTACCAATAGAGTTGGCATTATTCTATCAACTACCAAAGGGAATATAGATGTTTTTGAGAAGGGTAATCCTTTCCCTGAAGATAGAGCCTATTTATCTGCGCTAGGCACAAAAATCCAGCAATTTTTTGGATTTCAAAGCAAGCCCATTATTGTATCCAATGCCTGTGTATCCGGAGTTTTAGCGATTGCTGTAGCCAAAAGGTTTATACAGCAAGGCAGGTATGATGACGTTTTTGTGGTTGCCGGTGATTTGGTAACCCAGTTTATATTATCTGGGTTTAATGCCTTTCAAGCTTTAAGCGTGGCTCCATGTAGACCTTACTGTAATACAAGAACAGGGATAAATATTGGCGAAGTAGCGGCAAGTGTTTTGGTCACCAAGAATGAAAGTAAAATTTCATCGGAATCGGTTAGGATTTTGGGTGAGGCATCCTGTAATGATGCCAACCATATCTCTGGTCCGTCAAGAACAGGGGAAGGTTTGTATAGAAGTGTGAACATTGCATTGGAACAGGCCCATATAAATCCATCAGCAATAGATTACATTTCGGCGCACGGTACAGCAACTATGTTCAATGATGAAATGGAATCCATTGCCTTTAACCGTGCTGGTCTGGCCAATACCCCATTGAATAGCTTAAAAAGTTATTTTGGACACACTTTGGGTGCTTCGGGATTGCTGGAAACCATAATTGGTATGCATTCGCTACATCAAAATACATTATTTGCCTCTAAAGGATTTCAAGAACTGGGTGTTTCCCAACCATTGAACATAATACGCAGTACAACATCAAAGAATATAACCACTTTTTTGAAAACCGCTTCAGGGTTTGGTGGCTCCAACACGGCAGCAATCTTTCAAAAAGTATGAGTTTAAAAATAATAGGAATAGCCTTAAATTCGCGGTTTTAAATTAATAGATTTCCGTCATTACATCAAATGACATAATTTGTTCAGTTAAACAATTGTAATGTCCAAGAAGAATATAAGAGCAATTGATGCTTTACAGGAAGCACAAAAAATAGCCTTTGCCCCATTTGTTTTTCAAACCACGGTTTCCTTAAAAAAACTAGGTGTTTTTGATTTTATTTTTAATAACAATACCAATGGTGGTGTAACCCTTTCCGAAATTGCATCGCAATTAACGCTAAGTGAATATAGCTTAAGTGTACTACTAGAAATTGCAGAAAGTGCAGATATTGTTAGCTTAGATAATGAGGGTAAATATGAACTCACCAAAATAGGATACTTCCTAAGTTACAATCCAATGACCGAGGTAAACCTAAACTTTACCCACGATGTTTGCTACCAAGGTCTGTTTCATTTACAGGAAGCCATTAAAGAAGAAAAGCCCGCCGGCTTAAAGGAGTTGGGGCACTGGAAAACCATTTATGAAGGCCTTTCACAGTTAGACCCACATATTCAGAAATCTTGGTTTGAATTTGATCATTTTTATTCTGACGGTATTTTTGAGGATGCCTTGAAAATTGTTTTTAAACATAAACCTAAATTACTTTTTGATATTGGTGGCAATACCGGAAAATTTGCCATTCAATGTTGTGATTACAATAAGAATGTTAACGTACACATTTTTGATTTGCCAGGACAACTTAAAAAAGCTTTGGCAAATACGGCCGAAAAAGGTTTTGGAGAGCGAGTAAGCGGAACCGAAATAGATTGGCTGTCAAAGAACCCACAAATTCCAATGGGCGCAGACACCATTTGGATGAGTCAGTTTTTGGACTGTTTTTCTAAAGAAGAGATTTTGAAAATCTTGAAAGTTGCCGCAAATGCTATGGACAATGATACTGAGCTAATAATTATTGAAACCTATACCGATCGCCAGAAATTTGCTAATGCCAAATTTACCTTAGAAGCCACATCATTATATTTTACGGCACTTGCCAATGGCAATAGTAAAATGTACAAGGCTACCGAGTTACTTGCCCTTGCACAAGAAGCCGGACTGAATATAAAAGAGGATATTAGTCTCGGCGAATTTCATACCTTGTTCGTTTGTAAAAAGAAATAAGCTGTATTTGGAAAACAAGTATTACATACAAGATTATAGTCACGTTAAAAACGGTGAGGTTTCTGTAAATGGAAAACTTATCTTTAAATCTTTGGACACCGAATTTAAATCGGTAATAAAATCTGCCTACAAAGAACTGAATACCGATTATCCCAAATTTTTTAAAATGGATAATTTGAGCAAGCTTGCTTTTATTGCTTCAGATATGCTTTTAAAACAGGAAAAAGAAAAGAATATGGCCTTGGTCTTGTCCAACAGGGCATCGAGTTTGGATACGGACAGGAAGTATCAAGAATCCATTAAGGATGCTACACAATATTACCCTAGTCCAGCGGTTTTTGTATACACTTTGCCAAATATTTGTATGGGTGAAATCAGTATAAAACACCAATTATATTCAGAAAACAGTTTCTTTGTATCCGATGAATTTACACCAGATGACTTACTCACTTACGCTAATGAACTTTTGGACACGAACAAAGCTGAAAAAGTACTTTGTGGCTGGGTTGATATAGATAATGAAAATTATAATGCATTTTTGTATGTTGTAGCAAAGAAGGGTACTTTTGTACATTCCATAGCTGAAATAAACCGATTATATTAGACCATGAGTGATTTGAAATTAGAATTAAAAGAAAAAATAATAGAGCAATTAAACTTAGAGGATATCTCTGTTGATGAAATTGCTGACAATGACCCTCTTTTTGGTGATGGTCTAGGGTTAGATTCCATAGATGCCTTGGAACTTATTGTGATGTTAGATAAAGATTATGGCATAAAATTGGCCGACCCAAAAGAAGGTCGTAAAATCTTTGAATCCATAGATACTATGGCCGCTTATATTTCTGCCAATAAAGCATAGCACTGTTCCTTTTTTTGTTCGTTCTCAATAGGAATGTGCAATCTGGGTCCTGTTTAATAGACGATATGAATCAAGGAGTTGCAATTACGGGAATGGGTTTGATTTCTGCTATTGGGAACAATGTAGAGGAAAACTATGCGTCACTAATTTCCGGAAAAAAAGGAATTAGCCGTATTTCACAAATCCAGACAGCACATGCCAATGATATTATGGTTGGCGAAATTCCCCTTACCAATGCTAAACTTGAGGAAATACTACAGTTAGCACCAAATAGTCATTCCCGCACCCCAATGCTTGGAATTGTTGCTGCAAAGGAGGCTTTGGCACAAGCAGGAATACGTGATATCAATGCCTATAGAACTGGACTTATATCTGGCACTACTGTTGGGGGAATGGATAAGGCAGAACAATACTTTTACGATTACTTTAGTAATGACGCCCATTGGAACCATATAAATGCCTTGCATGCCGGTGATTCTACCCATAAAATAGCTGATGCCATTGGTTTAAAAGAAAGTTTTGTCACTACCATTAGTACCGCATGCTCGTCTGCAGCCAACGCTATAATGATGGGTGCCAGAATGATAAAATCTGGAGAATTGGACCGAGTAGTGGTTGGTGGCTCGGATGCGCTTTCGAAGTTCACTATTAACGGGTTTAAAACCCTAATGATATTGTCCGACACCTATAACACCCCTTTTGACGACGATCGAAAAGGATTAAACTTAGGTGAGGCAGCCGCTTTTTTAGTTCTGGAATCCAGTGAGCTGGTAGCAAAAGAAAATAGAAAAGTTCTGGGATATGTAAAAGGCTATGGTAATGCCAATGATGCCTTTCACCAAACAGCATCATCAGATAATGGCGACGGGGCCGTTCTTGCCATGGAAAAAGCCTTAAAAGTAGCGGGACTACAGCCAAAAGATATAGACTATATTAATGCCCATGGTACAGCCACACCAAATAACGACCTTTCTGAGGGTAGGGCCTTGATACGCATATTTGGTGACCAAGTTCCAGATTTTAGCTCTACAAAGGCGTATACGGGACACACATTAGCTGTTGCTGGAGGCATTGAGGCCATATTTGCAATTCTAGCCATACAAAATAATGTAGTCTATCCTAATTTGAACTTTAAGACCCCAATGCAGGAGTTTCAGCTACTGCCGCAAACAGAATTAAAGCGAAAAGAAATTAATACCGTATTATCAAACTCTTTTGGTTTTGGAGGTAATTGTTCCACCTTAATATTTTCAAAAGAGGCATGAAGAAATCGGTCTATATAAACAGTATAGGTTCTGTATCGGTACAGAAAACGTTTGACGACACCTCTTTTTTAGAGGATATTCTAAGCTATAAGGATACTACGCTCAAAGTAGTGGATCCTGATTATAAGGCCTATATACCGCCAGCTGCCGCACGCAGAATGGCAAAAGGTATAAAAATGAGCACAGTGAGCTCGCAAACGGCACTAAAGGAAGCTGGATTAGAGGCTGTTGATGCTATAATAGTTGGTACCGGATTAGGTTGCCTTGGAGACTCCGAAAAATTCGTAAGTGATATTATTGATAACGATGAACAATACCTTACCCCCACCCGATTTATTCAGTCCTCACATAATACGGTAGCAGGCGTAATAGCTTTAGCTATGGATTGCAAGGGCTATAATTTCACATACGTACATTCGTCCATATCGTTTGAATCCTGTTTGATAGATGCAAATTTACAGCTTGCAACGGATGAAGCCAGCAATATTCTTGTTGGTGGTGTGGATGAAATGGTAAAACATCATGTAGATACCCATAGATTAATTGGCCATATTAAAAATGAGCCTATTGCCTTGGAAGATGTGCTGACATCTAAAACCAAAGGAAGTGTTATTGGTGAAGGATCTCATTTTTTTGTCCTTTCAAATATAAAACAGGACTCCACATATGCCAAGCTTTTGGCAATACGTACGTATAACACTTTGGACAAATCAAAAGTTCCCGAAACCATAACTAGGTTTCTGGAAGATTCAAATGTTAGCTTGGCATCTATTGATGCGGTTATTATGGGCAACAACGGGGATGTAGAATTTGACCATTATTACAATGATTTAGGCGCTACGCTTTTTGAAAACATACCCCAATTGGCCTATAAACATTTATCTGGCGAATATGATACCGCTTCTGGATTTGCATTTTGGCTTGCCAATAAAATTCTAAAAACAGGTAGTGTGCCAAAGGCAACCCTACTGAACAACATAAAAACAACAGCACCAAAAACAATTTTAATTTACAATCAGTATAGAGGTGTAAATCATAGTTTGGTTTTATTACAAAAATGCTAAAAAGAAAACCGATAAACATCCTTTCTATCCTTGCCGTTGTTTTATTGGCCATATGCTCTTTTTTTGTGACTATTCCTTGGTGGATGTATCTTTTGGTCTTCATAACGTGGTTTTTAATGACCCTTCTCGGTTCTTTTTTAATACGTTGGAATTTTCATTATACTTCCATTCATTCCAATAAGAATATTCCCAATAATTGCATAGCACTTACTTTTGACGATGGCCCTGATCCCATTTTCACCCCTCAGGTTTTGGAACTATTAAAGCACTATAATGCAAAGGCAACTTTTTTCTGTATTGGCCATAAAATAGAACAGCACCCAGAACTATTGAATGCCATTTTGGAAAATGGCCATACCGTTGGCAACCATACCTATTCCCATTCCAAATCTTTTGGTTTTTATGGCACTGCCAGGGTACAACAAGAATTGCAACGTACTACCGACTTAGTAAAAAAACTTACAGATAAAAAAATGAACCTTTACCGCCCTGCTTTTGGCGTTACCAATCCAAACATAAAAAAGGCGGTACAAGAATTAGGGTTACACTCTATTGGGTGGAATGTAAGATCCCTAGACACCACCCCACGCAATGAAGCTATGGTATTGCTGAGGATAACTTCCAAAGTTACTAAAGGCGACATTGTTCTTTTGCATGACACCAGTGCTAAAACTGTAGCTGTTTTGGAACGGTTATTGTTATTTTTACAGGAGAAAAAATTACAATCGGTCACGGTAGACCAATTGCTACAGCTTAATGCCTATGTATAAATATTTGTTAATTGTTCTATTTACTATTGGTGCTGTACATGGGCAAACTAAAATGAACAATTCGGAAGCCAATAACCTACGTTCATTGGTAAAAGCCAAAGCCGCCAAAACCCAAACCATTACTTGTGATTTTGTACAATACAAGCATTTAGATTTTCTTTCCAACGCTATTAAGTCTACTGGAAAACTAGCGTTTAAAGCTCCAAATATGGTAAGCTGGCAGTATATTTCCCCATTCTCGTACACCGTACTTTTTAAAGAAGAAAAACTGTTTATAAACGATGATGGCAATAAAAGCAATATGGACCTGAGTTCGAATACGATTTTTACCCAATTGAATCAATTGATTACGGCGAGTATAAGTGGCGATATGTTTATTTCCGAAACTTTTGATATGGACTATTTTAAGGTTGATGAAAAAAGTCTGGTCCATTTTACACCAAAAGATCCTCAATTTTCTGAGTTTATAAAAGTCTTTCATATCCTATTTTCTGACACAGGAGAGGTTTTAGAGGTTAAAATGATAGAACCCAGTAATGACTATACACACATTATATTCTCTAACAGGGTAGAAAACCAAACCATACCACATGAGGTTTTTACCCATTAGCATTCTTTTGCTGTTCTTTGGCTGTACCCCCTACCCAAAAAAGCTAGGCTATTCCAAAGCACCATTAACAGTATTTGAGGCGACAAATCCTTATTTCGCCAATGTAGAAAAAGACTATGTTTATAAAGCGAGGATCAAGGCTTTTAAAAAGGAGTTTGGTGGTATACTGGTTATAAAAAAAATCGCTCCTAAAGAGCATCGTATTGTATTTACTACGGAATTAGGCAATACTATTTTTGATTTCTCCTTTTTGGAAAGCGGATTTAAGGTCAATAGAATTATAAAAGCATTAGATCGTAATATTCTTATTTCTATTCTTAAAAAGGATTTTCTAGCCTTAATTCATGAAAAAGGAACTGCCAAAGTAAATTTTCAAAATGATAATGGCCTTATAGTTTCAACAAAAATTGATTCAAAATTACACTACTACGAATATAAAAACGATACCCTAAATAAGATTACACGGGTTGGAAATCAAAAAGAAAAGGTGCTTTTTACATTCTCGAAAATAAGTGATAACATTGTAAACAATATAGAGATTCAACACAAAAACCTAGCACTTAACATCTCTCTAACAGCATTCTAAATGAGGAAGTCTTTAATTTTCGTGTTTTTTTGTATGTTACTTTTTATCCCAAAAGCGTACTCCCAAGCTAGACCCGGATTTAAATTGGGGTGGAACAATAGCAACATAAGCAAGACTACTTTAGATACCAAAACCGGTCTATACATAGGAGGAATCCTGGATATTAGTATTACGGACTATTACAGCCTTCAACCAGAAATATTTTATTCCAGTCAAGGTGGTGCTTCTAACTCCACTGAATATGGAGATGTAGAAATTGATTATTTGTCACTGGCCGCTGCCAATAAATTTTTTATAGGGAGCAATAAAGGTTTTCACTTTAATCTTGGTGCCGGTTTGGACATTAATATAAAAAACAACTTTGTCAATTTATTCAATGGTGACGGAGATGATGAAATATCACCTTTTGACGTTGTTGTCTTTGGAGGAATAGGTTATGAATTTCCCTTTGGCCTTATCTTGGAAGCAAGATACAAACAAGGGACCGTTAGCGTAGATTTTTTTGGTGCTGACGACCTTTATGAAAAAGATGGTAGTAACTTAAACGGGGTAGTACAATTTGGTGCTGCATATAAATTTAAACTTAAGTAAATGCTGATAGAAGGATTATATGAACTTGTGGATTTTAAATACAAGGACGATATTGTTGACGCTGTCATAAGGTTGAACAAAGACCATCAAATATTTGAAGGCCATTTCCCAGGACATCCCGTTTTACCAGGGGTTTGTGTCATCCAGATTATTAAGGAACTGGCAGAAAAAGCCTTACAAAAAAACCTAATACTTTCCGTTGCTTCCAATGTAAAGTTTATGGCAGTCATCAATCCAGAAAAAAATGACACCATTCAACTACAACTACACATAACATCAACAGAAGAGGGCGTTAAGGTGAAGAACACCGTACACATAGATGATATATTGGCATTAAAATTGAATGCTACATTTAAAAACAGGCCCGTATGAAGCTATTGTTAATTGCTTTTATCATTGCATTGACTATTGATGTAGCGGAAGTACGCCTTAAATATCCCCAAGCATTAAACGACCCACAGGTTACCGAAGAACTTTATGCTGAATTTATTGGTTTACCTGAAGGAAACAATGGGGTTTTGTTAGGGTACAAAGGGGCAATATATACTTTAAAGGCAAAACATAGCAAGGTAATAAAGGAGAAAAAAATATACTTTAAACAAGGCATCGCCTTGTTAGAAACTGCCATTGGTGCCCATCCAGAGAATTTAGAACTCCGTTTCATCAGGCTAAGCATTCAAGAACATGCGCCAAAAATAGTGAAGTATAACAGTAACCTACAAGAAGATAAACTATTCATTCTGACCGATTTTAAGAATGCCAAAGAAAAAGCGGTGAAAAAGTTGATTAAAAACTACATAGTGACTTCGGCCTTATTTACCGATGAAGAAAAGCAGTTGTTTTAGGCCTTACCTTATGCTTATCTTTGTTTTATAATTTCCCATCAACCAAAAGCAGCTTACCAATTTTTACAAGTGTGACAGACCAAAAACCCACCATAGCAGAAAGATTACGACAATTACGTTGCGTTGTTTTAATTCCTACCTATAACAATGCCAAAACCCTGGTTAGGGTTATACATGGTGTTATGGAATTAACACCAGATATTATTGTTGTAAATGATGGGGCTACTGACAATACAGCATTGCTACTTAAAGAATTTCCTCAAATTACCCAAGTTCATCTTCCTGTGAACAAAGGAAAAGGAAATGCGCTACAAATAGGTTTTCAAGCGGCGCTTGAAAATAATTATGATTTTGCAATTACCATAGATTCTGACGGGCAACATTTTCCAGAAGACATTGAAGTATTCATTGATGCCCTAGAAAAAGAGAACACTAAAAATGTACTGTATATAGGGGCACGTAATATGAATCAATCAGATGTACCCGGAAAAAGTAGTTTTGGAAACAAGTTTTCCAATTTTTGGTTTTGGTTTGAAACAGGCATTTGGCTTACCGATACCCAATGTGGATACCGCTTGTACCCCTTGCGTGAAATAGAAAAATTAAGGCTGCTTACCCCCAAATTCGAATTTGAGATTGAAGTTATTGTTAAGGCTTCATGGCAGGGTACCTTGGTCAAAAACATTCCCGTGAAAATTCTTTATGATGAAGACGAAAGGGTTTCCCATTTTAGGACGATACCAGATTTTACACGAATAAGCATTGTAAATACTTGGTTGGTTTTAGTTGCACTGTTTTATATTAAACCAAGGGATCTCTATAGAAATCTTAAAAAAAAGGGCGTTAAAAAATTCCTGTTCGAAGACATGTTGGGCAGTTCAGATTCTCCGGGTAAAAAAGCATCTTCAATAGCCTTAGGTGTTTTTATAGGATTTAGTCCATTTTGGGGTTTACACACCTTACTGGTTCTTTTATTGGCCTTTGTTTTTAAACTTAACAAACCCATTGCTTTTGCATTTTCGAACGTTAGTTTACCACCATTCATACCCTTCATCGTCCTTTTTAGCTTACAGTTGGGAAGTTGGGCCTTGGGGGAGCCTTTTGTGTTGTCTTTGGAGTCTATCTCCACAGATTTTAGCTTTCTTACCAATCTGAGGTCTTATGTGGTTGGAAGTTTAATTTTAGCTGTTGTTGGTGCCTTTGTATTTGGCACTATTGGTTACCTTATGCTTACTTATTTTGGAAAGCGGAAAATAGCCGTAAACAATGGGTAACTTCTTTTATAGGACATACCAAACAATCGCTAAAAATAGGATAATAAGCATCGGCGTATTGCTCGTTATTGTTGCTATACTATCATTCTTTGCATCTAAAATTAAATTTGAGGATGATATTACATCCCTAATTCCAGCAAACGAAGAAACCATCCGCATACAAAAGGTATTAAAATCTATTTCGTTCACAGATAAAATTATTGTGAACATAGAAAAAGGTCCTAATGCTTCCGTTGATGAACTAACACTATATGCTACCGCATTTATGGATAGCATCCTGCACTCCCACCCCAATTATATAAAACATATACAGGGAAAGGTAAATGATGAAGATGTTCTTAAAACCTTTGATTTTGTATATGATAATCTTCCATTATTCTTGGACGGGCCCGACTATACCAAAATCCAGCTCAGTCTTTTAAAAGACAGTATAAAGGAACGGATGGCACAAAATTATAGGACCTTGGTGTCACCAACGGGTATCGTTGCCAAAAAAAGCATCTTAAAGGACCCTTTGGGTATGTCTTTTATAGCATTGAAAAAGTTACAAAAACTAGGGGTCGCAGAAGATTTTACCTTAAAAAATGGATTCTTGGTCAACAAAGATGAAACCAATATCCTTCTTTTTATAACGCCCACGTTTCCTTCTAGTGCCACCGTTGAAAATAAACCCTTATCCGATGGTCTATATGCCCTAAAAGATCAGCTAATGCACAAATTTGGCAATCAAATTGGCGTTTCCTTTTTTGGTGCTTCCTTGGTGGCTGTTGCCAATGCCGGACAAATTAAAACCGATATACAATTTACCGTTAGCATAGCCATGACCCTATTGGTTGTACTGTTAATGCTATTTTATAAAAGAATAACCCTACCGTTGATCCTTTTTGCCCCCACGGTTTTTGGTGCCCTGTTGGCTGTTGCTTTCCTGTCCTTAATTCGATCTCACATTTCTGCCATTTCACTGGGCATTGGGGCAATATTACTTGGTGTGACCTTAGACTATGCCCTTCACATACTAACACATATTAGAAATGGAAGTACCATTAAAAAATTATATGAAGAAGTAGCCTCCTCTGTAATCATGAGCAGCCTTACCACAGCTTCAGCATTTTTATGCCTTTTGTTTTTAGACTCACAGGCCCTACAAGATCTAGGTATTTTTGCCGCGGTAAGTGTTTCAGGGGCGTCTATTTTTGCATTGCTATGCATTCCACATTTATATCAATACAAAGCCATCACGTCCACAAAACAAACCATTATAGACCGCCTGTCCATTTTTGAGATACATAAAAACCGATGGGCACTAGGTGTTGTAGTACTCCTTGTCTTCCTAAGTATTTTCACCTATTCCAAAGTGAACTTTAACCAAGACATCAGTAAGCTTAATTACGAATCCGATGCATTGATCACCGCCAGGAAAAAGTTGGAAAACCTAACGGATATTGAATCAAAATCTATATATCTAAGCACTTTTGGCAAAAACCAAGAAGAAGTGTTACAGCAAAATGACCAGATATTTCATCAACTAGAAGCGCTGAAAAAAGACAACAAGATTGTTAATTTTACTTCGGTTGGCAGTATTGCCAAATCAAATAAAACGCAAGGTAGTAAAATTGCGGATTGGCATAACTTTTGGACTTCACCACAAGTAGATTCACTACAAAACACACTAAATTTCACGGGAAACACCCTTGGTTTTAAACAAAATACCTTTGACCCTTTTTACAATTGGTTACAAAGTGATTTTAAACCCGCCACCATCCAACAAATACAGGATATTAAAGCCTTTAACATTGAAGACTACATTGTTGAGGATGAAAATGGTATAACGGTCACATCGCTTGTTAAATTGAATGAAGGCCAACTGGAAAATCTAACTATTGCCTTTAGCAACACCCCTAACACCCTGTTAATTAATCGCAAGCAGGTAAACGAGACTTTTCTTGGCACCTTAAAAAACGATTTTAACAGGCTTCTAGGTTATTCATTGTTAACTGTGGTCGTCATATTGCTACTATTCTATAGAAGTTTGTCTTTGACCATGGTGACGGCAATTCCCATATTTGTAAGTTGGTTCTTAACGGTTGGTGTCATGGGGCTTTTGGGAATAGAATTTAATATTTTCAACATTATCATCTGTAGTTTCATTTTTGGACTTGGTGTAGATTATAGTATTTTTATCACCAATGGTTTTCTTACAGAATATAGAACAGGGGAAAAGAGTCTTCCAACGCACAAAACATCTATACTTTTCTCTGTAATCACTACTATTGCAGGTGTTGGCGTTATGATTTTTGCCAAGCACCCAGCATTATATACCATTTCAAAAGTTTCTTTAATCGGTATTTTCTCAGCTGCCTTTGTTGCCTTTGTCTTACAACCTTGGTTGTTCCATCTATTTGTAGGGAACACCAAAAAGAGACCAATTTCATTACGGTATTTTGTGCACTCGGTACTTTCATTTTTATATTTTGGCTTAGGTGGACTGTTGTTTTCTGTGTACGCCTGGGTTATAATGAAAATTAATCCTAACAGGGTCCATCAAGAAAATTTAGGCTTCCATAAATCGGTCTCTAAGTTAATGGGCTCGGTATTATACACCAATCCATTTGTAAAAAAGAAAATTCTAAATCCGTTTGGGGAAACTTTTGAAAAACCAACTATGATTATAGCCAACCACACTTCCTTTCTTGATATTCTATGTATTGGTATGCTACATCCAAAAATCATCTTTTTGGTGAATGATTGGGTTTATAACTCCCCCATTTTTGGTAGTGCCGCAAAATTAGCTGGAGCATATCCAGTATCTGGAGGCATTGAGAATGGAGAGGCTTATTTAAAGGAAAAAGTAAACCAAGGATTTTCCCTCATAGCCTTCCCAGAAGGCACAAGGTCTAAAACCAACAAAATAAATCGTTTTCATAAAGGCGCGTTTTATTTGGCCGAACGTTTTAAGTTAGATATCCTTCCTGTTTTGATTCATGGTAACTCGGAAGTATTGCCAAAAGGAAGTTTTGTAATAAGGGATGGTTGCATAACGGTAAAAATTTTGGAACGGATACCGTATGGTGTGAATGACTACGGGAATTACACTAAACAAGGTAAATTAATAGGTGCTTTTTTTAGGAAGGAGTTCCGGCAACTACGAGACCATGTAGAACCCAATACCTATTGGCACAAAACCGTATTGGAACACTACCGTTTTAAAGGAACGGATAGCTACAAGAAGGTAAAGGAAGATTTGAAAAATAATTCAAATGCATATTCTGATATTCTTAAGCTGGTTGATAAAAAACAGGGCATCATACATTTATCCAATGATGACGGGCAGTTAGACTTACTTTTGGCTTTGGATTCCATAGACCGTGTCATACATACCTATTTAAACAAACCGTACTCCCGTATGGTTTTAAAAAACAATTTTTTGACGCATCGCTATAGTAAAGTCAAAATTTATGAATCCCAACAAGAAGCATTGGCTAAAAATGCATCGACTTTACTGATTGATACTGATTTAATTGATTCCAAATCCGCACATAATAGCATCAAAGCTGACATCCACACAGTTATCCTATTAAAATCTGGTCAAAACCTTAATTTCAAGGAACTTTTACCATCAGATTTCCAAGTTGGTAACCAAAATGATACATTTATCGTACTTAATAAAAAGAACACTTAATTGAAAAACCATTACGACGTTGTAATAATAGGAAGCGGTATGGGGGGCTTGGTTGCTGCCAATATTCTTGCACGTGAAGGTCGCAGTGTTTGCGTCTTGGAAAAGAACAACCAATTTGGGGGCAACTTACAGACTTTTGTTCGTGAACGTACCATTTTTGATACTGGCGTACATTATTTAGGTGGCTTATCAAAAGGTCAAAACCTATATAGATATTTTGATTATCTGGATATCTTGAACGGACTCCAATTTAAAAAAATGAACGAGGATGGCTTTGATATCATCACTTTTGACAATGATGATATTGCCTATCCACACGCTCAGGGCTATGAAAATTTCATCGAAAAATTATCCCTCCTATTTCCCGAAGAGCGAAAGTCCATTGAAACGTATTGCCTTAAACTAAAGGAGGTATGCCATAAATTTCCGCTTTATAACCTAGAAGAGGGGAAGCCCTATGGTAATAATCCGGAAATTTTTCAACAATCAGCCAAAGATTATATTGCCAGTATTACCAGTAACACAAAATTACGTGCGGTTTTAGCGGGATCAAATCTATTATATGCAGGCGAACCAGATAAAACACCTTTGTATGTGCATGCGTTATCTATTAATTCATATATAGAGAGTTCTTACCGATGTGCGGATGGAGGCAGCCAAATCACAAAATTATTAATAAGGAAGTTAAAGGAACACGGTGGGGATGCCTTTAAACATAGTGAGGTTGTAAATATCACCTGTGAGAACAAACAGATAAAATCTGTAACCTGTAAGGATGGGAATACGGTAACTGGAACTATTTTTATTTCCAATATTGAGCCCAAGCATACCCTTGCAATGGTCGGGGAAGAGCATTTTAGGAAATCATATAGTTACCGTATCCAAGAAATGGAAAACACCATTTCTGCATTTAGCATACATATTGTACTAAAACCAAAGTGCTTCAAATATCTGAACAAGAACTATTATCATTTTAAGGATTCCAATAGGGTTTGGGAAGCACATAAATACACCGAGGAAAGTTGGCCAGAAACCTATATGGTCTCAATGGGGGTTCGCAAAAACCAAGATGAGTGGGGAGAACAGTTGACTGCCATAACGTATATGAACTATGATGAGGTAGCCCAATGGGAAGACACATTTAATACGGTTGCCCTAAAAAATGACCGCGGCCAAAGTTATGGGGATTTCAAAAAACATAAAACCGAGGTTTTCCTAACGGAATTAGAAAAAAAATTCCCAAATATCAGGGAATGTATACAGTCTGTTTATACCTCAACCCCCTTGTCATATAGAGATTACATCGGTTGTAACAAAGGTTCCATGTATGGTTATGTTAAAGACGTGCAAGACCCGTTGAAATCGTTCATTTCTCCCAGAACAAAAATTAATAACCTATATTTTACCGGCCAAAGTTTAAATATGCATGGTATTCTAGGAGTGACTATAAGTGGTGTGGTAACATGTTCTGAAATATTGGGAGGCGCTTATTTAATTCAAAAAATAAGGGAGCACAGCTCCGGAATTGAAAAAACAATGTCTAATGGGAACTTTTAAAACAACACCAATATCGGTTTTAGAACAAATCACCAAAGAAGATTTTGTAAGCAACTATTATAAACCACAAAAACCTGTACTTATTAAAGGGCTTACCAAAAATTGGCCTGCATATGATAGATGGACATTAGACTATATTCAAAATAAAGCTGGTAATCAAGTGGTACCTCTTTACAATAATGAACCAGCCAAGGATAAGCAAAGTGTCTATGCACCTGTAAAAGAAATGAAGTTGGCAGAGTATATTGAAATTCTAAAGACCAAGCCAACAGATTTAAGGATTTTCTTTTATGAAATCTTAAAAAAAATGCCCGAGCTTATACATGATTTTGACTATCCAGATATAGGCCTAAAATTCTTTAAAAAACTACCAGCCCTATTCTTTGGTGGCGGTGAATCTAAAGTATTTATGCACTACGATATAGATCTTCCAGATAGTATGCATTTTCATTTTGACGGCCATAAACAGGTAACCCTGTTCTCTCCTAAACAGACCAAATATCTATATAGGGTACCACATTCCATTCATAATCTGGAATCAATAGATATGGATAATCCGGATTTTGAAAAATATCCGGCCCTTGAACAAGTAGAAGGTATTACCGCCACAATGGAGCATGGCGACGCGTTGTATATGCCAAGTGGATACTGGCATTACATCAAATATTTAGATGGTGGTTTTTCCATGACGCTAAGGGCCTTGCCCAGAAATCCCAAAAGATTTGCCAACATGCTTTATAATGTGGTGATCATGCGAAATTTTGATAATTTTATTAGAAGATACTGGGGGCAAAAATGGTTGGATTACAAAGACCGTAGCGCAATAAAAAAAACGCATAAAAACTTAATGAACCTTTCTTAATTGGAGAAATTCAAAATTTCATATCGGTTTGTTGCCCTGATAATGCTCACATGCTGCCTTGGTTCATGCGGCGTTTCCAAATCATTAAAAGAGAAACCAGATGTCTCTAACTATGAATCCAGTATTGGGAAACGGGAGAAAATCAATGACTCTACATTTACCATTGCCGATAATTTTCTTAGAAAGAATAACCAAGGGCTATGGGAATTGTATGTGAGTGGTAATCCTTTGGAATTGGGATTAAAAACAGGCCGTTTAACCCAGGAGCTTTTTAACGAACAAGAAGATATCTTTGTAAAAAAAATAAATGATTTGGTCCCTTCAAAAGGATATCAGAATCTACTTCGGAAATTTTTAGCATGGTTCAATCGTAAAATGTACCTAAATATAGATGAACGCTTTAAAGCGGAACTTTATGGGGTTTCCCAATATGCATCACCCCATTATGATTATATAGCCAAACCTTATCAACGGGTCATGTATTTTCATGGCGCCCACGATATTGGCCACGCATTACAAGATTTAGCCTTGGTAGGCTGTTCGGCCTTTGCGGCCTGGGGAGACCAAACCAAAGATGGCAAACTACTACTTGGCAGAAATTTCGACTTTTACGCTGGGGATGAATTTGCCAAGAACAAGATTATAGCCTTTATAGAGCCAGATGAAGGGCATGCATTTATGTCGGTAACCTGGGGAGGTATGATAGGTGTTGTTTCTGGAATGAACGATCAGGGACTTACCGTAACCATAAACGCAGGAAAATCAAAATTCCCCTTAATTGCCAAAACACCTGTTTCTTTGGTTACCCGTGAAATCTTGCAATATGCAACAACTATAGAGGAAGCCATTGCCATTGCAAAAAAAAGGGAGGTGTTTGTATCAGAATCTATTTTTGTAGGCAGTGCAAAAGATAAGAAAGCGGCGATTATAGAGGTGTCACCCAAAAACTTTGGGGTTTATGAAGTAGAAAATTCCAAAAGTTTGGTCTGTGCCAATCATTTTCAAAGTGCTGCCTATGCCAATGATAAAAAAAATCAAAAACATATTTTAGAAAGTCATTCGCAATATAGATTTGAACGAATGGAAGCGCTTTTAGAAAAAACACCAAACGTTGACCCTGCAAAAGTGGTAGAAATACTTAGGGATAAAAAAGGTCTGGATGATAAAGAAATTGGTTATGGAAATGAAAAAGCATTAAACCAGTTATTGGCACATCATGGTATTGTTTTTCAGCCAGAAGATTTATTGGTTTGGGTATCTAGCAACCCCTACCAATTGGGTGAATTTGTTGCCTATGATCTAAAAGAGATTTTTGGCCAAAATAAAAATCCACGCCAAACTATCGCAAAAAGCGACCTCAACATCCCTCGGGATTCCTTTTTACAAAGTAAAGCCTACAAAGCATATGAAGACTATAGGATATTACGAGATAAAATTGAGGAGGGTATTTCTGGGCAAACACCTATTGCCCTAAACCAATTGGAAGAATTGATACAATTAAATCCCAATTTTTGGGAAGGCTATTATTTGGCCGGGGTGTACAATTACACTAAAGGATATAATTTGGTTGCTTTAGGGTATTTTGAACAGGCATTGGAAAAAGAAATAACCACTATTCCGGATAGGGAGAACATTGAAAAATATATTCGGAAACTTCGCTAACAAAGATTCCATATTTCGCAAAATTTAATAATAAAAAACGCCCCAAAGCCACTGCTGGCATAGGAGCGTTTTTGCATACACCTTATTTACCCAACATTAAAAGCTCATTGCAGCGGATTTCCGTTATGTAACGTTTCTCTCCTTCCTTGGTCTCATAGGAGCGGTGTGTCAATTTCCCCTCCACGGCCACTTGTTTCCCCTTTAGCAAATAGTTTTCCACTATTTCAGCGGTCTTCCCCCAGGCAACAATATTGTGCCATTGGGTATCATCTACTTTTTCCCCTTTGGCATTTTTATAAGTCTCGGTCGTGGCCAGAGAAAATTTCGCCAATTTAGTTCCATTTTCCATGGTTACGATTTCTGGGTCCTGACCCAAGTTTCCAATCAACTGTACTTTGTTTTTTAATGCGTTCATCTTGTTTATATTTTATCGTTAAACAGTTAATACTATCAAGCCTCCTTGACTTGACACTGCAAACTTAAACCGGGCTCCAATACCTACTCGGTTATAAAATACTTACTTTCGTTTGTAATCGTTTACAGTCGTTTGTAAATGGGTGTAACTGCCCAATATTAGGCATCTATAACTATTATGGGACAAGAAAATATAGGAGTTTAAGGAGAGACCTTTGAGGTCTTTTTTTAGGGAATCACGAACCTTGATTAATTACCCACTAATTCAGGTAACCAGAGCGTAAAACGCTATCCTCTTATCAATGAGCGTTGCAACACTTGACCAATTCAGCTAACATTGGTTAGTTGTTGCCCGTTTTCTTTTTAGGAACTGAAGCTTTAAGCACATCGTCTAAAGTTGTGTTTATTTTCAACTTCTTATCGTACTTTTTAGAACGCTCCTTTTTATCTTTTTTCTTTTCTGACATGGTGTAAAGTTACTAAATAGCCTCTAGATTAAAATACATTAATCGAGTGTCAGATTTTTTGTCTCTGCTAGATAAATATTTAAATCCGTTTTTTATATAAAAATCTAATGATTCCCTGTAAGCGTCAACAGTTATAAATTTACAACCGGTCCTATTATTATCTACAAACAGTGCCTTTGTGAAGTTTAGAATATCTCTGCCATATCCATTACCCTTAAAATTTTCAGAAACAGCTAATCTTCCAATTTTTACCGCAGGGTAGCTAGTATAACCGTCCTTTCCTTTTGGAAGTAAGGATGATATTCTCTCTAAAAAAGTCTCTCTGTTACCTATCTCAGTATGAGAAATTTTATCATTAAGATAATTAAAATAGGCAACGGTCTCTTTTTCAGATTGTATAATGAAAGTTGTAGCTAATAACTGTTGCGAATGATTTTTTGCATCATCAAAAAGAAAGCCGTTCAAATCAGTGTTTCCACAATCGAACGGCAAAATATCTGTATCAGAACTCAATCTGATTAATTTAAATTCATTAAATAGCAAATTGTGCTATTTTTTTCAAAGCCTCATAGCTTGCT
This sequence comes from Maribacter luteocoastalis, assembly GCF_048890225.1. NCBI lineage: Bacteria > Pseudomonadati > Bacteroidota > Flavobacteriia > Flavobacteriales > Flavobacteriaceae > Maribacter > Maribacter luteocoastalis. The sequence continues at coordinate 698,302 of NZ_JBMFZG010000001.1, forward strand.
TTAATCTCTTCCTTCTCTTCTTTTGATACTTTTTCTACTTTTTTGTTTTTTTCAATAAATTTTCTAGCATCTTTACCGTAAAGAAAAGGAGTTTCTTTAATTGGTTTTGCCATTTTGTACCGTTTTTTTGTTTTAAATGTGTTTAAAAATAAGAATATTCCCGAATTAAACGTCGGCAAATGTAATTATTTTCACGTTATTTAATGCTAATTTCGTGCCAAAATACACTTTTTCACGTTATATATTATAACGTCTCATGATTTTATAAATTGTTTGACGTCAATACTTTATAAGGAAGTACACTTTCAGATCCTTCCAAAAACTGATTAAACCGCTCATTAGAAGTTTTTTCCCTATTATTGAACCTAGCTGCATATTCATCCAAATAACGGCTCATGTGCTTATCACTTACTTGATGGTACACACCGTAAAGACCACGCTTTAAAACGCTCCAAAAGTTCTCTATTGTGTTTGTATGAACCTGACCTTCCACATAGATATTAAGTCCATGCTTAACATTATCATGCTTATAAGTTCTTTTTAACCTCTTATATGCAGGTGCTTCATCTGAATAGATAGTTGCATCCTGTGGTACATGCGTTTTAACGAACTCTACCATATTTTCGGTGGTTTCACCCGATACGTACTTTAAAGCTACCTTACCGTCACGCTCAATGATACCTATGATGGTTTTTTTGGCTTTATAAACCTTGCCTTCATTGGTCAACGATTTATCATCTTGCGAACGTCTTTTTTTAAGGTGCTTGTTTCTTTCCTTACCACCTATGTAAGTTGCATCGGTTTCTACCATTTTTTTCTCCCCTAACATTTGTGGGGCTTTCTCCCTTAGCATTTCTCTAATCCTATGAAGTACGAACCATGCTGTTTTCTGCGGTATTCCTAAATCAATACCCAACTGTACGGAACTAATGCCTTTTTTGTGTTCGGTACACAACCAAATAGCAGCAAACCATATTCTAAAAGGTATTTTAGAGTTTTCAAATATTGTCCCAACCTTAACGGTAAACTTCTTATGGCACTCCTTGTTTCTACACTTATACCCTCTATTGGTTTTGTATGGATTTAAACCACCACAATGAGGACAGGCAGGATCATTTCCCCAACGAATGTTTTCGTAGTACTCAATGCACGTTGATTCTTCTTTAAAGTAATCTAAAAGCTGTGGAAGTGACTTGAAATTCATGGTGTTTTTATTAGATACTTAAAGATAATGTTTGTCCCATTAACATCCTAATTTATAACCCTATATTATTAACAATAAGATAAATAAATATTTAATTGTTAAATAATTTGGATCGAAATGCAATTATATATACATTTGTCAATAAGAAAAGGGAGTAGCCCGCTAAGACTTACCCCCTTCTCCGACTGTAAGTCAAAAGCCCTATCCTCATGAAGGACGGCACACCTTTAACGGTGTATTTATTTGCACTTTTCCAGTCTATGCGATTCCTAATGATGGAATCAACGGTATTTAAAAAGATGCCCCGGTAAGATTCGAACTTACAACCTGTACTGACGATTATGTACTGCTCTATCCATTGAGCTACGGAGCTAACAGGACTGTCTGATCACAGTCCTTTTCTATTTTCACGCAATAACTTTTTCGGATTCGTAACTAAGCAATATAGTGTCAACCATGTTGGAAAAACTTCTATTTTCATTTTCCGCATGTGACTTTACTCGTTCTATTGTTTCAGGTTTCAATCTCAAACATTTAACTATAGTTTTGCTTTTCATTTGTAATATATTTGAATACTCAAAATTACGATTTGTAATTTTGTCAATAAAGGCCGTTTAGCCTTTTCCATCACAAAGTTTTTAACACAATTTGTTGAAATCTAGGCTTATAATTGATGTTTATTGCCCTAACAAGGAATTGAGGTTTCTGATAAAACACACGCCTTGACAAGCTTTATTTAAATTAAGAGAAAAAAGTTTGTCCCATAATAGTGATAGATGCCCAATATTAGGCATCTATATACAATGGTTTATACCTATTTGATTGAATCCGCATTAAAAAAATATACAGGTCATTATTAATCTGTACCCATTTAAGTCCCAACAGTTTAGATGAATTTAAAATCTGGTTTGTTGATTTTAAAGGTTGAAACAAAAACAGGACCCAACAATTGGTATGGACTATTAAAAACAGTCAATTGCCGTAACGTCATACCTAATTAAAACTTATGAAGTGTAACAATTCTTTCCATTAAAAGTCATTCTAAGTAAGAAACTAGAATTAAATATGAAAAATACAACCGTTACCAGCATACTCCTTTTCCTTTTAATTACTATAAATTATACGTTTTCACAAACGAAAAATAACACTATTGAAAGCCCCCTAGAATATTTCAATCAAAGACGCGAAGCGATAAGCTTAATTAAGAATGAAAAGTGGCAAGAATCCATTGAAATTTTAAAAAACCTAACCACAAAATTTCAAAACGACGCTGATTTATTTTATTTACTAGGGCTATCCTATTATGAAACTGGTCAGTTTACAAATGCAATTATCGTATTTAAAAAAACTCTTGATTCTGGAGGTACGATTTTAACGGACATTCCAACAGGATCAGCACCCTCAAATGATATAATGATTAAAATTGCGAAAGCCTATGCTGAAGAGGGAGATAAGGAGAATGCTTTAATATGGTTACAAAAAGGATTTGCATCTCGTTATGACGAAAAACCCTTCTTAAAAGAGGATTCTGCTTTTAAAGACTTTATTGAAGATGAAAAATTTTTAGCACTATTTGGGAATGATAATCATGCAAATATTACAAGAAAAGAAGCTTGGGTTAAAGATATTTCATACTTAGAAAACAGAATTAACGAGTTACATTACAGTCCTTATCATGCCATTTCCAAAACAGAATTATCAAGAGCAATTCTAGATTTAAAAACAAAAATAGCGTCATTAAATGATGAACAAATAATTGTAGAATTAATGAAAATTGTTGGTAGTTTGGGTAATGGACACAATTTAATTATTCCAACATCCCCAAACAAAGGTGCCTTAAAAAAGCTTCCCGTTCAGTTTTATCAATTTAGTGATGGACTTTTTATTGTTGATGCTGAGATAGGTTTTGAAAAATGGATTGGTTATGAAGTGGAATCTATTGAAAATACAACCGCTGAAAAAGCGCTGGAAAAAACAAATGCCATAAATGCCAGGGATAACGATATGCAAACACTTTGGTTGGGCCCATATTATTTGGGACTACCAGATGTATTAAAAGGTTTAGAAATTGTTGAGAACGCCAATCAAGTTGCAATTACCTTGAAAGACAGTAGTGGAAAGTCTCAAAAAGTAATAATGAATCCCGTTTCTTGGAATTTTTCTGACTTCCCAAAAATGCCAAAACTAAAAGACAAGGAACAACCACTATTCTTGTCGAAGACAGAAGACCCTTATTGGCACAAATTAATCCCAGAAAACAATAGTATCTATGTTCAGTTTAATATAGTTACACAAAAGGAAACACAATCTTTAAAAGATTTTAATATCGAATTACGTAACCAGATATCCAAAAACAAGGTTCGCCATTTAATTTTAGATTTGAGACATAATCACGGTGGAAATGGTTCTATATTGCCACCAATGTTAAAAACCATTATCAATTTCCAAGTTATGAATCCAGATGGAAACGTTTTCGTATTAATGGGACGGGAAACTTTTTCTGCGGCTCAAAATTTGTTAACGGACATCACAAAATATACCGATGCAATTCTTGTAGGTGAACCCAGTGGTTCAAAACCAAATCATATAGGAGAAGCAGGATGGTTTAAGTTACCATATTCAGGATTAATGGGGCTTATTTCTACACAGTTTCATCAAACATCAAAAGCAGAAGACCATAGGAATTGGATTGCTCCCCATATTCCAGTAAACGCATTATCAACCGATTATTTTAATGGAAATGACAAGGCTTTAAATATCATAATGGACGTAATAAAGTCTAATAAAAACTAGGTATAACACGTGTCTAATTAATTGCTTAGTTATAGCCTATTTACGCAAATCCTAACTAATTTTCTATTCTATTTGTATTTGCTAAATTAGGCACTTGAAACGCGCAGCAGGCCATATACAAAATCGTTATGCTTCATTATCAGAAACTGCTTACCTATGATAAAATTCTTTAGAAAAATTAGACAAAATCTGCTTTCAGAAGGAAAGACTGGAAAATATCTGAAATACGCAATTGGTGAAATTGTACTGGTGGTCATTGGTATTTTAATTGCGCTACAAATTAACGATTGGAATGAAAACAGGATTAACAGAAAACAAGAACACTTAATACTGTTACAACTGAATAGTGAGTACACCGAAAACTTAAACGAACTTGACAATAAAATTACGATGCGAAATAAAATGATTGACGCTTCGTATAGAATACTTTCGGTTAAAGAAGGACTGATAGAAAACGTCCCTATTGACAGTATTGCATTAGATTTAATAACTATAAATAGCACACCAACTTTTGATCCCGTTACTGGAACAACAAATGAAGTATTATCATCAGGTAAATTGTATCTATTAACCAATGATACGCTAAAAACATTGCTGACCAATTGGTCCGGACAAGTAAATAGGCTTACGGAATACGAGCAAGATTTACGCAACTATAGCATTAATCATTTTTTTCCGTACCTAACAAAAAACCATAACATTAGATTATTGTTTAATGGATTGTGGTGGATAGATAAATTTAATTTTAAAAATAAAGACAAAGGTATTGCGGTCAATCAAATAATTGAAGATGATGAAATTGACGATTATATTTTGACCATAACGGAACAATGCGGCATTACTAATAATGAGGCAGTACAAATTAGAAACAGTATAGAATCCATTTTGCAATTGATAAACGCTGACCTTGATAAAAAATAACCAAAGCTCAACACAGAGGATTAAACATAGCTAGTAAGTGCTAAATCAAAAGGTTTGTGCTTATGTACGAAGACCGTCAAATTTCTAAATTTGGCTTTTAACAAAAAGAAATACAAAATATAAAATTTCGGCCCTGTGTTTATTCGAAGAGTTAGTGTCTTTTTGCATGCTACATTTCATACACAAACCATTATGCTTCATCATCAGAAACTGCTTACCTATGATAAAATTCTTTAGAAAAATTAGACAAAACCTGCTTTCAGAAGGAAAGACTGGAAAATATCTGAAATACGCTATCGGAGAAATTATACTAGTTGTAATCGGAATTTTAATTGCTCTTCAACTAAATAATCTAAACGAGAATAAAAAAAATGACAAATTCGAAAAAGAAATACTTTCTCAAATTCAAGAAAATTTAAAAAGCGATAGGATAGTCTTAAAAAAAATCGAATTAAATTTTAACAAAGCTATTGCTTGTTCCTATAAAATATTAAATGCAGAGGAATCTCAAAAAACTAGGGATAGTATTAAAATTTGGCTTGGTGCAATAATACAGTTTGACAGGTTTCAACCTCTTACTAATGCTTATGAGGTATTAAAATCAAATGGATTGGATAGAATCTCAAACAAACAATTACGATTCTTACTAGGTAAATATTATGACGACGATGCCTTGAGAATGATAAAATCAACAAACGATATCGAATTAGCTTTTAATGACCATTGGATACCAATTTTATTTGAAGATACAGTGGAATTTGAATTTAAAAAATCGGTTGAGCTAAGCGATTACACTGTCTTATTAAAACCGTCAAAAGAACGGAATATTTTAAAATTAAATCGTGACAATTATGCTTCTGGAATTACTAAAATTATGAGCGGAATAAGTACTATAGAAGAAATTCAAAATTTGATCACAAAAGAAATAAACTAACGAACGCAAAACACAGGCCATAATTCATCGCCTGCTCCCATAAAAAAGAATATTCCGTAACTTCAAAAAAAAATAAACCAAAACAAAAGCCGATTTCACATACGCCTTGGCCCGATTGAAAATCGCACCAGCTCGCCCACTACCATTGCAGATGTTGTGTTTAGTAGGTCGTTGTGCTTCATTTTGACTAACCACTAACCACTAACCAATGATATTATCGAAACTTTATTTTGCATCACAAAACCAAATGTCCACAGGACAATTGGTTGAGATAGCCGCTTGCGGACGGTCTAATTGTTTAACTTAGATTATGATTAAATTTTTCAGAAGCATTAGAAAAGGCCTTATGGAGAAAAATAAAACTGGTAAATACCTAAAATATGCTATCGGAGAAATTATACTAGTTGTTATCGGAATTTTAATTGCTCTATCAATCAATAATTGGAATCAAGAGCGTATAGAACAAAAAGAAACCAAGGTTTTATTGCGTAATCTTAGTTTAGATATTGAAGAGCATATAAAAAACCTCAAATACCAACAAAATCTCTTAAAGATTCGAAAAGATTGGGCAGATTTTATTCTCAAATCACTTGATGATCAAAAGGTTGTAGATTCTACATTGTTTATTTCTACCATAATAAGGGTAGGTTGGATTATGGATTATTCTCAAATGCTTCCTACCTATACTGAAATCATTAGTTCGGGGAAACTATCATACATTAATTCAGAAAATCTTAAAAAAGCATTGGCCGACTATCAATCAAAAGTTGAATTGAATCAGCAAATTTTATCAACCCATAATCTTGGCTTAAAGGAAACCGAAAGGTTGGCCATTGGTCACCTTAATGGAATGCCTGAAGCCTCTAATTTAATCAAACCCCACCTATCCTATCCAGGAGTAAGTTTTGATCTAAAGTCCATAGCCACAGACGCCGAATTCTATAAAAACATAAAACACATTTCTTTTCAAAGCGCTGGTTCTGTTGATTATATAAGCGACGAGCTCATTACAAATGCAGAACAGTTAAAAAGTTTGATAGCCGAGGAATATAAAACCTATTGACAATGATAAAATTCTTTAGAAAAATTAGACAAAAATTACTCTCTGAAAATAAATTCAGTAAATATCTGATTTACGCTATTGGAGAAATTGTACTTGTTGTCATTGGAATATTGATTGCGCTTCAGATTAACAATTGGAATGAGGAAAATAAAAAAAAGGCTTTAATGATTACCAATATCAAGTCAATCGCTGAAGATATTCTTGCTGATATTTATGATATTCAAGAAGTCAATATGTCCTTAGATAAGCAGGTTGTTGCTGCAAACTATGTAATACCAATTCTGGAATCTGAAAATAGATTCATTGCCGACTCACTAAAATTTATAATGGCTTTCAATTCATTTACTACAACCCCAATTATTTCCGAAAGTTCCAATACTTGGAATTTCCTTAATTCCTCAGGAACTGTATCTGAATTTCCTGATTCCAAGCTTTTAAAATTACTTCAGGATTATTATAAAAATTTTAATGATATAACTACAAATTTCACAAATTCAGGAAACCCCGTTAGACTAGAGCTTCGAAAGCTAAAATATGAACTCTTTAGTGACACAGAACATCGCAAATTTTTTCCGACTAAGTCACCAAAGGCCCCTAGTTTTGAAGTGTATAATTCCATTTTTGAGGACAACCGAATTTTGCCATTATGTAGATTTATTGGAAGTACAGCTTATTATTTTGAAGGTGAATTTACTTCGGTCAAAAGTGAAGCAGAAATAATTTTAGATTATATAAATAAAAAATACAAGTAATTATAAAAAAACGAAAGCACTATAACGGCTATGATTCCATTGCGTGCGGATTTCCTAGACAGAGATCCTTAGCTTTAATTTATGGTATGATTTAATGGGGAAAAAATCATCGCATAGCCTCGCTCCTTTTTCTAAGATTAGGATCTTTTTGCGTTATTTCTTGTTTATATATTTAAGAATAGCGGCCATGCTATTCATGAATTCGTCTTTCCTTAAGTCTAAAATTAATTGCTCATGACAATTTTGCAAGGTTTTATCAAAATTATGACGAAGCGCAATTAGCCTACTGATTCTATCATTTAAATGTCTTGTATCAAGCATCTTATCTTGATATCTTTTAATCAATTTATGGGTGTTTTTAATTTCGCCTTCAATTTCATCAATACAATCTAAAGCAAATTCGTCGTCAAATATCTTATCGTCCAAATAGCATCCAATAAATTTCTTTTCACCAACAAATTTTTCATGAAAAAAAGTAGTTGCTGTTTCCAAACCAACCCATCCCGATTTAAGACTTTTATCCGAAATCAACGATATAGTAAAATCTGAATTTTCAATAGAAGATTTTATAAAGTCACTTATTTCAGTGGTTGGTTCCATGCATTCCACATCGATAATAACCTTTTTGTTTGCTTCTGTTAGAAAGTTATAAACATCTAACGCAATTTTCTGATCTCCATGATTATATGAAATAAAAACGTCATTTGATTTATTCCCATCACTAGCCTTTAATTCTGAGACTACAGTAGTAGCAACTTCCTTTTCAATTCCCTTTGGGCTATCCTGATTATCATCTAGGTGGGAATCAATTTTGTCCACAGCATAATTAGTTAGTTCCATATCCTGAATTAAAGAAAACAGTTCATCTCTTAATAGTTTAATTTGCTCTTTAAATTGAGGCGTACTAGGCTTCAATACATCTCCATAATCTTCAGAATTTTCAGCATTATGAAAAGGGAATGCAATAAATTCACTTAATGCTTCATGCCATTCTTCATATGCTAAATTATCTAGAGCAACGTGAACGATTCGGGACCGATCATTAACCATACGTCCAATACCGTCATCTTTAATTTTGTTATAAAATGTCTTTAATTCTAAATTGCAATATTCTGAAGCTATATAACTTCTGGAATTTAAACAGATAAAGATGGCTGAATTTTTTATAGCCTGCTCCATTCCATTTTCAAATCTTTGGTTAAGAACTAAATCGTCATAATAAAATTTAACCAAGTCCACTCGACCAAACCGCCTTGCAAAAGCCAAATTCAGGTTTTGTTGGAATTGTGTAACCCAACCATGTGCTTCACCAGGAAATTTTATATTATCTAGATGTGAATAACTTATATAAATATCATATTCGAAACCTGGAATTAAAGCCATTTAAAAAATTTGCTAAATTAATTGAACTGTTTATCCCTACTAAGATAACAATAGAATATAAACAAACTATTGCACTGAATTAAAAACACTGCCGAACAATGTGTATAATTTAGCAAGCTGAATATGTAACTACCCAAATATTGCTGCTTATATACTTCAGGAAGAACTGAGTTAAAAAACAAACAATTACCTTCTTAATCCGAGACATTATAGTTCGAGGCCCATAGTTAATGGATTTTGCTATATTTCAATAAAAATCAAGCCCCCACAACAGCTCGCCTACTGCTATTGCAGATGTCGTGTTTAGTAGGTCATTGTGCTTCATTATAACCAAACAATAACCAATGATAAAATTCTTTAGAAAAATCAGACATAATCTACTTTCAGATGGCAAAACTGGAAATTATTTCAAATACGCAATTGGTGAAATTGTTCTTGTGATGATTGGAATTTTATTAGCACTTCAGGTTAATAACTGGAACGAGATCAGAAAACAAAATAAAACTGAAAAAGAATTCCTATCAAGCGTAAAAAATGACTTAAAACAAGACAAAGCTTTTATTCAACTAATAATAGAACAAATTGAACCTAGAATAGACGCTTATGAAACTTTAAATAAAAATCTAACGATTCTCTACAAGCATGATAGAAAATCGTTAGATTCTATATTTAAGATTTACTTTAAAAGCCAACGTACATTTTACCCTATTTTCGGCTCTTATGAATCCGCTTTATCAGGAAATCAACTTACAATTTTCAGAAACAAGGAATTACTTCAAAGAGTGGTTAAATTATACAATTCAACTTATGATAGATTAATTGATAATGGTCAGATTTTGGATGAAAGATGGGCTTTTTTAAGTAAAAAATATAGCTATGAGAGAAGAACTGGTCATTTCCGAGATATGACGCCTGAACAATTGACTATTTTTTTGGATGACCTATATCATCATTTTGCACAAATGGATTGGTATCTGAAACAGTTAAAGTTAGCCTCAACTGAAATTGAAAAAATAAACGGAGAAAGTGAAACAAATAAATAACGGTGTCCAACATTGGGTATAAGTAATTGTTCGTTCTCGCCTGCTTCTACAAATTCTCGAGGATTTTCAAACTTTCCGCTCATGCAGCAAACGTGACATAACCTTAGCTAATGGCAATTATTCACTGTGCATCCTTATTTTTAAGGTTGTTCATCATCCTTTGTCTTGGAAGACTGTTTTTATTCCCAATCCCAAAAAAGCCACAAAACACATCCGTAGGCATCTTCTCCCTGAAAACATGTTCAGTACATTTTAGATTTATGCCATAACTTGATTTTACTAGATATGAATACTAGGAGTATTAATTTAGTGGTAACAGACATTATAAAACACCAGCTTACCTCATAAAAAGATTGTAATACGCGCTACTTATTAGCTATCAAAACAGCTGCTTTATTTAAGAAATCAATTTAGTTGTATTCCCATTAATTATAATTCTACACAATTTTCAATTATCTTACTGTCTTAAATAATAACAGCATAAAATAAATGGAATTAGCCATACACAATTGGATGCGAGCTGAATCTTTAGAGCACACACTCAGTCGCATTTCAAAGTTAGATTACGCTTATTTGGAGATACAGGGCACCCCTGAAAATTACGACACAAAAAAAGTAAAGTTATTGTTAGATATATATGGCATAAAGTGCTGGGGATCCGTAACCCTAATGTTAGAGGAACGCAATCTCTTGGCCAAAAACAAGGAACAACGAAAAATGTCTGTACAGTATGTAAAGGATGTGGCCAAAATGGTTTCAGATCTTGGGGGATCAGTAATCTCTTTGGTACCTGCAACTGTAGGCAAAATTATTCCAGATGCCACTCCAGAGCAGGAATGGGAATGGGCTGTTGAAGGTGTACGGGAAATCTATAGATACACTGAAGAATTGGGACTACAAATTGGCATTGAACCCATAAACCGTTTTGAGACCTATTTTATAAACCGTGGTGCCCAAGCTTTGGCATTGGCAGAAGCCGTGGGCCCCAATTGTGGAGTTTGCCTAGATACTTTTCATATGAATCTGGAAGAAGTGGACATGTTTAAAACCATAAAACAGGTAGGCCGTAGATTGGTCAATTTTCATGTAGCGGACAATAATCGGATGGCACCTGGCATGGGTCACTTAAACTGGAAAAAGATTATTGACACCCTAAAGGAAATCCATTATGACAAAGTTCTTTCTGTGGAATTTTGCGCACCTTTAGATAGGACTCCTGCCAATCCCTTTCCAAATTCCATAGAGACCAATCCAGAAGGTTTGACGGCCGAACAAAAAAAATTCTTGGAAGACCATGGAAGTTCTGCCATTTCCGATGAATTTTATACCATGTTAACGAAGCAATCCATAGACACCCTAACCAACTTGATTAAATAAAAAATGAAAATAGCCAATATAGAAGCATTTTGGTTGCGTTGCCCCATTCCAAAAGAAAAACAACATTTTAGTGATTACGGTCTTTTGACCAACTTTGACATGACGCTCGTAGTCGTAACAACAGATTCCGGCCTTCAAGGATTTGGAGAGGCTAAGGCCGCTGTGGGCTCCTCAGGTTCCTGTGCCAGCATAGTTAGTTGCATAGAAAATGAATTGAAACCGCAACTAATAGGCAAAGATGCAAGGAACATATCCCGCATCTGGGAACATGTGTATAATGGCACTAGAGATCATTATTCACTTTCCAGAGGGCGTAAGTTTCCTATCTTGGGACGAAGGGGACTTACCATTTCTGCTTTAAGTGGCATTGATACCGCACTCTGGGACATCAAAGGAAAAGCTTTGGGTGTACCTGTGGTAGAATTATTGGGAGGAAGTTGCAGGGACAAAATGGCCGCCTATGCCAGTGGTGGTTGGGCAAAGGCCGATGCCATAGGCGAACAATTAAAAAGTTATACAAAAAAAGGTTTTTCCGGAGTGAAAATGCGAGTGGGTATTATGGACGAAACCGTAAAGGCCAGTGTAGAAAGGGTCAAGGCAGCAAGGGAAGCCTTGGGCGATGACATTAAATTGATGACCGACGCCCATGGTACCTTTAGCGTTCCAGAAGCCAAACAGTTTTGTCGTGGGGTCCAAGATTGTAACCTCTACTGGTTTGAAGAACCTATTAGTCCCGATAATAAAATTGGAACGGCGGAAGTTAGATCAAACACGGACATACCCATTGCTGCAGGTGAGAGTGAATATACTGCCTTTGATATTCGTGATATGATAGCCGAAAGGGCATTGGATGTAGTTCAACCGGACTGTGCCATCATTGGAGGTATCACAGAAGCTATGCGGGTGTCCCAATTGGCCCATACCTATCAACTAGAACTGGCTCCACACTGTTGGGGCTCGGCCTTTTCCTTTATGGCAGGCGTATCGGTGGCCTTTGCTTCACCATCCGCCAATGTAATAGAATTCTCTTTGGGTGGAAACCCAATGATGTATGACTTGGTAAAGGAAACCATCTCTGTAGACGATAACGGAATGATAACCGCTCCCGATAATCCGGGATTGGGATTAACACCTAATTGGGATTTTGTAAAAGAATTTAAACAATAAGAACTATGGCAAAAGCAGTGAAAATAAACCACGTAGCGTTGGTCGTAAGCAATTTGGAGGAAGCTTGTGAATTTTATGAGCATGAATTGGGCTTAGAACCCATTCCCGCATTTTTATTTGATTACCCAACGGCATTTTTTAAGTTTAACGAGGAACAGCAGCTACACCTTACCGAATGGGAAGATACTTATTCGTTTAGGGGCCATGTATGTGTTACTGTAGATGACATTAACTCCATATTTTTTAGAATGAAGGAGCTCGGGGTCATTGATATTAAACCTTGGGGAAAGGTACGGCAGCTACCAGATGGGGCCATCCAAATGTTTGTACGGGATCCTTCAGGAAACTTAGTAGAATTATCGTCATTCCCTGAGGACAAAGATAAAATAGACCCCAAAATATTTGAGGATGACTTGTACAAGGAAGGTATTTATGTATCCGGAAGAAATGACTTTAGAGGGTACAAGACCAAGGATGCCACCTTATACCACAATAAATAAATGCATAAGAATATCCTATTATTGGAAACGGTAGCCCCGGATGCCATGAAGGTATTGGAATCGGCCAAGGATATGAATATCCTCATAGGATTCGATGAGCCGTCCCTACGTCGGCATTTGTCTGAAAGTCAAATCCATGCCATCATCACTAGGGGCAAAGGCCAGGTAAGATCTACCTTAATGGATGCCTGTCCTAACTTGGAAGTCATTTCCAGATGTGGCGTAGGGTTGGATAATATTGATGTAGACCAAGCTACCCATAGAGGTATGAAGGTAGTCAACGCACCCAATTCCAATGCAAACACAATTGCCGAACATACCATTTCCCTGTTGTTGGTATTACAGCGAAACCTCTACAATGCCATTACCATGGTAAAGGAAGGTCGATGGAAGGAACGGGGCGGTTATGTTGGCGATGAATTGCATGGAAAGACCTTGGGCATTTTAGGTATGGGAAATATCGGTAAGAAAGTTGCCAAAATTGCCCATGCCTTAGGTATGAACGTCATGTATTGGAGTTCTAAAAAAGAAGATGTCCCCTACCCTTTTAAAGATTTGGACACGGTTTTACGAACGTCGGATTGCATTAGTCTTCATCTACCACTGACCTTGGCTACCCATCATCTGATTGACGCATCCGCATTGGAAAAAATGAAACCCACCGCGCTACTTATCAATACCGCCAGAGGGAAGATTATTAACCAGGAAGCCTTGACCCATGCCCTTTCCACTAAAAAATTAGGCGGTTTTGCGGCCGACGTACTTTCAGAAGAACCTCCCGAAGTAAACGATCCGTTGCTAAAACTTTCAAATACCTATATCACTGCACACGTGGGTAGCTTAACCAAGACCACCTATGACTTTATGTGTATGTTTACGGTTCAAAATACCTTGGCCATTTTACGCGGCCAGGAACCTGCAGAGAACTGTATATTTAACCAAAAAGCATTAAAAAATAAATAATCGATACCTGTGAATTATCAAATTAAAAAAACCTTTTTCCCAGTATTCCTTCTTTTGGCCTTTATTTCTAGCTATTCGCAGGTATCGGTAAATCAAGACCGATTAGAGCAGCGTATTTTTGATTTGGCCAAATTCGGACTGCAAGAAAATGGGGAGACAGAAAGGGTTGCCTTTAGTGATGCAGATGTAGCAGCACAAAAATGGATAGTTGATGAACTTACCAAAATGGATCTGGAAACCCATATTGATTTTGCTGGTAATATTGTTGGAACTAAAAAGGGAACCAATAAGAACAAAAAACCAATAGTATTTGGCTCCCACATAGACCGTGTTCCACATGGCGGCAATTATGATGGCTGTGTAGGTTCTATGGCAGCATTGGAGGTAATACAAACATTGAACGAAAACAATATCAAGACCAAACACCCCTTTCAAGTAATCATCTTTTCCAATGAAGAAGGCGGGGTTATGGGCAGCAGGGCCATTGTGGGCCATTTAGGAAAAAATGCCCTTGATGTAAAAAATTCCACGGGATTTTCCATGGGAGAAGGAATTATGCGATTGGGTGGGGATACGACTAGAATTGCAGAAGTTGCCCGAAGCAAAGGGGATATAACAGCATTTTTGGAACTTCATATTGAACAAGGAGGCATTCTAGAAAAGGAAAACTTGGATATTGGCGTAGTAGAAGGAATCGTTGGTCTTAAATGGTGGGATGTTGAATTTACCGGATTTGCCAACCATGCTGGCACTACACCAATGAATGCTAGACAAGATGCGCTTTTGGCGGCCGCCAAATTTATTGTGGCCGTAAATGGGATTACCACTAGTTTTGATGGGGCACAAGTAGGTACCGTTGGAAGAATCCAGGCAGAACCCGGTGCGCCAAATGTAATACCGGGAAAAGTAGTGGTAAGTCTAGAAATCAGGGACCTATCCTCAGAGGTCATACAAAAAGTATTTAATACCATTAAAACCAAAACAGAGGAGATAGCAGCATCTTCTAATGTAAAAATTGAATTTCATCCTTTGGATACCACATCAGACCCAGCAATCATGGACTTGGAAATACAGAAAATCATCGCTATCAACGCAGAATCCTTGGGACTTACCCATAAATATATGCCCAGTGGAGCGGGACATGATGCCCAAGATATGGCCATAATTGCCCCTGCTGGAATGATCTTTGTTCCAAGCCAAGGTGGTATCAGCCATTCACCAAAAGAATTTACCGCTGCGGAGGATATGGCAAATGGAGCCAATGTTCTTTTGAATACCCTTATTTCATTGGATAAAAAATTGGATTAATTGGTTATTTAGGATTTCATTTTCTCGTTGGAATCACTAACTTGAAGGTTTCATAAACCCACCTTAATATGAGAAAACAACTTCTCCTTACCCTTATATTTTTTGTTGGCTTTGCCATTTTAGGATGGTCACAGACCATTGAGGGTATTGTCTCCACTATTAAAAAAGAGGAAATGGAAAATTCCCAATTGGAAGAATTGGCCTATCAACTTACGGAGTTGATTGAACCAGGGTTGGCAGATACTTCAGAAATGAAATCCACCGATGATTGGGCCATAAAGACCTACAAAAAATGCGGTATTACCGCAGAATTTATAAACTTACTTTCAGTTGAGGGTTCGGTGGCATTTATCCAATGGCTTCCAAATGTAAAAGAAAAGATGGTGATGGTAAGTAGGATGCAGCACACGGGAAGACCAAATCCTAACTGGGGGAAATTTGCAATTTAAAATGGTGGCCATACCCACCATCATCATAGACAATACGTAATAATGATACACTAATGACTGACTTTATCTGCGACCAAACATATACGTCCAAGAATTACACGAAAAAACGATTACCTAGAGCGGAATATGAAAACTGTACTTTTGAGGGTTGTGATTTTTCAAATGGGTTGTTGGACAATCAAAACTTTATGGAATGTACTTTTATTGACTGTAATCTTAGTAATACCAACCTTACCAATACGATATTTAAGGAAGTGGATTTTAAACATTGTAAAATGATGGGGCTAAAGTTTGAGGAATGCAATGACTTTTTAATGGATTTTAGCTTTTTGGATTGTACGCTAAATTTCGCCTCATTTTACGGTCTAGACTTGAAAAATCTACATTTTACAGACTGCAAACTCAACTCTGTAGACTTTTCACAAAGCAATCTTAGCAACTCCAGTTTTGAAAATTGTGACCTTGATAAGGCAATCTTTATGAATACCAACCTCTCTAAGGCCGACTTCAACTCTTCGATAAATTTTTCTATAGACCCGGAGCAAAATCAATTGACCAACGCCCATTTTAACTTACATAGTTTACCTGGACTATTAACGAGACATAAGATAAAAATCAGTTCATAATGCTAAAATCTGTTCATCATATCGCCATAATTTGTTCGGATTATAAAAAATCCAAGGCTTTCTATACAGAAATTTTGGGACTTGAAATTCTAAACGAAACCTATAGAAAAGAAAGGGCATCCTATAAATTGGATTTAGCGCTTAACGGGGTTTATGTGATAGAGTTATTTTCTTTTCCTAATCCGCCAGAAAGAACATCGAGACCAGAAGCATGTGGATTACGCCACCTTGCCTTTAAGACCAATAACCTAAATCAGATAACAGGACATTGCCAGAAACATGGGATACCGGTAGAGCAAATTCGCGTTGATGAGATTACAGGTAAGCGATTTACTTTTATAGCAGACCCAGATGACCTGCCTATAGAATTCTACGAAGAGTAGCAAAAGTCGTATGTAAATGGATAATTTGTACCTTGTTGAAAAGAACAATGGTCATGAGATATATTTTACTAGTTTTTATATGTATCAGCTTTAAGCTCACAGCACAAAATACTATATCTTATGTTGAAGGCACTGCATCACCAAAAGCAAAATTAGCAGCAATTGATTGGTTAACGGGCCATTGGAAAGGAGAAGCCTTTGGAGGTATTGCGGAGGAAATATGGAGTCCACCCCTGGGTGGCAGCATGATGTTTTCCTTTAAACTAGTTATAAACAATAAGGTTAACTTCTATGAACTGGGTCACATAAAAGAAATAGACGGCACGTTGTTACTGCAATTAAAGCACTTTTCCAGTGACCTCAAAGGTTGGGAGGAAAAGGAAAATACCATAGATTTTAAATTGGTCAAAATTGCTGGGGACATATTCTATTTTGATGATTTTACGATAGAACGGATTTCAGATAAAAAGATTCATATGTACGTGCTTATTGAGCACGAAGATGGCGCTAAGGAAGAAGCCAAATTTGAATATACACGACAATAACATGAAAAAGAAATGTTTGGAATGTGGCGCAGAGATCATGGGCCGTGTAGATAAGAAATTCTGCAACGATTATTGCCGAAATGCCTATAATAATAGGGTAAACAAAGACAGTAAGAACCTAATGCGCAATATCAACAATCGTTTGCGCAAAAACTATAGGGTTTTAGATGGTTTTAAATTGACGGATGGCAAAACAAAAACTACACGAACAAAATTATTGGACAAAGGTTTTGATTTTGATTTTATCACTAATCTTTACACCACCAAAAAAGGAACTACCTATTATTTTGTGTATGACCTAGGATATTTGCCTTTAGACAATGACTTTTATATGATTGTAAAACGTGAATAGCGTTTACATATAAACAAATGTTCCCAAATAAAAAATGCCCCTAAATGGGGCATTCCATACTATAATTCATTATGCTTATTTCCAATTATGACCACTTAACTTTAAGGCTGCTATAACGATATCCTTTCTACTTATCTGACCTACCAAAATACCATTTTTCATTACCGGCAATCTCCTTCTATTATGTTTGTCAAAAATACCGGCCGCGTCAAAAATTGAAATGTCATGAGGTATGGTCTCTACCTCTTTGGTCATGAATCTTTCTACACTTTTATCTAGAATGGGCTGATTAAAATAACGGCTTTCAGAAATTTGCTTCATACAATCCGCTTCAGATATAATACCTACTAAAAATCCATTATTGTCCAATACAGGGCCGCCAGATATATGATACTTGGCGAACTTCTCCATAACCTCCAAAATAGATTGATCGGGAGAAAAGGTAATTAGCTTTTTCGTCATATAATCGGCCACTAAAATAGGTGCCTCAAATTCCTTTTTAATAATCTTGCGTATCCCTTGAAAGCTTTTGATTCCCATTGCTATTTATTTAGAGGTTGATTAATAAATATAGAGAAAAATAATGAAATTCTTAAAAAAACTCGTTGTAATATGCTATGCCCCTAATATTTCATAATTTTAGACAGAACCAAATACCAATGAAAAAAACTACTTCTGTTATTACGCTGCTGTTACTGGTCTTAGCTGTTTTTTGGAGTATTAAAACCTCAATGCCCAATTATAAGGCAGATTTAGATAGTGTTGAAACTTCCTTTTCAACAGATAAGGCGCTGAAACATGTTCAAGAAATTTCCAAAGAACCACATGCTGTTGGGTTTCCTGCCCATAATAAGGTACGTGCTTACATCATTTCAGAATTGGAAAAATTGGGCTTGTCAACTTCAGTTCAGGAAGGATATACTGCGGGTGATTGGGGAAATTTGAGTAAAGCAATGAACATAGTAGCCCGTATAAAAGGCTCCGGAGATGGAAAAGCGCTCTTACTTTTAAGTCATTACGACAGTAATCCACATTCTGCCCTTGGTGCCAGTGATGCAGGTAGCGGTGTGGCAACCATTTTAGAGGGCATTAGGGCTTTTTTGGCACAAAATAAACAACCCAAAAACGATATTATCATTTTAATATCCGACGCTGAGGAATTAGGCCTAAACGGCGCCGACTTATTTGTAAGTGAGCATCCATGGACCAAAGATGTTGGGCTGGTTATCAATTTTGAGGCCCGTGGCAGTGGTGGTCCTGGAATTATGTTACTGGAGACCAATCGTGGCAATAACAACCTGATTAAGGAATTCATAAAAGCTGATCTTAAATATCCGGTGGCCACTTCCTTGGCATACAGCATCTATAAAATGCTTCCCAATGATACCGATCTTACCGTTTTTAGGGAAGGTGCAGATATAGATGGTTTTAATTTTGCGTTTATAGATGATCATTATGATTATCATACCGCGAAAGATAACTATGAAAGATTAGATCGAAACACACTGGCCCACCAAGGGAATAACCTAATGCCAATGCTTACCCATTTTAGTGAAATAGATTTGGGTACGATAAGAAGTCTAAAAGACACTGTATATTTTAATATCCCCTTCTTTAAAACTATTTCCTACCCATTTGATTGGATTTGGAAAATGTTAGGAATAGGGGTCATTGGATTTTTGGTCATTTTAATTCAAGGCTTCAGAAAAAAATTATTGAACGGGAAAGACATTTTAAAAGGCTTTATTCCTTTATTGGCCGCTCTTAGTATTAATGGCCTGGTCGGTTTTTATAGCTGGCCTTTACTTAAATGGATATATCCTGGTTATGAAGATATTTTACAAGGATTCACATATAACGGTCACGCCTACATTTTTGCCTTTGTATTCTTTTCCATTGGGGCTTGTTTTTATATGTACCATAAACTAAAAGTGGTAAAAACACCTAACCTTTTAGTAGCACCTCTACTATTTTGGCTAGTGCTCTGCGGAGGTGTTTGTAACTATCTAAATGGAGCCTCTTATTTTATAATCCCCGTGTATGCAACCTTGGTAGCCTTATATATTCTTATCAACCAAAAAAACCCAAATGCTTTTCTTTTGGTATTCCTATGCCTTCCCACGATATTCATTTTCTCACCTTTAATACAACTGTTCCCTATAGCTCTTGGGCTAAAAATGATGGTTGCATCAACTTTATTTACTACACTCACGTTCTTTTTGTTATTACCGCTCTTTACCAGATTTAGAAACAAAAGGGCCCTTGGCCTATTAAGTTTCTTTTTGGCTATAGGATTTATGGTCTCGGCACATATGGATTCTGGTTTCACAGAAGAAAATAGCAAACCCACCAGTTTGGTCTATGTTATGGACATTGATACTAAAAAAGCGACGTGGGCAACCTATGAAAATCAGGTTTCTGACTGGACAGCACAATACATAGGTGAGAATAAAAAACCTGCCGACACACGCAATACAAAGACCATAAGCAGTAAATACCGTTCTGGTTTCACGTATATATCAGATGCACCATGGAAAGTGATAGCAACCCCAAAAATTGATATATTTAAGGATACTATAATTGGTGATAAAAGACATATTGAAGTATGTATAACACCACAACGCAACGTTAACCGTTTGGAAATATTTACCAATGATATTGCCTTTCATAAGGCAGTAGTAAACAAAGTAGAACTTTCACCCTATTATCTTGACAATAGAAACAATGGCAGGTTGATTACGCATTATATAACAGACAATACGTATACTGACTTAACCCTAGAGATATCAAAGAATGACCCTCTAGAACTTACGCTCTATGAGGCATCAAATGATTTATTGACCAATCCGTTATTTACTGTTCCACAACGTCCTATTAAAAATATTCCAATGCCTTTTGTGTTGAACGATGCGATAATAACCATACAAAAAATTGACTTTGAATAAGGAAAATATAGGAATTTTAGGCTGTGGATGGTTGGGATTCCCTTTGGCCAAACAATTGGTTGCCAATGGGTCTACCATTTATGGAACCACCACTGGCATAAATAAATTAAACAAATTGAAGGAAGCAGGGATTATTCCCTTTCACATCACTATTTCAGAAAATATAATAGCAGGTGATATGGATGGGTTTCTGGCTAACTTACAAACCCTGATAATTAATATACCACCAAGACTACGGGGAAAAGGGCACAAAGAAAATTATATTAAAAAAATGGGCTTGGTTCATGCTGCACTAAAAAACACACCCATACAAAAGGTGATTTTTGCAAGTAGCACATCGGTATATGGTGATTTGGAAGGTAAGGTGTATGAAGATTCCATTCCTACGCCCAATACAGAATCCGGTAAACAGCTGTTGCAATCTGAGAAAATATTCTTGGAAGATCCACACGTGATAACCACTGTAATTCGTTTTGGCGGACTAATAGGTCCAGATAGGCACCCCATAACTATGTTATCGGGCAAGGAAAATCTTACTAATGGGAACGCTCCGCTAAACCTAATTCATTTAAATGATTGTATTGGTATTATTGCCAAGGTAATGACCATGGATAAACCCGATAAAATTATAAATGCCGTATATCCATATCATCCTTCAAAAGAAGAATATTATACCCAAGAAGCCTTAAAAAGAGGCATTGAACCACCACATTATCAAGCAGATACCGGGAAACATAATCAAAAAATCATTGTTTGTAAGTTTTTAACTACTATTAATTACGGATTTTTAACCTCTATTTAAATGTGATTCACCACATTTTTTAAATAGTTCACAACAAAATACAGTTTTCCTGTTAATATTTATCTGTTTATCAGGTAGTTAAGTGAAAATATATTTAACTTTAAGTACATCAATACATACTTATATCATGAAAAAATCCAGCGTTAAAGGGAAAATTTTATTAGACTTAGAAAACCTAATTACCCAAAGTTGTAAAGGCCCCATGGGAAGTAAACGATTCACACAGCTACATATTCTACTTTTAAAAAAGTATTATAATGCTACTAATGTCCATATTGATTATCACAGACACCGGATTAAAATGGATATTGTTATAGATGATACGGCATACCAACCTGGAAAAATGAATATTAACATACCCATAGTACCCACTAATTTACTTTTTGGCAATCTAAAGAACTTCTTGAAATCTTGTATTGAACGAGACCATAAAAGTTTAGGATTCTATGCCCAAATACTTAAATCTTTCACCCAAAAAGAACAGGAATATATTTTGGTATAAACCAAGAAAAGCAAATAACTAAAGAAAGGCACTTTTATGTGTCTTTTTGTTTTTATGGTAATTAATGTTTTCGTTAACAAGATCTTATGGAATATTTTAATAGTTTAGCGCACCAAAACGCGATAAAAAATGAAAAAAATTATTGTTTTGCTTTTCTTGGCGACTAACCTATCCGGATTTGCACAAACCAAAAGTGAGCTTCAAAAACATTATGAGGCTTTTTACAATGAGATGAGGCTACAGGGTGATGTTGATGGCATTATCAATGCGCTTACACACTTAAACGTATTATCCCCGTCCAAAGAGAGAAGAGATACCCTTGCATATATCTATGCTAATGACAACCAGCATTTGCAGGCCTTAAATACCATTGGTATAGAAAAAGTGGATACCGATACTGATTTGGCAGTACAGGTGAAGGCCATATCCCTAAAAGCATTGAACCAGCCAAAACGTGCATTGGAACAATTCGAGATCTTGAATACAAGAACCCCTAATGCTTATTTGGCTTATGAATTGGCAGATCTAAATATTCAGCTGGGTGAAAATACTAGCGCCATGACACACGTAGATTATGGTATTGCGAATGCCAAAGACGATATGAAATATGCTTTTTACGAGCGTCAACAACCTTACGAAGTCCCTTTAAAAGCCGCTTTCTTGCATTTAAAAGGCCTGATAAAGTATAACAACGACAAGGACAATATAGATGCTGCCATTGCTATACTTGATGAAGCACTTGCCATTGATCCTAATTTTAATTTGGCCAGTTTAAGCAAGCAAGCCCTTACTTCTAGAAAAGAGGGTGCTGACACGCCTAAATAATAATCTATAAAAGATTTAAAACTAAAAAAGCGGAACACAATGTTCCGCTTTTTTAGTTTTTGGACAGTTTTATTATAAGTGAATCGTCCTTGACTTTTTTGAGTTCTACAAGTTCATCTACATACTCATTTGGCACAGCTATAGAAAGTACGTAATGGGCAACCATCCAATGGCCATCTACTTTTTTTAACACGCCAGAACCCCTACAAATTTTCATTTGGGTGTTTAAAAGTTCATCAAACCATGCAATGTCTTCTGTCTCATTTATAAAAATATTCCTTTCGATGGCAGTAAAACTCCATGCTTTTCCCCTATCAAAATAAGGTTTTGAAAAGGTCTTAAAAGCCTCAAAGCCCCAGTTCTCGGTAGCATCGGTTCCAATAAAAATGGCATCCTCTGTCATTAGCCCAAAATAAGCATCAAAATTGGCATTACTGGCAGCCAAATGCCATGCATCCAAAGTACTGGCAATACTGTCCTTAGTTTGGCCCTGTACAAAAACACATAACGTCAAAAAGAAAAATATTAGGTTATTTTTTTTCATCTGTGATCAAATCTTTTGGTAGAATATAGTTTACCGTAATGTTAAATTGTTCCCGCAAAGCATTAAAAGCCCCAATCATTTCCAAAATGGAAGCTTTCGGGTTTTGTCTATATTCCAAATTGCCCTTTGTTTTTAGAATATAGGTTTTTAGCACCTTTTGGCGTCCCTTAATTTGTGGTATGTCAAACTCCTTGGGATAAACGCCACTTTCCAATGCTTTTTGTTTTTCTATTAAGTCTTCGATAACAAGCACAAAATCCTCTCGATATTCACTTGTATAGATTTGGTCAAAACTCTTTTCAAATGCATCAAATTCCTTCCAATTCAGTATAATAGCCTTTGCTTTAGGGTTTATCGTATTTTTATTAGGGAGCTTACCTGTTATACTTTCCCAACCGGTTTCTGCAGTGCTAACAATATCTGCAGGGGTATCCTTACAGGATAGTACGCATAAAATGATGAGAAGAAAAATGTGCTTTTTTGGCATGCAACGAATGTACAAATTTTAAGAAAAGGTATCTTTACCCAATACGCTTTTAACTACTTTTTTAATGCAAAAATATATACTGATACTTGGTGCTTGCGGTCAAATAGGAACAGAGCTTACACTCGCTTTACGAGAAAAATTTGGAAATGACCATGTTATTGCAAGTGACATACGTGAAGGAAGTGAAAATCTAATGCAATCCGGTCCATTTGAAATCTTGGATGCAACCAATTACGATGCTTTAGAAGAGGTTATTGCCTATTATGAGATCAATGAAATATATCTGATGGCCGCTATGTTGAGTGCCACTGCAGAAAAATTTCCCATGAGGGCTTGGAACTTAAATATGAACTCCCTTTTTAATGTGTTGAACTTAGCCAAGGAAAAGAAAGTGGATAAAATTTTCTGGCCATCGAGCATTGCCGTTTTCGGACCAAATACCCCAAAGGAAAATACAGCCCAAAATACCATTATGGAACCTAGTACCGTATATGGGATAAGTAAGCAATCTGGAGAACGTTGGTGCGAATATTACCATAAGAAGTTTAATGTTGATGTACGAAGCATCCGTTACCCAGGGCTTATTAGCTGGAAAACAATGCCAGGTGGCGGGACTACCGATTATGCGGTAGAAATCTACCACAAAGCACTTTCCCAAGGTCAATACACCTGTTTCTTAAAGAAAGATACTGCTTTACCCATGATGTTTATGGACGATGCCATAAAAGCTACATTACAGATTATGGAAGCAAACACCGAAACTATTAGAGTACGTTCTTCCTATAATCTATCGGCCATGAGTTTTAACCCAGAGGATATGGCCAAGAGCATTCAGCAGTTTATTCCTGATTTCAAAATAGATTACGAGCCCGATTTTAGGCAGGCCATTGCCGATTCTTGGCCAAGTAGTATAGACGATTCCAAAGCAAGGAAGGATTGGAACTGGCAAGCCGATTTTAATTTGCAACGAACTACGGAAACTATGTTGACCAACCTTAAAAAGCAACAAACCAACTGATTTAGAGTCAACATACCATCTCCCTCCGCAGCAATAGAAACGGGCCAATTTATCACTATTTTACAACATGGTTCCTCCCGAAGCCTCAATACGTTGCCCATTGATCCAACGTGCGTCTTCCGTACATAGAAAAGCCACCAAACCACCAATGTCCTCGGGTTCCCCTACCCGTCCCAGAGCCGTTACATTGGCAACCATTTTTCTTTTTTGCTCATTGGTCTTATTCTCGCCATCGCCAAAATCGGTAGCAACGGCCCCAGGTGCCACTACGTTGGCCCTTATTTTTCTATCCCCTAGTTCCTTGGCCAAATATCGGGTAAAGACTTCTACACCACCTTTCATAGATGCATAGGCAGATGATTTTGGAAAGGTAAAACGTGCCAATCCCGAAGAAATATTAACAATACCCCCGCCATCTTTTAAGTACTTCAAGGCTTTTTGGGTTAGAAAGTAGACTCCCTTTAAATGCACATTCATCATCTCGTCAAAATCCGCTTCGGTAGTTTCCGTAAAAGGTTTGTAAATACCTGTCCCCGCATTGTTGACGAGAAAATCAATGGTATCGCTTCCCATGCTCTGCTCTAAGTTAACTTCAAGCTTTTTAAAAAAGGCATCAAAGGTAGAAACCTTGCTCGTATCCAATTGCAGGGTGAAGGCTTTTACACCCAAGCCCTCTATTTGGGATACGACTTCTTCTGCAGCTTTTTTGTTGTTATGGTAAGTAATGATCACATCCAGGCCCTTTTTGGCCATGCTCAAAGCCATATCGCGACCCAGTCCCCTACTTCCTCCGGTTATTAAAGCAATTTTGTTGGTATTCATATTACTATTTTTTGTTTTGTCAAATTTCGGCACTATAGATTTGGTACATGTATCCAAATCCTTGGATTATGAAGTCAAATCCATTCTTGGCACCGGTTGTAAATGGTTAGGAATGGGTTTCCGGAACCATATCATCGGGTTCTATATGAATTAAGACATGCTCCAAATTCGGTAATTCCTTTTTTAAATAATCCTGCAGCCGGTGTGCAATCTCGTGCCCTTCGCGTACCGAAATATCGGCATCTACCATGGCGTGCAAATCTACATGATACTTCATGCCCGCCTTGCGGACATAACACTTTTCCGTTCCCAAGACACCGTCTACCTTGGTGGAAACCTCCCTAATTTCCTCTAAAATATCATCATGAAGATGCTCATCCATAATTTCTCCCAAGGCAGGTCTAAAAATAAGGTAACTGTTGTACAAAATAAAGACCGATGCCAACAAAGCTGCCCAATCATCAGCTGTTTCATAACCCTTACCGAAAATAATCGCAATGGATATCCCTATAAAAGCCATCACCGATGTTATTGCATCGCTACGGTGGTGCCAAGCATCCGCCTTTAATGAAGTACTATTGGTTTCCCTGCTCTTTTTTAGTACTATCCTATACGATATTTCCTTCCATAGAATAATTATCCCCAACACAATCAAGGTCCAAGGTTTGGGTACTTTATGGGGCGTTTGTATATTCTCTATACTCTCGTAGGCAATTATAGTGGCGGAGGTCACCAAAAAAGCGACCACCAAAAAGGTAATCAAAGGCTCTATTTTTCCATGGCCGTAGGGGTGGTTTTTGTCCGCTGGCCGTTTGGCATACTTTAGGCCGAACAATACCAATAACGAGGCAAAAATATCGGTTGTGGATTCAATGGCATCTGCAATAAGTGCGTAGGAATTCCCAAAGAAACCTGCAAACCCTTTGACCAAGGCCAAACAGGTATTCCCTATGATACTGAAATAAGTAGTCCTGATCGCTGTTTGTTCGTTCTTCATTTTCATTGGGTTTCCCGGAAACGGCACAACATATAGACCTCTTGCCTACACAAAAGATACCCAAAGCGGGCCGCTGCCCTCAAATGTACTACCTTCTGGTATTTTTTTTTGCCTTGAGGGTGGGTAGTTTTTACCTTGGTATGATCGTTAAAGAAAACGCTGCTCAAATTGGGACACCTTACGCTTCAAATAATCGGGAGCCTTGATTCGGATGCCTAAAAAAAGATGGTGATACACACGAGTATCAAAATTACGTACGGTGGTGCCCTCCTGCTTGTATTGCGTACCCGAAAGGGTGGTGTAGAGACCCGTATAAAATGTGTTACCATTGTAGCCCACACCTACTTTACCGTCCCAACGGAACAAAAAGTTATCCTGATTGGAAATTACGTCTCCCGTAGGTTGCCTGGTAGTAAGTTTAGTATTCAAATAGCCTAGGTTGGCCTGGGCCCCTACCGAAGCATAAAATTTTTCTTGGGCCACAAAGGTATAGGCGTAGCCAGGACCAATGCTTGCTTCCCAATTATTGGATTTTTGTGTGTCGGATATGGAAGACTGATCATCCACTATGTAGTATCTAAGATTAAACATAGGAATAAAGCTCCCTGCACTCTTTAGCTGTCGTTCTGTTTGTGAGGTGAGGCTTTTAAACGAAAAACGGGAGTTATTGTAATATCCGGAAGAGATGGAAAAGGCCTTATAGCGCAGATCTGGAAATTGAATATAGGGATCACCGGGGAGACGTGCCATAAAATCATCCGTATTGTCCAAATAAAATCCTTTTACTTTAACGTAGGAGAGCTCAAAAAAGCTGTGCTTTAATATTAGGGTGGTGCCCAGACTAAAGGATTTGGTATCCCCTTTACTATCCTCATCCCCATTTCCGGGGATAAAATCGGGAGCCATTTGAAAGCCCAAGGAAATAAACTTATAATTTAGGCTGTATCGTAAGTTGATATCGGCATTTGGGTGAATAATGATATTTTGGTTGGGGGAACGCACCTCAAAGATTTCTTTGGCGTTGTTTAATGAAATATCCATAGCAATATTATCGTCCATCTTTTTGATCCAGCCATCTTCGATTACAGCAACCGAATCTTGGGTTTGGGCTTGGATTCCAATACCGGATAAGCACAAGGCTACCCCCGCAAGGAAGATCTTACATGTAGATTTAGCTTGGAATATATATTTTATTTCCATCCTTTAAAATGCTTTTGGCATGAATAAGGCTAGCCAATTCCTATGCCCATACAAAAGAGGTTTTAAGTTACAAATTTTCAGTTTAGAACCTACCTTATGAATTCCCAGTGAGCTACCGCACGAATCCATAAGTTGTCGCACGAATCCTTTCATGTGGCAGCCTAAGATATATATAACACTACCTCAAGTGATCTTTTGTATGCATTGTTATTTAAAAAGGGGAACTGCCTTAAAAATCCTACAAATAAACAGGAGTCTCAAACAACACCTTGCATATTAATTTATAAGCATAAAAAGAGCCCCTACCAAAATGGCAGGGGCTCTTTTCTTATCAGGATATTCTTTTTCTCTAACTAAACTTTAGTTTCCTTTCTATGGCGCGGATCATCTCATTGGCAATATCCTTGCCCGTTGCGTTTTCTATACCTTCCAAGCCTGGGGAGGAGTTTACCTCCAACAACAGGGGGCCTTTATTGGAGCGGATGATATCTACACCTGCAACAGCCAAGTTCAATACCTTGGCAGCCTTTAAGGCCAGTTTCTTTTCTTCTGGGGTAATCTTTATAATAGAAGCCTTTCCGCCTTGGTGGATATTGGCCCTAAACTCGCCTTTTTCCGCTTGGCGCTGCATACTGGCCACCACCTTGCCATTTACAACAAAACAGCGTATATCTTGCCCGTTGGCCTCCTTAATAAATTCCTGTACCAAAATGTTGGTGTTCACACTTTTAAAGGCATTGATCACACTTTCCGCCGCCTTATTGGTCTCTGCCAAAACCACTCCTTTTCCTTGGGTGCTTTCCAAAAGTTTTATGATCAAGGGCGCCCCGTTTACCATTTTGATCAGGTCCTTGGTATCCATAGGTGATTTGGCAAAGCCAGTAATGGGTATATGGATATCGTTCTTAGAGAACAATTGGGAGGCAAAAAGCTTGTCCCGGGACTGCGTAATGGATTCTGCCGAATTCTGGCAATATACCCCTAGGTTATTAAACTGCCGTATCAAGGCACACCCATAAAACGTAACCGCTGGTTTTATGCGCGGTATTACAGCATCAAATTCCTTTAGGATATTCCCACCACGGTAGCGTATCTCTGGCGAATGCGCATCCAATTTCATGTACGCCAATTCCACGTTCAAAAATACAATCTCGTGCCCGCGTGCCTCTGCCGCTTCTATTAATCGTTTATTACTATATAAGTTGGGGTTGCTCGCCAACAAGGCAATCTTAAGGCCTGTTTTCTCCTTAAAATAGGGTTTGTACTTGGTGTTGATCTGCTCCTCCGAAAAATCCTGTATCTGATAGTTTATGGCAGGGTTTACCATATACCTATCAGTCAAGGCTTCCCTCCCCAACAGCATACGAAACTCCATGGTATCCCTATTCGCCAAGGTAAGCTCTATATCAAAGGTGTCATTGCCCAAGGTTACCGGAGTACGTACCACCAAACGTTCCTCAGCAATACCGCTAGAACTTTTAACCATTCTACGGTCTACCAAACGGGCCTCGCACATAAGGGCGATACTCCTGTTCTCTTGCAGGGGGTTTACCTCAAACTTTACCCATTCCTGGGCACCTTTATTAACAATCTTAATGTTGGTAGCCTGTATGGACGATGTCTTGGCACCGGAATCTACCCTTGCCTTAATAGCGGGTACTCCCAAATCCTTAAAAACACACCATTCCTCACTACCAATAATCCTTAAATTTTCCAATCTTATTTTTTTCTTAGTTCAAATATATCCGTTCTTCTGTCCTTTAGATTTCGTACGGCGCCAAATTGGTTTAGTTCCCTTAATAAATCTATATCAACATCGGCAATTAAGATCATTTCTGTATTTGGTGTAGCCTCTGCCTTTATACCGTTTGTGGGAAACGAAAAATCACAAGGGGTAAATACCATGGACTGCGCAAACTGTATATCCATGTTCTGAACATTAGGCAAATTGCCTACACTACCGGCAATGGCCACATAACATTCATTTTCTATTGCCCTCGCTTGCGCACAGTTACGCACCCTGGAATATCCGTTTTGGGTATCGGTCAAAAAAGGGATAAAAAGAATATCCATACCCTCATCGGCAAGAATCCTACTCAGCTCTGGAAATTCGGAATCATAACAAATAAGAATCCCGATTTTTCCACAATCTGTGTCAAATGCCCTCAATTGATTACCGCCTTGCATACCCCATACCTTTGCCTCATCTGGGGTAACATGTAGCTTTTCATAACGCTCCATACTACCGTCTCGCCTGCATAAATAGCCCACATTATAAAGCCTGCCATCTATCATTTCTGGCATACTGCCCGTGATAATATTGATGTTATATGAAATGGAAAACTCGGAAAACTTCTGCACTATGGCCTCGGTATGTTTTGCCAATTCCCGAATGGCATTAGGTGTAGACAGGTGGTTGTCCTTTGCCATTAAAGGGGCATTAAAAAACTCTGGAAAAAGGGCAAAATCTGACCTGTACCCAGATACGGCGTCTACAAAATATTCTGCCTGTTGCAATAATTCGTCCAAATCCTTATAGGGGCGCATTTGCCATTGGATCAAGCCCAAACGGATTATCTTCTTTTTAGTGGCGGCCTTTTCAGATGGTTTTTGATAATAGATATTATCCCACTCCATTAAAATGGCAAAATCATTGGAAGCAGCATCCCCCTCCAAATACCCTTTCATGACCTTGGCAGGATGAAAATCATTGCTTATCTGGAAATTAAGTACCGGATCATGAATTTCCTTTCTCCGCACTTTATCAATATATTCCTTAGGGGTTAGCTCATCTGAATATTTATGATAATTAGGCATTCTTCCCCCAAAACAAATACTTTTTAAATTCAGTTTCTCACAAAGCTCCTTGCGATAATCATACAACCTACGCCCTAAACGCAATCCACGGAACTGGGGCTTTATAAACACTTCTATGCCATAGAGCACATCCCCTTCATTACTATGGGTATTAAAGGAATAATTACCGGTGATTTGTTTGTAGGTATGTACATCACCGTAAATTTCATAATCCACAATAATGGACAATGCCACACCAGCCAACTCCCCATTGATCTTTATGACCACTTGACCTTCCGGAAATTTTTCTATTAAAGATTTTATGTGCTCCTCTTTCCAATAGGCACCTGGCATATTGGTATAGGCAGAAATCATAGCAGTCTTAAGCTCTTGGTAGTCATCTAGATCCAAGAACTTTAATTCTATATTTTCAATATCCTCAATTTTCATCTATAATAACCAAATTGGATAATTATAAGCATTTCGTTTAGGGCAATAAAAAGTAATCAGAAGCACTTGCATGCTCCTAAAAGTTGTAATCAGTTAATTTAAAGGGGCAAGAATCTTTAAACCTAATCGTCGTCACCATCTACCATATCCTCCGGATTTGGCTCAACTACAGCATCTGGATCATCATCATCAAAGTCTTCATAATCATCCTCATCATAATTTTCCATCGTGTACTCTAGCTTGGCACTAATCTTAACAAGATATTTGGTGTCCTCGGTAAGCACTTCAACAGCCTCTATACGTTCGCCTTGACCATTTTTAAATGAAATGATGTTACGATCGTCATACCCATCTGGGTAGCGTTCTACCAAAAGCTTTAGTACTTCTGGTGTCAACTTTTTAAAATCGACGATTACTTTTTTTAAATTTGGGTTTCTTTCCATAATTACATGTCCAAAAGGTAAGCAAAAATCAAAGGCGCAACAATAGTTGCATCACTTTCTATTATAAATTTAGGGGTGTTTATATCTAATTTCCCCCATGTTATTTTTTCGTTGGGCACTGCGCCAGAATAGGAACCATAACTTGTGGTACTATCACTTATTTGGCAAAAATAACTCCAAAAAGGCGTATCTGTACGTTCCATATCTTGATATAACATAGGTACGACACAGATAGGGAAATCACCCGCAATACCACCACCAATTTGGAAAAAACCTATTCCATTTTCAGAATTATCGGTATACCAATCTGCCAAAAAGGTCATGTACTCAATACCCGATTTCATGGTTGATGCCTTTAACTCCCCTTTCATAACATAGGAAGCAAAGATATTGCCCATGGTACTATCTTCCCAACCTGGGCAGATAATTGGTACGTTTTTCTCAGCCGCGGCATACATCCAAGAATCTTTTAAATCTATCTCATAGTATTCCTCCAACACTCCTGACAGTAACATTTTATACATATACTCATGTGGCAAGTAACGTTCTCCCTTGTCATTGGCATCTTTCCAAATTTCGAAAATATGTTTTTGCAACCTTCGGAAGGCCTCTTCCTCTGGAATACAGGTATCGGTAACCCTATTTAAACCTTTTTCCAATAAGTCCCATTCCTCTTGTGGGGTTAGGTCACGATAATTGGGAACACGTTTATAATGTGAATGTGCTACCAAGTTCATAATATCCTCCTCTAAATTGGCCCCTGTACAAGAAATGATAGCGACCTTATCTTGACGTATCATTTCTGCAAAGATCTTACCAAGCTCGGCAGTACTCATGGCACCTGCCAAGGAAACCAACATTTTAGCACCATTGTTCAATTGGTCCTCATACCCTTTTGCAGCATCTACCAAAGCGGCAGCATTAAAGTGTAGGTAGTATTTCTCCAAGAAATTTGAAATGGCACCCTTAGTCCTCATCGTCATTGAATTTTAGATTGTTATTGGATTTGTAATCCACGTCATATGTATTGTCATATTCATCACCGGCATCTTCTCCCTGAAACTTATAACTTAACATCTTATAATATAATTTTGCCGCCAAGAAATCTGATGATTTGTCCACTTCATTTGGGCAAAGCTCAACAATATCAAAGCCTACCACGTTCTTTTCCTCAAAAACCTGTTTTAAGAACTCTAAAGTTTCGTACCAAAACAACCCACCGGGTTCTGGGGTACCTGTAGCAGGTAAAATTGATGGGTCAAAAGCATCTAGGTCAAAAGTGATGAACACATTATCTGTCATCGCCTCAATAACCTTGTCCATCCAATATTCATCAGTTACCATATCATGCGCAAAGAAAGTCTTCTCGTCATCCATGAATGTTTTTTCAATGGCATCCATAGACCGTATGCCCACTTGAATTAAATTAGTGGTTTGGCTAGCCTCATGAACTGCACAGGCGTGGTTAAACTTAGTGCCATCATATGATTCCCTAAGATCGGCATGTGCATCAATATGTAGCACCGTAAGGTTGTCAAAACACTCATTAAAAGCGCGAATAGTGCCAATGGAAATAGAATGCTCCCCACCGAACAAGGTTACAAATTTATTTCGTTTTATAAAATCCTTTGTGGTCTTGTGTACAGCATTAACCATTGCCTCCGGAGAACTGTTCTCTACAATGGCATTGGCCAAATAAATACCTTGCTCATATACCTCTGAACCGGTTTCAATGTCATAAAGCTCCATGTTCTCAGAAGCCTCTAAAAATGCCTTTGGGCCTTTATCGGCACCTTTGCCCCAAGTACTGGTTCCATCATAAGGAACAGGAATTAAAATTACTTTGGCCGTTTCCAATTGTGCGAATTGATCAGGTATACCTGCATAATTCTTAGATGTACTCATTCTTTAAAGATTTATACTAGTTTAAATTAGTTAATTGTTGCTTTTGATTTTTTACTGTTTTTTGACTTTGATTCTGTTGGTGTTTCACCATACCCAAGAATATCTAAAAGTTCTTCAGAAGTTTGCTGTGGACTATAAAGGGTAGTCACCAGATTTCCTTTTTCGTCTTTATCTATTAAAATATGCTTCGGTTGAGGAATTAAACAATGTTGTAAACCACCAAAACCACCAATAGTCTCTTGATAGGCACCCGTGTTAAAAAAACCAATATAAAGGGGTTTATCTCTTCTATATTTTGGCAGGTAAATGGCGTTCATGTTCTGCTCGCTGTTATAGTAATCATCACTATCGCATGTAAGTCCGCCCAACAACACACGCTCATATTCATCGTTCCAACGGTTAATAGGCAGCATAATAAAGCGTTTGTTAATAGCCCAAGTGTCTGGAAGGGTAGTAATAAAAGAGGAATCTATCATATTCCATTTTTCCCTATCGTTTTGCTGTTTTTGGTACAAAATCTCATAAATCGCACCACCACTCTCACCAACCGTAAAGCTCCCAAACTCCGTGAAAATATTTGGAACCGGGACCCCTGCCTCATCACATGCTATATTGATCTGGTTTAGAATCTCATTGATCATATATTGGTAGTCATAATCGAAGGCCAAGGAGTTTTTAATAGGAAAACCACCGCCGATGTTTAAGCTATCCAATGATGGGCATATCTTTTTAAGACGCACATAGACCTTTAAACATTTAACAAGTTCGTTCCAATAATAGGCATTATCACGGATACCGGTATTAATAAAGAAATGCAACATCTTCAATTCTACCTTGTCATTATCCTTAATTTGATTCTCATAAAATGGAACAATATTTTTGTAGCCAATCCCTAACCTAGAGGTATAAAATTCAAACTTCGGCTCTTCTTCAGATGCTATTCTGATTCCTATTTTAAAGGTATCATCAATTACATCGGACAGTAGATCTATTTCTTCATAGTTATCTATAATAGGAATACAGTTACTATGGCCATTATTGACCAATCTCCCTATATTCTCTATGTACTGATCACGTTTAAAACCATTGCAGATAACATATGCATCGTCCTTTAGTTTGCCATCTGCCTTTAATTTCTCAACAATGTTTATATCAAAGGCAGAAGATGTCTCTATATGGATATCGTTTTTTAAAGCCTCATGCATAACATGTTGAAAATGGCTACTTTTGGTACAATAACAATAGTGGTATTTCCCTTTATACCCATTTTTCTCTATGGCATTGGCAAACCAATTTTTTGCCCTGCCAATATTCTCAGATATCTTTGGCAAATAGGTGAATTTTAATGGACTCCCATACTCTTCAATAAGGTCTTTTAGGGGAATATTATGAAATTGGAGGTTATCTCCATCAAGGGTAAATTCCTCTTGTGGGAAAAAATAAGTTTGATCTATAAGATCAATGTATTTGGTATTCATTTAAAAACTTAAATTTTAAAAGTGAGAATTTCGGTAAAAAAAAAGAAAAGTTAACTACTGTTAACGTTAAAAAAACATCATTACTGAAAATATCAGATAAGAATCTGTTCTTGTGTAGTAGGTATAAAGAAGTAGTTGTGCTGACTCTGCACAATTTCACTACAAAATTCGGAAGTTAGCTTTAAAATTCGGTCACTCATCTGATAAGCAGCTTTGGGTATTGACTTCCTAATTCCCCAGAGCCCGAACATAGAAACAAATTTCACGATGTTCAGCTAAAAGTCTGAAATTTCAAAATTGTTTTTATCAATTTTGAGGGCACAAATGAAAACAAAAAAAATGGAAAAACAAGTTTTTTGTAAAAATTTACGATTATTGACTAATAATAATGACTTAAATTTAAAATATACGATGTAATACATTTACTGTCAATGACTTAAATTTAAACTTAAATTTAAAAAAATAACCTATGAGAACAATAAAACAAGGCCATCTTGTAATACTATTGATAGTATTTTACACGAACTTCTCATTAAAGGCTCAAATTATACCTGGAGTTTACAAGGCCGTAGATCAAAATATAAATCACGAATTAAAAATAAGTGATGACTATTTAATTTATTCAATCTACAAAAAAAAGCCTGCTACTTTTATAAAAACAGTAGGCGGTTTTTATTCCATAGACGATAACACTTTAAAATTAATAGTAGCGTTTAATAGTAATTTTGAAGCCGATGCTGTAAGGGAATTAAACCTACCTTTTAGCATAATTGAAAATGGATTGAAGTTAACAACTACAGACTCGGAAATAGAGTTTCAAAAACTAGAATCCTTATCACAAGATTTAGATGGCCAATGGTTGTTCGCTACACGTGGGCCAGATTCTGGGCAAAAACGCCGCGGTGAGGAAAATGCCCGAAAGACCCTAAAATTTCTGATGGATGGGCGGTTTCAATGGATAGCCTACCAAACAGAAACTATGCAATTTTCAGGTACAGGTGGGGGGAGTTTTACCTCTGAAGATGGGATTTACACAGAGAATATAGAGTATTTTTCAAGAGATAATACACGTGTAGGCGCTACTTTAAAATTTAATTATGAGATAAAAGAAAAAGACTGGCACCATACCGGCATTAACAGTAAAGGTGAACCTATGTACGAGATTTGGACCAGTAGAAATTAATGCTGATGGTACCGTTTTTAAACTAGCCCATTATTTTAAACATATTATCCATAAAATATTTTATTTTTGCCCTCCTATTTATTGGCCCCGTAGTTCAATGGATAGAATAGAAGTTTCCTAAACTTTAGATGCAAGTTCGATTCTTGCCGGGGCTACAAAGTAGTGATACAAACATTCGAATCACGTAAAAAGCGAAGCTTTTGAATCGAGGTTTATATTGAGCGCAGCCGAAATGATTCTTGCCGGGGCTACAAATAGGCACTCGCATGTACGCCAAAGGCCGCAGCTGACTGACAATAAAAAAAGGTAAATTTACTTTCCTTTTTTTATTGAAGTTAGGGTAGTGTTACTTCGCTAAGAGTGTTTTTAGACGTTGCCACAATAAGAACAACGAAGTTATTTCTTGCCAGGGCTACTTTTCAGTTTTAAGACCCATGCTTTTACTCAACTTTTCCCTTAATTTTGTTTTTGGGTATTGCATAGCTCTAGAAAACAGGAAATCATCCAAATGGATTATTAAATCCGCAATGCTCTATTAAGTCTATATTTACCCAATATTTTGAGCTAAAACACTAGTCATGAAATTCGTTATTGCACCAGACAAATTTAAAGATTCATTAACTGGCTTTGAATTTTGTGGTGCCGTGGAAGAAGGATTGAGAAAAGTTTTCCCAAATGCGGAAATACTAAAATTGCCATTGGCAGATGGTGGTGACGGCACTATGGATGTTGTAAAGCACTATATAGAAGGAGAAACGATATCCCATACCGTAAATGACCCATTTTTCCGCCCTATTAAAGCTTCATATCTCTATTCGAGAAAAAACCAAATAGCCTATATTGAAATGTCCGAAGCCTCTGGTTTAAGATTGCTCAAGGAAGAAGAACGTAATTGCATGCGAACAACCACTTTGGGTACTGGCGAACTTATTTCGAACGCCCTTAATCGCGGTGCCAAAGAAATCATTTTAGGAATTGGAGGTAGTGCTACCAACGATTGTGGTATGGGAATGGCCACGGCATTAGGTTTTGAGTTTTATGATAATAATGAAAATATGCTCCTACCAATAGGAGAAAATTTGATTCATGTAAACAGGATATCTTCTTCCAACAAAGACCAAAGACTTAATAATGTTAAGGTAAAGGTTGCCTGTGATGTAACCAACCCGTTATTTGGGGATAATGGGGCAGCCTATATTTATGCTGAGCAAAAAGGGGCAACAAAGGAAGATATTGTCAAATTGGATGATGGATTAAAAAACATGGCACAAGTCCTAGACGAGCAATTCTACAGTAATATACAAGGTATAGAAGGTGCTGGTGCAGCTGGAGGATTGGGTGCAGGTACCCGTGTTTTTTTAAATGCCAGTTTAACTTCAGGGATAGAGTTGATAAAAGAAATTGTTGATTTTGATACAAAAATCAAAGGGTCCCATTGGATTATTACAGGTGAAGGTAAATTAGACGGACAAACCTTATCTGGAAAAACAATTCATGGGGTACTAAATTCTGCTAAAAAAAGAAACATTCCGGTAGCTGCTTTCTGTGGCGCCATGGAAATTTCCATAGCCGAACAGGAAGAATTTGGACTTGATTATGCTGTTTCTATAGTACAGGGAGTTTCTAATTTGGATGAAGCCATGGCCAATGCTTATGCTAATTTAGTACATGCTGCATACAACTTTGCCAAGCTTTTAAAACAAACCTTCTGATTTGGATTTAAAAATAACCTATTCCCAAACCTCAACAACCATCTCCACTTCAACAGCCATATTACCCGGCAAAGAACCCATACCTACTGCAGCTCTAGCATGTTTCCCATTTTCACCAAAAACAGCAACCATCAAATCAGAATATCCGTTTATAACTTTGGAGTGATCCTTAAATTCTGGTATGGCATTCACCATACCGGTAACTTTAATGACTCTTTTCACCCTATTTAAATTTCCTAGTTCAGCCTTTAGTACAGATAATTGATTGATGCCTGCCTCCTTTGCGGCTTGGTATCCTTCTTCAATATCTAAATCAGCACCCAATTTACCTACTATATTCTCACCATTTGCCTGTTTTGGCCCTTTTCCTGCTAGAAACAATAAATTTCCACTCCTTATGGCATGTACATAATTGGCAACCGGTATCCCTTGGTCCCTAAGGGAGATATCCAAAACTGATAAATTGGCTTCTGGATTATAATTTTCAGGAATTTCCGAGGTGAAGTTATCCCTCAATGGTTTATCAATAGTTGAATTGCAGCTAGTTAAGGCAATAAGTGATACTATAAAAACTAACAAATATGATAAAGAGTCTTTAAATATTGAGGCCATGACGTTCAGTTTTATAGAGAAAAGTTATTCATTCTTACTTAGAAAGTTAAAAATATCAATACATACGCTTAAGAAAGTATCATTTCGTTAAAAAATCATAGATATTATTTCATTTTTATTAGTTTAGCGCATTAACCAAAATAATTAAACCAAATAAAATATGGAAAGTTCAACCGCAACTTCTAATGTAAATGCAAATAGGCTGTTTTATGCCAGTTGTTTTGCACTGATTACCACGGCCTTCTCCTTTGCAATTGCTGCAGGCATATTAGACCAACTTAAAACAGAATTGGAATTAACTGCGAGTCAAGCAGGACTAATAACCTCAATGTGGTTTGCCGGATTCCCTATTGCCATGGTAATAGGTGGATTAATATATCACAAAGTTGGTGGTAAAATGATTATGCAATTTGCATTTTTCGCACACACTGTTGGTATCATATTACTTATTTTTTCAGGTAGTTACATGGGTTTATTGATAGCGAACCTTCTTATAGGTTTAGGTAATGGTTGTACTGAAGCCGCTTGTAACCCTATGATTGCCGATGCATATAAAGGTACTCGAATGAGCAAAATGCTAAATCGATTCCACATGTGGTTTCCTGGAGGTATCGCAGTAGGAAGCTTACTATCAGGCTTTATGACAGATTTTGGCATTACTGGACAAAGTCAAGTATGGTTGCTTTTAATTCCAGCTGTTATTTATGCTTATTTATTCTTCGGACAAACTTGGCCTAAAGCAAAAATTGAAGAAGCCGCAACATTAAGTGGAAATTTAAAAGGTATGTTTACACCATTATTCCTATTTATCGCGGTTTGTATGGCACTAACCGCTATTTCTGAATTTGGACCTAACCAGTGGGTTGGACTAATCCTTTCTAAGAGTGGGGCAGAACCAACATTGATTTTGGCATTAACGGCAGGTTTAATGGCAGTAGCCAGATTCTTTGGAGGAAACATGGTGGCAAAATTTAACCAAACGGGCGTACTTTTGGGCTCTGCTATTTTAGCCACAATAGGTATTTATTTATTTAGTACACAAACTGGGGCAATGGCGTATGTAGCAGCGGTAATATTTGCATTAGGTATTGCTTACTTCTGGCCAAATATGATTGGTCTAACAGCAACCAAAACACCCAAAACTGGAGCTTTGGGAATGTCTATTATAGGTGCCATCGGTATGTTTTCTACTTCTATCTTTCAACCAATAATTGGTGGATGGATCGATGCTGACAGAGCTGCCGCATCTGCCCAAGGCCTAACAGGTGACGAATTAGAACTTGTTTCTGGACAGGAAACTTTGTCAACAATGGTCCTTTTTCCAGCAATCTTGATAGTTCTTTTCACCATACTATATTTTTGGTTGAAAAATAAAAATAGTGAAGTAGAAATGGCCACAGCGTAACCATAGCTATAATCATATAAAAAAGGCAGAACAAGTAATTGTTCTGCCTTTTTTAATTTTTTGTTTATGAGCTACTTAGTTAATTAACAACTCCAATAATTGTATAGCTGCTTCACTGATTTTTGTTCCTGGTCCAAAAACAGCCGTTGACCCGGCATTCCTTAAAAATTCATAATCCTTTTTAGGAATTACCCCCCCTACAATCACCATTATGTCCTCACGTCCATATTTCTTTAACTCCTCTATAACTTCAGGCACAAGTGTTTTATGTCCTCCGGCCAATGAGGAAATTCCAAGTATATGAACATCATTTTCCACTGCCTGTTTGGCCACTTCTTTTGGGGTTTGAAAAAGCGGGCCTATATCTACATCAAAACCAATATCTGCATAAGCTGTGGCCACAACCTTTGCTCCTCGGTCATGACCGTCTTGACCCATTTTGGCAATCATAATGCGAGGTCTACGGCCATCCTGTTCTGCAAATTCATTTGCTAATGTACATGCCCTTTTAAAGCTAGCATCTTCTTTTATTTCTCTTGAATACACTCCTGTAACCGAATTTATTTTTGCCTTATGCCGTCCAAATACCTTTTCCAGCGCAACACTAATTTCACCCAAGGTTGCCCTTGCCCTTGCTGCTTCTACTGCTAAAGCTAATAAATTTTCAGCGTTTGCAGAACCGTCCAATCGTGCTTTGGCTGATTGCTCCAATGCCTGAAGTGATTTTTCTACCTTAGATTGATTTCTTTCCTTTTTAACTTGTTCCAGCTTTTGTATTTGTTGCCGTCTCACCTCCTGGTTATCTACCTCCAATATCTGCAAACCCTCCTTATCAACTACCCTATATTTGTTTACCCCAACAATAACGTCCTGTCCACTATCTATTCTTGCCTGTTTTCTAGCGGCAGCCTCTTCAATCCTCATTTTTGGTATCCCCGCCTCAATAGCCTTGGTCATTCCTCCCAATTCCTCTACTTCTTGTATAAGCTCCCAAGCAGTTGCTGCTAATTCCTCGGTTAATTTTTCTACATAATAACTTCCTGCCCAAGGATCCACCGTTTTAGTAATCATAGTTTCTTCTTGTAAGTAAATTTGTGTTTCCCTTGCTATTCTGGCCGAAAAATCTGTTGGCAGTGCAATGGCTTCATCCAAAGCATTGGTATGTAAACTTTGGGTGCCACCAAAAACTGCGGCCATAGCTTCTATTGTGGTACGGACGACATTATTAAAGGGGTCTTGTTCGGTTAGGCTCCAACCACTAGTCTGGCAATGCGTTCTCAATACCAGAGACCTATCGTTCTTAGGGTTAAATTGTTTAACAAGTTTGGCCCATAATATACGTGCCGCCCTAAGTTTCGCAATTTCCATAAAATGGTTCATGCCAATTCCCCAAAAGAAAGACAAACGTGGGGCAAATTCATCTATATTCAAACCTGCTTTAAGCCCTGTTCTGATATATTCCAGTCCGTCTGCCAAGGTATAGGCCAACTCCATATTGGCAGGAGCGCCGGCTTCATGCATATGGTATCCAGAAATACTAATACTATTGAATTTGGGCATGTACTTACTGGTGTGCCCAAAAATATCCGCTATTAAATGCATAGAAGGTTCTGGCGGATATATATAGGTATTTCTGACCATAAACTCCTTTAAAATATCATTCTGTATGGTTCCCGTTAGGTCTTTTATTGAAACCCCTTGTTCTTCAGCGGCAACAATGTAAAAAGCCATAATAGGAAGAACAGCACCGTTCATGGTCATAGAAACTGACATTTTATCCAAAGGAATATCCTGAAACAACCTTTTCATGTCCTCTACGGTATCTATGGCAACACCCGCTTTACCAACATCACCTACCACCCTATCATGATCACTGTCATAACCGCGGTGAGTAGGAAGATCAAATGCGACTGACAAGCCTTTTTGGCCCTCTTCTAAATTTCTTCGGTAAAAGGCGTTACTTTCCTCAGCGGTAGAAAACCCTGCATACTGCCTAATCGTCCATGGCTTTCCCACATACATTGTGGAATAAGGTCCTCTTAAGTAGGGCGGAATACCTGCTGCAAAATTTAAGTGTTCTAGCCCATCTATATCAAATGCAGAATATTTTCTCTTTAGTGGAATTTTTTCCGATGTTGTGTATACATCTACAGCACTATACGATTCAGCTGCGCGCTCCTCATGACAAGGCCCAGGATTACTCAGATGCAAATTATTGAAGTCTTTTCTACTCATTTTTTAAACGTTCCTGTTCCTTTTGTTCTGCCAAACGTTTTTCTATAATAGGCTCTATAAGGGTTTTTCTGGACTTGATCTTCACAAAAGGATAGTGTTCCAGTTCCTGCTTCATTTTATCAATATCACTTTTGTACTTGTTAGTCCCGACCAAAACCTTTTCTAAAGCATCAAATTTTTCTTGTTCCTTATTGGCAGACTCCCTTATTTTGGATT
Source organism: Maribacter luteocoastalis (assembly GCF_048890225.1). Lineage (NCBI taxonomy): Bacteria > Pseudomonadati > Bacteroidota > Flavobacteriia > Flavobacteriales > Flavobacteriaceae > Maribacter > Maribacter luteocoastalis. The sequence continues at coordinate 740,642 of NZ_JBMFZG010000001.1, forward strand.
GGATGGTATGATTTTTCAATTGTTTTAAGAACCCCCCGCCCATTTCTATCGATTTGAACAATTGTAAGCCCTTTTCTGCCATTTGTTTGGTTAATGACTCTATGTAATATGAGCCATCAGCAGGATTCCCTACTTTATCAAAATGACTTTCCTCCTTCAGTAACAAGAGTTGATTGATAGCCATGCGTTCGGCAAATTCATTATCCTTATGGTATATAGAATCGTAGGGTAAATTAACAATCATATCCGCCCCTCCTAGTATGGCAGACATGCATTCTGATGTGGTACGCAACATATTCACGTTATAATCATACAATGTCTTATTTCGTTTGGATGGACTCGCAATAATATAACAGGGTATGTCTAAGGCATATGCCTCTAAAACGGATTTCCAAAGCCAACGCAGTGCCCTAAGCTTCGCTATCTCAAAAAAATAATTACTTCCAACAGCTATCTTGAACACAAAACCCTTTAGTTGGTCTAGTTTTCCATTGTCATGATACTTTTCTAAATATTCATTGGCATGGGCCATGGCATAACCTAATTGCTGTGAAAGGTTTGCTCCTGCATTCTGGTATAGCGCTACATCTACACTTAAATATTGAAGTCTTTCCAATTTTAGCAATCTATCTATAATTCCATGGTCTTGGTTTAGATTATAATACCAATTTCCGGAACGAGATAAGTTTCCAACGATATCCACAAGGATATATAGTGCATCATAATTTGGCCCAAATGTTTCCTTTAAGGTCTGTACATAATTTTCAGATACAAATTGCAACTCCAAACAAACCACCGTTTTGTTTACATCTATAGTATGAAGAAGGATATTGGGATCGACCGTGTCGTTTGGAACAATAAACCTTAAGCACTCTACACCTCTACTTACACTATTTTTGGCCTTTTTATTGGCCATTTGACCATTACCGGCATATATAGTTTGTCCTACAAGCCATGAATGGTTTTGTACTGTGGTTGCAAAAACATTCTCCTTAGTATCATCTATATTGTAGAATGGTTTCACCTTTATACCCTCCGGTGATTCCCAAACTAAGGTGTCATTGTAATCAGCACCCCTTAAGTCATATTGTATTTTTTGTTTCCAAGCTTTAGTGGAGATTTCAGGAAACTCACTAAATAAGTTAATACCTTTCATGAACTTGAAATTAATATTTTAGATAAAGACCGAATATTACGCGCGACTTTAGAAATATAGCTAAGTAAATCCTTACCCAAAGATACAAATACAAAACTGTTGCTAATTAATATGCCTATCGTTCTAAAATAATTGTAGAATATTATAGAAAATAAAATATTCTTTATAATTCAAAACCAACCGTTTACATAAATAAATCTTAGTGCTGCCCTATTTTTTCATTAAAAAAGCATTACATAATTGTACACTGTTTAAAATAGTAGTCTTTTTTTAAGGTTTATGTCATTTAATAGGTAAAATTATTGTAGATTCCTTAAAAATATTTATCTTTGCGTAATCGATTACATATATTGGAATATGACAAACTACGAATTTAGATATGCGGCACATCCTATTGATGCCAGAGCTTATGGAACAGAAGACCTGAGAAGGGAATTTCTAATACCGGAACTTTTTAAGAAAAATTGTGTGCAACTTACGTATTCCATGTACGGTCGTTATATAGTTGGCGGGGTTATGCCTGTTGGCCAAACAGTTCAATTGGAAACCATCCCCCCCCTTAAATCAGAGAATTTTTTGGATCGTAGGGAACTAGGAATTATAAATGTTGGTGGCAAAGGAAACGTTATTGTTGATGGGGTGACTTACCAATTGAACAAAAAAGAAGCACTTTATGTAGGCCAAGGTAGTAAAGTTGTGAATTTTGAATCTACGGATGGTGAACAGGCGTTGTTTTATATCAACTCAGCACCTGCACATAAAAGCTTCCCAACAAAAAAAGTAGGCAAGGAAAATGCAGAGGTCATTGAACTGGGAGATGAGAAATATGCCAATAAACGAATCTTGAACAAGTTGATAGTAAACAGCATTGTAGAAACGTGTCAATTACAAATGGGTCTAACAGAACTACTACCAGGCAATGTTTGGAATACCATGCCCGCCCATACTCATGAAAGACGTATGGAGGCCTATTTTTATTTTGATGTGGAAGAAGGCCAAACAGTTTGCCATTTTATGGGTGAACCACAGCATACCCGTCATATTTTCATGGAAAGCAATCAAGCGGTACTATCACCAGAATGGTCTATACATTCAGGATCTGGCACATGTGCATATTCGTTTGTTTGGGGTATGGCCGGAGAAAATCTAGACTATGGAGATATGGATGTTTGTCCACCAAACCAATTAAAATAATAGGTATGAAACTGTTCGACCTTAACGGTAAACGCGCTCTAGTTACTGGTGGTACCCATGGTCTTGGTATGGCAATGGCAGAAGGTTTGGCGTCTGCCGGTGCCGAACTGGTGATTACCAGTACAACCCCTAGTAAATTGGAAAATGCTTTGACATCTTACAAAGAAAAGGGTTATAAAGCCACAGGCTATATATTTGACATTACGGATGAACACCTTGCCAAGCTAAAGGTAGAAGAAATGATTGCCGATGGTGGTGAGATTGATATTTTGGTAAACAATGCCGGAATTATAAAAAGAGAATTGGCCACAACCATGCCCATAGACGATTTTAGAAGGGTAATAGAGGTTGATTTGGTAGGTGCTTTTATCATGTCTCAATTATTGGGGAACAGAATGATAAAGAATGGAAGCGGCAAAATCATTAACATCTGTTCCATGATGAGTGAACTTGGGAGAAATAGTGTAAGTGCCTATGCTGCCGCAAAAGGTGGACTTAAAATGTTGACCAAAAACTTGGCCACAGAATGGGCAAAACATAATGTACAAGTAAATGGAATTGGCCCGGGCTATTTTGCTACCTCACAAACAGCGCCTATTCGTGTAGATGGTCATCCGTTCAACGATTTCATAATTAACAGGACCCCTTCTGCCAGATGGGGAAATCCGGAAGATTTAGCCGGTACAGCCGTGTTTTTAGCTTCAAAAGCAAGCGATTTTGTCAATGGGCAAATCATTTATGTAGATGGTGGTATATTAGCAACTATAGGGAAACCAGTAAACGAATCTTAATGAGTACAACGACCAATACGAAAACATTCATAACAGATGATTTTCTTTTAGAAAACAAATTTTCACAAAGACTTTATCATGACTTTGCCTCGCAAATGCCAATTATAGATTATCATTGCCATTTGCCTCCAAAAGAAATCGCGAATAACCATTCCTTTAACAACCTCACTGAAATTTGGATCAATGGCGATCATTACAAGTGGCGTGCCATGCGTACTTTTGGTATTGATGAAAAATACATAACCGGTGATGCATCGGACAGTGAAAAATTCGCACAATGGGCAAAAACCGTTCCTTATACCTTAAGAAACCCACTATACCATTGGACCCATTTGGAACTAAAGCGTTATTTTGACATAGACCTTTTACTAAATCCAAGTACTGCCGAAGCAATTTATACAGAGGCCACCGAAAAATTAAAAACTCCAGCATACAGCTGTCAGAATTTAATTAAAAACATGAATGTTAAAGTAGTGTGTACAACGGAGGACCCAATAGACACACTGGACTATCATTCCCAAATTGCCCAAAATGGTTTTGGAGTTACGATTAGTACCGCATTTAGACCGGATAAGGCCATATTAATCAATACAGACACGTATAACAACTATATTGATACCTTAGATGAAGTAAGTGGTGTAAACATTGACTCTTATAAAGGTTTGTGTGATGCACTATCTGTTAGGCTAGATTATTTTGAGGATCATGGCTGTAAACTATCTGATCATGGTTTAAGTTATCTTCCCTACAGGGAATTCTCAGATTTGGAAATAGAAACTATATTTCAAAAAAGAAGAACCAACAATACCTTATCTTTAGAAGAAGATGAGAAGTTTCAAACTGCCATATTATTATTCCTATGCGAGCAATATCATAAAAGAAACTGGGTACAGCAATTTCATTTAGGGGCATTAAGAAATAATAACGCAAGAATGAACAACCTTCTTGGACCGGATACAGGTTGGGACTCTATTGGAGATTATCCGCAAGCAAGAACCTTATCCAATTTTTTAAATAGATTAGATTCCAAAGATACCTTGACCAAAACTATTCTTTACAATCTAAATCCTGGCGATAATGAAGTCTTGGCCTCTATGATAGGAAATTTTAATGATGGAACAATTAAGGGCAAGATACAATTTGGTTCTGGCTGGTGGTTCTTGGACCAGAAAGATGGTATGATCAAACAAATCAATGCATTGTCCAATATGGGCTTGATCAGTTGTTTTGTAGGTATGCTTACAGACTCTAGAAGCTTTTTGTCTTACCCAAGACATGAATATTTCAGAAGGATACTATGTAACCAATTTGGTTTGGAAATGCAGAGTGGAGAACTACCACAAGATTTTGAATTGATAGGAAAAATAATTCAGGATATCTGCTACAATAATGCTAAAGAATACTTTAACTTTTAAACTAAAATATATTTATTACTAATGAAAAAAGTAGTCACTTTTGGTGAAATCATGCTAAGATTGTCACCCCCAGGATTTTTAAGATTTTCTCAGGCCAACAATTTTGATGTAGTCTATGGTGGTGGTGAGTCCAACGTGGCCGTTTCCTTGGCAAATTATGGGGTACCTGTAGATTTCGTTACCCGTTTGCCTAAAAATGATATTGGAGAGTGTGCCTTAATGGAAATGCGTAAAAGAGGTGTAGGAACGGATAAGATTATATATGGTGGTGATCGTTTGGGTATTTACTTTTTGGAAACGGGTGCAGTTTCACGCGGATCCAAAGTAGTCTACGATCGTTCCCACTCGGCAATAGCTGAGATTGAACCGGGAATGATTGACTGGGATAAAGTTTTTGAAGGTGTAGAATGGTTTCATTGGACAGGAATTACACCTGCCATTTCCCAAGGTGCAGCCGATGTTTGTCTAGAAGCGGTAAAAGCAGCTGATAAAAAAGGCATAACCATATCAACAGATTTAAATTATCGCGCCAAACTTTGGACCTATGGTGGTGACCGTGAAAAAATAATGACAGAACTCACCTCGTATTGTGATATCATTTTAGGAAATGAAGAAGACGCCGAGAAACATTTTGGCATACATCCAGAGGGTTTAGATGTTCATAAGGATGGTGCCGATGTAAAAGCTGAGGCTTTTTTATCGGTATGTAAACAGATGATGAAAAAATTTCCCAAGGCAAAAAAAGTTATTACCACATTAAGGGGTTCTATTTCTGCATCACATAATACTTGGGCAGGTGTACTTTGGGACGGAAGTAAAATGTATGAAACCCGCCAATATCAAATTACTGATATCGTAGATCGAGTTGGGGGGGGCGATTCCTTTATGGGTGGATTAATCTATGGTCTGTTAAAGTATCCGGAAGATGATCAAAATGCATTAGATTTTGCAGTGGCAGCATCATGTTTAAAACATACCATTAAGGGTGATGCCAATTTGGTAACCGTGTCTGAGGTTGAGAAACTAATGGGTGGAGATGCCTCTGGAAGAGTAGCCAGATAATAGTATCATTAAAAAATAAAACGATATCAAATGGCACAATATTCAAGAATTGAAGTAGCTAATGTGATGAAGGAGACCGGCATGGTTCCTTTGTTTTACCATCCTAACATTGAACTTGGTAAAAAAGTAATGAAGGCTTGTTATGATGGTGGGGCCAGATTAATGGAGTTCACTGCCCGTGGTGATTTTTCTTTTGAAGTTTTTTTAGAACTTAACAAATTTGCCTTAAAGGAACTGCCAGGCATGATTATGGGTGTAGGTTCTATAACTGATGCTGGAGCTGCAAGTATGTTTATGCAAATGGGTGCTAATTTTATAGTAACGCCATCTTTACGGGAAGATATTGCAATTGTCTGTAACCGCAGAAAAGTACTTTGGTCTCCTGGCTGTGGCACCCTTACCGAAATTAATAGGGCAGAAGAATTAGGTTGTGAGATAATCAAGTTATTTCCAGGTTCTACCTATGGGCCAGGGTTTGTAAAGGCCATTAAAGGTCCGCAACCATGGACAAGTGTTATGCCTACAGGAGGAGTTACAACCGAAGAAAGTAATTTAAAGGGATGGTTTGATGCTGGTGTGACCTGTGTAGGCATGGGTTCCCAACTCATAAGCAAGGATATACTGGCCAACCAAGATTATGATCTATTAAAACAAAGGGTTTCCGATGCTTTATCATTAATAAAATCTTTAAGAAAATAATAGTCTATGAAGACGCTCAACTTATTTACCATACTTGTTGTCTCCTTATTATTCTTGGGTTGTAGCAGTGAAAATAAAACCAAGACCTTACGATTAGGGCACGGTTTGGATGTTAGCCATTCTGTACACAAGGCCATGGTTAAAATGGGCGAAGATCTTTTTGAGCGCTCCGGTGGGAAATTAAAATTGCAGATTTATCCCAGTCAACAATTGGGTACCGAAAGGGAATGTTTGGAATTACTGCAAATTGGAAGTATGGATATGACCAAAGTATCCGTTGGTGTTTTGGAAAACTTTGCACCCAAAATGAAAGTTTTAGGACTTCCTTTTTTGTTTAGGGATCGGGAACATTCATTTTCCGTATTGGACGGTCCCATTGGTCAATCATTATTAAATGAAGGTGAACAATATTGGTTAAAGGGCTTAGGATACTATGATGCTGGCAGCCGCAGTTTTTATACCATGAACAAGCCTGTTTTAGAGCCAGCTGATCTTGAGGGTCAAAAAATAAGGGTAATGGAAAGCGCTACGGCAGTGAATATGGTAAAGGCACTGGGAGGCTCCCCTACTCCAATCTCTTGGGGGGAATTATATACTTCACTTCAACAAGGGGTAGTAGATGGTGCCGAGAACAACCCACCTAGTTTTTATTTGTCCAGGCATTATGAGGTCTGTAAATACTATTCTCTTGATGAGCATACCGTTTTACCAGATGTTTTATTGATTGGCACCTATGCGTGGAATAAATTAAGTAAACAAGAACAACAGTGGCTTAGTGAATCTGTTAAGGAATCTGTCACTTATCAACGGGTGCTTTGGGCCGAAGCGGAGGCCGAGGCCTTACGTGAAGTTGAAAAAGCCGGTGTTGAGATTTTTAGACCTAATAAGAGTCAATTTGCAGATAAAGTAAAGGAAATATATGAAGGTTATAAAGATGATGCAGAAATCTATCCATTGATTCAGAAAATTCAAGAAACCGAATAACAACCAAACCAAAATTATGGCACTACGTTCCAAAATAGACAGTGTGTTGAGCAAAACCTTAGTACTGATTATGGCGGTCATGGTTATCAACGTACTATGGCAAGTATTTACTAGATATGTAACTGGTGACCCCAGTTCGTTTACCGATGAGCTGGCCCGGTATCTTATGATTTGGATCGGTGTACTGGGAGCGGCTTATGTTTCCGGAAGAAACTTACATGTTGCCATAGATATATTGCCCACAAGGGCTTCGCTTAAAACCCAAAAGAGACTCCGAGTAATCGTAACTATTTTGGTAATTCTTTTTGTCCTATTTGCATTTGTAATAGGTGGTTCAAGATTGGTCTATATATCCTATGTTCTTGGACAACAATCCCCAGCTTTACAAGTACCACTAGCCGTGGTCTACATTATAATTCCAATAAGTGGACTCCTAATTATGTATTACAAAATTTCGGACCTTTTAAAATTAAAACCATGATGGAACACATACCCATTCTTGTATTGGTCATAAGCTTTGTTGGCTTACTGGCTATAGGAACCCCGGTCGCTTGGAGTATAGCAATTTCATCATTGTTAACCATGATGGTCAGCATTCCTGCATTACCTGCATTTACCACAGTATCGCAACGTATGGCAACAGGGCTGGATAGTTTTGCCCTCCTGGCTATTCCCTTTTTTGTTCTTTCTGGTGAACTTATGAACAAGGGTGGAATTGCCCATAGACTTATTGCATTTGCCAAAACTTTGGTTGGTTCTTTGCCTGGCGGATTGGCTTTGATCAATGTAATTGCAGCTATGCTAATGGGTGCTATAGCAGGATCTGCAATGGCATCCGCATCAGCAATGGGAAGTATTTTGGGACCTGAGATGGAAAAAGAAGGGTACTCCAAAGAATTTGGTGCAGCCGTAAATATCACTTCTGCTACCACAGGCTTGGTCATACCTCCCAGTAATGTGTTAATTGTATACTCGCTTGCCAGTGGTGGCGCATCTATCGCCGCATTATTTTTGGCCGGTTATATTCCCGGTATTTTAACGGGTCTTTTTCTGATGATCGTAGCATCATTTTGGGCCAAAAAGAAAAAATATAAAATTGGCAAAAGAAGTAGTTTAAAAGAAGTTTTTAAAACATTTTTAGACGCCTTGCCAAGTTTGTTTATGCTGGTGGTTGTTATTGGTGGCATTGTTACCGGTGTTTTCACAGCTACGGAAGCATCTGCCATAGCAGTGTTGTATAGCCTAATACTTGGCTTCATTTATAAAGAAATCTCTCTCCCAAAATTACCTCAGATCTTATTGGATTCATCAGCAACGACTGCTATTGTAATGTTATTGATTGGCGCATCAATGTGTATGTCATGGGCATTGTCCTATGAGAATATCCCACAGGATATCAGTACTGGATTATTAGGTCTGAGCGACAATAAAATCGTCATTTTGCTCATAATTAACATACTCTTATTGATTGTAGGTATATTCATGGATATGACTCCGGCTGTGCTAATTTTCACACCAATATTTCTGCCTGTAGTTACCAAACTTGGTTTAGACCCTGTACATTTTGGAATTATCATGGTCCTTAACCTTTGTATCGGTTTATGTACACCGCCGGTTGGCTCAGTTTTATTTGTTGGTGTAGGAATAGCCAAAACCACTATAGAAAAAGTATTCAAACCGCTTTTACCTTTGTTTATAGCTATGATCATTGCTTTGTTTTTGGTTACTTATATACCTCAACTTAGTCTATGGTTACCAAGCTTATTTGATCTATAATTACTAATAAACTTCCTCGGGGCAAGACCCATGAGGCATTAAATGAAAAATCATATTTAATTTCGACGCAAGTGTCGAAGCATTTAAATCTCGATTATCGAGTAAGATTCATAATGAAATTAAACAGAGAAAATCTAGGGCTTCAAAAGAAGCTACCTATTAAAGTTATACAATTTGGAGAAGGTAATTTTCTACGTGCTTTTGTAGAAAGTGCTTTTCAGGAATTAAACAAACATGCCGACTTAAACGCTGGAATAGCCGTAGTACAGCCCATTGACAGGGGTATGGTTTCTTTGTTAAACGATCAAGATGGTTTATACACATTGTTTACCAAAGGCATTAAAAATAACATAGAAGTTGAGGAAAAGGAATTGATCACCACTATTGTTTCTTGCATTGATCCCTATATAAATTATGGGCACTATTTAGGCTTGGCAAAAGAACAGGAATTACAATTCATTATATCCAACACCACTGAAGCAGGAATAGCATTTGTAGCCTCGGACAAACTGGATATGAAACCGCCAACTTCATTTCCAGCAAAATTAACGCAGCTGTTACATGCCCGCTACATCACTTTTAATGGGGATAATAACAAGGGTTTGACTATTATTCCTTGTGAATTGATTAATTATAATGCAGACACCCTTAAAAGCATCATCCTAAAGTATATTGACTTATGGTCGTTGGAAGAAGATTTTAAAAAATGGGTTTTACACAGCTGTACTTTTCACAACACCTTGGTTGATCGTATTGTTCCCGGGTATCCTAGAGACCAAATAGAATCTTACAATGCACAATTGGATTATGAGGATAATCTTTTGGTAAGTGCGGAGACCTTTTTTCTTTGGGTAATTGAAGGGAATGAACTACTTAAAAAGAAATTACCTTTTGAAAAGACTGATCTAGATGTTCGTATTGTAGATAATATGCAACCCTTTAGAACAAGGAAAGTTCGCATTTTAAACGGTGCGCATACTTCAATGGTACCATTTAGCATTCTTTATGGTAATGAAACGGTAAAGGAAAGTGTTGATGAAGCTTTTACGGGTCCTTTTATTAAAGCGCTGGTTTTTGACGAGATTATCCCAACCTTGGATATGGAGCAAGAAGAATTGGAGGCCTTTGCCCACGCTGTTTTTGATAGGTTTAGAAATCCATTTATTAAACATCAATTAAGTAGTATAGCCTTAAATTCCATTTCTAAATTTAAAGTTCGGGTTTTACCTAGTTTATTGGAATATGTGGAGCGAAAAAATGAATTGCCAATGCATTTGGTTTTTGCCTTTGCCTGCCTAATTCGTTTTTATAAGGGTACTTGGAAGGGTTCTCGTTTGCCACTGAATGATGATGAACGAATTATTTCAGAATTTTCAAATATTTGGGATTCACTTTCCGTTAATGAAGTTTCAGAAAAAGTATTGGGCAATGCAACTTATTGGGGAGAAGACCTTACCAAAATAAATGGGTTAAAGGAAGCTATTGCAACTGCCCTCAAACTTATTGAGGAAAATGGAGTTAAAGAAGGGTTTATCAATTTTAAAAATAAATTAACACCCCTTAACGATGCAAAATAAGCTCATCAAAGTTCATCCGGAAGACAATGTAGCTATTGCCTTAGTAGACTTAACCGAGGGAGATACAATAGTATTTGAGGGTAACAAAATTTTAGTCTTATCCAACACCAAAGCCAAACATAAAATAACATTGGTAGATTTAGAAATTGACGATCAAATTTTTATGTATGGTGTTTTGGTGGGTAAGGCAACAAGCAAAGTTAAAAGCGGGGATGTTTTAACCATTGCCAACGTAAAACATCAAAGCAACCCCGTAAAGGGAAAAACTGGGTCTCCCTCATGGAACGCCCCAGACATTAGTAAATGGAAGGATAAAACTTTTATGGGTTATCACCGATCAGACGGTCAAGTGGGTACACAAAACGTTTGGTTATTTTTTCCATTGGTTTTCTGTGAAAACAGAAATATTGAAGTGCTTAAAGATATTTTTGAAAAAGAACTATCTATTGGAAAAGCAAGTGAACAAAGGCACTTATTGCGCAGCCTTATACATGGCAATACAACAACAATAGAAGCCTCGGAAGCAACCAAACAACAAACGTTTGATAATGTAGAGGTGAAATTTATTACACATCAAGGTGGTTGTGGGGGAATACGGCAAGACTCTGAAACCTTAGCTAAATTATTGGCAGGATATATAAAAAACCCCAATGTTGTGGGAGCTACGGTATTAAGTTTAGGTTGCCAAAATTTGCAGATAGATCTTCTTAAAAATGCTATAGCCGAGATTGATCCAAATCTTGATAAACCTGTTCTCATTTATGAGCAGCAACAAATGGGAACTGTAGATGAAATGCTGAATACCATTATCAAAGATTCTTTTGAAGGCATTAAAAAAGCAAATGAAATTCCACGTAAACCAGCCTCAATTTCAAAACTTAAATTAGGATTGGAATGTGGCGGGTCCGATGGTTTTTCAGGCATTTCTGCCAACCCGGCCTTAGGGTATGCCTCAGATATATTGGCGGCTGTGGGTGGTTCTCCTATACTTTCAGAATTTCCTGAGCTTTGTGGTGTGGAGCAAGAATTGGTCAATAGATGCGTTCACGAAACTGACGCCGCACGTTTTATGGAATTAATGAAGGCATATGAGAATTCCGCAGAGGCAGCAGGTTCTGGTTTTGATATGAATCCATCTCCGGGAAATATTAAAGACGGGTTAATTACCGACGCCATGAAATCTGCAGGGGCAGCAAAAAAAGGAGGCACCTCCCCGATACAAGCTATTTTGGATTATGGTGAATACGTTACCAAACCTGGTCTAAATCTTTTATGTACTCCAGGTAACGATGTAGAAAGCACAACAGGCATGGTAGGTTCTGGTGCCAATATAGTGGTTTTTACAACTGGTTTGGGAACACCAACAGGTAACCCAATAGCACCTGTTTTAAAAGTATCTTCCAATACTATTCTAGCAGAACGTATGCCGGATATTATAGATATAGATACCGGCGCAGTCATAAGAGGTGAAAAAACTATTGAAGAAATGGGTGAGGAAATCTTAGATTATGTCATTAATGTAGCAAGTGGTAATCTAGTAGCCAAAGCGGACAAATTGGGTCAAGATGATTTTATACCCTGGAAAAGAGGGGTTTCACTTTAGTTCGTTTATTTTCTTTGTGCTTGATTTCCTTATAATCAATCTTGGAGGCAATACCACATTTTTATGAACTTTAATCACTTCTGAATTTTCCACTTGCTCTAAAAAGACCTGAGCAGCAATTTTACCCATTTCCACCGGAGACTGATCTACTGAGCTAATTGAGGGATCCATAAATTGCGTAAACGGCTCATTACTAAAACCAACAACACAAAAATCGTCTGGAACTTTAATTTCCAGACCTTGAAGATATTTCAAAGCACCTAAAAGGCCATTATCTGTTGAGGAAAAAATGGCATCAGGCGGAACCGGCAATTGCATTAATCGCTCCGCTGCTTCTTTACCCGCTTCCATATCACTAATAAGTGGAATCACGTATTCAGGATTATATGCTAACCCATTTTGTGTTAAGGCATCTTTATATCCTTGTAATCGTCTTTCATATAGCTCTTGTCCATTATCTACATGTAAATGCGCAATTCTTTTACAACCTTGATCAATGAGATGCTGAGTAGCGTCATAACCTCCTTGATAATCGTCTATAGTAACAGAACTCATATCAGGAATGTTCAATTTTCTATCAAAAAATATAAAAGGAACATTCTTTTTTAAAACGGATTCAAAATGTTCCAACTCCTTGTTGGTGTGCGATGTTGAAATTAAAATACCATCCACTTGGGCATTTAAAAGATTTTGGATATTTTTTACTTCTCTCTTTTGGTCATCATGGGTCTGGGTAATAATCACATGATAACCCTTAGGATACAGTTCATCTTCTATCCCCCTAATTATTGATGAAAAGAAACTTCTATTAATATATGGAACAACAACACCAACATTTTTACTTTTACCACTCTTTAGTGCCAAAGCCAACCTGTTTTGCTTGTAATTCATACTCGCTGCTGTCTCCAACACTAATTTTTTTGTTTCTGCGCTTATCCTTGGATTATTGTTCAAAGCTCTAGATACAGTGGCTGCAGTAATATTTAGCTTATTGGCAATATCATAAATTGTTGTCTTCTTGCTCATTGTTAAATATTAATAACCCAGAATATAACTTAATATAAAAGTCTTTAAAAGATAAATTCTTATCGATTATATCATCGGGTAATTTAATAATGTAAAAATAACCATAAAATACACGGTGTAAACTACACATATACCTTCATAAGCTGTAAAAAATACCAATCCTTCAATATATCAAAGAAATATTGTTAAATATTCAACATTTATTCGCTATTTGTTGTTTGATTTTAATAAATTCGTTATTATTATGTAATCGATTACATCTATTTTTAATTACTGCAATTAATTATGCTATTTCTATCTATTGGAAGAATTATAAAAAAGTTACTAAAGCCAATGGCCTTGGCATTACTTATTATTTCATGCGAACAACAAAATACATCCAAAACCAACGCATGGTTACAGCTGCAAGAAATAGTAGATTCGGTTGTAGTCCCAGCATTTCCCAATAAAATATTTAATATTCTGGACTACGGTGCTATTACCGATTCTACCACAAATAATACAGATGCCATTAAAAAAGCTATTGAAGCTTGTTCTTTATCGGGTGGTGGAATTGTTCTCATACCCAAAGGTAAATTCTTAACTGGCCCCATACATCTTGAAAATAATATTAACCTTCATCTCAATGAAGGTGCTGAAATATTGTTTAGTACCAATTTGGATGATTTCCCAATAGTACATACCTCTTATGAAGGTACGGAATTAATGAACTTTTCTCCGCTAATTTATGCCAAGGGAAAAACTAATATCGCCATTACTGGCAAAGGTATTTTAAATGGGCAGGCCAGTAACGATTTTTGGTGGTCCTGGTGTGGAAAGGAATCCTACGGTTGGAAAGACGGTGACCCAAAACAACATACTTCACTAACCAAGTTAAAAGAAGGTATGTCCGAAAAAGGGGTGCCCGTTGAAAAAAGAGTTTTTGGAAAAGGAGAATATTTACGTCCATCATTTGTTGAACCGTTTGAATGTAATAATGTACTCATACAAGGCGTAAAAATAATCAATGCCCCTTTTTGGGTGATTCACCCCATTAAATCTACTAATGTCACCATAGACGGTGTAACAGTAGAAAGCCATGGTCCCAATAATGACGGATGTGACCCGGAGTACTCAAAAAATATAATTATTAAAAACTGCACCTTCAATACAGGTGATGATTGTATCGCCATAAAATCTGGAAGGAATGAAGATGGGCGAAGGGTAAATATTGTTAGCGAAAACATAGTGGTTCAAAATTGTAAAATGATAGATGGCCATGGTGGCGTGGTCATGGGTAGTGAAATTTCAGCTGGGGTTAGAAATGTTTTTGTTGAAAACTGTGAAATGGATAGCCCAAATCTTGAGAGGGCCATACGCATTAAAACCAACACAAAAAGAGGTGGTTTTGTAGAGGATGTCTATGTAAGAAATATTAAAATTGGCCAAGTTAAAGAGGCTGTGTTAAAAATTAATCTTTTCTATGGTATTTATGGTGTACAAGAAGGAGAATTTATGCCAAGGGTGAGCAATATTAACTTAGAAAACATACAAGTAGAAAATGGGGGTAAGTATGGTATCCTGGCAAAAGGTTATGCAGAACAACCAATTACAGACATAACATTAAAGGATGTTACTATAAAAAAAGTAGACTCCGTTTATGCCCTGGAAAATGTGACCAACATCAATTTTATAAACACACATATTAATGGAATACCAATGAAATCACTTTAATCAAACCAATGATTTATCATAAAATACCATTTTATATGAACCCCTGTCAATATGAAAAAAAAATTAAAAAATTGTTTTTTGAGTTAGTTTGAATTGGGATTTGATAAAGGTGGTTTTATCAAGTCCCTTTTTTATAACTTGTAAAACAGTAGGTCTTATCAAGTAAACAAAAGATTAAAAATTTTTAAAGCAGCATATTAATATGAAAAAATTAAGCTTACCCGTACTTATTTTTCTTGCCCTATCCATATCCTGCAAAGAAAAAAAAGGAAAAAGCCAAGAAACGGTGTTAGGAGATGAGGGCTACAAAGGAAAGACCTATGCAGAAATTTCTATAAAGGAAGGGGGTCAATGGAAAGGCAGAAAATATGTTGGTGATAATTTTACTTTTAAAAATGTCGCTTATCTTAAAGCTCCCGATAGTCTAACAGACCATTCTTATTATGTAAGGTATGAAGGACCAGGATGGGAAAGCAACAAGGTTGGTTACCGACTTTATTTTGATTGGAGGAATGCCATAGACATTTTCGGTAAGAAAGTTGATACTATGGTCCTATCTAAGGTAGGAGTGGACAATTATGATTCCTATCATGAAGATGCTGCCTGGGGGCAAGATATCCTTAAAGCAGGAAAATCATTAGGTATTGGATCTTATGGCCGTTATGATGGGAAACAAAATGTAACACACTTTCAAGAGGTAGATTCCACCACGGCTCAAATTCATAATACTTCAGACGGTTCTGGGGTTACTTTAAATTACTATGGCTGGTCCGCATTAGACAATAAAATTGACTTGCAAACCCAATTAATGATTGCTCCCGATTCCCGTATGACCAAAGCAAGGTTAACACCCTCCAAAGCAATTGGAGGCCTTGTTACCGGTATAGTGAAATTTGAAGAGATAGAACTTTTTAAGAACGAAAGTGCCATTGGGCCATGGAAATATATCGCTACCTATGGTGAACAAACCTTGGTTCCTGATAAATTAGGCATGGCCATTTTTTATCAAGAAGACCAAGTTGTAAAAATAACCGATTCAGAATTTGACCATCTAATAGTTTTTAAACCTACAACAGAACCTATTACCTATTATTTCACTGCGGCATGGGAGAAAGAAAAGGATGGTATTAAAAACCGGACAGATTTTATATCATATTTGAACAATGAACTCAGTTTACTTAACAAATAACGAATACGTAAGAGAAACACCCTACTTAGGTGTGTAACTATTTAAATAAGAATACATATTTTGAAGGTAGACTTGGCCATTTACATTATTGCATTATACGGGATGACAAGTTATTAAATATGAGAGAATGAAATTTGGAAAAACAATACTTTACATGCGACAGCTATAGCATAAAATCGATAAAAATATACTCATGAGAATCAATCAATTTATAAAAAATATTTTCGCATTAGGTTTGGCAACTCTTTTATTTATAGCCTGTAAAGACAGTGTAAGGAATAAAGAAGCCCATAAAGAGACATCTGAACTAGTTGTCTCAAAAGACAAAAAATGGTCCGAACGAATGGCACTATCAGAAATACATCGCTTTCCGGACCCTACCTTATTGGACTTTCAAAAAATCCCAAGATGGAGCTATACCAATGGATTGGTATTACAGGCAATGTCTCGTGTGTACGAAGAAACTAATGACCAGGCCCTATATAATTATATTTATGATTATGCCAATCGTATGATTCATAAGGATGGTTCTATTAAAACATATGATATCTCCAATTACAACCTTGATATGATTAAATCTGGGGATGCTATTTTTTGGCTACAACAGAATAACCCGGAAGAGCGATTTAAATCCGCAATGGATACCTTACATAAACAATTAGAGGGTCAACCAATGACCTCTGAAGGTGGTTACTGGCATAAGAAGAGATATCCATACCAAATGTGGTTGGATGGTGTTTTTATGGCAGAACCCTTTCACACCAAATATGCTTTGGAATATTTGGACAAGGATGAAACTAAAAAGGTGTTGGATAAAATTGTACTACAATTTGATTTGATTGAAAAGTACAATAGAAACCCTGAAACCGGATTGTATTATCATGGTTGGGATGAAAGTAAGGAGCAACGTTGGGCTAACAGGGAAACTGGGCTTTCGGAAAATTTTTGGTCTCGCGGTATGGGCTGGTATGGTATGGCCATGGTAGACCTATTGGATTACTTACCAGAAAGTCATCCAGGTCATGAACGTATTCAAGAATATCTAAAAAATTATGCTGAAGCTATCATAAAATACCAAGATGAATCAGGCACTTGGTACCAAGTATTAGATATGCCAGAACGAGAAGGAAATTACTTAGAGGCAACAGGCAGCTGTATGTTTACCTATACATTGGCAAAAGGTGCAAACAAGGGCTATTTAGACAAATCCTATATGGAATTTGCCCTAAAGGGATTTAATGGAATCCTAGAACAATTTATTTCCATAGCGGATAACGGTGTTATTAGTTTAAATAAATGTTGTGGTGTAGCAGGTTTAGGCGGTGACCCGTACAGGGATGGGTCGTTTGATTATTATATAAATGAAATTATCCGTTCCAATGACCCTAAAGGCACTGGACCTTTTGTGTTCGCAGCTTTAGAATTGAACAGATAAAACTAACACCATGTATTTAAGCAATTGATTCCTAGGGGTTTTTTTTAGAAGTTGTTGTTTTGCTAACAATTTCCAAATAACTTGGTTATCAAATCAAAAAACGATTACTATGCAACCTAATGAAATTTACTTTAAAGCTATAAATCCGGCAACTAATGCTGCATTGGAAGGTGAATATAAAAATGCTACTCCCGAAGAAATAAACCAAACCGTTGTTTCCGCCTCAAAAGCTTTTCAAGTCTATCGGAAAATTGACAATGAAAAAAAAGCACAATTTCTAGAACAAATAGCAGTAGAAATAGAAAATTTAGGGGATGAGCTATTGGAGCGCTCCCATTTGGAGACTGCCTTACCGTTGGGAAGGCTAACCGGTGAACGTGGACGAACCATGAACCAGCTCAGATTATTTGCCAGTGTAGTTCGTGAAGGGTCTTGGGTAGATGCCAGAATTGACACCGCACAACCAGAAAGGGAACCCTTTCCAAAATCGGACATACGCCACATGATTATTCCTTTGGGGCCTGTAGCCGTTTTTGGCGCCAGTAATTTTCCGTTGGCATTTTCAACCGCTGGTGGGGACACAGCGTCTGCATTGGCTGCCGGCTGCCCTGTAGTATATAAAGGACATCCTGCACACCCGGGAACTACTGAGCTGGTTGCCAAAGCCATACAAACAGCCATTGAAAAAATAGGTATGCCAAGAGGTACATTTTCACTGATTCAAGGAAATACCATCCAAGTTGGTGAAACCTTGGTAAAACATAAAGGTATCAAAGCCGTAGGCTTTACAGGTAGTTATAGTGGTGGAATGGCTATGTTTAACTATGCAAATTCAAGACCAGAACCTATTCCCGTATTTTCTGAAATGGGGAGTGCCAATCCCATGTTTATTTTACCAGGTGCACTTCAGGAAAGGGCCGTGGAGATAGCGAAAGGCTATACCAACTCCATTAATATGGGTGTTGGCCAATTTTGCACAAATCCAGGACTAACTATCTTATCGAAAAGTCCGGAGACCCAAACTTTTTTGACAACATTAAAAAATAGTATTGAAAAGGTTGAACCGGGAACCATGTTAACCTCGGGAATTCAATCGGCCTATCAAAAAGGGTTGGAACAACTGGCAGCCAACGATCAGTTAGAAATACTGGCAGATAGCAAAGACGCTCACGATGAACGGAAAGTGGTCTCCAAGGTCTTCAAAACAAGCATGCAATCCTTTCTACAAAACAATAGTTTGGCAGAAGAAAATTTTGGGCCTTCGTCCTTACTGGTTGAAGCTTCTACCAAAGAAGAAATACTAGAGGCCGCACATGCGTTAGGAGGTCATTTAACAGCTACGGTACATGCAACTGATGAAGATTTGGAAAACTATGGCGACCTGTTTGAAATATTGGAACAAAAAGTAGGCCGTGTTTTGGTAAACGGTTTTCCTACCGGAGTTGAAGTATGCCATTCCATGGTACACGGTGGACCTTTCCCCGCAACTACGGCGCCAAGTTCAACTTCTGTTGGAACAAATGCCATTAAGCGTTTTGTAAGGCCGGTTTGTTTTCAAGATTATCCTGCCATGCTTTTACCTAAAGAACTACAGGATAACAACCCATTAAACATTTGGCGTATGGTAGATGGTGAATTCACAAAAAATACCATTAATTAAAAATAGTTTGCATTTAAATGACTACAACATATTAAACAATTAATAAAATAATTATCATGAAAAACAGTAGAAGACAGTTCTTAAACTCTATAAGTATGTTAGCGGCAGGCTCATTCATACCCTTACATTCCTTTGCCTTTAATTCTAACAAAAAACTACGCGTATGTTTGGTAGGCACTGGTGTAAGAGGTACCAGTTTTTGGGGGAAACGTTTGGTAGATGAGTATTCAGAAATTCTGGAGTTTGTTGGTCTTTGTGATATTAATCCCGGGAGGTTAGCGTATGGTAAAAAGTATATAGGTGCTAATTGTGATACTTTTGAAGATTGTGATAAAATGCTAAAAAGTACAAATCCAGATTTACTTATTGTTACTACGGTAGATGCTACACATCACGAGTTTATAATCAAAGGATTAACACATGGGTGTGATGTACTAACCGAAAAACCTTTAACCACAGATGAAATAAAAGCGCAAGCCATATTGGATGCTGAAAGGGCATCGGACAAAAAATTGATCGTTGGCTTTAATTATAGATGGAGCCCTTATAGTACCAAAATAAAAGAGTTATTAATGAATAATACCATAGGTAAAATTACTTCTGTAGATTTTCATTGGTATTTAAATACATATCATGGTGCTTCTTACTTTAGAAGATGGCATGGGTATAAAGAAAAAGGAGGTACGCTCCTAATCCATAAATCTACGCATCATTTTGACCTTTTAAATTGGTGGTTAGATTCAGACCCGAGTGAAGTTTTTGCCTATGGTGCACTAGAACATTATGGTAAAAACGGCCCTTTTAGAGGGGATAATTGTAGAAGCTGTGAACATAAATCTACGTGTAAATTTCATTACGACATTACTAAATCCCAAAGAGAAATGGACTTGTATGTTGCCAATGAACAGTATGATGGGTATATAAGGGACAATTGCTTGTTTAGGGAGGATATAGATATTTATGATAAAATGTCTACCCAAATTAAATATGCTAACGATGTAGTGGTAAATTACTCCCTTACCACCTACTCCCCTTTTGAAGGTTGGCGAATTGCATTTAATGGAACGGAAGGCAGAATAGAGGCTACCTTAGATATTCCTTACCACCAAAACGTTACTGTTGACCAAGCAGAAATGCATGCCAAAGAAATGGAGCAAAAAGCAATGGATGACACAAAAATTGAAAACATTTTTGTCCACAAAAACTGGAATGATTTTGAAACCGTTTCTATAGCCACAGAACGAAACGGACACGGTGGTGGTGATAAAAGGTTACATGATAAGATATTTGTAACACCAAACACCGAAGATGAATATGCCCGTTCTGCAGGTATTAGAGATGGTGTAATGTCCATTTTAGTGGGTACAGCCGCAAGAAATAGTATAGAAACTGGAAAACCGGTAAAAATTGCTGATTTAACTGATTTAAAACCGATGGCAAAAAGAATTAAAACCACGTAGTGGAAAGATAGAAGCTATTAGCAATAACGATTACATATGAAACCAATACATGTAGGACTATGTTCCTTTGGTATGAGCGGTTATGTATTTCACGCTCCCTTCGCAGAAGAAAATCCAAGGTTCAACTTATATGGGGTATGGGAAAGAACAAAAAATGAGGCTGCTAAAAAATACCCTAATATTATTACATTTAGATCGCTAGATGCATTATTGGCCGATGAAAATATTGAGCTAGTAATCGTAAACACTCCTAGTGTAACCCACTATGAATTTGCAAAAAAAGCGCTTGAGGCAAAAAAACATGTGATTGTTGAAAAACCTTTTGTTGCTACAGTGGAACAGGCAGAAGAACTTATAGCCCTTGCTAATAAAAACGATGTAAAACTTTCTGTTTTTCATAATAGGAGGTATGATAGTGACTTTAAAACCGTTCAGAAAGTTCTTGAAAACAAAGTACTTGGTGATGTGGTGGATGTGCACATACATTACGATCGTTATCAACCAGGCCTTAGTCCAAAGGCACATAAAGAAGTGAATACGCCTGCAGTAGGTGCTTTGTATGATCTAGGTTCCCATCTAATTGATCAGGCTTTACATTTATTTGGCAAACCAAAAGCCGTTTTTGCCGATACCGGTATATTTAGGCCTTCTTCAAAAGTATTGGACTATTTTGATGTAAAACTATATTATGACACGTTCCGGGTAACACTAAAATCCAGTCTTTATGTTAAAGAAGTTGTTACTGGGTTTACACTGCATGGCACCTTGGGTTCTTTTGTAAAGTCTAGGGCAGATGTACAAGAAGATGCCTTAAAAGAAGGTAAGGTTACGGGCAGTAAGGGTTACGGCATAGAACCCGAAAACGAAAGGGGTCTATTGCATACTCAAAAAGATGGAGTTGTTTCCAGAACTAAAATCCCTACCCTACCTGGTAATTATATGGATTATTTTGATGCCATAGCCGCTGCAATTCGGGATAATGGAAAATTACCGGTAACTGCAGAAGAAGCTGCTTTGGTTATTGAGATTATTGAAGCTTCTATACAGAGTAACCAAGAACAAAGGGTAATAACATTATAAACAATACAAAGAGTACACTATGTTTATGCCCCAAGCTAATTCCAATAGATTATCAAACTTGGTGATATATAAAACCTAATTTTAAAATATATAATGAACGCACTTAAAACTTTAGTACTGCTTTTATTTTGTTGTGCTAGTGTACAAGGTCAAGTTTTAAATCATTCTTGGGGAAAGATAACATCGTCTAATAATGATATATGGCTTTCATCTTCAAAAGCATTGGCAATAGCCGATAATCTTTTATTACTACAAAAAGAAACTGGGGCAGAAAGGCGAAATGGTTCTGTCTGGTATACCAAAGAACCTGCAGCGGAATTAACAGCGTATCCTACACGGAAAAAACGATTTGAAAATCAAAATAATACACAAAAAAAAGTAGACATATACAACATGACCGTTGCCAAAGATGGCAGTGGAGATTTTACCAGTATACAAGAGGCAATCAACGCCGCCAAAGGATTTCCAGATAAAAGGGTAACCATAAAAATTAAAAATGGTATTTATAATGAAAAAATAAAAGTGTATGAGTGGAATACCAATATGCAAATTATTGGCGAAGACAGAGAAAAAACTATTATTACCTATGATGATTATTTTGATAAATTAAACTTAGGCAGAAACAGCACTTTTCATACACCAACCTTTTTAGTAGAGGGTAATGATTTTTATTTGACCAACGTAACTATTGAAAATACGGCAGGTGAAGTTGGACAAGCGGTAGCCCTAGCGGTACATGCAGATAGGGTTAAAATAGAAAATTGTACCATCACAGGAAATCAAGACACCCTATATATCACAGGTGAAGGTTTTAAACAGTATTTTAAAGATTGTTATATAGAAGGCACTACCGATTTTATTTTTGGACAGGCCACCGCATTATTTGAAAACTGTACCATACACAGTAAGTCCAACTCCTACATTACGGCGGCTTCCACTCCAAAAGATGAGGAATACGGTTATGTTTTTAAAAATTGCAAATTAACCGCAGCAGTAGGACTTAAACAGGTTTATTTAGGCAGACCGTGGCGAACGTATGCCAAAACAGTATTTATAAATTGCCAATTAGGAAATCACATTATTGAACAAGGTTGGGATAATTGGTCTAATCCTGAAGCAGAAAAAGCATCGCTCTATGCAGAATATGATAATTCTGGACTAGGTTTTAAACCCGCTAAAAGAGTTTCTTGGTCGCATCAATTAACAAAAAAACAAGCAAAAAAATATACAAGAACAAACATACTGGGTAACACTTTATGGTTCAATAAAGGGCTTTAGCCATGAATGGAGATATCATTTCTAATTGGGAATTACCTCAAATAATAATAGGCCTTTAGTACTTTATTGGTAAATAATCTTTACAGATTATCCTTAAGATCAAAAGTTATGAAAACTAAATTTTTACTAATAGCAATTGCCGCATTCTTTTTGTTATCATTCACTAGGGTAACTAAAACAAACAATAATGACCAGCATTCACCAGTAATTTCTGGAGTGTATAAATGGGAAAATCATCCCGTTAAAAAAGGCGATATGCGAGAGTCTAGAAAAATTTTAGAGGGTACTTCTCCACATTTTAAATATTTTAGAATTCATGCTACCACGCAGTTTCCAGGCGCAAAACCCAACCCAGGACATGCAAATGAGGCCAAAGAAGAGTGCATTATTGTAAAAGAAGGCACCATGAAAGTTGTAATCGAAGGAAAAAGTAAAATTCTTAAAGCAGGAGGAGTTATTATATTATTACCCCAACAAACACATACTATTGAAAATATCGGCGATACCAACCTTACGTATTATGTAATGCAATATGAGTCTAGAAAAAATATGGATATTGAAAGAGGTATTGCCTCTGGCGGATCTTTAATGCTAAACAAAGATTCTTTAATTTTTAAAGAAAGTAAGCGTGGTGGCGGAATTAAATATTTTGATCGAGCAACGGCTATGTGCGAGCGCTTTGAAATGCATATAACCCAACTAAACGCTAAAGGCCCTAGCCATAAACCACATACCCATGTTGAAACAGAAATTATTCTTGTTATGGCGGGAGAAACAGAAATGACAATAGATGGCAAAGAGTATAAAGCAGGTCCAGGTGACTTCTATTTAGCAAACTCCCAGTTACTGCATGGTATACGAAACGCATCTGATAAACCCTGTTCTTATTTAGCTTTTAAATGGAATTAAAAAACCATATAATTAAAACGACTCTTGTATGAACAAACTACTTTTTAGTATATTTTTTCTGTCAGGTATTGCCTCTTTAACAGCACAAGACATCTCTATCTACTGTATTGGGGATTCTACTATGGCCGATAAGAAAAATCCTGAAGAAAACCCAGAACATGGCTGGTGCCAAGTATTGCCTAAGTTTTTTATGGATGATATAAGGGTCGACAATAGGGCAGTTAACGGCAGAAGCTCAAAGAGTTTTATTGATGAGGGTAGATGGCAAAACGTTTATGATTCCTTAAAAGAAGGAGATTACGTCTTCATTCAATTTGGTCATAATGATCAAAAATTTAAAGATTCTACGAGATATACCAATCCGCATACCTCGTATCGCCACAACTTGATACGATTTATAAACGAGTCAAGGGAAAAAGGTGCCTTTCCTATACTTTTTTCATCAATCGTACGGAGAAATTTTAATGAATTTGGAACCTTGATAGACACCCATGGAGAATATCCGTTAGAAACAAGATTAGTGGCACAGGAATTAAAAGTTCCCTTTATCGATTTAAATTATTTAACCGAAATAATGGAAACGAATCATGGTGTAAAAGGTTCCAAGGAACTACATTTACATTTTAAACCTGGAGATCATCCGTATTATCCTGATGGGAAAGAAGATAATACACACTTATCCAGAAAAGGTGCCTTACTGGTTGCGGAAATGGCTGTCAAAGAGTTAAAAAAGCAACGTGTAAATTTAGCTACGAAACTTAAATAATGATTTAAAAATTGAAAATGTTGAATACATCTTCCTGCATACAAATGGGGAAAACAACCATACTTATACTTAATATTTTATTTTGTATGACCGTTTATACCCAATCCTATGTTGGGGTAACCGGTATTCGGGACTCTTCCTATAACAATAAAGCTGCTTTTGCAAATGATGTGAAAAAGTATCCAAATATTAAATTGGTTACCAATTTTGAGTTTTCAACAGTTGAAAGCACGAAAGATATCGTTTATGCAAATTTAACCAGCAGGCCACTATTACTTGATGTTTTTAAACCAATTAAGAACGTAAGCGACACCAGAACAGCTATTATTATAATTCACGGAGGAGGTTGGCGTACGGGAAATAGAACACAGCATTACCCTCTAGCGGCATCACTTGCAAATTTAGGATATGTTTGTTTTACACCAGAATACAGGCTATCTACAGAAGCTTTGTTCCCATCGGCGGTCTATGACCTAAAAAAAACAGTGAAATGGGTAAGAAGTAATGCTAAAGCCTATAATATTAACCCAGACAAAATAGTAGTACTTGGATTTTCAGCTGGAGGCGAATTAGCCGCTTTTTTAGGTACAACAGGAGATATGTCTTTGTTTGAAGGCACCGAAACACCAAGTACAGTTTCCTCAAAAGTAAATGCCGTGGTGGATATTGACGGTACATTAGCCTTTATTCATCCCGAAAGTGGTGAAGGTGATGACAGTAAGGGTACCTCAGCAGCAACCTATTGGTTCGGATATTCTAAAAAAGAAAATCCAGTACTATGGAAAGCGGCAGCACCGTTAACCTATGTTGGTCCAAATACGCCGCCAACTTTATTTATAAACAGTTCGGTAGATAGAATGCACGCAGGCAGGGATGATTATATGGCTGTATTACGAAAGAATAGTATATACAGCGAAGTAATACATTTTGAAACCGCTCCACATTCCTTTATACTTTATCATCCTTGGTTCAACCCATCTGTTGAAGGGATTGATCGCTTTTTAAGAATAATTTTTGAGCAGTAATAGGGACAGGTAGGAAACAATTTCAATAATTATACACAAAAACTGCCAATTGAATGGCGGTATCAATGAAGTAAGTTTAGAAACTCCTGATAAACACTAAGGGCCGCAACAAAAAAGATGGTCCCGCTTGGTCTTGATTTTAAAGCAAAACTACAACGACTTAGAGCCGAATGGAAAGCTGGAGGAAAAAGACCTAAGCCCAAATTTAGAACGGCAATAGTCCTTTCCCAAATAAAGCTACCAATTTATGTAGTGATATACTTAAGATTGTCTTATAAATTTATTTGGACTTAGCACCCGGTCCGGCTTTGGATTTAACCCCTGGACCCGTTTTAGACTTTACCCCTGGTCCGGTCTTTGATTTAACCCCAGGACCTGTTTTGGATTTAACCCCAGGACCTGTCTTTGATTTTACCCCAGGACCCGTTTTCGGTTTCAATGGCGACGATGATTTTGACTGCTCGGACATAATAGTTTATTTATCGATTATATTACACTATATTAGTGAAAATAACCAAGTAAAACAAGCGATTAGAGCTTTATGATTGGTAAGAAAAAACCCTCAAAATATGCGGTTTGGTCAATTTATAGAAGCTTGCAAGGACAATGATGTTTGGAAAAACGCTTCCATATACATCGTTTCCAGTTGGGTACTATTACAGGTAATCTCATTAATAGCGGAACCGTTGGGCTTTACCAGCGCGATTGTCGCGGATTGCCTTATCATTTTATTGGTCGTTTTCCCTATATTCCTGTTTTTACTATGGAAATTTAGGCTCGCTAAAACCAAATTATCGACCGAAATTCTTGATGAAGACGGCGTTACCTTACCTCAACAACTAGTTAAAAAGAAATTCAACGTCATCTATTTTTCATTTTTAGGAATAATTGCTACCATTTCCCTAGGCATTGTCTTCTTTATAGCGCAAAAGGATCTTGTTGTCAACAACAAAGCCGAGGTTTTTCTGAAATCCGGCGATAAGATTGCCGTAATGAAATTTGAGAACAATACAGGCAAGACGTCCAATGACCTTGTTGGGAAAATGGCCGTTGACTGGATTATTCATGGAATAACAAGGAACGAGCTCGGACAAGTGATTTCCCCGAAAATTATTGATGATTATGCCCAAGTGATAAGGGCGGCCATTTTGCCGGAAAACCAAACTTCCTTAGTAATAGACTACCTTAAACCTTCCCAAATTATTGAAGGCGAATATTATCTACAAGGTTCCAAACTTATTTTCCAGTGTTCTATAAACAACGAGAATTTGAACGAAACCTTGATAAGCTTTGATCCGGTTTCTTGCGACCAAGACTCCCCATTGGATTGTATAGAGGCACTTAAACAACGTATACTTGGATATTTTGTAGAGGAGAATCGGAAGGAAGTGAGTCTTGAAGATCGCCCACCGAAATTTATGGCCTATGAACTTTTTAATAAGGCACTGGATTTAAGAAGCGAGAATAACGCTAATTATTTAAATTACCTAAAGGAGGCCATTAAAGTCGATTCCACATTTTTTGAACCTCGCGCCTATGAATTCATGTACTATTACAATAATGAGGAATACGCCACTGCAGATTCTTTGTTAAGAAACTTGCGCTTGTATATGGGCAGCTTTAAAAGACAACGCCAACTTTTAAATTTGTATGAAGCATTGCTCAAAGGCAATCATAGGAATGCTTATGAATACCAAAAGTCGGAATATAACATAACACCCTTTCATCTGGAAACTAACTCCAACATGATGGTTTTCTCCTTGCAATTTGTCAACAAACCTGAAGCAGTCGATTCTATTTTCAGGGAAATAGATATGAAGAAATTCAATATTCCCAAGTGCATATATTGTCAGGAACGCTACAAAATCCAAGGTCTGTCCCAGATAACACTGGGAAATTACAAATCTGCCATCTCCCTGTTGGAACCTTTTTATAAAGAGAGCGGTTTAGAGAATTTAAAGAAAGTGCTACTACGTGCCCATATTCAGGATGGCAATCTAAAACGCACCAAAGAACTTCTTAAGGAATTTAAGGAATTCACAAATAAGGAAACCTGGAAGGACCTATATCTTTTTGCAACTAAGGACCTCATCATCGCTGGAATGGAACAGGAAGCAAATGAGTTACTTAACATTATAATTGCGGAAGAAATGACCAAAAACGAGGAATTGGGAACCACCTCGCCATATCTTCTTGAAAGTCTGTTTTACCTTAAGGACTATAAAAAAATTGAACCTTTGCTCCAAAAATGGGTCTTGGAACATCCTATGGACTTTGATTTTAAAGTGTTATACGCGCTAAGCCTTTATGGAAATGGAAATATTAAGGACGCCGAAAATCAAATTAGTGAACTGTTGTCCATGGAAGCACCCTACCAATATGGAGACATTGAATATGCCCTAGGACAATATTATGCGGTTACGGGAGATACTGATAAAAGTATTAACTATTTGACCAAGGCCATTGCAGAAGGACATTGGTATGAAACCTCGGGCTTTGAAAACGACCCGTTATTGAAAGGTCTTACTAGAAACGATTCTTTTAAAAAAGTCATGACCTATTGGCATTGACCCAGAAATTTTTAGACCCTTTTCAATATTATAAATTGCATCTTTATGAGCATTCTTAAAAACGCGCATGCACTGTTAATTGGAATCGAATATGAGGACGGTTTAAATACCATTGGGGATGCTATGGATGTTGCCGACGTTCTAACCGATGAAACTTTATGTGGCTATCCCAAAGACAATGTCGTATTGCTTACTGGCGAGAATGCTGACCGCAATGGAATCTTAAAGGCCTTTGACGACCTCATAGCAAGAACAGATGAAGATTCTTCCATTTTTTTATACTATTCCGGACATGGTGACGTAATAGAAAATATCTTTCATTTTGTTCCTTACGGTATTGTAGAGGGAATGACCTTAGAAGAATATTCCAAAGCTTGGGTAACGGCAGATGATATCAAGGAAAAGATAAACCAGTTGGCTACCAAACGACTTATTTTCTTTATGGATTGTTGCCATGCCACAGGCATGGCCCTTGGTGGTTTTAGTACCAAAAAGTCCGCGAAAACATCCAAAAAGAAAACATCCAAAAAATCCAATTTTGAAAAATTGGAAGGCTTGGCCCAAAAAGTGGATACCGAACGAGGTATTTCCATTGTGGCCTCCTGCAAGGAGGAACAGGAATCCTATCAGCTTGATGACGACCGTAACAGTCTATTTACCAAGCATTTACTTTTAGCCTTAAAAGGACAACATCAGGACCATTTTGTGGAACCTTATGTGCGTATTTTAGAAGTGGCCAGTTACCTTCTCAAGGTTATTCCCCCTATCATCAAAAATATTGCGGATTCCTGTGACCCTCCCTTGGAGATTAGACAAGAACCCTATGTTAACCTGGAAATGTATGATAATTTTGTTTTAAGCTATATACCAGAGGCATTGCGTACCCCCACTTCTAAAAAGCCAACCCCCATTTCACAATCTAAATCTCCAGAATCAGAATCCCAGTGGGTCTTTAGGGAAACGGAAGGGGCTAACAATCTTATTCTGTTTATCAATGGGTTTACAGGTGAAGGTGCACAAACCTTTGGGGAACTTCCCGGATTCTTAATAGAGGACGAACATTTTTTAGGGTGGGATATGAAACCATTTGGTTATTCCAAGTTTGTACAACCAGAATTTGGGAAACATATTTGGGGCGGCATAAAGGATATTGACCGTATCTGCAATTACCTCTGTACATCTGTAAAATACAAGTTCGAAAAATATGATCGCATAGCCATTGTTGCCCATGGCTTTGGCGGATTGGTGGCGCAAAGGGCCTTATTGGATTTTGAGGAGAGGTTTCGAAAAAAAATATCGCACCTAATTCTCCTTGGATGCCCAAATAACGGTATTGCACAAGAAAGTATCCCGCCTTCAGAACTTTCCATTTTACATGAAATTACTGATCAAGGCAGCTTTATCAAAAATCTTAGAAAGGATTGGGAGCTAAAATTTGGTGCTTCCTACCCCTTTTCCTTACGGGTTGTAGGGGCCACCGGAGATGAATTTGTTTCTTCCCAATCCAATTTTACTCCTTTTCAGGATGAACTGTGCTCAGTGGTAGAGGGAAATCATTTCTCCCTTGTTAAGCCAGGCAACGTTGATGATACGGCTTATCATATCATAAAAAATACATTGACCTTTACCGAAAATTATAAATCCTATGGCAACAGGGAGGAAATTAACCTAGCTTTGGGCAAATACGATGCTTTGGTTAAGGAATTATTGCCCCAAAAAGATGATTTGGACCAAAAGGGAATTACGTATTTGATTTTTGCCCTTGAGGGCTTAGATCGTCGGGAAGAAGCCTTATCCATCATCGAGAACCATCCGGAGTTGACTCAAAATACCGATTTTATGGGTATTGTTGGGGGGCGATACAAGCGAAACTATCTAAAGCTGCCCAAGCGTTCAGATGGTGAGGCCGCCCTAGTATATTACGGATTGGCCTTGGAGCAGGCCCAGGCTAACAAAGATCAAGAACAGATATATTATTTGGCCATAAACATGGCCTTTCTGCATCTTGTCATCAATGAGGATATACCCACTATGCGCAAATTTGCCTTTCTGGCAAAATCCGAAGCGGAAAAGTCCCAGAACGGACTTTGGAAATTTGCAACACTAGGGGAAGCCGCCATGTACCTCGATGATTTGGAAATCGCAAAGAATTATTATACGAAAGCTGCATCAGTGGCAGGGGTTCGTGAGAAGATATCCATTCATTTGAATGCCTCAGTAGGATATGCCCATCTCATTAATGATACCCATGCGAATTTCCAATTTCAAGAATTTCTAAAAGAAATGTTCCTATCTTAATTCGTTATGAAGGGCGTATGTTAAAATTCAACAAGAAAAAAATACCAGATTATAACTTTAAGCAGGCCGTAAAAAAACCTATACCGGTTCGATGTATCCAAATAGACGAACCTTTTATGGTTGAGACCCTAGAAGGGGAAATGCATGGCAAGGCAGGAGATTGGCTAATCGTTGGGATATCTGGTGAGATGTATCCCATCGACAGGGTTATTTTTGAAAAGACCTATACCTTAAAATCTAATAAGAAATCTGAATAAAAATGGCGCCACCGACAAGTTGCTCCACTTCCTTGACCATGGCATAATCCTTTTCCTTTATAATTTCCGCATTTTTATTGGCAACAGAAGACCCGGTAAAATCCTTGTAGACGTTTCTAGATTTAGAATCCATCATTCTAATAATATCGCCTTTCTCTGGTACTGCATCGCTTTTTACATTATTGAAACCCTCTCTATATACCACCGAAAAAATTCGGTCTTTGGAATCCATATTGGAAGATTCACCTTTCCTACCAGCGTATAACCAACCTTGCCGTCTGCTATCATCGATGTTTTTTAAGGCAGTTTCCAAATAGGCCTTCTTTTCTATCGGAACGTTAATTCTTTCCCCATAGGTGTCTTGAAGATGTTTTAAATAGACTACATAGGCGTTCACAGTATTCTTGGATGTTGCAGAAACCCATTCTGGATCCACAGAAGACAATTTCTTGGCTTCTTCTATATGCCGTGGTTCCCAATAGATAAATGATTCTACCGATTTTAAGTAATTATCTATGCTTTTCTGTCGTGTGGTGGTATTATCATTTAACACTAGGGACCAACTATGGGAATCTATACGTTTCTCCCTAGCAAGAATAGAATCCTTTGCACCTTGATAGATAAGGTCAGCCTCATCCTCAAAAACATCAGTATTGGAATCATATACAAACTGCCCAAGTTCATCTGGACGTTTGTTGTTTTTATAGAAGGCCTGTTGAGACCCGATCCAATCCAAAACTTGTTTGTAACCCTCTAAGTACAAGGCCTGATTTTGGCCAGTATCCTCGGATTCATCGGTCGCTGCATTGTCATAAAGGTTCTTTAGCTCCGCCATCAATTCTTCCTTTTTTTGGTTGGCGGCATCCGCCTCCCGCTTGCTTTCTATTAATTCCTTGGTGAGAAAACCCAACAAAGCCAATATGACCGCGGCCAATGCCGAAATATAGAGGCCCTTCCTTTTCCTTTGGTTACGTAACACCCTTTTATGTTCCTGCTTACTATCCTCTAGATACTTGATGGCATTCTTAAAATCAGGATTATAGCGGCTTGCCCAAATCTCGGTAGGCTTAAAACTATCATGCCATTCCTGGGCAAGTTCTAGTTCCGTACCGGTCAAAAAGTCCTTTTTTCCTTCTTCGTGCAAGCGATAATCCTGGGTAAGTTTGTAATAGTGTGCAGCTGCCTCACCTTCTTCCTCCACCCATCTACCCAACCTGCTCCATTGTCTAATCAGACTCTCATGGGAAATATCAATGATACGCTCATTTTTATCAGTAGCCTGATCCACCATCAAAAAAGAACGCTGGTCTTTTATGAAAGCATTAATTACCCGATCCAATGTTGTGCTATCCGTACCCGTCAACAATAACAGTTCCTTGAAATGAACTGGTCTTCTAGTCTTTCTCCCATGCTCATCTACCGTTGTGAGTGATTGAAATAATTGCTTCGCTACTTGAAATTCTTCTTTGCTTAACGTCTTAAGGGCCTCATCTGCATGAATGGACAGGGCTTTTTCAATGCCTCCAATAGCATTGTAATCGTCCAAATTAATCTCGCCATCCTTACCAATATTCCTTTCATAGTCCCACATGCGCATAAGAGCATGTTGCAATAAAGGAAGTTCATCCTTGATTTTACCTAGCTCGTTTAGAAGTTTGGAGGTAAGGGCAGAATTGACCTTGTTTCCATTAAGCTTGGCAGGACCCTCTATGACCAGTTTTAATTGCTGCCTACTTAATTTTGGAACGAGATACAAGCTTTGGTTCATGGCTTCCGGCAAACCAAAAAATTCTGAGCAGTCCCCAATAAAATCAGATCTCATGGTAAGAACTACATAAATTGGAATGACTTGTTGCCTAGCTAATTCAAGGATAATATTCACAAAATCTATCGCTTGATCTTGCTGTTGCCTTGTTCTTTTTTCCGATGCGAAACGAAATAGTTCCTCAAACTGGTCTACCAGCAGGAAGAAATTGGTTTTCTTTTCCAAACCTGAGAATAAGCTTAAGATAGCATCTATACCTTCCTCTTCTATAGTTTGGGCCAATTGGGTTATGGCATCCCTATCTGCGGATTGATATAATTGTTCTAGAATGGCCCGTGATAAGTTATGGAGTGGTGACTGGCCCGGTTTCATAATGGCAATCATCCAATTATCACTATCATTAACAAGGTATCCGGCTTTTAGGGCCGGGATTAACCCTGCTCTAAGCAAAGAGGATTTACCGCATCCAGAACTGCCCACAACGGCTACGAAGTGATGTTTGTGCAGTTTTTGTAGAAGTTCCAACGTTTGCTGGTTTCTACCGAAAAACAGTAGGCTTTCCGTATCATTAAACGGTCTAAGGCCTACATACGGGTTTGATAACTTCTTTTCCATTAAGCTGGCATTCTTAAATCCTTGAGGAATTTGTCTATAATTTCCTCATTTATGGTCGCATCCTTACTATTATCGATCACGTTTACCTTTAAGAGGCGTTGGTTTATTGAAATTTGGTCATCCTCTTTATGTGGGGGTGCCATATAGATATAAAAGTCTTCGATGGGGTAATTGTTTATAAGAATAAGCTGCAAGGCGTAGTTTATTCTTTCTATGACCCACTCCTTGGAGACGTTACCATAGAGAAAAATCAATTTGTTCACTTTGCTCATACGTTTGCTTAAAAATTCCAGATTAGAACCTGGATCGTCTTCCTGTGGGTTGATGAACGGTCTTATTTGATGCAGAAGGAGTGTTTTACTTAGATCGAGCGCAAATAGATGGTCGTTCTCATGCGTATCAAGCAATACAGAAATCTCATCTTTTTTAATATCTGAAGGTTTTGATTTAGATTTTATAGTTTCGGCAAAATCCATAATCTGTTTGGAAAGAGTGCTTTTGCTGCCTTTTATGAATTCATAATCCTTTTTCACTAGGGTGCCTTCCTCGAGTTGGGTGAGAAAATTTCGATATTCAGCTTCTTCGATTTCGGAATAATCCGAATCTGAGGGGAGCCAGATCATTTGGGGAACATCAGCGGAAAGTGATATTTCCGTTTGAAATTTTGGATACCACTCATCAGCCTTATCCACAATCTCCCGTCCTGGATAGATATCGAGCAAATTAACGACCATTTTAGCCTTGCCCAGTGCTTTTTCTGTGGCTTCCTTAAGTGGTTCCACTTCATGTGGGGGAGGAATTGCGGAGATAATACGGTACCCTTTTTTGGTCAGTTCGGAAATAATACGTTTTCTTGGACTTCTAAGCGTATCCGGGACTTCACTCATATAAATGGTGAAATCGGATGTAGGATTGTTGGCATCTTCTGCCTTGCCGTTTAACACGGTATTGGGAGAATTATTAGAAAGTATAGGCGTGCCAGGCTGATCACCTAGCTTATTAAAATTGTCCAATAGCTTAAAAACGGCATCTTTAAGATGACGCATCTGCGCCTTGAATATCGGGGAAATCGTTTCTACCGTATCACCAAAATCCTCTTTGGTCTCGGCATCATGGAACGGAAATCCGGTGGTACCGCCCAATTGCTTAGGCCATTCCTGAAATGGCAGGTTATTCATTAGAACATGTAGAATCCTGGTTTGGTCTCCAACCTTTAGCCCAACGGCTTCCTCATTCGCTTTATCATAGAACAATTCAAGTTCTTTCTGGCAATATTCAGAAGCCATATATCCCGGGGAATTCAAGCAAATCATGATAGCCGATTTACGAATACCCTCAGCAATGGAATCATCAAAAAGGACACTTCCATCCAATTTTTTTGTATCCCACCAAATTTTGACCATATCCATCCTGCCAAATCGTTTAGCGAGCATTAAATTTATGTTCTGATAGAATTGTTTGATCCATCCATCCCCTTGATTGGGAAATGAAATATTATCTACATGAGCGTAGCTGATAAAAATATCATACTCATACCCGTTTACAAAAGCCATGATTTTCTAGTTTGGTCGCTAATTGTTTTAAAGATAAGAAATTATACCTTACGGAAATGTTACTCATTGGAATACGTTCAACCCTATCGGTAACTATCTGTACAAGGTTATAATTACGATTCTGATTCCTGCTCAATTGTTTGTGATGAAACCACTATTTGCCCCCAATTTTTGTTTTCACCGGTAAGTATGTATTCAATGTTCTGTACAAAAACCCTAAAGGAAGTACTGCCCTTTTCATAAGGCCCACATAAAGTCTGGTACAGGATTTTCTCTCTTTTCAGGGTTTCGGCCGTTATTCTATAGTTCGCCCACTTTTCATTGAATTTTAAAAGGGAGGAGATACCCGTAAAAAAAACCGTTAAAACGCCTAATCCCGCAGCAATATGATTGGCTTCCTGCGCCTTTTCCAAAGTGGCTACGGCAAACGGAATCATAGCGCCAAAAAATATAATAAGGCCATTACTCCAAATATGCAATTTTTTGTTTATCGCACTTTTTTGACCATACCATTGGATTTGTCCATCTACCCGTTCCTTAAGATATTCTTCTTCAGTCATCGAACTAACTATTTAAATTTTTACTCCCCATAATTCCGTACGTCAAGTTACATTTTTTAATAACAATTCTTACGCACCAAATTAACGTTCATTTAGATACCCTTCTTTTTTATTTCGGTCAATTTAAACAATCCTTCATTTTTGGAGACGCAATCTACTTTAAAATACGTTTTCAGTTTTAGGTATTAAAATGGATATAATTGCAACAAAAGCCAAGTTTAAATTTCATATGCTGTTAAAAATAGGTTTTTACAATCCTATCAAAAAAATCAATTTTACTTGTAATCGGACTTCATGGATTGGCAATGTAAAGGTGATCGGATTCATTTTGGCAAGTTGTCCATAATTTCGGATACTAGGAAAATAAAGGAATAGCATCCTCAATTATAAAATCTGGAAGGTGCGTTGGCGTTAACCAAATAACATGTTTTATTAATCCTTGTTAACCCTAGCATTTACCGATTAAACAGATAGTATACGTAATCCATCATTTGTTTACATTAAGTCCTAACCAACTATTGCCAAGGGTACTCTTACAGACAAATTAATCAAAATGCAAAAAGATTCGAAAGAGTTTAGACCCAATACTTCCACTTGGTTTAAACGCTCCTTGTGCTCCCCTGCAATGCCTATTTCCTACAATGAAAAATCGGTTGAGGACCTGACCCTCCCAAAGAAAATAAGTTTACCACAATGGCTGGTGCTGTTTTAATGAATCCGCTACCTTTAGGTCATGAAAATCCCAAGATTAAAGACAAGTGACATCCTATTTATTGCGCTTATCGTTTTATTGCTGATACCACAAACCAGAACCCCAATACAGGTAGCAGTTAATAAGTTAAAAATGTTGGTTTGGACTCCCAGTGTAGAGGCCATGGATAATCAAAAAAAAGTAGTCCCTTTTAGCTATAAGGTACGCGACTTAAATGGAAAATATAAAGAAATTCCCATTGGAGAGAAACAAGTAACTTTTCTAAGTTATTGGGCAACCTGGTGCCCACCTTGCCTTGCTGAATTACCAAGTATTCAAGCCTTATACAATGATTACGGTGACAAGGTCAATTTTGTGTTATTGACACAAGAAAATACCCAGAAAGTGGAGCGTTTTATGAACAAAAAAGAATATGACCTACCCATCTACTTTCCGCAAATGCAAACACCAGAGGCACTAGAAGAAAAAAGTATTCCTACCAACTACATTATAGACACCAAAGGCAATATTATTATCAAAGAAACTGGTGCTGCGGATTGGAACAGTACCAAAGTACGTAAGGTTTTAGATAATCTAGTATCCTATTAAGGTGGAATACTAATTTAACTCGATTAAAAAAGTATTAATAGAGATAGATTTCCCTACATAATCTTCGTACAGGAATATCCTAACAATTTACCTGCCATCTCCATAGGCACATTATCGTAAAGCAGTATAGTGGAGGCAAATGATTTTCTAGCCATGTGGTGACTTCTGGATTTATTGATGCCTTTAATCACCCTTATTACATTTAAAACAGTTCTTTATAACAACTCATGTCTTGAACAGTACTTTCATCATGGCCTAATATTATCATTGTGCAATGTGATTCCTTTTCTTCTTTAAAACTATGGTAGCCCGGAGTCTTGATTTAAGTAATCTATATTTTAAAACTAATGATGAATGTAATGTATAGATAGGGTTCATTTGGGGACTACTCAGATTGTATGAGGTGTGGACAATGAACTATATATTGTAATACCGTTTAACCATAAAATTTCATAGGTCTTTTTCTAATCAGCACTATTAATTCCCTGGTGGACCTGACCTATATCATTGTCTTGCCTATAAGGACGACTTATTATAGCATAAAATACAGAACAATGAAAACGCTTCGTTTCCTTTCTATTCTGAGCCTCGTATTCACTATAACCACAGGCTATGCTCAAAAAGTAAAAATTTACAAGGTCTGGGTGACCTTGGTAAACCAAAAGCAGGTAAACGGGACACTTTACGCCGCAAATGAGGATGAACTTGTGGTTCTGGGTGAAGATTTGACTCAGATGAAATTTGTCCCTGAAAACATCCAGGCCATAAAATTAAGAAGGGAGGGGAATGTCGGCAAAGGTGCATGGATTGGTGCTTTAGGTGGGTTGGCAGTTGGTTCTATTGCTGGTTATGCTTCTGAGTCTGGAAGTGGCTGGGAAGATGTAGGTGCTGTAGGAGGCGGAATATTGGGCGCGCCCATTGGTACATTAATTGGATTAGCAGTTAGTTCTGGTAAGACAAAGTATCAGATAAATGGAAACAAGGACACTTATAACTCGTTCCTTCCCAAACTACAACAATATGCACCCTAAAAAATAGGCAACTAATGAATCCTAATCGTAAAAGGCTCAACGCTATAGCAATCTTCCTGACCACTTTGTTACTCTTTCAAAGCTGTGTAGTCTATCATAAAACGCCAACAACCTTAGAAAAGGCATCGACGGAACGAATCAACACTAAAGTAACCAACAGCAGTGGGGAAAACGTAAAGTACAAATACATCACTTATGAAAATGGTATCTTTTTTGGAGTCACCTTAAAATCAGGTCAATCGATTAAAACACCCATAGATCAAAATGACCTGGCACAGGTTCTGACCAAGAATAAATCGGGATCAACCTGGGCAACCATAACCACGATTGCTATACCTGTCATTGCTACAGTAATCATCGTAAGTACCTTGCCCTGGGGAGGGTCCTGGGATCTCTTTCCGGGGGAAGAGCTCTGATCTTCAAAAAATATCTTACCGCATAGAAGCCATGCAAAAAAGGTAAAAACTATCCCAATACTGCCGCATGCCTTGACTCTTTTCAAAACAATGTGACAAATAATAATAGGATAAGCTTCTAGAAACATGTTTAGCCTATATTAAAGAAAAGCAAGATTAACCTCGTTATTTTTATTTTAGAGTGACATAGGTCTTTGCCTTAGACCTTGACCTCCTATTGTCTTCATTGATTCAAAATGGGAACCTTGACATAATTAGCAGGAACTTTAGTGGGAATCTTTTTTCTATAAACAAGTTGACCCCTTGTCTTATAATAAGAAAGTGCAGTTAGTGCATATAAGGCTCCCATTCACAGCATTTACTGGCTAAAAACAAAAAATCCAACCTAACTAAATAGATTGGATTTCAATTTTTGCTCCCCCTCTTGGGCTCGAACCAAGGACCCTCTGATTAACAGTCATATCACACCCATAAAACAAACAAATAACGAATCATTACAAAAATGCAATTAAATACATATTTTACTGACATTTACAATCATTTTATTTATAAATAATATACGTTTACTTTGTGTTATTATGTTACTTTTGTGTTACAAACGTGTAACAATAAAAAGCTTAGGTTATGAAAAAAGCAGATACCACTATTTATTTTGACAGCAAAAGACCAAAAAAAAATGGTAGATGTTCCGTAAAAATCAAAGTAACCTATAACCGGAAACGAAAATATTATGCAACAGGGATAGATTTGATTCCTAAAGATCTCGAAATAGAAGAACGAGGAGAATTTGAAAAAATCTTTTTTCCTAAAAAAGGAGAGCGTTTGTCTGATCAACAAAAAGATATAAAGCGTAAAGTTGAATACCTCCAAAGAAAGGCAGTTAGGGTAATTGATATTCTTAAAGTATTTTCCTTTGATGCCTTTGAGAGTGAATTTTTGGACGAACGCAATACAGCCGATAGTGTTTCTTTTGCCTTTGATAAGTACATAGCCAATCTAAAACTAGAATCTAGGATAGGAACAGCGGTAAGTTATAATTGTGCTAAAAACAGTATATCAACTTTTAAAAAGGATTTAACCTTTGCCGAAGTCACCCCTACCTTTTTAAAGAAATACGAAAACTGGATGTTAATAAATGAAAACAGCGTTACTACGGTTGGCATCTATCTTCGGAGCCTAAGGGCTATCTACAACTTACAAAATATTGATAAGAGCATTTACCCCTTCGGTAATGGCAAAAACAAATATTCTATACCAACCAGTAAGAATACGAAAAAGGCATTAACGGTTGATGAAATAGCAAGTATTTACAATTACGAAGCCGTACCCCAAAGCAATAGGGAAATGGCAAAGGATTACTGGTTATTCCTTTACCTATGCAACGGTATGAACGTAAAAGATTTTTGTTTACTTAAATGGCAAGATATAGAAGATGACATGCTTAGTTACAAGCGTGCCAAAACCGAACGAAGCCAAAAAGAAAGCAAGCGTATTTCCGTAGCCTTGAAACCTGAAACTTTAGATATTATCAAAAAATGGGGTCAACCCTCCATAAATAAAGATGCACACATATTCCCCCACCTCAGAGCCAAAATGAACGCTGAACAACAAAGGGCAACCTATCAACAATTGACCAAGTTAATTAACAAATACATGAAGCAGGTTGTTAGCGATATAGGAATAGACAAGAACGTAACAACATACTTTGCTAGACATAGCTTTGCAACAGTTTTAAAGCGTTCAGGGGCTAAAATAGAAATGATTAGTGAGCTATTAGGGCATAGCAACGTTAGTGTAACTGAAAGCTACTTAGATAGCTTTGAGAACGACCAAATACAAAAAGAAACCGATGTATTGACAGCAGGGTTTAAAAAGGCGAATTAAAAATAAAGAGAAAACATAGTATCATATAATGTCCAAAAAGAACTCTATCAATATTGCCAAGACTAAAAGGGAATTGAACAATCTCAATACAGTAACCCAGAAGCTAGAACACCTTAGAACTAAGCTTGACAATCTAACAGAGGAAGACTACAGTCAAAATATGTTTTCACTTGTAGAAGCTATGCCAAAGAAACACTTTCCTGATAAGGATAGAAATGTTGAGTTTACTTTTTGGTTTTTAGAATATAAAGCGAAAAATAAGCTCAAACAGTATAAACTATCTAAAGAATATAAGGACAAATATGTTCATGGAAAAGTTGAATTCAATGCTAAGGAAGAAATAGAGGTTATAGAAGATGAAGAAAACAAAGCCAGATTGATGATTAAAAATCACAACATCAATTGGACGCTTAAGTACAAACCAAGTGACAATAGTTTATTATACTTATTAGATAAAAAAGTAACTTATATCGAAACGGTAAGGGTTTTAAATAACTACTATGCTCACCATGTTTCTGAACATAGCTATGATACTGGAAGCCCCGAAGTCAAAGCTTTCTACAGACATATTATTTTAAAAGAGCATTTACAAAAACTTGCTGCTAACGGAAAATTCCAAAATCAATTATACCTCCAACCTAAAACATTTGAAGAAATGTTTATCAACCCCGAAATAATTCAGAACTGTATCAGTGTCTTAAAAGAAGTAGAAATTTTAAACGAAAAGGAAAAGTACGTTGGCAGAGATAAAGCAGCTTTTTGTATTTGGGTAAAATGGTTAAAAAGTAAGTCTTTAGTACACCACTATATTAAGGATGAAACTTTTGCCAAACTAATTAGCAAAAAGTTTCATCCTTTTACTATTAGTACATCTCTTTTTAGAAAACCAAACCCCAGAGCAGAAGAGAAATACAATCTTGAAATACAAGCATTACTTTCCAAAGTTTCCCAACTTTCCCATGGACTAATCTAGGGAAAGTTTTATTCTTCAATTCTTGTCCCTTTGTGTTAACAAAATTATTAGACATGATAAAACAAGAATTTATTTTAATTGAAAAACAAGAGTTACAAACAGTAATAATAGACTGTATGAATTCTTGTTTAAAGCACAACAAACAGGAAGTAAGAGCCATTGAACAATCTAACCAATGGCTTAATCTCGACGACCTTATTGAATACGACCCAGAAAAGCGTACAAAACCAACCTGGTACAGTAAAATATCAAAAGGTGAAATACCATATCATAAAAAAGGTAAAAAGGTATACTTCTTAAAATCCGAAATTGATGAGTGGTTAAAGGGTGGTAAACGTAAAACCATTACTGAAATAGAAGCGGAATCCGAAATTTTTCTATCAAAAAACAAAAAATAAAGGCTATGGATTATAACAACACTCCAGAAGGCCTAAACATCTTTCAAAATTTTGGTTTAACTAACGGTAATGAGCAATATGCTACCCGAAAGCAGATACAATCTTTGTATGATGTGCCTAGAAAAACCTTAGCCTACAATATAAATGCTCTTAAAGAAGATGATTTAATCAACGGGGCTAAAATCCGCCATGTTGCTAAAGATGGAAGGCAAAGGATCCAAGAGCTTTTCGATATTAACGAAATAGTTGCAATCGGTTTTAGGTTACGTAGCGATACAGCAATTAAACTTCAACGTTATGCTGCTAATCTTCTAATTGAAAAGATACAAACTGTACATGAAGAGAAGAGGCTTCTAGAACTAGAATTAAGCTATGCATGGAATAAGTCTGACCAAAACGACCTATACCGATGAGTAGGGCAATGGAAGCTAGAAAAGCTCTGGAATGGCTTATCCTCAGGGAACAGAAAGGGAAGTATCCGAATGTTCCGGAGAAGGCCAGATATGTTCCTAACCTAAAGCTAACAACCACCAACGGTCTGACAAGCGGAGTTATAAAATATATTCAGTTAAGTGGTGGAATTGCGGAACGTAGGAACAATACCGGGCGATACATTCAACCAACTACTTATGATAATATTTTCGGGAAAGAAGTTGTGCTAAAAAAGGGTATGCACATCAAAGGAACCGGTAAAAATGGTACTGCGGATATATCGGGTATATATAACGGCGTACCTCTGGCCATTGAGATCAAATTAGGTAAGGATAAGCAAAGCAAAGAACAAATTGAGTATCAAATAGAATTCGAGCGGGTTGGAGGGTATTATTTGATTGCTAAAACATTCGCCCAGTTCTATGAGGATTTCAACAAACTTTTTAAAATAAATAGCCCCGAAATACCGGTTCAAGGATAGATACGGGGCAGATATTATAACCATGATAAAGATACATATTTATAACGAAAACCTTACCGTAATTCATGGTGTGCGAAAATGGGTTTATATAGTTAAAGACCATGAATGAACAAGAAGAAATTTACTTCAACTTTCCAATTCAACTACTAGAAGGATTTATAGATTATCCTGAAAAAATTCTAAATAATATATTGGACTATTGCTACTATAGAATGACATTGAGCTATGAGTTCGGGGATGAAGAAGAAATGATAGCAAGTGCAAGGAAATTTTTTCGCACTTCCGGTGGTAATAATTTGAAGCGCTACGAAAACGGAGAGGAATTATATAACAGCGTTGCGATTAAAAGCCCAATGGTAGGTATAAAGAGCGACATATTGTTCGATTACTACAAAAATCCAAAAAACGATTTTCAAAAAGCT
Source organism: Maribacter luteocoastalis (assembly GCF_048890225.1). Lineage (NCBI taxonomy): Bacteria > Pseudomonadati > Bacteroidota > Flavobacteriia > Flavobacteriales > Flavobacteriaceae > Maribacter > Maribacter luteocoastalis. The sequence continues at coordinate 783,395 of NZ_JBMFZG010000001.1, forward strand.
ACTCTATTGGCTCATTTGGCAATTAAAAGCATTTTAAAGAATAAGGCCTACTGCAAGATTACTAATCTTTATCTATGGTCTAGAATGGATGGTAAAACACACGCAGTGAAAGATAAATGGGCGCTATCCGAATGCATCAGGGTATTCGCCAATAATTATCAGGTGAGAAAGTTAAAAAATGAGCTTAAGGATAACTGGTTTTTGATTGAATACTCCAAACGTACAAGAGGTTGGTTCGTCAGTTACAAAATGTCTCTAACCGATTTGATACTCCAAGTGGAAAAAAGAAAAAAAAAGAATCGGGACGATAAAAGGAAACAGATGGAGAAGGAGGCGTATGATGAAGCGATGAGAAGGCTTAAGAATCTTGATAAGTTTTAATAAGATAATGAGAAGTAATTTTAAAATTTCTCTTGTTCAAAAAACCTTTTGAACACGTGATATAATTTGTTTTTAGAATGTATTATTAAAGTATATTCTTAGAATGTATTCTTATAGGTTGTCATTTAGTTTAAACCTAGTTTAGTCTTAGTTGACACTACTTTTAAAAAAAATAGTTTCCGTAGCCCTAAACTATCTAAATGTTGGAGGATTGTTTTTTCTCTTAAGTCCCTTATATAAGAGCTTGCTTAGGTTATATTTGGACAGGTGATAAAAAGCTTTTTTCGTCAGTTCGTGGTTGGCTAGATGGTTGTCTTGTTGGTTGTCTTCATTTTCTTTTTCTTGGTAACAGTCATATTTTACTATAGTTACAACGGTATTTTTGTTGGTTGACTTGATGGTTATTCTGTTGGTTAATGCAAATGCATTGCATATAGAAAGCAAAAGCAGCATTTAGTTAATTAAATATCTCCGAGAGAATTAAATCCTTTTTTATAGGTTGTCACATGGTTGCGAAGATTTATCAAGACTAAACGCATAGTTGAGCTGAGGTTAAGACAACAAACGCAAATCCGTGTTGGTTAATGATGGTATATAAATAACCTTCCTGGTATTTAATTTTCTAACTTTGCCCTATGTTACTAGAAGATATAGAAGATTTCGGTGCCTTTATAAAATCCACTCGTAAAAAGTACGGTATTACTCAGCGCTACATAAGTAAAGAATCCGGAGTTACTCGAAGTATAATAAGCAACATAGAAAACTGCAAAGTAAAAGATACCCGATTAAGTACTGCAATAAAGATTGTTAACGCCCTCAATAAAGGTTTAATGACAATAGATCTAAACGAATTAAAATAAACCGTTTAAACGCGTGTTTGGGTCAATCTTCAAACACAATCATTCTTTATGAAAAAACTATGCCGAAAACGGCTTATACTATCTTAAGAATGGTAATTGCAATTTATTGGCTTGCAATAAACATAACATCACCAAAGTCAATATAGACGAGCCTAAAACATTTCATCAGTCATTTAAAAAATGAAATTTTTATTGGAATGTGAAGATTGTGGTAAATTAGGTTTCCTTTTTATTGGTTTTGTATTACCATGAATAATTTTGAAAGATATTTTATAATTGAGTGTTCAAGATGATATACTGGATTATGTGACATTAAAGTGAAAAAAAAAGTCGGGTTTTAAACCCCACCCCTCTATTATAATTGATGCTTGGATTTAATTTTTTGGGGTTTTGCAATACAAATTTTTATATTCATGTTGCCCACAATTTTCACACGATAGAAATACTTAAGGTTTGATTAATTTCAAAAATATTTAATCAATGAAAAACTACTTAACAATATTAACGGTCTTTTTAACCCTTCATACTTATGGGCAAAGTGCAGCATACAAACAATTAAGACCTCCTGTAGATAATATATCTAACGATATAAAATACTGGAACACCCCTAGATGTTACGCTTATTTAAAGAAAATTACCACTACCCATGAAAGATTGCATAGTATGTATCCTAAAGAGTTAAGGTCATCATTTTTAGAAGAGGTACATTTTTACACAGCCCCCAATAGTCCTATCTATGTGGTAGTAAAGTTCTATTCAAATGCAGGTTACAATATTTATTGTGAAGTTCCTGGTTGGGAAGTAGATAATTTTTTACCGGAAAATTATGAATCATACGGTGAAAAATTTCAAGACCATATTAGCCCATATAAATGTAACTGCAGATAATTAACCCACTTTCTTAACACCTTTAGGAATCCTCAGTTCTCTATCGTGCATATAACCACTCAGTAGTTTACTATGCTTTAAACCGATTACAGGCACTTCGATAAAAAAATAGTTGAAAAGGTAAGTATCTCTCCTTTCTTTAGGTTTCTTCATCCATACTTTTTCGTTTACATATTTAGGGAAAAAGTTTAAAACGAATTTAGAGGTATACATCTTCTTGGAATTAAATTCCTCATCATACTTTTCAAGTTTTGCTTTTGAAATATAAGGTCTAAAGCCCTGATAAAGTGTTCTCGCTATACCCTGTATTGTTGACATAAATGCTACATTGATTACTTAAAAATGTCCTATTTTCGGATAGTTTGTAAGTTTAAACACGGGAATTCCAGTGTTATGGTTTGTTTTCTCTTTTGCTCTTTTCCTGTTCCTGGTTCTTTTTGATTTTGAACATTCTCTTAGCCTTCTCTGACTTCGTTAAGTTCGTTTTCAGCCAATCCGCTTTCTCCTGTCTCGTTTTCATATATTTCAAAATGAAGTTAACCAAAGTTTTGAAAAAGAAGAGAATTCAACCAACACAGATTTCAGTTTATTTTGAAAATCAATTAATTACTTAGATAAAAAGGATATTACTTTAGATTTCGCACAATGAATAAGTATTGATTTTAAAAATTTGATGTATAATTTAGAGTGTAATATGATATACCATATATCAAGCAATCTGATGAAAAAGGAAATTCGAATATTTGACCCCATCCCCCACTTATATTTTTAATTAAGAGATAAATTTTTAATTTTTTGCCCTGCATCCGGTCAACTAATTTAAGGACCTACTAATTTAATTATCATGACAAGTTATGCACACTATCTTACATGTAAGAACGCTAATTAATTACTTCAATGTAGTAGCCAATATTTTTAACTCCTTCAAGGAGCTAACTTTATAAGTTGTACCCTTATGTTCAATAATGCCATAGGTACCATTTGAGATAAACAGTTCCCTTAAATCAACATTCAAGACCTTAGCTATCCTCAGTAGGGTTTCAACCGTGGTATTCTCACCGTTAATAATTCGGCTCAATGTATTAGGCGCCACGTTTATTTGCTGCGCTAAATCCTTTAAGGTTATATTTTGAGCTTTTGCAATTTCCTTTATAGTATACATCTAGTATAAATTTAGTGTTACTAATATATACATTTTATGTATATTATTATAACATTTAATACATATTACAAATATTTTATTCAAATTTCAATCAAAAATATTTTAGAATTCGGTCAACAGGAATTAATTTTGTAGTTACAATTATTAGGCATCATTTTCAATACTAACCAGTAAAACAAAACTTATGGAAAGTAAATTAGACAATGCAGTAAAGAAATTATTTGAGAATGCAGGACCAAGTGAATTTAAAAACACAATAAACGAATTGTTCACCGGTTGGGTAGAATCCGAAATGTCAGACGACGTTGACTGTAGAAAAACACATCATTATAAATATAGAAGGTTAATAGAGTTCTTCGAGCAAGCTGAGGAAACAGTTTAAAAGGAATATAATTAAACCCACTGATTCAACTTCTAGAACCATAAATAGTGTAATGAAATGAAGTAAGGTGTTTAACTTTATTACTTGATTAGGGATTAATTATATTTGCGATATGGCAAAATTTACAATCACCAGTATGGGTTTAGATCAAGAAAATAGAATTATGGAATCCATATTAGACCAGGTTAGTCGAAATGGAAAGTATTCTTTACAAATAAAAAATAACGTTGAATTTGAAGACTTGATGGCCAATAGATTGGTCCAGTACAAAATACTAAAAAGAGAATTTATTAAATCTACATTAATAAATAGAGGTACCGGTAAAGAAATACCGGTTAACCTATTACCTAATATTTTTGAATATACGGAAGGTGATAATTTTGTGGCCGCAAAGTTAATGGGCGCACATAAATTTATCAAAAAAGAGAAGGATAGGTTAAATCCATCTTTTCTAAGAAATTTAGCAATTAACATGGATAAAAGTAATATTATATCAACCCTTATCGGAGTCATTATCGGTTGGTTGCTTACTATAATTTTCTCGTAGATTTAAATCAGGCTATCCGATTCATAAACAGCAATCAACATCTCCGCTTCATATATTCTTGACTTCAACTTTTCATTTTCTTTTTTAAAGTCAATTTTGATACTATCTATTTTACTTTCTATTGTTCTTAACTCGAACTGAGAAACTTTGCTAGAATTGATGTAAATAACATAGATTAAACTAGCAAAAGCTATAGCAGCACTAATACCTGAAATTATAAGCGGAATCAAATAGGTTTTTAGTTTCATATTGGCAACTTGGTTACTTAGCTTTAAATTCTCTTGGGTAAGGTCTCTAATTGCTTGTTCTTGATTAGCGATACTATTTACTTGTATTTGAGCTTCTAATTCATTTTCGTACATATTTACAAAACCACCATTATGTAAAAACTCTTCAGTAAAGTTATTTCGTCCGAGATAGAAAATACCGTCAGATTTATTGTAGTCAACGTAACGCCGACCGTCTATAATCATCTCATCTAATATTTCATCAAAATGATCTATTGAATTAACTGGCTTACCCATTTTAGAGTAAATATGAGTATTATGGTAATTACCGTCCAAGGATAATAGAAATTCCAAAATCTTATTTTTTAATTCAGCTCTCTCCTTACCTTCCATAATTCTAAATCTTATTTATATCTATACTTCCAGAATACTTATCCAATGTTTTCCCAGTTTTAAAATGCCCTTTACCTAATATCTTGTTTGTTTTTGGGTCGTATTCAACTTCAACAAAAAAAGCGTACAAAGCATAGAGATTATACTTTCGGTTGGAGGTAATATGATTAGTTAAGTAAATACCATTTTCCCAAAGATTATTCCATTGATTGGTTTCCAGTAACATCATGTATTCATATAATCCCATGATTTAAAAATAACACAATATTTTATTTACAATTAATAACAGCACTATTTAATTAGAATATTATAGTAGTCATCTACAGGCCATATCTTAATATAGATATTCCTCGTAATTAGAGCCATAACTTAAATTGATTATGTAATAAAATTACACTTGTCAGAAGAAATTTTTACAGCTTATAAACAGCCTTAAAATTGAATTTGTGTTACAATTGTGTCACAACCATAAAATAAAAAAGAGTTACATTTCTGTAACTCTTTGTTTATCAATGCTCCCCCTCTTGGGCTCGAACCAAGGACCCTCTGATTAACAGTCAGATGCTCTAACCAACTGAGCTAAGGAGGAAAATGCCTTACTTTATCCTTTAAAGCGGCTGCAAATATAATTGTTTTTTGAAATTCCCCAAACAAAAAAAAGCGTATTTTTATTTAAATAGCCATTTATATAAATCATTACCGTTCGCGAACAGTAATAACGCTATTAAAAGAAAGAACCCTATCATTTGGGCATACTCCAAAAATTTATCGCTAGGTTTTCTTCCCGTAACCATTTCATATAATAGAAACATTACATGCCCGCCATCTAAGGCAGGGATAGGCAATATGTTCATAAATGCCAATATAATGGATATAAAGGCTGTTGCGCTCCAAAATGCAGGCCAGTTCCAATCATTAGGAAACAAACCTCCAATAGCCGCAAAACCACCTACACCTTTATATGCCCCTGTTTCCGGATTAAAAATCTTCTTCATCTGTTTTACATAACCCGATAAAGTAGCAACGCCCTTATCAATACCTGCAGGGATAGATTCTAGAAAGGAGTACTCTACTTTTTCTACTTTCAACAGGCCTTTCTCCTGCATGGCTTCAAAAGAAATTAAACCTGGTAGGATACCTATAGTAGCAGAATCGCTAATAATTACTGGAATTTGTAAGCGCTCATTTTCATTTCTAACTACAGTCAATTCAATATTTTGTGACTTAAACTGTTCTAATACCGGTTTTACTTGGTCAAAATAAGTAATAGGCTCGCCTGCTATAGCCACAATCTCATCTTCTGGCATTAAACCTGAATCTTTGTTTGCGGATTCCTTTGGAATTTTGCCAACGACAAAAGGCCTTCTCAAACTCAAGAACCTTATTTTATCTTCATCATCCAATAATGTAGAAATAAAGTCTACCGGAATCTTCTGATCAAAAGTATTACCATTCCTTATAATAGTCATAGTATTACCGTTGATAATCTCTATTGGTAAAGAACTAAACTTTTCTACTTTAGTGCCATCTATAGCAACTATTATATCACCTGTTTGTATGCCAAGTTTATCTCCAATTGTCTTTTCGGTTACCCATAAACCATCTTTAAGACTATCTGCTGGAATAAATTCTTCCCCATAAGAAAAAGCCATTCCAATATAGATAATAACTGCCAAGATAAAATTAACGGTTACACCACCTAACATGATTATTAGACGTTGCCAAGCTGGCTTGCTTCTAAACTCCCATGGCTTGGGCTCTTCTTTCATGGCCTCGGTATCCATACTTTCATCTATCATGCCAGAAATCTTCACATAACCACCTAGCGGCAACCAACCAATACCATAAACGGTTTCGCCAATTTTCTTTTTGAAAAGCGAAAATTTCACATCAAAAAACAGGTAAAACTTCTCTACACGGGTCTTAAATAATTTGGCCGGTATAAAATGGCCAAGTTCATGCAGAACAATTAGCAATGAAAGGCTTAAAAAAAATTGTATTGTCTTTATTAAAATAGGACTCATCAGCGTCTTCTAAAATTTAAATCTGACAAAAGTACATCTTTACAGTTTCTTATAAAAAGAAACTAGGTTATGCTAATGCTTTTTTATGAATAATTTGGCTACAATAAACAAGTCTTTTCTTGAAAACACCCTAATGTGGTCATACCTTTGCAAATAAAAACCATGCGTTCTTTTTTTAAAAAATTTAGACTTTTTGGTATTGTATTGTTGATTATTTCTTCGATAATTATTTATCTATTTTATAATGCATTACAGCCAAAAAAAACATTGCCCGTGTACTCCCCAGCCATGGTAAATACCGAATTGGTTGATGCCGAGATACAACATATTCGGAAATACCACACTATTCAAGATTTTGAGCTTACCAACCAAAATGGCAGAACCATTACGCAAGAAGAGTATAAAGGTAAAATTTATATAGCGGATTTCTTCTTTACCACATGCCCCAGTATTTGCCCTATAATGACCAAAAATATGGTAGATATCCAGAATCGCATAAAAAATGACAATGAGGTTCTACTACTTTCACATTCTGTTACACCAGATATTGATTCTGTGGCACAACTTAAAAAATATGCCATGGAAAAGGGAGTGGATGATAGTAAATGGAATTTGGTTACGGGGGATAAAAAACAGATATACGAGTTAGCTAGAAAATCCTATTTAGCGGTTAAAAACGATGGAGATGGTGGCCCCTTTGATATGATACATACTGAGAATTTTATTCTAATCGATAAGGAAAAGCGTATTCGAGGCTTTTATGATGGTACTAAAAAAGAGGATATTCAAAAGTTATTGGATGACTTGAAAATTTTAAAAGCTACGTATACTTCAAACTAGTTACGTTTTTCTCAAAATTTAAGACCTTAACAGTTGGTTTCTTTTTAGGTTTTATTAATTCTCTAATTAAAAAAAATGGTTTATTTTTGCCTTACTTAAATTGAATCTAAATAAAGATTGGAGACAACGGTAGCACAATTAAAGCGAGGTCAGAAAGGAATCATCAAGGAATTTACCGAAGATGCATTACCTATAAAATTGTTAGAACTTGGTTGTTTACCTGGAAATGAAGTAGAACTGGTACAGATAGCGCCTTTTAAAGACCCTATTTACATAAACGTAAATGGATCTCATATTGCCATACGACGTTCCATGGCCTGTCAAATTGCATTGGACATTATTGAAGAAGAGGGCGGGTTATGAGCAAACAAATTAATGTTGCGCTAATTGGCAATCCCAATACCGGTAAAACATCTGTATTTAACCAACTTACAGGACTTAATCAAAAAGTGGGTAATTATCCTGGAATTACCGTTGAAAAAAAAGAAGGCGTCTGTAAACTTCCAAGAGGAGTAAAAGCACATATTTTAGATCTTCCAGGCACCTACAGTTTAAACACTACCTCATTAGATGAAAGTGTAGCAGTAGAACTGCTATTGAACAAGAATGATAAAGACCACCCAGATGTTGCGATTGTTGTTTCCGATGTCGAGAACCTTAAGCGTAACTTACTTTTATTTACCCAAATAAAAGATTTAAAAATCCCAGTTATCCTTGTCATTAATATGGCTGATCGCATGTCTCGTAAAGGGATTAGTATTGACCTGGATAGATTGGAAGAGAAACTAGACACCAAAATTGCCCTTGTTAGTACAAGAAAAGGAACGGGAATTGACAAACTTAAAGAGCTTATTTCAGAGTACAAAAAACTCTCAACAACCCAAAATGTAGATGCCTCCGTAATTGCACCTGATTATTTTGACCGTCTAAGAACGGCATTTCCAAAAGAGGATCTATATAAACTATGGCTTGTAATTACCCAAGATGTTAATTTTATGCCCATTGAGAAGAATCTCATAAAGGATACTTCTTCGTTTGCAACCAAGTCTAAATCAGAATTAAAACGATTACAGCAAAAAGAAACAATCCTTAGGTATCAGTTTATAAATGGCATCCTTAAAGAAACCTATAAAATTGATATAAATGCCGCCAAAGGATTTAGGGCAGGTCTTGATAAAGTCCTTACGCATAAGGTATTTGGATATTTGATATTCTTTTTAATTCTCCTTACCATTTTCCAAGCCATTTATGGTTGGAGCGAATACCCAATGGATATTATTGACGGCTTTTTTGCCTCTGCAACAGAGTGGGTAAAAAACAACTTACCTTCTGGAGTCTTCACAAATTTAATTGCGGAAGGCATATTAGCTGGTATTGGAGGTATTGTCATATTTATACCACAAATTGCATTTTTGTTTTTATTTATTTCCCTTTTAGAGGAGACAGGCTATATGAGCAGAGTGGTTTTCTTAATGGATAGACTCATGCGCCCATTTGGTCTTAGTGGAAAAAGCGTGGTGCCCCTTATCTCCGGTACAGCATGTGCCATACCAGCTGTAATGGCAACACGTACCATTGAGAATTGGAAAGAAAGACTAATTACCATTCTTGTTACCCCATTCACAACCTGTTCTGCTAGATTACCCGTTTATCTTATTATTATTGCCTTGGTTATTCCAGAAGGCAACTTTTTAGGATTGAGCTATAAAGCACTTACTTTAATGCTCCTATATCTATTGGGTTTTGGTGCGGCAATAGTATCTGCGATGATCTTGAATAAAATACTAAAAATTAAAAGCAGGTCGTTCTTTGTTGTAGAGATGCCCAACTACAAGCTCCCTTTATTAAAAAATGTTGGGTATACGGTTTTGGAAAAAACAAAGAGCTTCGTATTTGGTGCCGGTAAAATTATACTCGCCATATCTATTATACTTTGGTTTTTAGGTTCCAACGGATTTTCAGATGACTTTAAAAATGCCGAAGGGATTATAACCGAACAAGTTAAAACCAATGGTTTAAACACCTATAGCGAAACCTATATTCAGAACAAACTAGAAGAATATAAAACATCATTAAAAACGGGCAAATTAGAAAATAGTCCAGCTTCAGCCCTACAGGATTCCATTGCATTAAAGACATTAGAACTTGAAGCACGTGCCTTAAACCAGGAAATTGCCAGTTATAAATTGGAACATTCCTATATGGGTTATATGGGCAAGGCTATAGAACCCATAGTAAGCCCTCTAGGTTATGATTGGAAAATAGGAATTGCCGTACTTACCTCATTTGCCGCAAGAGAGGTGTTTGTGGGTACATTAGCTACCATTTATAGTGTTGGTAACGATGAGGAAGAGACCATTAAATACAGAATGGCCGCAGAAGTAAACCCTAAAACCAAAAAACCGCTGTTTAATTTAGCCTCTGGTATCTCATTACTATTATTTTATGCATTTGCCATGCAATGTATGAGTACCTTGGCAGTGGTAAAAAGAGAAACAAATTCATGGAAATGGCCTGCCGGACAGCTTGTCTTTATGAGTCTATTTGCTTATATTGTTGCTTTAGTGGCATATCAAATTCTAAAATAGAAATGGAAATCTTACAACCAATACTTGTTTATATTACCTTGTTTGTAGCGATAGGTTATATGGTTAAAAAGTTCTTTTTGCCCAAAAAGTATTTAGCCAACAAAAAGAACCATAGCAAATCTTGTGGACAAAGTGATTGTGGTTGTAATTGATTCATACCATTTTATTGTATTTAAAAACTATCGCCCTTATCCATTCGTTAAATAAGCGCTAAAACTTCCTAACAAAATCTAAAATTGTAACGTTTTATCACTAGGTTCGTTTAGTTTGCAGGAGCATACTAAACAAATGATGGTCACAAAACAGTTCTACTATATTTTTTTACCATTTATTCTATTACAAAGTTCATTGGCATTTGCCCAAAACCTTAGCGCAAGGGTGTTGGACAGTGTTACCCAAAAACCCATTGCATATGCCACAGTTTTACTAAACAATAAGGGGGTAATTACTAACGAGGAAGGTCGCTTCACTTTTTTAATGACGGATAACATTAATGGGAACGATTCAATTTTTGTTTCGTGCATAGGTTACAAATCTATTGGTGCGCCGATACGGGAATTTTCTGAAAACAGTATTTATCTATCTCCAAAAGCTATTGAATTAAAGGAAGTTATCGTTTCCAACAAAAACTATACAGCCAAAGAAATTGTAGCAATGGTTCAAGATAGTCTTGAAAAAAATTATAGGTATGGCTTTACCAAGAAAAGATTGTTTCTACGAGAGACCTATACAAACTATATCCAAAAAACAGATTACAAAATAAAGGAGTCAACTATTGATGCGTTTAATAAAGCCTTTTTGGATAGTGTCATAAATACTGTGCCAAAACAAGATACCTATTATACAGAAATGCTAGGTGACCTCTATGGAAATGAAGATGAGGATGAGCAAAAGCTTGGGCTAATAAAAGCATCCGAGCTTTATGATAAAAACAAACGTTTGGATTTTGAAAACCTAGAAGAACGGTTTAATGAAATCATTAAAAAAAATGTAAAAACCGACTCCTATTTTAAGGTGAAATCTGGCCTTTTTGGCACCAAACTAGAAGCCGATGAGCTTTTTGAGGAAGAAATTGACTCTACAGATGTTGCTTCGTTAAATAAACAACTAGCAGAAAAGAAAAAAGATAAGGAAGAGCAAAAAAAATTCTTTGCCAATTATAAGCGTAGAACTCTTGGAAATCTATACGGCAACCTTCCCATTTTTAAGGATAGTGATTATAATGTACTTTTTAAACCTAGACGATATGAGCTTACACTAGAAGACTTTACCTATATAGGAGATAAAGCCTTATATGTAATACGTTTTGAACCCAAGGGGTCTGAGGATTATGAAGGAAAATTATATATCAATGCTGAAGATTTTGCTTTGGTTAAAATGGATTTTAAAAATACCAAACCACTTAGAAATTTCAAACTGCTAGGTGTTTCACTCAATGAGTATCTAGCGGAAGGTAGTATATTATTTGGCAAGGATCGTGATGGTCTTTATTCCCTTAGATACTATGAAATAACCAAAGGAAACCAAGTTGGCTTTAAAAGACCCTTGCAAATCATAGAAAAGAATAAAAACGTAAAAGGAAGAAGAAAACAAAATGAACTACACCTAAAAATTAATGCTTCTTTTAGTGGAAAAAACAAATACGAGGTAGTGGTTTTTGATATAGACCCAATAAATAGATCCGTATTTGATTCCTATGTCGAGGACAACATTGTTTTACCAACATATATGCCTAATTACGACCCAGAATTTTGGAAGGGATATACTATTATGGAGCCCAACACTGCCATTAAGGAATTTACGTCTGAAGTATCATTAGAGACCGTAAAATAACTAAACAAAACTCTTTATAAAGTAATAAAACAATAGTGCCCAACCTGTTACCAATAACAAACCTCCCAATGGCGTTATAGGCCCTAAAAACTTCCATTTCTTACCCTTTAATGATGTTAGGCACAACCCATAAATACTAAATGAAAATAAGACTGTGCCTACAATAAAAGCAAATATCATGTATTTCTGTAAAGGTGTACTAAGGTTTAAGTTGAAACTAAGCATCAATAGTACCATGGCATGATACATTTGATACTTTACCCCTGTCTCAAAACTTGTTAGCTGATCTGACGTAAATGTTTTTTTTAAAATATGGGCTCCAAAAGCTCCGAATACAACTGCAAGTAATCCATATATTGTTCCAATAACTTGTGCTATTAACACCATAACAATTTACATTTCAAAATTAAGATGGTAAAAAATACCCTTATTTATTATATTAAAATAGTATTTTGGAAAAATTGTTGGCTTTCACTACTAATAAGATCATAACTAGTTAAGGAGTTTCCAAAAACAAAAATATTACTATAGCTAACCTAAATAAGAAGTTTTAGAAGACATATCAAAGTAATATTCTTTAGTACAACGCATAAGGCAAAAACTAGGAGCCATTAAAAGAGGGGTATTCCAATAATTAATAAAACCGCAAACTATTTTTCTTCTGTAGGTCACAAGAATTACTTTATGCACTTCATTAACAGGCAAGTACGGTTAAATCTATTAACACAGATTAACTGAGTTAGTTTAAGGTAATTTCAATTTTCGAGTCAGAATCTATGGCAAAGGAGCAGTCCTGATAATCTGGCGGACCAAAAAGTTTCATTTTACCCTTTGAAAAAGCTACCGTTTCCTTTGGAACACCCAACATGTTGGTATCCAATTTAGAATTGTCATTTATATCATGAAAGATGGCGATGGCATATTCTCCTTTTGGCAAATCCCTAATCTCAAAATCTGTACTGCCTTTTACTGCCTTTTCCATTCCAGAAATATAGGCTTCCTTCAATTTTAAAAAGGAAGATTTATTGTTATAAATTGCAAAACAAATTTTACCGGTATTCGATTCAACCCCATTTACTTTTACAGATAGCATATGCTGTGCATGTAAAAAAAAGGAAATCATAACTAATAAAAGAGATAAATATAGCTTTCTATAATCCATATAAAACTTTTGAAAAGACCACTACTAGTTGGGGACCATATCCGATTTAGCCTGCATCTCTAACTTTTTATATAAATCTTGCGTTCGGATAGAGTCCTTTAAGTTCAAATATAGCTTTAAAGAATCATTGTAAACTATTTTAATTTTCTGTTGTAAGATATTATCTGCGAACACATGAACTTTATTATTGGTAAGTGAATCCTTGAATTCGCGAAATAGCCCTTTTTCCTTATCTAAAGCCGAAAAACCATGAAGTCTTTCCATAGGGGGTATCCGTTCCACAAATGCTAAACTATCTATGTTATTAATTGGAATAGTAACGGAATAGAAGCCGGATAATATGCTTATTTGATTAGATTTTATCTTAACCCAATTTTTATAATGCATCACAAGTGCAGATAAACACATAATTACAGTTATCACCATTATGAGGTTCCACAACCAATGTCGTTTTTTCACAATCATTAGAAAATTGAAATTATTAAAGCAAAATACAATTTAACTTATAAACTTTTATGAAAGTGTTATAGCTAATCCTAGCTATAGCATATAGGATAACTGTATTACCAATAAAAAATTATCCTAACCCTACATCAAGTGTCATCATAATAATAAAGCCTCCTATGAAGCCCATGGTAGCAATATCTGTATAGTTATCTTGCTGTGTCTCAGGAATTACTTCTTCAACAACCACAAAAATCATAGCTCCAGCGGCAAAAGATAGCGCATAAGGCAAAATGGGTTCAAATGTAAGAACGGCCCATGCTCCTAAAACAGCGGCAATTGGTTCAACTGCTGCGGAAGCCTGACCATACATAAAACTTTTAGTTCTACTAAGCCCCTGCCTACGCAAAGGCATAGCTACAGCAAAACCTTCAGGGAAATTCTGCAATCCTATTCCCAATGCCAAAGCCACTGCACCACCAATAGAAGCCCCTTCAAACCCAGCAGCTACACCGCCAAACAATACCCCAACAGCCAAACCCTCGGGAATATTGTGCAATGTTATCGCTAATGTTAAAAGTGTGGTACGGTGCCATGGTGTTTTCACGCCCTCAGCCTCACTTTCCTTAAAATTTATATGTAAATGGGGTAATATTTTATCCAAACCAAAAATAAATCCTGCCCCAAATAAAAACCCAACTGCCGCTGGGATCACCTTTACAAAACCTTCCCCAGGACTCATTTCAATTCCCGGTGCCAATAAACTCCAAAAACTTGCAGCGACCATTACACCTCCTGTAAAACCCAACATACCATCTAATAGAGCCCTGTTCATCCCCTTGAACAAAAAGACCAGTGAAGCCCCTAATGCGGTTAAGCCCCATGTGAACAAAGTGGCATAAAAAGCTGCCCAGATTGGATCAATAGATTCAAAATATTCTATAATATGTTCCATATGAAAAAAATTAATTTGCCTTAGTGACCTCTAAATAGAGATTGGACGCAATCTGTTCTGAGATTTGCATTTGTTGATTGTTTATTTTTATGGTGAACGAACCATCAAAATCTTCCTTGTCTATGATGGCTAACGTATCCCCTAAAGAAATTTGGTTTTTATCCAAGAATTTTAAAAATGCCACAGAAGAGTCATTTACCCCAACACATATACCTTTTGCCCCTATTGGTAGTTCACTAATCAATTTTTTAACTGAACTAATAAATTCTCCATCCTTTGAGGGTATTGGGTCGCCATGTGGATCAACTTTAGGCTGACCCAAAAACATGTCTAATTTATCAATAAGCTGTTCACTTTTAATGTGTTCTAATTGTTCTGCCACTTCATGTACCTCATCCCACGCAAAATCAAGTTTATCCACTAAAAAAACCTCCCATAATCTATGCTTTCTAATTATAGAAAGTGCAGATTTTCTACCAGATTCAGTAAGGGATACCCCTTTATATTTCTTATAATGAACCAATCCTTTTTCGGATAACTTCTTAATCATATCAGTAACAGATGATGGCTTTGTTGCCATTTGTTCAGCAATGGCATTGGTAGCAATTGAAACATCAGCGCCATTGCTTAAATGATATACAGCCTTTATGTAATCCTCCTCAGAAAGTGTCATAATTATTTTACTCGATAATCGATATTAAAGGCTCCGACTATTAGATCGAAATCCTACTGTTTAGTTCCTATGAATACCTGGTGATCCAACACCAAGCTAGTTTCTTAAAGGCTAAATTACATTTTTATATCTAAAAACAAATATTTAGATTTGTCTAAATATTATTTTATACTTGTTTAAAAATATATTATGAAGAGTTATTACATCGTAATTCTAGCTTTTATATGGCCTTTTCTTTGCCACGGTCAAGAGGGTGTAATTTTTGGTGTTGTAACATCAGGAAATAAAACCGTCCCATTTGTCAATGTTTATTTGAAAAATACGCTAGCTGGCACAGCTTCTAATGAGAACGGTAATTTTAAAATTGATGAAATTAAACCAGGATCCTACAACTTTATGGCGACGGCAATAGGATATTTGCCTTACAAACAACCGTTGGAAATTAAACCAGGACAGGAAATATATATAGCCATAGAATTAATACCCTCTCCAGAGGCTTTGGATGAAATGGTCGTTACAGGTACCTTAAAGGGCGTTCAACGTTCAGAAAGTCCTGTTCCTGTAGAGGTTTATAGTCCTACATTTCTAAAAAAGAATCCAACTGCCAGCATTTTTGAGGCACTGCAAAACGTAAATGGGGTTCGACCCCAAATAAATTGCAACGTTTGTAATACGGGTGATATACACATAAATGGGTTAGAAGGCCCTTATACCTTGGTGCTGATAGACGGCATGCCCATTGTAAGTGGATTGGGAACGGTTTATGGCTTATCTGGCATCCCCAATTCTCTAATACAGCAAATAGAAATTGTGAAAGGTCCAGCCTCCAGTTTATACGGGTCGGAAGCGGTAGGGGGCTTAATTAACATTATCACCAAAAGTGCTTTGGAAGCTCCTGATTTTTTTGCTGATGCCTTTGCCACTGGATGGGGTGAATATAACCTGGATGTTGGTGCAAAAATAAAATTGAGCCCAAAAACAGATATGCTTCTAGGTATAAACTATTTTAATTACGATCAACTAATAGATAACAATGGGGACAATTTTACCGATCTAACCTTACAGGACAGAATTTCGGTTTTCCAAAAATGGAACCTAAAAAGAAAGGACAACCGAATTTTATCATTGGCAGGTAGATTTTTCTACGAAGATCGTTGGGGCGGTGAATTACAATGGACGCCAGAATATAGAGGTGGAAACGAAATATATGGGGAAAGCATTTACACCCGTAGATGGGAAATCTTGGGCAAATATCAATTACCTGTTAAAGAGCAGTTGTTACTTTCCTTTTCATACAATGACCATAGCCAAAACTCAGTATATGGGGATGTTCCCTATTTGGCGGATCAAAGAATTGGTTTTGGACAGCTTACTTGGGACAAAAAGCATGGTATACATGACTTGTTATTTGGTGCCGCCTTGCGATACAACTATTATAACGACAATACTACCGCCACCCTTACTTCAGATGAAGTGGTAATCCCAAGTTTATTTGTTCAGGATGAAATTCAATTCGCTAAAAAACATGCTCTTTTATTGGGTCTTAGATACGATTTTGATAAAAGGCATGGGTCTATAGTCACCCCGCGATCCGCATATAGATTTAAAATAACCGACGAAGATATTCTTCGGATAAATGCCGGTACTGGATTTAGGGTTGTAAACCTCTTTACTGAGGAGCACGCTGCCTTAACAGGTGCACGGGATGTTGTGGTTACGGAAGCATTAAAACCAGAAAAATCATTTAACGTAAACCTAAATTATCTTAAAAAGATATTTGCTGATAATGGCACCTATGCCACCATTGACGGCTCTCTTTTTTATACCCATTTTAGCAATGCCATTTTACCTGATTATGACACAAATCCTAACCAAATCATATATGATAATTTAAATGGCAAATCTATTTCTAAAGGGCTAAGCCTAAATATCGACATTGCATTTCCAAGCGGATTTAAGCTACTGTTGGGAGCAACTTTGCAAGATGTTAGTCAGACAGAAAATGGTGTGTCACAAAGACAAATATTAACAGAAAGTTATACAGGCACATGGAATCTAGGCTATACGTTTAAAAATATAGGCTTGAGTATTGACTATACAGGCAACTTATACGGACCTATGCGATTACCCGTTTTGGGCGAAACGGATCCTAGAAGTGACTACTCCCCTATTTGGAGCATTCAGAATATACAGTTTACCTATAGCGCATTGGACAATTTTGAATTTTATGGTGGCATCAAAAACCTATTGGACTGGACACCTAACCGTGGAAACCCATTTATAATAGCACGTTCCAATGACCCTTTTGACAAGGAAGTGACTTTTGATGCTAACGGTAAACCATTAGCTACTCCCAATAATCCCAACGGACTCACATTTGACCCTTCTTATGTTTATGGACCAAACCAAGGTATTCGTGGCTTTTTGGGAATTCGTTATCGTATTAATTAGTCCTAATCCCACTATGGGTTACACGTTATATTCGCTATTTTTGAACAATGGCAAAATTACATTTCGATTATATCATCATTGGGGCAGGAGCTGCTGGGCTAATGTTGGCAGACGCCATGGGAAAAGATTCTTTTTTTAAGGATAAATCAATCTTACTATTAGACAAGGATGCAAAAAATATAAATGATCGTACCTGGTGTTTTTGGGAGAAAGGAGCTGGAGAATTTGAATCTCTAATCCATAAAAAATGGAACCATATTCTTTTTAGGTCATCAGAATTTTTTAAACGTTTTACAATAGCGCCGTACACCTATAAAATGGTGCGTGGTATCGATTTCTACCAAGAATACTTAAAGAGAATTAAAGGCTATACTAATATCAATTTTAAGCAAGAAAAAGTAGTTAGGATTGATGAAGATGAAAAACAGGTAACGCTGACAACATCACAAAAAACATATACCGCAGATTTTATTTTTAATAGTATGTTTTCTTTTGATATGGCCATTCATCAGAAAAAATATCCCGTACTACAACAACATTTTATTGGTTGGATCGTAAAAACCGAAAAGCCAATATTTGATATAGACCAAGCCACTTACATGGATTTTAGTGTTCCCCAAAAAGACAATACACGTTTTATGTATGTGCTGCCTTTTACAAAAGATACTGCCTTAGTGGAGTATACGCTCTTCTCAGAAAATTTATTGCCTAAAAAAGAATACGAAGAGGCTATTGAAAGTTATTTAAAAAATCAATTGGGTTGTTCTGAATATGAATTATTGGAAACAGAAAAAGGTAGTATCCCTATGACCAGTTATGATTTTAAAGAACACAATACCAAAAGGGTTAGACAAATTGGCACTGCAGATGGATGGGCAAAACCCAGTACAGGGTATACTTTTATGAGTACTTCTAAAAAAATACCAAAACTTGTCGCCTACATAAAAACAGATAAGCCCTTAAAGGAATTTAATATTAAAAATAGGTTTTGGTTGTATGACCTTTTGTTCTTGGACGTACTACATAAAAACAATGGGAAAGGACATCAAATCTTTCAAAAGCTGTTCAAAAGAAGAAAACCCCAATTGATATTCAAGTTTTTGGACGAACAAACAAACATTCTTGAAGATGTGTATTATATAGCCGGTTGCCCCAAATTACCATTCATCAAAGCTTTACTTAAAAGAATTTTCTAAACGGTCCTACGCATAAGACTTTGGCCAAAACTCCTCAAGATTTCTTTCTTTTTGGTAGTAATATCTAAACTGTCGAGAATAGCAAATGCATTTTCTGTGTAGGCCTCAATTGCTTTCTGGGTAGCCAAAGCGGCTCCTGTTTCAGTAAAAATAGTTTTTACTGCACTAACCTTTCTATCCGTTTCTGTTGGTTGTATAGAATACAAATCCAGCAAGGCTTTTTTGTCAGCTTCACTACCAGATTCCATGGCTTTTATATACAGGTACGTCTTTTTATTTTCAATAATATCTCCTCCTACTTGTTTCCCAAAAGTTTTTGGGTCACCATATACATCTAAATAATCGTCTTGTAATTGAAAGGCAATTCCAAGATTTAAGCCAAATGCATATATGCTATCCTGGCTCGTTTGTGAAGTCTCCGCAACTATGGCTCCCATTTTCATGGCAGCTCCAACCAAAACTGCTGTTTTATATTCAATCATTTTTAAATACTCGGGTAAACTTACATTCTCTCGGGTCTCAAAATCCACATCATACTGTTGCCCCTCACAAACCTCTAATGCCGTTTTACTAAAAAGTTTTGCCAAGGCCCTAAAAATTTCAACATCATAATTTTCAAAAAGCTGATAGGCCATAATCAACATCGCGTCACCAGAAAGGATTCCAGCATTTATGTCCCATTTTTCGTGAACTGTTGGTTTTCCCCTCCTTTTTGGGGCATCATCCATGATATCATCATGTACTAAAGAAAAATTATGGAATACCTCAACTGCCAAAGCGGCATCAAATGCTTTTGTGTAATCTGCATCAAATATTTCTGCAGTGAGTAAGACCAAGACTGGCCTCAGTCTTTTTCCGCCTAAATTTAAAATATAGGTTATGGGCTCATATAGGTTTCGAGGCTCCCTTGTAACCGTTTTTGATTCTAAATACGTTATAAATTCTTTGCGGTAATTTTCAATAGAATGCATGCATGGTTATTTTTAAAAACAAACCTAATAATAAAATTTGTTGTTCTTATGCCAATGGCGTTTCAAAAACGTCAGAACACTTCTAGAATTGTCTTTTAATTTTAGCAACCAAAAACCATCAATTTCACAATATTTTGGATTAAAGTGTGGCATTCACACAAAAAAAACAGTGTAAAATTAATCATTAACATAAAATTTTGATAATTTTACCTTTCAACCTAAACAACACGCATATGAAATTTTTTTCCAAACCAACGGTTCCGTTAGAACTAAGTTCTCGGTCTAAATTTTTACTTTTTTTATTCCTGTTTACTATAACGATTTCGTTTGGGCAAACGACAGTTTCAGGAACTGTTACCTCTGCCGCAGATGGAATGCCTTTACCGGGAGTATCAGTAATAGACGCCAATAACCCGACAACCGGTGTTCAGGCTGACTTTGACGGAAATTATTCGATATCCTTAGAAAATGGAAGTACCAGTCTACGATTTAGTTATCTAGGATTTAAAACCGTTGTGATACCTATAAACAACCAAACTACCATTAATGTAGCTATGGACGAAGATGTAGCCAACCTAGAGGAAGTAGTGGTAGTTGGATATGGCACACAGAAAAAAGCCACTGTAACTGGAGCTGTTACAGCCGTTCAAGGTCCCGTATTGGAAAGTTCTCCCGCCATAAGTGTTTCAAACTCTTTAGCAGGAAGACTACCAGGTGTTGTTATAATACAAACGAGTGGGGAACCAGGAAATGATGAATCAAATATAAGTATTCGTGGTACTAACACGCTTGGAAACAACCAACCCTTAATAGTAATTGATGGTATTCCTGATAGAGATGGTGGAATTGGGCGTATAAACCCAGATGACATTGCAAACATATCCGTATTAAAAGATGCATCTGCGGCAATATATGGCGCTAGAGCAGCGAACGGAGCTATTATCGTTACTACCAAATCAGGGAATGCTGGTAAAATGGAAGTGAAGTATAAAGCTGATTTTGGCCTTACAAGGCCAACGAGGGTTCCTGAAATGTCAAATGCCGTAGAGTATCAGACAATCATGAATGAACTTGCTATTTATAACAGTAATATTCCAACTGGTGAATGGAGTGCAGCAAATAGTGCCTTTCAAACCGCTGGTAGTTATACCATTCCTGGCAGTGGAGAAACTATAAACGCAGCTTTTAGCCCAGAAACTGTCAACAATCACAGAACCAATGCCGATCCATGGCTTTACCCTGATACAGATTGGTTTGGTGCAACCTTTCAAGATTGGGCAGAACAACAAAGGCACAATCTATCAGTTAGTGGCGGAAGCGAGGACCTAACCTATTATGCATCTTTAGGTTACTCCGATCAAGGTGCCATTTATAAAAATTCTGCAAACCGGTATCAGCAGTACAACTTTCGTATTAATACGGATGCAAAAATCAACGATTACCTTTCTACAAAACTCATGATGGGTTATAGAAAGGAATATAGAACCTTCCCAACTGAGGGAGCTGGAGCTATTTTTAGAATGTTAATGCGTGGTAGACCCAACGAACCTGCTGTTTGGCCTAATGGTTTGCCAGGACCAGATATTGAAAACGGTCAACAACCTGTAGTGGTGACTACCAACCAAACTGGTTACGACAAACAACCAACAGATTATTTACAATTTACAGGTTCTGTAGATATAAAAAATCCATGGGTTGATGGATTAACACTAACGTTATTGGCGGGTGTGGATCAAAGCCAACAACGTAGAAAATTATGGCAAACCCCTTGGACTCTTTATTCACTAGATCGTGCCAATTATATTGCCACAGGAGATCCTGTGTTAAGCGGGGCTATTAGATCCAATTTCACAGACCCAAGGTTAACACAAGCATCTTTCAACGTTTTAAATACAAACCTTACCGCATTATTAAATTACGACACGACCATTGGTAATGATCATACTATTAATCTATTGGCAGGTGTAACTCGTGAAAATTTTCAAGGTGAGTTTCTATCGGCCTTTAGAAGAAATTACCTCTCAGATGCTGTTGATCAAATAGGCGTTGGTGGCGAAGATGGCCAAAATACCGACGGTTTTGGGTATAACAGAACACGATTAGGTTACTATGGCCGTGCACAATATAATTTCAAGGAAAAATATTTGGCAGAATTTATTTGGCGTTATGATGGATCTTACATTTTTCCAGGCAATGATCGCTTTGGTTTTTTCCCAGGCTTTTTGGTCGGTTGGAATATCAATAACGAGGATTGGTTCAATGTTGAATCTATCGATTACCTAAAACTCCGTGCCTCTTACGGTCAAATGGGTAATGACCAGGTGTTCTTTCAAGGTGCATTACAGGAGTATGCATATCTTTCTATTTATGATTTTGGCAGTTATCCAATTGATGGGGCGGTTCAGACTACCCTTACAGAACCCCTATTGGCAAACCCAAGTTTCACATGGGAGCGGGCAAACAACTTCAACTTAGGGCTTGATGGTATTACACTTAATGGAAAATTGAGCTTTACTTTTGAGTACTTTTTGAACAAGCGTGATCAAATCCTAATCCAGAAGACTGGTTCCACACCAGGCTCATCCGGTATATCTGATTTGTTACCTCCAGTAAATGCTGGTAAAGTTGACAATGAAGGATTTGAGTTTGCGTTAAACTATTACGGTGGCAATGAAGATAGTTTTAAATGGGATGTTGGCGTAAATGGCGGATACGCCAAAAATAGCGTTGTCTTTTTAGATGAAATTCCGGGTGCACCAAGTTACCAATTACAGGAAGGAAAGCCAATTGGTTCTTACTTAGTCTATGAATATGACGGTGTTTTTATTGATGATGCAGCCATAGCGAGCAATACATTGGATTATAGTGCTGTAAAGCCCCAATTAGAACCAGGTGATATGAAATTTAAGGATATAAATGGTGATGGTGCCATTGATGATTTGGATCAAGTTCGTCTGGATAATAGTTTGGTACCAAACTTTAACTTTGGCGCAACCTTTAATGCATCCTATAAGAATTTTGATTTATCTGTACTTTTACAAGGTGCTACAGGTGCAAAACTCTTTATACAAACAGAATCAGGTGATATAGGGAATTATCTAAAACATAGTTTTGATAATAGATGGAGTCCAGATGCCCCTAGCAGTGTACACCCAAGATTGGCTAGTAGGGGAGATACCTACTATAGTGGTGGATCATACGGGAATAACACCTATAATCTGTTCAGCAAGGATTACATACGACTAAAAAACGTACAATTAGCGTATAACTTCCCAGAATCACTAATAGATTCATTCGGACTATCTGCATTTAGGGTATATATAAGTGGATTAAATCTTGCTACTTGGGCAGCTCAGGATATTTATGACCCAGAGTCAACAAGCAATAGTGGGCAGTTTTATCCACAACAAACAATCATAAATTCAGGTTTTAGTTTAACATTTTAAAAATTGATTATGAAAAGAAGAAAGTTAATACTGTTAGGCTTGTTAACCGTTGCGCTCATACCGCTATCGTGTAACGAGGATTTTTTAGAAACACAACCTTTAGATTCAATTTCAGCTGATGCTACTTGGGCAGATGGTGCTCTTGCACAAGCTTTTGTATTTAATGTTTATTCCTCACTAGGTTATGGAGGGTTTGAAGAAGAAGGGTTAGCATCGTTGACCGATGAAGCCATGTTTACTCACTCTGGCAGAGGTATCAATGTGATTACAGAGGGATCCTTGTCACCTTCCGGGACAGGAAATGTGAACATAATTCCACAATGGAACGAACTTTATTTAGCTATTCGTAAAGCAAATATAGCCATCCAAGAATTACCTAATGCAACCTTTGAAGATCAAACCTTAAAAGATCGTTTGTTGGGTGAGGCCCATTTTCTCAGGGCTTATTATTATCACCAACTTATGAGATACTACGGTGGCGCACCAATCATTGATAGACCCTATGGTTTAGATGAGGATTATTCCATCGCTAGAAGCACCTATGCCGAAAATGTTGAATTTGTTGTTTCTGATCTTGACAAGGCAATAACCTTACTGGACGGTAAGGATTTTACTGCAGGTAGGGCTTCTAAATTAAGTGCTATGGGTCTAAAATCGAGGGTTCTACTTTATGCAGCTAGTGATTTAAGGGATGGTCCAACTGCAAGTTCTAAATCTTCGGCTCATGCAAGCTATTCCAACCTTGATTTGGTGGCGTACACCTCTGGTGATAGGGCTTCGCGATGGAATGCGGCTAAAACAGCCGCAAAAGCGGTTTTAGATGCTACCACTGGTTATAAATTGGATTTAGCTGCTCCCGCCTCAGCGGAAGCAGCCACACAAACATATGTTTCTATAGCTATGGGTGGTGGTAGTGCTATTGGCGATCCTGCAGCTCGAGCTGAACTTTTATTCGAACGTACGCACACACCATTGTTCACTGTCGAAAGTAATTGGCCATTAGGTGGAATTCATCAAGGTATTAATAATGGTCCTAACGGCTACCATAACTGGGCAGGGAACACCCCTATTCAACAATTGGTAGATGACTATCAAATGATGGATGGGTCAGATTTTGATTGGGGAAATCCAGCACATGCCGCTGCACCCTACGAAAATAGAGATCCTAGACTTACTGCGACTATTCTTTACGATGGAGCAGGTTGGAAACCACGTCCTTCAGATGTAGCCAGCATAGATCCTTATGATGAAATTCAAACGGGTACTTATGCGGATGGTTCAGGTGGAATTATCGCAGGTGTTGATATGCGTGATTCTCCAATCGAAAACTGGAACGGTAGTAGAACTGGGTATTATGTACGTAAGTTTATAGATGCGGATCCTGCAGTAGTAGATAACCAATCAAGTGCACAAGTGGTGCCATGGCCTTTTATTAGATATACTGAAATGGTATTGAACTATGTTGAGGCTTCTATTGCTACAGGCGATGAAGGTGAAGCTTTAACTTGGCTAAACAAAATTCGTTTTAGAGCAGGAATGCCAGCACTCACATCTTCTGGTACAGCATTATTAGAAGATTATATTAATGAAAGAAGGGTTGAATTAGCGTATGAAGAACATCGGTACCATGATACCCGTAGATGGATGATTGCAGAACAGACATTGGGCCGTGGTATTAAAATTATGAAAGTTGTTGCCACCTTAAAGGCAGGTGCAACACCTTTATCACCATATAGACATGACACATCTGTTTACGACTATACTTACAATGTTGTCGAAAATACAGATAATGAAACCAGAACATGGGATGATAAAATGTACTTTATGCCATTAAGTAGAGATGAAATAAATAGAAATGACCTATTGATTCAAAATCCAGGTTATTAATCTAATTTCATAATGAGTTATATAAAAAATCTATCCCAGTATTGGGATAGATTTTTTATTTTTAAACCAATGGCAAAAAAACTAAGTTATCAGCTTTTTATCCTGTTTGTAATACTTCATGGATGTAATACCGAAACAATAAAAAACCCTGTTCATTCTACTAATACGATAACGAATAAGGGTACCCTTTTTACTCTTTTGCATGAAAGTGAAACGAATATTTCATTTCAAAATGACTTAAAAGAGGGATTAAATGCCAACGTGCTCGTATATGAGTACTTATACAACGGTGGCGGTGTAGCGGTTGGAGATTTTAATTATGATGGTTTGCAAGATGTATATTTTACATCAAACATGGGTGAAAACAAATTTTATATCAACCTAGGAGATTTTAAATTTAAGGAGGTTACCCAAATTTCAAAAGTTCAAGGAAGACCGGGTCCGTGGAAAACAGGAATTAGTACCGCGGATGTTAATGGAGATGGAAAATTAGATTTATATTTATGTTACTCAGGTGCATTACCAGGCCCAAAAAGAAAGAATCAGCTTTTTATAAACCAAGGTAATAATTTAGAAAACATCCCCATTTTTAAAGAGGAAGCAGAAACTTATGGTTTGGCCAGTGCTGCATATAGTAATCAAGGCTACTTTTTAGATTATGATAAAGATGGCGACTTAGACATGCTTTTATTAAACCATAGTCCAAAATCCTTACCCGTTCTTAATGAGGTCCTCACTAAGGAAATATTAAAAAAAGATGACCAATTACAAGGTTTACGCATTTTCAACCAAGACAAGGGCAAGTTTAAGGATGTTACCACAATATCAGGTATTAACGGGTCAGGACTAAGTTACGGTTTGGGTATTGGTATAAGCGATGTCAACAATGATGGTTGGTTGGATTTTTATGTTTCCAACGACTACACTATTCCAGATTATCTTTATATAAATAACAAAAACGGCACATTCACTGACCAATTAAAAAATCAAATTGGACATACGAGTCACTTCTCTATGGGTAATAATATTGCGGATATAAACAATGATGGTTGGCAAGACATTTATACTTTAGACATGTTGCCAGAAGATAATAAACGACAAAAACTACTTTTATCGCCAGATAATTATGAAAAGTTTGATTTAAATCTTAGAAGTGGTTTTCATTATCAATACATGCGCAACATGCTTCAAATTAACAATGGAAACAACAGTTTTAGTGAGATTGGGCAATTATCCGGTGTTTCAAATACCGATTGGAGTTGGGCCCCCTTAGTAGCTGATTTTGATAACGATGGTTTAAAGGATCTCTATGTAACCAACGGTTATTACAGAGATTATACCAATTTGGACTTTATCAATTATATGGAAGATTTTGTAAAATCTAAAGGAAGGTTACAGAGAGAGGATGTATTACAATTAATTCAAAAGATGCCATCATCAGATTTGACCAACTACTATTTCTCAAACAACAACGGTACTTCATTCTCCAATATTGGCAAACAGGCTGGCATTGACCAACCTTCCAATAGTAATGGTGCGGCCTATGCAGATTTAGATAATGATGGTGATCTTGACTTAATTGTCAATAACATAAACAAACCTGTATTTATTTATAAAAACAACACTTCCGAGTCAAGTAATAACTATGTGAAAGTAATTCTTAAGGGCGAAAACAAAAACACACAGGGAATTGGCTCTAAAGTAACGTTATATGCTAACAACCAACAGCAAGTATTAGAACAAATACCAAATCAGGGATATCTATCCTCAGTATCATCAGTACTACATTTTGGATTAGGCAATAACGATCAGATAGATTCGCTCGTTGTTCAATGGCATTCGGGAAAAGTTGAGACTAAGTCAAAAATAAACCCTAATACGACCATAATCCTAAACGAAAAAGATGCTGTTAAACTATCTACATCTAACAAGTTACATAACATACTTTTTAAAGAAATAAAACCTAAAGTTGTCCATAAAAACAAATCCTCGAAAATAAACGATTTTAAAAGACAAACCTTGCTTACTAAGCAATTGTCACATCAGGGCCCAGCTATGATTAAGGCAGATATCAATAATGACAGCCTTGATGATCTCTTGATCGGTGGAGGCATTGGACAAAGCGCAACTCTTTATCTTCAACAAAAAAATGGGGAGCTTTTGAAAAAAATTGTTCCTGATTTTGATAAAGACAGTGTAAGCCTAGACACAGATATTGCCGTTTTTGATGCTAATAATGATGGTAATCTAGATGTCTACATTGCAAGTGGAGGTTACCATAATTTTAAGGTCAATGACCCTTTATTAATAGACAGGTTATATATTGGTGATGGTAAAGGTGGTTTTAAAAAAACAACGGAGCAATTGCCCAAAATTTCATGCAGTACGGGCACTGTAGCTGTTGCTGATATTAATGGAGATTCACATCCAGATATTTTTGTGGGGGGTAGAGTTGTACCAGGTAGATATCCAGAAAAACCACAAAGCTATATATTTATTAATGACGGAAAAGGTTCCTATACCAATAAAACAATAGAGGTTAATTCTACCCTACAAAATATAGGTATGGTTACTGATGCCGCATGGACCGATTTGAACGGTGATCATCTACCAGATTTAATTGTTATTGGTGAATTTATGCCCATAAAAATATTTATTAATCTAAATGGAAAACTTTCCGATAAGACCTCAAACTATTTTGATCAAGATTATTCGGGTCTATGGAATACGTTAGAGATTAGTGACGTAAATAAGGATGGTTTTATTGACCTTATAGCGGGAAACCTAGGCACCAATACACAGTTTAATATTGATCAAAAACATCCTGCTACCATTATTTATAAGGATTTTGATAATAATAACTCAGTAGACCCCATTCTCAATTTCTACATTGGAGACACCAGTTATCCTTATGTAACACGCGATGAACTTTTAGGGCAATTAGCCTTTTTACGGCAGAAGTATACGAGCTATGCCCAATATTCTGATGAAAAGCTTACCGATATATTTTCAGAAGAAATTCTTGAAAATGCAAATAAAATTAGTGCCAATTATTCAAAAACATCATTGTTTCTTAACAATAAAGGAGTGAAATTTCAAGAACAGCAACTTCCTATTCAAGCGCAGTTCTCCCCTGTCACTAAAATACTAATAAGTGATTTTGACACTAATGGATCGGAAGATGTACTACTTCTAGGCAACGATGATTTTTATAAATTAAGAATTGGAAAATTTGATGCTAATTACGGAACTTTATTGTCTGGAAATGGAGATGGTAGTTTTGAATACATTTTCCAAAAAAATACCGGGCTTGACATACGAGGAAGTGACATTAATGGAGTGATTTTAAATAATGAATTGTTAATAGAAGGGTATGGCGAAACCCTAAGAACGTATATTTTAAATTAGTGGGGATGTTTCAAATAAATAGGTGTTTTTACAAAATTACTTTTGTATCACTTCTTGGACCTTTGATTTTTATTAGCTGTAGAACAGACAGTGAAAATAAAGCTTTGCAACCAAATGACGTTGCCATAGAATGGGCCAAAATGACCTTATTCATTACCAAAAACACCCCGTCAAATTCTCCCACCTTTGCTTCAAGGGCTTTTGGATATATTGGTGTTACCATGTATGAGTGCGTTGTAAACGGGTATGAAAATCATAATAGTTTACAAGGACAGTTAAATGGACTTACTACTTTGCCCATACCAAAAAACACAAAAGAATATAACTGGGTTTTGGCACTGAATGCTGGTCAATCCTATATTTTAAAAAATATTTATGTCCAGACTTCAGAAAAAAATATCAAGCAAATAGATTCTCTTGAAAACGTAATTTTAAAACAGTTTTCCAATGGTATCCCAGAAAAAGTGGTGTCTAATTCCATCACGTATGGAAAGGAAGTGGCAAAAGCTATATTTGAATGGTCAAAAAATGATGGAGGCCATCGTGGATATTTAAAAAACTTTGACAAAACTATGGTGCATTCGAACGTTCCTGGGTCATGGAAACCACCATTGTTTGCACAATCCTTTAGTCACCATCCCCTGCACCCTCATTGGGGTGAAAATAGAACGTTTGTAAAAGAAAACTCCAATATTCCCGACCCAGATTATCTCCCATATGATACCATATCTGGATCTCCTTATTACCAACAATTTTACGATGTTTACAAGAAGGAGGGAGAACTTACACAATCGGAGAAAGAAGCTGCCATCTGGTGGGGAGATGATCCTGATGTTAGCTTTACTCCGCCAGGTCATTCTTACTATATCGCAACATTAGCGGCAGAATCCAGTAATTCAGATTTAATCACAGTGGCAAAAGCCTATGCACATACTGGTATGGCCGTAGCCGATGCCTTTATACAATGTTGGAAATGGAAATATTCTTTTTTCACTGAAAGACCCAACACTTTTGTTCCTAAATATATTGATGAAGAATGGGAATCTTTTTGGCCAGACCCTCCATTCCCCTCTTTCCCTTCTGGTCATGCCATCCAAGCTGCCGCCGCGGCCAAAGTTTTAGAAAAAAACTATGGGACAAACTTTAAATTTACAGATAGGGCACATGAAGGTAGGGCAAGGGATGATGTAAGGGATACTGACTTTAAAATTCGCTCTTTCAATTCCTTTTGGGAAGCGGCACAAGAGACTGCAGATTCCAGATTTTGGGGTGGTATTCATACACATTTGGATAATCAGGTAGGACTGGAAAAAGGTACAGTGATTGCCCAGAACATTAATAAGTTGAATTGGAAAAAATAATATGTATAGCAGGTTACAATTATCAAGACTAGCGGTCGTATTCCTAAATTTACTCCTTTGCCTTAATGCTAATTCCCAAAAATTATTTACGGATGTAACCGATTCAGCCGGAATTACACATCAATACAAGGTTTACGAAGGTACTTTTGGCGGCGGCGCTGTTGTGTTTGATATAAACAATGATGGTTTAGAGGATATCTTTATTGCCGGCGGAAT
Source organism: Maribacter luteocoastalis (assembly GCF_048890225.1). NCBI lineage: Bacteria > Pseudomonadati > Bacteroidota > Flavobacteriia > Flavobacteriales > Flavobacteriaceae > Maribacter > Maribacter luteocoastalis. Next base: position 813,690 of record NZ_JBMFZG010000001.1, read on the forward strand.
GAATTCTGATGTGCTTTATTTGAATGAAGGCAACGGTACATTTAGAGATATTTATAGTGAATCCGGACTAGAAAAATCAAACGAATACGTTACCCAAGGTGCGGTAAGTGCAGATGTTAATAAAGATGGTCTTAGAGATCTCTTCATAACAACCATAACCACAACAGATGGTGCAAAAACTATTCCTAGGGCTGAAAACCTATTGTTCCTGAATCAGGGAAATTTAACCTTTAAAGACGTAACTAAAGAATACGGCTTGGAGGAGTTAAATTCCTTCAGTACAGGCGCAAGTTTTGGAGACATAAATGCCGATGGCTATCCAGATCTTTTCATAGGTAATTACTTTCAGGAATTCAAGGGAAAGCTAGGCATTATAAAAGATGCAACCATCGTCAGTGCAAATCAGACAGCCAAAAGTTATCTTTTACTAAACATAGAAGGTAAAAAGTTTGAGGATGTTTATGATTCATACGAACTGGGGCATAAAGGTTTCGGTTTTGGAGGAGTTTTTACAGATTTTGATAATGACCAAGATCAAGATCTTTTGGTAAACCAAGATTTTGGTTATAAAGCGATACCTAATTTTCTATATAAGAACCAATACCCAAAGGCAAATTTTAAAGATGTTAGCCAGGAAACAGGCATGGATTTAAAGATAAACGCAATGGGGTCGGCAGTGGGCGATTATAATGGAGATGGATGGATGGATTATTATGTTACCAACATTAAGTTTAATATGCTCATGGAGAATCAAGGCAAGAATGGTTCATTCATTGATCGCGCAAAAGAATTGGGAACGTATAATTTAGCTATTAGCTGGGGTGCGAATTTTGCAGATTTTGATCAGGATACAGACCTAGACCTATTTGTATCTAATGGAGATCTTAATCCAAATTGTACCCCAATGGGAAATTTCTACTTTGAAAATACCCAGACTAAATTTTTGGAGCGTGGCCGAGAATTAAAAATAAACGATTATGGAATTGGCAGGGGCTCTGTTGTTTTTGATATGGATAATGATGGTGACCTAGATCTATTGGTAGTTAATCAAGAACCTATTTTAGAATATCCTACCTCTTCTTTAACCCGCCTTTTTAGGAACGACTTGTCCGATGGTAATTGGATTAAGATTGCCTTACATGGTATTTGGTCCGAAACTTCAGGTATTGGATCTAGAATTACGATAATCTGCAATGGTAAAAGAATGATTAGGGAAGTAGATGGCGGGGGATCTAGCCATTTATCACAAAATTCTGTCCTCACCCATTTTGGCCTTGGCAAAGCTAAAGTGGTTGACTCCATAATTGTAGATTGGACTGGTGGCAACCAACAGGTTTTTACCAATATTAAAAGTAACCAACTTTTAAAAATTGAAGAGACAGAACCCAAAACTAACTACAGTAAATTTGGTATTCCTACGCTAGTAACTATCCTAGTTTTGATTATCGTTTTTTATTTATTTAAAAAATATCAGCACAGAGATAAATGATATTTTTTCTTCATTACCCTATTCATTAAAAAACAAATGCTTCCATATTTTCTTTCTAGAGCACGTTTTTTCAATGCCTGAAAATAAGTATACCCCCTATTTTCTATTCCAAATTGTTACAAAAACATCCTATAACCGTCTGATGTTGTATAAAAAATTGCAAAATAATTGCAATGGCTTTTAAATTCTTCGTCTATATATGTGAGGACCAATTGAAAAAACCCTTGGATGGCATCCAAAAATAAAGATAGTACTAACCTGAACAGTTTCTTTGAGGAAGAATATAGCTCGTTAAAGCGATATATTCAATCTAAGATCAAACACACTTCAGAAAGTGATGCTGAAGATATCATTCAAGACGTTGCCTTAAGGATTTTTTCTAGACCAATCGATGCCTTACCAATTCACAACATTGGTGGCTTTGTATACAATTCTATTAAAAATAGGATTACAGACCTAATGAGAACCAAAAAAGAGCGAGTTGACAATGAAGAAGATCTAGAAGAACTTTGGACCAATTTTGCCACTATTTTTTATGATGGGTCAAATACAGAATACCCAGAACAAATTAAGGAAAAATTGAAGGTTGCCATTTCTGAATTAAAACCAGTGTACCGTGATATCATAATAGCGGTAGACTTTGAGAATTATAGTTATAAAGAAATAGCAAAAGAAACAGGCATACCACAAGGTACGTTAATGTCTAGAAGACATAGAGCCATGGCGCTCTTATTAAAAAATATAGAAATACAGCATATTAAAAAACATACTTATGAAATCTAAAATTCAAAAAAACATGGAAAATAAAGTTCAATACTATGTATACAAGACTTTTAAAATACTCTTTTTTATCCTCCTTGGTATCGGTATCGCCTTTTTAGTAGGCTACATTTTTATGCGACTATGGAATTGGATAATGCCAGACCTATTTGGAGTGCCAGAATTGAGCTATTGGAAAGCCGTTGGCGCCCTTATCTTAGCTAAAATCATATTTGGGTTTGGTGGCGGGAATGGACCTGGAAAAGGTAAAAAATCCAAGAAAAGATTCGAATCTTCCAAATGTTCTTCAATGAGAAAAGATTTTAAAGATTGGAAACACTATGACGAATTTTGGAAAGAAGAGGGAGAACAGTTATACAACAACTATTTAGAAAGAAAAAATCAGGACTAATGGCCAGCGACACACCTAAGAAAAGAAAATATTATTTGCGAAACAAAGCCTTTTTCTGGAGTTTAAATGGATTAACAACCGGTAACAATGAAAACAGGGAACAAAATGAAAATCCTACTAAAATACAATTAGACCCACAGGTTTGAGGTAATGTTAAAAAATTGTAAAACTTTGGAAACTATAAATGTTTTTAAAGTTTCCGGCCTTACCTTTGTCCCCGTTATGAAAGAAAAAATTCTTACAAAAGCAGTGGACATGTTTTTAAACCTGGGGTTTAAAAGTGTTACCATGGATGATATTGCCCACGAAATAGGCATTTCCAAAAAAACCATATATACAGAGTATAGCAATAAAACAGCTTTGGTAGAAGATTGTGTAATGCATAAATTCTGTACCATGAGCGATGGCATAGATGATATTGTAGCTTTAGGCAAAAATCCTATTGAGGAGCTCTATGAAATTAAAAAATATGTACTCTCCCACCTTAAGGATGAAAAAACTTCCCCACAATATCAATTAATGAAATACTATCCCAAGATTTATGGGAATCTTAAAAAGTTGCATTTTGATAAAATGCAAGGCTGTGTACTTTCAAATGTAGAACGTGGCGTTACACAAGAAATCTATAGATCTAACCTAAACGTGGAGTTTGTGGCAAGAATCTATTTTTCCGGTGTAAATAGCATAAAGGATCAATCTGTTTTTCCACTGGAACGGTTTCCCGTTGCCTATTTAATGGATACTTATTTGGAATATCACCTAAGGGGTATTGTAACGCCAAAGGGACGTGAAATATTAAACGGAATCATCAATTCAAATCAACAATAAATGCGAAAACCAATCCTAATTCTAATCATCATTTTAGCATCACAGCTAGGGTATGCCCAAGAAGAGCAATATACCTTTACTTTAGAAGAGGCCATCTCCTATGCCTTGGAGCATAATTACAGTGCATTAAACGCAGACAGGGACCTCATAGATGCCCAAAAACAAAAATGGGAAACCATTGCAGACGGCCTACCACAAATTTCAGGTGCCATAAGCTATCAAAATCAGTTGAAACAACCTGTTTCTGTAATACCAGCTGAAATTTTTGGGGGAGAACCTGGCACATATGCCGAAGTTGTTTTTGGACAACCACAAACGGCAACTGCTACCGCTACGTTAAAACAGCAAATCTTCGATGGTTCTTATATAGTTGGGGTTCAAGCTACAAAAGCCTTCCTTAGCTATAGTGCCAACAATAAAGAAAAAACTGCTTTAGACGTTCGCAAATCAATTGTTGAATCATATGGCAATGTTCTTCTGGCTCAGGAAAGCGTTTCAATATTGCAAAAGAATAAGACAGCGCTTGAAAAGAACCTGTATGAAACCACAAAATTGTTTGAAAACGGACTTGGTGATGAGGAAAGTGTGGAACAACTTCAAATCACGCTATCTTCTATTGAAAACCAATTAAAAAATGCCCAAAGGTTAGAAAAAATAACCTTACAAATGTTAAACGTGGTTATGGGGCTAGATTTGGAAACCCCAACCAAACTAGCCGAAAATCTAGAAAATCTGACCGAAGAAAAAATTGATTTTGGTTTAATGGAGACCGAATTTAATTTAGAGAATAATGTAGATTACAAGTTGGCGCTTAATTTAAACGAGCAACGTTATTTTGAATGGAAATTGGCCAAGAGTCGTGCGTTGCCAACCTTAAATGCATTTGTAAATTATGGCAGTTCTGCCTTCTCTGATGAATTTACATTTTTTGATGGTGAACAGCAATGGTTTGATTCTTCAGTTTTAGGTTTTGATCTAAGTATTCCCATTTTCAGCTCATTTAAAAGAAGTGCCGGTACACAACGCGCCAAGATTGCCTTGGAAAAAGCAAAAACCCAATTAACAGAGGCAGAACAGCAAATACGCTTACAGCTAGAAAATGCGAAAAGCAATTACATCTTAGCGATAGAACAATATCAAACATCAAAAAATAACTTGGCCCTTGCAGAACGTATAGAGCGAAAAAACCAAATAAAATATATGGAAGGTATTGCCAGTAGTTTTGAGCTGAGACAAGCACAAACACAGTTATATAGCGCACAACAAGAATATCTTCAATACATGGTAGAAGTTATCAATAAGAAAACAGAATTAGAAACCATCCTTAACGAAAAAGCCTAAATAGCAAACACTAAAAATAATATTATGAAAAAATACCTATACGTAATCCTAGCCACTGTTGCGTTATATTCCTGTGGTAGTAAAGAACAATCAGTTACCGACCTCATTACCCAAGGTAATCTGGAAGCAATACGAGCTAAAAAAAATGAGGTGTCCTCGCAACAAAAGATATTGGATGCGCAACTAATGCAATTAGATTCAGCCATTTCTGCATTGGGAAATGAGGAAAAATTGGCTTTGGTAAATACTACTACCATTAAAAAGGAAATATTTAACCACTTTCTAGAACTTCAAGGTGATGTTAGTACCAAACAGAACGTATTGATCTATCCAGAAATGGCAGGCACATTACAAAATGTGTATGTTAAGGAAGGGGACCGTGTAAACAAAGGTCAGCTTTTGGCAAAAATTGATGATGGGGGTATAGGAAGCCAGTTATCGCAATTAAAGACACAGGCAGAACTTGCTAAAACTACTTTTGAACGTCGCAAGCGTCTTTGGGATCAACAAATTGGTTCTGAAATAGAATATTTAGCTTCAAAAACAGAATATGAGGCCGCACAAGATGCTATTAAACAAATGGAAAGCCAATTAGGAAAATCTTCTATTAGAGCTCCATTTTCAGGTATCATAGACGACGTCATCAAAGATCAGGGTACAGTGGTTTCCCCAGGACCGGGATCAGAGGTATTCCGCATTGTAAACCTATCAGAAATGTATATTGAGGTTGATGTGCCAGAAACCTATTTAGGTGCTGTAACGAAAGGAAAAGAGGCCATAGTTTACTTTCCTGTGCTTAATGATACGGTAACTACCAAAATTAGGGAGACGGGCAACTTTATAAATCCGTCAAACCGTTCCTTTAGTGTAGAAATACCGGTTCCCAATAAAAAAGGTACAATCAAACCAAACCTGACCGCTAAGGTTAATATTAATGATTATACTAGTGAGGAGGCAATTTTAATTCCATCAGGCATTATATCTGAAAATGCGGAAGGAGAACAATATGTTTATGTAGCACATGACCCAAATGATGAAGGAGAGGCGATTGTAAAAAGAACCATAATTATTACTGGTAAGGTTCAAGCCGGCCTTGTAGAAGTACTTTCTGGACTTGAAGAGGGATCTTTGGTCATCAAAGAAGGGGCACGAAGTGTAAAGGATGGTCAAAAGGTGAAAATAAAAAACTAAAAATCCATGAGTAAAGTTAAAAAGAACGCGGATAAAGAGTTTAAACTCTCAACATGGGCTATTGAAAATCCATCGGTTATCTATGTGATGATTGCGATATTTCTTTGGTTAGGCTTTAAAGCCTATATGGCCATGCCTAGGGAAGATTTCCCAGAAATAGTTGAGACCAAAATATACATAAGTACTCCTTACCCAGGAAATACTGCCGAGGATATAGAGCGATTGATTACCGATCCCTTGGAAGATCGTCTTAAGAATATTAGTAATGTTGTGGAAATTGTATCTACCTCTCAGGAAGACTATGCCATAATTACGGTTGAGTTTGATGAGGAAATTACGGTAGAACAGGCCAAGCAAAAAGTAAAAGATGAGGTTGATAGTGAAAAGGCTAGTGAAGATTGGCCCACTTTTAACAATGCCAAAGTTGAGCCCAATGTATTTGATCTTAACTTTTCTGAGGAAGTCCCCATCATGAACATCAACTTTACAGGAGATTATCCTGTAGAAAAGCTAAAGGAATTTGCAGAATATTTGCAGGATGAAGTTGAGGACCTTCCTGAAATTAAAAAAGCAGATATCCGAGGGGCACAGGAAAAAGAAGTAGAGGTTGCTGTAGATATTTACAAAATGATGGCTGCTAAAATCAGTTTTCAGGATGTACTCTCGGCTATCTCCAACGGTAATATGACCATGTCCGCAGGTAACCTTAAAACAAGTGGTCAAAGACGTACCATTCGCATACTTGGTGAGATAGAAAACCCTAAACAGCTAGAAAATTTTGTTGTCAAATCAGAAAATGGTGCAGTCTATTTAAAAGATATTGCCACGATTACTTTTGAGGAAAAAGACAAAACTACTTATGCACGTGAGTTTGGGGATAATGTGGTAATGCTCGATGTTAAAAAACGGGCAGGCAGAAATGCCATTTCAGCAGCGGACAAAATAAAAGCACTGGTAAAACAAGAAACGGAAAATTATTTTCCTCCCGATCTTAATATTTCAATTGCCAATGACTCGTCAACGCGCACATTGAACCAGGTAGAGGACTTGGTAAACAATATCATATTTGGGATCATACTTGTGGTTACCGTATTAATGTTCTTCTTAGGGTTTAGAAATGCATTGTTTGTTGGTTTTGCCATACCCATGTCCATGTTCATGTCTTTTGTCATTCTTTCTTTGTTGGGGTATACCTTAAATACCATGATTCTCTTTGGAATGATCATGGGGCTAGGAATGATGGTAGATAATGGTATTGTGGTGGTTGAGAACGTATATAGGTTAATGGACGAGGGCATGTCACGAACCGAAGCTGCTAAAAAAGGTATAGGAGAAATTGCGTTCCCGATCATTATATCTACGGCTACTACCGTAGCGGCCTTTGTACCCCTAGGATTATGGCCTGGTATTTTTGGACAATTCATGATATATTTTCCAATAACACTATCTGTAGTCCTTGGCTCATCATTGTTTGTTGCCATTTTTATGAACTCCATGTTGGTTTCACAATTTATGAGTACCGATGAAAAAGAGGTAACCATAAAACAGTTGATTCGCATCAGTGCCATTTTAGGAGGCTTTGGTTTGTTAATTGTTCTTTTTGGTGGCGCTCTTAGAGGTCTTGGCACAGTAATGATATTTACGGCAATTCTTTTCTGGATCTACAAATATGTGATTAAAGGGGCTGCGCAAAATTTTCAAAAGAAGACTATGGTCCGTTTTGAAAATTGGTATGAAAGACGATTAAAACATGCGCTCAAAGGAAAAAATGTGTATTGGTATTTTGGGGCAACGTTTTTATTGCTCATTGGTATATTTATACTTTTTGGGGGTTCATTAGGAAGTGGGCGCACAAAAGTTGAATTTTTCCCCGACAATATTCCTAATGAGATATATGTATACATAGAGTATCCAGAAGGCACCTCTATTGAAAAAACGAATACCATTACCAAGGATATTGAAAAATTGGTATATGAAACCTTAGATGACGATGCATACAAGCAAAATGGGGAGAACTTTATGGTTACTTCCGGTGTTTCCGTTGTTGGTGAGGGTGCTGGCAATCCATTAACAGATGGTGGTTCGTCTGCAGAAATGCCACATAAAGGCAAAGTAACCGTAAACTTTAGTGAATTTAAATATAGACAAGGTGTAAATACGGAAAATATGAGGGCAAAGGTTCAAGATGCCCTGGATGGTATTTATCCCGGAGTTGCCATTTCAGTAGAAAAAGAGGCTAACGGACCCCCAGCTGGACCTCCAATTAATATTGAACTGGAAGGCAGGGATTATGAGCTTCTAATAAACACGGCCGAGAACGTAAAAAACTTCATCAATACCAAGAATATTGAAGGAATAGAGGAATTAAAGGTCGATGTTAATAAAAGTAAACCTTCAATGCGTGTTTTGGTAGATCGCGAAAAGGCAGGCGAGTTAGGTGTTACCGTTGGTCAAGTTGGACAGCAGCTGAGGCGCTCACTATTTGGTGAAAAAGCAGGAATTTACAAAGAAGACGGGGACGATTATGATATCAACATTCGCTTTAACGAAGACCTTAGGTACAACAAAAGTGCCTTATTCAATCAGAATGTGATATTTAGGGACCAAGCGACCGGCCAAATAAAGGAAATACCGATATCAGCTGTTGCAAGTGAGAAAAACACTTCTGGTTATAGTGCTATAAAACACAGGGATGGTAAGCGTGTTGTAACCGTATATTCTGGGCTTAAGGCAGGTGGTAATGCGGCGGCAATTGTAGCCGAGATACAAGAAGAGATGCAACAGTTTGAAGGATTGCCAGATACTATCAAAATAGATTATACTGGAGAAATTGAAGAGCAGAACAAACAACAAATGTTCTTGATAGGGGCATTTTTCTCTGGACTAGGATTGATTTTATTAATATTGATTTTTCAATTTGGTGGTATTTCCAAACCGTTCATTATTATGATCGCCATATTCTTAAGTTTTATAGGCGTGTTTGGAGGGTTAATGCTTACAGGGTGGTCTTTTGTTATTATGATGACCATGATGGGTATCATTTCCTTAGCAGGTATCGTTGTAAATAACGGAGTGGTACTACTGGACTATACACAAATTTTAATAGACCGTAAAAAAGTAAAACTAGATATGAACGATGCCGATCTTTTAACGCTAGATGATGCCACGGACGCCATGATTGTTGGAGGAAAAGCAAGATTACGTCCCGTTATCCTTACAGCTATTACAACAGTTCTAGGATTAGTGCCCTTGGCTATTGGACTTAATATTGATTTTGCCTCCTTAGTTAGTGAACTTAATCCAAATATTTATGTTGGAGGCGACAACGTGGTATTTTGGGGCCCATTGGCATGGACAGTAATCTTTGGATTAATAGTGGCGACATTCCTAACCTTGGTTATTGTGCCTGTACTATTTAATATTGTTTACCGAATAAAGATTAAGCTTAGGGGTTTAAAATCTAAGCAGAACTCTCAAGTGGATACTATGGAAAATGCCGCATAAATAACTAAGGTATTGCAATAGGCTTTTTTAATTTGTTGAATTTATTCAACCAGGTTAGAAAAGCCTTTTTGCTTTATTTTTTGAAATTCTGTCCTGTACAGCAAACATACCAATACCAAGGACCATAATAAGCATGCTATTATAGATACAATTATTTCACCAAATACATCAAAACCAAAATAAGTTCTACATAGGATAAAACAAAGGGTATAAAAGATAATTTTTAACCACATTTGTTGCTGAAAGGCAAGGGGAATTTTGGTGCTGGCGTTTATCGGCATCTTATGAAAATATGTTAAAATAGTCATGGCTCCTATCAGACTACTACCATGTTGAAAGACATTAAAAAGAGACATTGTCCCAATCTTTTGATAAAAAAATCCATGAAAATGATTCACCACAACCCCATCATAATGAGTAAAATCATCCCAAATTAAATGGGTAACTATTCCTGTAAGGATTGAAATCAATACAATAAACCAATGACTTTTAAAATAATTAATCCATTTAAAATGGGTGCCAAAGGCCAAACGACAAGCAAAATATTTTGGTAAAATGGCAATTAAAAACTCACGAATCAAATTATGATACACAAATAAAAGTAATACTGCTAAGGGAAGATCCAAAAGAAAAACACCGGGCAAGGTATCCGCAAAATGTCCATCTAAGTCCATTCTAATAAACCCCTCAAAATCTGGAACTAAACTACCTGCAATCAAACCAGAACTAGAAAAATGCTTGTTCCTATTTAACCATGGTAAAATTGCGGCGGGATGTGAAAAGGTAAAGGGCATTATATTTTTTCTAAAAACAAAACGCTCAAAGAACATTTATCGTATTGGTAATAGTGTGCATAAAAAAAGCCCGTAGTTTAAACTACGGGCTTTTTCTAATTTTGACTACCAATTAATTAATAACCATTGCCTCTTTTTGCTTTACATTAGCAACGCTTGCAATCTTGTTATCATCAAAATTAACTTCCTTCATGGTATCCCCTTCCCAGAATAACCATTTTCCAGTTTTTACACCATTTTTATAATTACCCATTGCAATTTTATCACCTTTGGCATTAAACATTTTCCATTGCCCTTCCAATTTTTCATTTAAGAAATACCCCATTTGGGAAATTTCCCCATTGGCGTGAAAGTACGTTGCCTTTACTTTATTACCCTCTACTTCAAACTTGGGTTCTACTTTTTGAGCGTATACTCCAAAGGAAAGAGCTAAAATGAATATAAATAGTATTTTTTTCATAACATGAATATTTTAAGATTCAACATCTGCCTAACAATGAGATACAAACTTAAGGTTATTTTACAATAAATCAATATTTACGTAACGTTAATTTAACATTAGAAACATATTTAACTGTTTTTCATTTATTTAAGTATAATATTTAACGATATGCAAGCTTCCACAAATACCATAAAAGCATTCACCTCTTTTATAAATAGTGTGGAATAGACTTCTTAAATTTGCCTTTTGTTAATAACAACATTATGTATAGAAGCCACACATGCGGTGAATTAAGAGAATCCCATATTGGAATAGATGTTACCCTATCTGGATGGGTACATAAAACCCGTGATAAAGGGTTTGTGGTATGGGTAGATATTCGAGATCGATATGGAATAACCCAATTGGTATTTGATGAAGACCGTACCGCTACCTCCCTTTTGGAAACCGCTAGGGGATTAGGCCGTGAATTTGTTATTCAGGTAATGGGAACCGTAATCGAAAGGGCTTCTAAAAACAATAACATTCCTACTGGTTCTATTGAGGTTTTGGTGAAAGAACTCACGGTACTTAATAAATCTAAGACCCCGCCATTTACTATTGAAAATGAAACTGACGGTGGTGAGGACCTAAGAATGAAATACAGGTATCTGGACATTCGCAGAAACCCCGTAAAAAACAATCTTATTTTTAGAAGTAAGGTAACCATGGAGGTGCGCAAGTTTTTATCGGACCAAGGTTTTATAGAGGTAGAAACCCCTTACTTAATTAAATCAACACCAGAGGGTGCGAGAGACTTTGTAGTCCCTAGCCGCATGAATGAGGGTCAGTTCTATGCCCTACCCCAATCCCCACAGACCTTTAAGCAATTGCTCATGGTAGGTGGGATGGATAAATACTTTCAGATTGTAAAATGTTTTAGGGATGAAGACCTCAGGGCAGATAGGCAACCAGAGTTTACACAAATAGATTGCGAAATGGCTTTTGTGGAACAGGAAGATATCTTGGATGTATTCGAAGGGCTTACAAAATATCTCTTAAAAGAAATAAAAGGCATCAGTGTAGATAAATTCCCAAGAATGACCTTTGATGATGCCATGGCCAAATACGGTAATGACAAACCGGACATTAGGTTTGGAATGGAATTTGGTGAGCTTAATGAGGTTGCGCAACATAAAGATTTTAACGTATTTAACGCTGCAGAGCTTGTTGTGGGTATAGCAGTGCCTGGTGCGGCAGAGTACACTCGCAAGGAACTGGATGCCCTAGTGAATTGGGTGAAGCGCCCACAAGTGGGTGCCTTGGGCATGGTCTACGTTAAATGCAACCCCGATGGCACTTTTAAATCTACGGTAGATAAGTTTTATTCTGAGGAAGATTTGGCTAATTGGGCAAAAAAAACAGGCGCAAAACCTGGTGACCTTATCTGTGTGCTTTCTGGAGAAACCAATAAAACCAGAACCCAATTAAGTGCTTTGCGTATGGAAATGGCTCAACGTTTGGGATTAAGAAATCCAGAAGTATTTGCCCCATTATGGGTGGTAGATTTCCCTTTATTGGAATTAGATGAGGAAACCGGACATTATCATGCCATGCACCATCCGTTTACATCACCGAAACCAGGTCAATTGGAATTACTGGATACAGACCCGGCAGCAGTAAGGGCAAACGCTTATGACCTTGTCCTAAATGGTAATGAAATTGGTGGTGGTTCCATTCGTATCCATGATGCCGAAACACAGGCCATTATGTTTAAACATTTGGGGTTTACGCCAGAAGAAGCTAAGGCCCAATTTGGATTTTTAATGGATGCTTTCCAATACGGTGCGCCACCACATGGTGGTATTGCATTTGGTCTGGATAGATTGGTGTCTATTCTGGGTGGACAGGAAACCATACGGGATTTTATTGCCTTTCCTAAAAACAATAGTGGTCGTGATGTAATGATCGACGCTCCTGCACCAATCGATGATGAACAGCTAAAGGAACTCAACCTAAAATTAGATATTCCATCTAAATAGTAAAGTCCCGCTTAACAGCGGGATTTTTTAATACTTTTAAGGTAATATCAAGAGTATGCCTAACCGTAAAAAACGAATTCTTAAGCGCATCTTTAAATGGCGATATAAATACATATCGCAAAAGACGTTCATTTACATTTTAAGTGTTGTAGTAGGTTTATTGGCAGGTTTGGCTTCAGTTACCCTTAAGAACATTACTTACTTTATTGAGGCTTCCTTAGAAAAAGGAATTATAGTCTCCAGTAATCAGCTCTACTTTATATTACCAACTATTGGTCTAACGTTGGTGTATTTATATGTAAAATTTATACATAAGGAAAAATTAAAACACGCTGTATCATCCATACTCTTATCATTATCTAGAAAAAAAGGTATAATTCCACGCAAACAAATTTTAACGCAACTTATTACAGCGCCATTAACCGTGGGCTTTGGTGGTTCTGTAGGACTATTGGGCCCTGCTGTGGCATCTGGAGCTGCCATTAGCTCCAATGTAGGCCAACTCTTTCACATGAACGCAAAAACACGTTCATTACTTATTGCCTGTGCTTCCGCAGGTGCTATTGCCTCAATATTTCAATCCCCTATTGCAGCTATTATTTTTGCAGTTGAAGTCTTTAGCTTAGATCTTACCATGATTTCTATGCTACCTTTACTATTGGCTTCTATTTCTGGTGTCCTTACCTCCTATTTTTTCTTGGGCAATGAGGTACTTTTCAAATTTAATATAGACCAGTCTTTTGAGGTAAAAGATACCTTGTTTTATGTTTTATTAGGTATTGGCACTGCTGTGGCATCCATATATTTTACTAAAATGTACTTTGGGATATTACATCTTTTTAAACCTCTAAAAAGTCCAAAATATAAACTTTTGGTCGGAGGATTGGCCATTGGTATAATGCTCTATCTTATCCCCCCATTATATGGTGAAGGTTTTGGCTTTATTAATGATTTATTGGATGACAACCATCTTAAAGCCTTGGGCAACACTCCTTTTGATAATTATATTGACAATATTTGGGTAGTCATAGCCTTATTATTTGGTATAACCATTTTTAAGGCTGTTGCCATGACAACTACACTTGCAGCAGGTGGGGCTGGTGGGACCTTTATTCCTACCATGGTTATGGGAAGTGCTCTTGGAAATGTAGTTGCGAAAGTTATCAATAATCTAGGTTTAGGGTTTTCGGTCTCTGAAAGTAATTTTACCCTCATTGGTATGGCTGGGCTAATTGCCGGTGTGCTTCATGCCCCCTTAACTGCCATTTTCCTAATTGCAGAAATCACTGGAGGCTATGCCCTATTTGTACCCTTAATGATTACGGCATCCATATCTTACTTAATTACCAAAAATGCCATAGACTATAACATATATACTAGAGAACTAGCGGAAAGTGGGGATTTATTGACACATGATAAGGATCATGCCGTACTTACCTTAATGGAATTGGACGATATTATTGAGACCAACTTTAAAGTTGTTCATCCAGAAATGACCCTAGGGCAAATGTTACATGAATCTGTAGCTAAATCTACTCGGAATATATACCCGGTAGTGACCAAAGAGAAAGCCATGGTAGGCATTGTATTATTAGATGATATTCGGGAATTTATGTTTGATATCTCCCTTCATAATACCATTAAGGTAGAAAGTTTTATGCATAATGCACCGGAGTACATATTTCATGGGGAGGATAGCATGCAAAAAGTGATGCAAAAATTTCAAGATAGCGGGGCATGGAATCTTCCTGTAATTAAAAATGGGAAATATGTTGGTTTTGTATCCAAGTCAAAATTACTTACAGCGTATCGTAGAGAGCTTATTAATTTTACGGGTAATTAGACACAAACAACAAGCTTAATCCTAAAAAATTAAGGGATTTTATACATTTGCCAATATGAAATACATAATCACCCTTATTGTACTAGCTTCATTGACCTCAATTGGGTATGGTTTTTCATTGGAAAAACAAGAGGAAGCAAAAGCAAATAAATATATTGGCGGTGGAACCGTGGGTCTATTTTTACTTGCCATGCCATTATTTTTATACAGAGAAAGCAAGGGAAAAAAAATGAATGACTATTTGCTAACCGAAGAGAATGTTCGAAAAATGCAAGGGAAACCACCTAAAAAGACTGACAATCAGTGATTTCTGAATAACAAATTTTAAATATCATTCCAAACTTCAATCAAAAATGCTTAAATTAGGGTATTAATATTTAATTTTATTTTAATGACTGGCACGGTTAAATTTTTTAATGAGTCCAAAGGATATGGATTTATTACCAACGACGACACGGGAAAGGACATATTTGTCCATGCGACCGCTCTTAACGGAACGGAAATCAGGGAAGGAGACAAAGTAGAATACGTTGAGGAAGAAGGAAGAAAAGGAATAGTTGCAGGACAGGTACAAGTCCTATAATTAAAGTATTACATTTTGTAAATTGAAAAAACCACGTTAAAACGTGGTTTTTTTATTTCATTATATGCCCTTATTTTATTTATTGCGTTTTTTTTCAAAAAATTGCCTTAATAAATCTGATGCTTCCTGTTCCAATATACCACCTTTAATACTTGTTTTTGGATGAAGGCTAGTACCCATTGCCGTGAACCCTCGATCAGCATCCGAGGCACCATAGATTATTTTATCTATTTGGCTCCAATACAAGGCACCCGCACACATTTGACAAGGTTCTAATGTAACATATAAGGTACATCCTTTTAGGTATTTCCCACCCAAGTAATTGGCAGCAGCTGTTATTGCTTGCATTTCGGCATGTGCGGTTACATCATTAAGTTGTTCCGTAAGATTGTGTGCCCTGGCAATAATACGGTCATTAATCACTATCACGGCACCTACTGGTATTTCTCCATGCTCAAAAGCATATTTAGCTTCCTGAAGTGCCTTTTTCATGAAGTAGGTATCGTCGTAAGGTAATATCATACCCCAAAAATACGACATCACACAATTAAAGCATGTCAATTAAAAACAATTGTTTTACCTTATAAAAGAAGTACTTTTGTTCTCATATTTTATTTGCTGTGGGCAATCTATTAGACCAAATTCATTCTCCTAAAGACCTAAAAAAGTTGTCACCTGAACAACTACCAATACTGGCGAATGAATTACGTAAATTTATTATAGATATTGTTTCAACCAAAGAAGGCCATTTAGGCGCTAGCTTAGGGGTAGTGGAGCTTACCATTGCCATACATTACATTTTTAACACCCCCATTGATAAATTAATCTGGGATGTTGGCCACCAAGCATATGGCCATAAAATTATAACTGGCAGAAAAGATATTTTTGAAACCAATCGTCAATTAGGTGGCATAAGTGGTTTTCCCAAAATTGAGGAAAGTGAGTTTGATACTTTCGGCACAGGGCATAGTTCTACCTCTATATCTGCAATATTAGGAATGGCCATAGCTTCAAAAATAAAAGGTGACTTTGAGAAACAACATATTGCTGTAATTGGCGATGCATCTATAGCAAGTGGTATGGCATTTGAAGGCTTAAACCATGCCGGGGTTTCCAATACGGATATCTTAATTGTTTTGAATGACAATGCCATAGGAATAGATCCAAGTGTGGGTGCGCTAAAAAAGTATTTGACGAATGTTAAAAAAGGTACCGCTAAAGACGAAAATATTTTTGAGTGCCTAAACTTAAACTATACAGGTCCAATTGATGGCCATAACCTTACTGTTCTTTTACAGGAATTAGAACGACTTAAAACTGTAAATGGACCTAAACTTCTTCATGTTATTACTACCAAGGGAAAGGGTCTACAAAAAGCTGAAGAAAACCAAGTTATGTATCATGCCCCTGGAAAATTTGATAAGGTCACAGGTGAGTTAATGAAAAAACCAACTTTGGTTCAGCCACCAAAATTTCAGGATGTGTTTGGAAAAACCATTGTAGAACTTGCCCTTAAGAATCCTAAAATTGTTGGAATAACTCCCGCCATGCCTACAGGGAGTTCCTTAAAATTTATGATGGATGAAATTCCTGATCGCGCCTTTGATGTTGGCATTGCAGAACAACATGCGGTAACTTTGGCGGCTGGTATGGCTTCTGAAGGCATGGTTCCCTTTTGCAATATTTACTCCACATTTCTACAGCGTGCATACGATCAAGTAATCCATGATGTTGCCTTGCAAAACTTACCTGTAATATTTTGTTTGGATAGGGCAGGGTTGGTTGGCGAAGATGGTCCTACACACCATGGTGTGTTTGATATTGCATATTTAAGATGTATTCCTAACCTAATTGTTTTTTCACCATTAAACGAGATTGAATTAAGAAATATAATGTTCACTGCCCAATTGGGATTAGATCAACCAATAGCTATAAGATATCCACGTGGAAGGGGTGTTTTGATAGATTGGCAAATTCCAATGAAAAAATTAAAAATTGGAAAAGCTGAAGAATTAAAATCAGGTGATAAAATTGCGATTTTAAGTACTGGCCCAATAGGCAATCTGGTTAAAGAACTTATTGCCGAACTAGAAAGCAAAGAACGTATTGGCCATTATAACTTTCCATTTATCAAACCTTTAGATCACCAAATGTTAAACGCTATATTGGCAAAATATTCTGCTATAATAACTATTGAAGACGGCACGATTATTGGTGGGTTTGGTAGTGCCATTGTTGAATTCGCCAACAGTTTACAAATAAATAAAAATATTAAGATATTTGGGGTACCGGATAAATTTATAGAACATGGTTCGGTAACACAACTATATGAAATTGCAGGATTGGATAAATTATCCTTAAAATCCTATATTGAGAACCTTTTATGAGAAGATTATTCCCATTTCAAATTGTACTATTTTTTTGCTTCCTAATTTTTCAGTCAAGCTTACTTATTTCTCAAGACACTATACCAACTCGTATTTTGCCAGATTCCACGGTTATAGATACCATGGCTATAGATACCATGGCCATAGACACCATAGTAATTAGAAAAACCCAGGATAAGATAAAACACATTCCAAGGGGCGTAAACTTGACCAATCCCTATATATCCTTCAATAGAACAAAGCCCTTGAAAGACAAATACAGAAGGTTTAGAATTCCTTCGTTTTGGACTACAGAAAATACTTTGGGGATTAATGTAAGTGAAGTGGCCTTCGTAAATTGGAATGCCGGTGGTAATAACGCTGTAAGTGGCCTTGGCTACTTAAAATTTGTGAGAAACTATAAGTTTAGATATGTACAGTGGGATAATAATGTTGAACTTAGATATGGATTAAATGCGCAAGAAGGTCGTAAATTAAGAAAGTCAGAAGATGTAATTAGGATGAGTTCCAATCTAGGCTACAGAAGGGATACCATTAGTAACTGGTACTATTCAGTACAATTGAATTTTAACACCCAGTTTGCCAATGGCTATAAATACCCTAACAGAGATGAACCCATATCTGCATTCATGGCTCCTGGTTATCTGTTTTTTGGTGCTGGTACATCGTATATAACAAGAGATCAGAAATTTAATCTGTATTTATCCCCTCTTACTCAAAAATCCACATTTGTATTGGATCAATATTTGGCGGACAAAGGTTCCTTTGGCGTTAAAAAAGCTGTTTTAGATACAGATGGCAATGTCATAACACCAGGTGAAAACCATCTTTTGGAATTTGGGTTTCTTATTACCAATAATTGGACATGGGATGTTGCGGAGCACGTGCAGTTAAAAAGTCGCTTAAACCTGTATACGGACTACCTATCTAGTTTTGGAAATATTGATGTAGATTGGGAACTTAACCTCAAACTTAGGGTAAACAAATATATCTTAACCAGCATCGGCGCACAGATTATTTATGATGATGATATTCTTTTTGATGCCGTAAAGAATGACGATGGTGTTGTTATTGATCCTGGAGTACCACGAATACAGTTTAAGCAACTTCTAAACATAGGTGTTGCCTATGAATTTTAAAGGTGACTACCTTTAATTTTATTATGTATGTGTACTGCGGCCCTATCTGAAAGGCTAGCTACATAGCAACACGTATTCAACAATATTTCATACAAAGAACCTTCTGTTTGTTGATAGAATTCTGGAAGTGTCCGTAATATCAATTTATGATAATTTGTAGCATTATCGTTTTTCTTTTTCACTAGCGCATCAGTGTATACCTCAAGAATATCAGCAATAATTTTATATCCGGCAATCTCCTTTTCAATTACCTCTTGGGACCTATATACCTTATGCACACTCAGATTGATGATGTCCTTAATTTGAGCATCATATTTGCTCTTGTCCATTAATGAAACATCAAAAGTGCCATTACGTATTTTTTCCTCATTATCCATAAATATACTTACAGCATCTTGTATTAAGGTGTTTATGGCCAGTGCACGCAAGTAGCTAAGTCGGTCTTCCTTATACTCAAGACCATTATATTTTTTTGTGTTAATGGTATCCTTAACTAGGTTTATGAGGTATTCAAGAGCATAATCCTCTGAAATTAAACCAAGGTTTATACCATCTTCAAAATCTATTATGGTGTAGCAGATGTCATCAGCAGCTTCTACTAAAAATGTTAAAGGATGTCTCGCGAAGGAATTAGATGCTCCCTCTCTGGTCTTAATTAAGCCTAAATGATTGGCAACATCGGCAAAAACATCTTTTTCAGTCTGGAAAAATCCGAATTTTTTGTCGGCAATATGTTTTGTAGGTTTTTTGGGAAGTGATTCTTTAGGGTACTTCATAAAAGCTCCAAGGGTGGCATAGCTTAGACGTAATCCGCCGGACACTCCTGCCCTATCCTGGGTCATTAACTTAAAACCATTGGCATTCCCCTCAAAATCAATAATATCTTGATACTCCTTTGCCGAAAGCATCCCCTTATAATCCTTTCCATTTCCATTCATAAAAAACTCGCCTATAGCCTTTTCACCGCTATGTCCAAATGGTGGGTTCCCAATATCATGTGCTAGGGCCGCGGCAGCAACAATAGCACCAAAATCATTAAATTTATAACCATGAACCTCCTTAAGGTGCGGATGTTTCTCTAGAATTCTTTGACCCGCCAATCTTCCTAGACTCCTACCTGCCACGGAAACTTCCAAACTATGGGTTAACCTCGTATGAACAAAATCGGTCTTGGATAACGGGATTACCTGTGTCTTATCCTGTAAACTCCTAAAAGCTGCGGAAAAAATAATACGGTCATAGTCAACGTCAAAACCCAATCGGGTTTCGTTCTGTTCATTTCGCAATCTCTTATTAACGTCTCCCTTCCTACGCAAGGATAGTAATTGCTCCCAGTTCATGATACATTTTTAGTAAGTGCAAGATACATTTTTTGATAATCAGGCAACCTATGCAATTCATTTTTCACCCCTATTCTTAACCTTTTCAAAATATATAAATAACCTGATGCTAACCTTATCTTAACCTTGCCATCTTTTATTTGCAATAAACATCCATACACCCTAATGAAAAAATTAATTTTTACAATATTAACGTTTGTTTCAGCATTTTCCTTTTCCCAAAGTACTGGAACAATAAGTGGGAAAGTTTTGGATGCCGAATTATTTAATGAGCCATTGCTCATGGCCTCAGTGGAGTTAAAAAACACTGAACGGTCTACCATAACAAATTTTAACGGCAATTTTGAAATAACAGCTATTGCACCCGGATCTTACAAAATTCTGATAACATTTCTAGGCTACGAACCCATTGAAAAGGAAGTAGAAATTGTTGCCGATGAAAACACGTACATACAAGAATCATTATCAGCTAAATCCCTGACCTCAATAGAGATTGGTGTGGCATTATACACCAATAGCGACAAGGATATACGATAATAGCGGCACAAAAAAAGCTTTACCATACTTAGTTAGTAAACTATATATGCAGCGCATTATAACCCTTAGGAAATTTTAAGTTTAATAATTACTTAAACTTAAGGTCACATTAAATTTATTTAAAAGATAGAGTTTTGTTAGTACCCTTACGGGTATGGAATTTCAATGGGATAATGGTTTTTGTCGACTCTTTCCTTGAATTCCTGGGCTACCTTGTTTCAAGGTAGCTTTTTTTTTCGCCTTAAATCAAATAAATAACATTCAGTAAACATTAAGTTAACATTGGTTCTAGTTATTTGCGGCGACAAAAATCATTACTCGTAATTATGAAATTCAAATATTTATCCTTCGGGATATTATTACTTTCTTTTGCCGTTACCTATGCTCAAGAAACCAATTCTCCAACTTTTGGAAATGGACTGTTCAATTTAGTGGGCAAAGACAGCACCTGGAGCATGAAAGTTGCTACCAGAATGCAATTTCTAACTATAGCCACTTGGGATGAAGGTACAGATAGTGGTTTGGTAAACCCTGAACAAAGTTTCCTAGTGCGCAGGGCACGTTTAAAATTTGATGGTTTTGCCTATTCCCCTAAATTAAAGTACAAGATAGAACTTGGCTTGTCAAATAGGGATATTGCAGGTGCTTCCCAATTCACTGGCAATGCACCTAGATATATCTTGGACGCAGTGGTTATGTGGAATTTCTACGGGAATTTTGAGTTTTGGATGGGCCAAACCAAACTTCCAGGTAATATTGAACGCGTAATCTCTTCCGGTAATCTGCAACAAGTAGATCGATCGCTATTGAACAGTCGTTTTAATATTGATCGAGACCTTGGGATTCAATTAAGACATCATTTCAACTTAACAGACAAATTTTTGGTTCGTGAAAAACTGGCTGTCTCTATGGGTGAGGGAAGAAATATTACTACGGGAAACCTAGGCGGATACCAACACACGGCAAGATTGGAACTACTTCCATTTGGTTCATTTAAAAGCAAGGGAGATTACTCAGGAAGTGATTTAAAAAGGGAGGAAATACCAAAATTACTATTAGCCGCCACTTTTGACACCAACCAGGACGCGGTAAAAACAAGGAGCAACCAAGGTTCCTACATGTTCAACGATAATGGTTTTTATCAAACTGACATCAATACCGTATTTGTAGATGCCATGTTTAAATACAATGGATTTTCTTTAATGGCAGAATATGCCAATAGAACGGCCGATGATCCCATTGCTAAAAATTCTGATGGGACATTAACAGGTGACGAAGTTCAGGTAGGTAGTGGTATTAACGTTCAAAGTGGTTATCTTTTCAAAAATAATTGGGAGATATCAGGAAGATATACCAATATACAGTTGGATGAGGATATTACAGGTAAAAATCCTGAGAACCAATATACCTTTGGATTATCAAAATATATTTTAGGACACAAGTTGAAAGTTCAAACAGATGTAAGCTACTTATCAATAGATAATGGAACAGACAGACTTATGGGCCGACTTCAGTTTGATATTCATTTTTAAGATAAAAACATAACATTTAGATAACATTTCTAAAAGGACTCTTACAGATATTTGTAAACTTATTTTTTTTGAACTATGGATAATATTTACCTGTTGATCGTTATTGCTTTAGCCGTATTAGCTGTAGCGGATTTGGTAGTTGGAGTTAGTAATGATGCTGTCAATTTTTTAAATTCTGCAATAGGCTCCAAAGCCATTTCGTTTAAAACCATTATGATTGTGGCCAGTTTAGGTATTATCTGTGGTACTGTATTCTCAAGTGGATTAATGGAGGTAGCTAGAAAAGGAATTTTCAACCCAGGAGAATTCTATTTTGATGAGATCATGTTCATCTTCATGGCAGTGATGATAACGGATATCTTATTACTAGATTTCTTCAATACCCTTGGAATGCCGACTTCTACAACCGTTTCCATAGTATTCAACTTATTAGGAGCGGCAGTAGCAATGGCACTCATAAAAATTGCCGCCAATAATGGTAGCATTACAGAGGTTGTAAATTACATCAATAATGAAAAAGCAATCCAGATAATTTCAGGAATTCTTATGTCGGTGGTAGTTGCATTTACCATTGGTGCTTTGGTACAGTATATTTCAAGATTGTTATTGTCTTATGATTACCATAAAAAAGCAACATGGGTAGGTGCGTTATTCGGTGGGATTGCCCTTTCCGCAATAACCTATTTCATTTTATTAAAAGGTATTAAAGGAACCCCATATGCAGATCAAAGTTTTAATATCATTGGAGGGTTAACCATTAAGGATTTTTTGGAACAGCAGTGGATTTCAGTTGTGTCCGCTAATTTTGTTTTATGGTCTATAATTTCATACTTGCTTATGAATTTTGCCAAGACCAACATTTATAAATTGATTATTGGTGTCGGCACTTTTGCTTTAGCACTTGCTTTTGCTGGCAATGATTTGGTAAATTTTATTGGTGTACCTATTGCGGCATGGCAATCATACATGGAGTGGGAATCCTCGGGAATACCAGCAACGGAATTCAGTATGGAAATTCTAAGTGCAAAAGTACCTACTCCTACCCTGTTATTATTTCTTTCAGGTATTGTTATGGTGGCAACTTTATGGTTGTCTAAAAAAGCCCGGTATGTTGCAGAGACTGAAATCAACCTATCAAGAGAGGGAGAGGCAAAAGAAAGATTTCAACCCAACTATTTATCTAGAAGTATTGTCAGGTTTTCTGTAGGTTTATCAGAGGTAACTACTAACTTATTACCCAAAAGCTGGCAAGCGAAAATAGAGGACCGTTTTAAAAAACCAGTAATTCCGCTTACTAAAAACAAGGTTCATGAACTTCCTGCTTTTGATATGGTCAGAGCAGCTGTAAACCTTATGGTAGCGGGTATTTTAATATCTATAGCCACCTCCTATAAACTTCCGCTATCCACTACATATGTAACATTTATGGTAGCAATGGGTACTTCACTAGCGGATCGAGCCTGGGGTGCAGAAAGTGCTGTTTACAGGGTTGCCGGTGTCTTGAATGTAATCGGTGGCTGGTTTGGCACTGCTATCATAGCTTTTGTCGCTTCTGGAGCAATTTTGGCAATCATTAGTTTTGGTAAAGGTGCTGCAATAGCGGTATTACTTTTTGCCGCTATATTACTTTTAGCAAGGAACTATATCTCACATAAAAAGAAATCAAAAGAGATTAAAGCGGAATATACATTAAATAAAGCTGAGAGTAGTTCTATTCAAGGGGTTATCGAAGAAAGTGCACATAACATTTCAAATGTACTTAAAAGATCCAATAAAATTTATTCCAACTCTATTAATGGATTAGCTGTTCAAGATTTGGATTTATTAAAAAAGAACAAAAAACATGGTGCTAAACTTAGCACAGAAATAGATGCACTTCGCGACAATATCTTCTTTTTTATTAAAAATTTAGACGAAAACAGTATAGGTGCAAGTAATTTTTATATTAACGTTTTAGGACATTTAACGGACATTGCCCAATCATTGGAGTACATTGGTAAGGTTAGTCACAAACACGTAAACAACAACCATAAGAAGTTAAAATACAACCAGATTAAGGAACTAAAACAGATAGATTCAAAAATAGATGAGGTACTATGTCTTACGCAAACTGCCTTTGATAACAGATCATTCGAAGAAATTGGAAATGTACTGCTTAAAAAACAAGAGTTGTTCGATTTTATTTCCGAAAAAATACAGACTCAGGTAGAACGTACCCGTACTGAAGAATCCAGTCCTAAGAACACAACATTATATTTTTCCTTATTATTGGAAACCAAGGATTTGATGACTGCGACCATGGATTTGTTGGAGCTTTATTACAGTGAACATGATAGTTCTGTTAAACCGGCGAAGATTGTAGAGTCTACGAAATAGAAAAGGAAACATCAAACATTTTGTGGTATCTTACATAATAATTCACGGTTATGTTAAAATATTTCATTGTTGGGATAGCAATCTTTTCTAGTTCCATTTTGAGCGCACAGCAGCTAAGTGGAAATCAATTGCTAGATAACGCTATCAACTACCATGATCCCCAAGGTAAATGGTCAACCTTTAAAGGGAAGTTTGTTATAGAGATGACAACACCAGAAAAGACACCTCGCCTTACCCTGTTGGAACTTAATTTCCCAAAAGATTATTTTAAAGCCACCGTTAGAAAAAAACCAAACACTGTAGAATACATCCTAGATAAGGACAGTTGTAATTTAAAGCTAAACTATAGTGAGGTCATAGCGGACCACTATAGGGATAGTCTTCAAATTAATTGTGGGCGTGCTAAAATGCTTAAAAACTACTATACATATTTGTACGGGCTTCCTATGAAATTAAAAGATGCAGGGACGAACGTTGATCCAACAGTAATAAAAAAGAAGTTTAAAGGCAAAGACTACCTGAGACTTAAAGTAACCTACGATGCCAATGTTGGCAAAGACATTTGGTACTTCTATTTTGACCCTAATACCTATGCTATGGAGGTTTACCAGTTTTACCATGATGAATCTAAAAATGATGGAGAGTATATTCTACTTTCAGATATTCTAGAAGTAAATGGCATTAACATGCCCAAAACAAGGGCATGGTACTATAATAAGGACAACACCTATTTAGGCACCGATGTACTACTTAAGGGAGGCCCCTTAAAGTAAAGTTTAAGAATTACCTATCCTTTAATTAGTCTCCTTATTAATTAATAATTGTACAAAAAACTATCTGTAAAAATTCATCTCATCCATATACTGCCAAACTTCTACAGGTAGCATCGGTTTGATGTTTTTTCCCAATTTATGGGCCTCTCTAATAAATGTAGAGGATATTTCCATAATCGGGGCATCCACAAAATGTATTTCCTTATGTTCATTGAACTGATGGGCAACAGTTCCGTTGGAAATTCGAGGGTATACATAGAGGCTATAATTATCTAAAATAACCTCGTAATTCTTCCATTTATGAAAGCTTTTTAAATTGTCCTCTCCCATTATCAAACTAAAGGAATGATCCTTTGAATACTTTTCCCCCAAATGCGCCAAAGTATCAACGGTATAATTAGGCTGTGGCAAATCAAATTCTATGTTGCTGGGCCGTAATTTTGGGTAATCCTTGGTTGCCTCATATACCATCTGATAGCGATGGTTATTATCTAATAAGGTTTTCTTTGCCTTAAATGGACTTTGTGGTGTTACTACAAACCAAACCTCATCCAAGTCGGAAAACTCCACCATATGGTTCGCAATGATCAAATGGCCTATGTGGATGGGGTTAAAAGTACCAAAGTAGAGTCCAACCCTTTTCATGCTACTCGCATTTAGAATCCGCTATAAACCCGGCCACCAGTTCCTCCGCTTCTTTTAGGGCAACATCTAAATCGTAGTTCTTTATGATTTTATCAAATTGAGGTGCAGTGGCCAGCTCTACAGAGGCCTTTGCAATGCGCATATTAATTTTATCTTCACTCTCAGTACTACGTTTCTTTAAACGTATCTTTAGTTCATCTACACTAGGTGGTTTTACAAATACGGCTAATGTCCTTTCGGGATATTTCTTTTTAATGCGCAGTCCACCAACTACATCAATATCAAAAATTACATTTTTACCTTCTGCCCAAAGACGCTCTACCTCGCTTTTTAAAGTGCCATAAAAATTATCCCTATATACCTCCTCCCATTCTAAAAAATCATCATCCCTTATATGTTTTTTAAATTCGGAAACCGACATAAAATAGTAGTGCTCACCATTTTTCTCCTTTACCCTTCTTGGCCTTGATGTAGCAGAAACAGAAAACGCCAGATTTAATTCTGGTTTTGATAGCAAATGGCGTACTATGGTCGTTTTACCACTTCCAGATGGGGCAGAAAATATAAGTAGCTTCCCTCCTTTCATCTAAAGTACATTTAGCATTTGTTCCTTAATCTTTTCTAGTTCATCCTTCATTTGAACTACTAGTTGCTGCATTGGTGCATAATTGGCTTTAGAACCTATAGTATTGATCTCCCTACCAATTTCTTGGGAAATAAAGCCTAATTTCTTTCCATTGCTATCCTCAGATTTTAAGGTTTTACTAAAATAATCCAAGTGATTTGCGAGCCTTACTTTTTCTTCGGTAATGTCATACTTTTCCAAGTAATAGATCAATTCTTGCTCAAATCTATTTTCATCAACTTCGACCTTAAGATCCTGTACCGCCTTTTCTAATCGTTCCCTTATGGTGTCCTGTCTTTCTGGATCTATATTCTTCACCATATCCAACAAGGCCAATAATGAGGTAATTCGCTCTATAAAATCCTGCTCTAGTACACTTCCTTCTTCTTCCCTAAATTGGTTTATCTCTACCAAGGCACCGTTCAATGCTTCTTTTATGGCCTCATATTCAGTTTCATCAATATCCTCCTTATCGGTTTTCATGGTATCGGGAAAGCGTAAGGCCATTTCCAATAGCTTAATATCATCACCATCGGCAATGGATTTTAGTTGCTTCATGTACTGTTTCACAACACTTTCATTGACTTGGGCTGATGTTTCATCACCTGTATATTCAATGTAAAGGCTAAAATCTACCTTTCCCCTAAGCAAAGAATTGGCTATTAGCTTCCTGAGCTCCAATTCTTTTTCACGATAGCCTTGTGGCATACGCGCATTTAGATCAATGCTTTTACTGTTGAGTGATTTTATTTCTACAGTTACCTTTTTTGCCGGTAATTGAACCACGTATTTACCGAAACCGGTCATGGATTTAATCATAGAGGAAATTTTGGTTTAGGCAAAGGTAATTCTTTTACAATAGTATTAAAAAACACTAAAGTTCCCTTACCCAAATATTCCTATAGCTTACCCTACTGTCATCACCATGGTCTTGTAATAATAATGGCCCCTTACCGTGTGGAGGGTTTTTAGGCCATCCTATATAAGGTGTAGTTCCCTTGATTTCAATATGGTCTTGAACCAGTACACCATTATGTATTACGGTAATGTTGCCAGACTTAATTTTACCACCATCCTCATTGAACTCAGGTGCATGGTAAATAATATCATACGTGTTCCACTCCCCTGTTGGCACGGAAGCCATAGCTAGAGGAACATGTTGTTTGTAAATTGAACCTACTTGTCCGTTTACGTAAGTAGGATTATCATTTTGGTCCAAGACCTGTACTTCATACATACCATTTAAAAACACTCCGCTATTGGCTCTATGTTGACCTTCCATCTGAACAGGCAATGGGGATTTCCATTCTATATGTAATTGTATATCTCCAAAATTTTGTTTGGTCTGTATATTTCCTGTTTTATCATTTACAGTCATACTTCCGTCTTTGTTCAAATGCCATTTGGCAGCCGTACTATCGGTAGAACTGATCCAATTATCCAAACTAGATCCATCAAAAAGAACAATGGCATCACTTGGTGGTGCACCCATAACCCCTGGCTTAACCACTGGCACTTTTGGCTCATAAAATTCTGTTTCCTCAGGAGTGGTTGGCTCAGTTCCACTATATTCCTCATGGACAATTACTGCATTCCCTACTTCCGCGATTACCTCAGATTTTTCTTCCTTTACTTTTTCCTGGCAAGAAACAAGCACAAGAGTTGTCACTGCAAAAAGTATGTATAAATTTTTCATTTTAATTGTTAGTATTAGTTATGATTTATAATTCCTTTATTTTGATGTTTTTGAATGCCACCATGTTTCCATGGTCCTGAAGTGCAATTTTACCTTTTTTATATTTAGCAAAATGTTCCCATTCGGCAAATTTGGATTTTGCTACCATTTCTTGCCATTCAGGGTCATTGACCGGAAAATCTACAACTTCTTCTCCGTTAAGCATAACACTGCCTTCATTGGTTTTATGGTTAATGGTGATTACCATGGTATTCCACTCACCCACAGGATTGGTTACATCTTTCGCAGGCGAAACCATATCATATAATGCCCCTGATTGATGACTAGTGCCATTTTTACCATCTGGATGTTTTTCATTATCCAAAACTTGAACCTCAGGCCCTGTTAAGTATGGCTGCCCTAAATCTGCTATTTCCTTTACTCCCCACATAACGCCACTGTTTCCTGCTTCCGAGATTTGCCAATCCAAGGATAGTACAAAGTCCTCATACTCATGGTCCGTTACCAAGTTAAATTGTTCACCATTACCATGCTCTCCTGGTGGATATAAAACCATGGCACCTTCCTCTATTTTCCAATTATCAGAAATACCCTCTTTTAGATATTCATGCCAACCATCAAAAGATACTCCGTCAAAAATAACAGTCCATTCATCCGCAGTAGTCCCAACAGCAGTTTCCTCTATTATTTCTTCAGCTTTATCAACCTCCTTTTTCGCCTCTTTACAACCCATTATGAGAAGTGCCAGAATTGCTGTTTTATATATGCTTTTCATTTGAATCATTTTTTCAATTAATTATAGCCCTAACATTTTTTTTAGCATTTCCTTATCTATTTCTGCACCTGCAAAATCATCAAAAGTTTTTTCTGTTGCCTCAATAATATGATCTTGAATAAACTTTGCGCCTTCCCGAGCTCCTTGCTCAGGGCTCTTGATGCAGCATTCCCATTCCATGACTGCCCAAACATCACATCCGTACTGGGTTAATTTAGAGAATATGGTTTTAAAATCTATTTGACCATCCCCTAAAGAACGATATCTTCCAGCTCTATCTCCCCAATCGTTATAACCTCCAAAAGCTCCTTTTTTACCTGTTGGGTTAAATTCAGAATCTTTAACATGAAAAGATTTTATAAACTCATGATAAAAATCGATGTATTCTATATAATCTAACTGTTGTAGGACAAAATGGCTCGGGTCATATAATATGTTTACCCTTTTGTGATTCCCAGTGGCCGCCAAGAAACGTTCAAACGTATCTCCATCATGAAGGTCTTCACCTGGGTGGATCTCATAACATACGTCTACCCCCTCCTTATCAAAATGATTTAAAATGGGCATCCAGCGTTTTGCCAATTCCTCAAAACCCATCTCAACCAATCCTGCCGGACGTTGCGGCCATGGATGCATGGTATGCCATAATAATGATCCTGAAAATGTTGCATGGGCATTTAAACCAAGTCTTCTACTGGCCGTAGCAGCTTTTTTTACGGTTTCTACGGCCCATTCCGTTCTTGCTTTTGGCTTACCGTGTACCGATTTTGGAGCAAAAGAATCGAACATTAAATCATATGCTGGGTGTACTGCTACCAATTGGCCTTGTAAATGGGTAGAAAGCTCGGTAATTTCAAGTCCATATGAGTTTATTTTTCCTTTAAGCTCATCACAATACGTCTGACTTTCCGCAGCCTTGTCTAAATCTATCAGAAAATTTTCCCAAGTAGGAATCTGAATTCCCTTATACCCTAAATCGGATGCCCATTTACACATCCCATCAAGAGTGTTGAATGGGGCTTTACTATCTACGAATTGTGCTAGAAATACTGCTGGACCTTTAATTGTTTTCATACTGGTTCTTACTATCTATTAGTTTAAAATGTTGTTATTCTGACTACTACAAATATGAGGATAAACATTATATTTAGAGAAATTATTGAATAATACGCTATTTATCCAAAGTCAATTTATAAATATAGGAAATACCATTATAAAAAGATAAAAATTCAAGAATGAATCAAAACGAAACATACGATGCCATTGTAGTAGGAACAGGAATTAGCGGTGGTTGGGCTGCTAAAGAGCTCACAGAAAACGGTTTAAAAACGCTTGTTCTTGAGCGTGGCCGGATGGTAAAACACATCCAAGATTACCCAACCATGAATGATGACCCATGGGACTATCCCTATAAAGGAGAGTTATCTAGTGATGATAAGAAAAAATATCACGTGCAATCTAGGGTAAACTGGGCGCCAAAAGATGACAACAAACATTTTTTTGTAAACGATTTGGAACACCCATATGTAGAAACCAAACGTTTTGATTGGATTCGGGGATATCAAGTGGGCGGAAGATCACTTACTTGGGGCAGACAGAGTTATCGTTGGAGCGATATAGATTTTGAGGCCAATAAAAAAGAAGGCATTGGGGTTGACTGGCCGGTTAGATATAAGGACATATCACCTTGGTATGATAAGGTTGAGCAATATATAGGTGTTAGTGGTGAAAATTTAGGTTTGGATGTATTACCGGATGGTAAATTTCAACCCGCCATGAAGTTAAATTGCGTTGAGGAGGATTTTAAGAAAGCCACAGCTGAACGATTTGATGATGGCCGCTTAATAACCATTGGTCGTACGGCACATATTACAGACCCCGATGCAGCTATTGAAGGCAGGGGCACTTGCCAAAATCGCGATCGATGCTCAAGAGGTTGTCCATTTGGAGGCTATTTTAGCAGTAATTCATCTACACTTCCCGCAGCGGAACGAACAGGAAATATGACGTTAAGGCCAAATTCTATTGTACATGAGATTATTTATGACGATACAACAAAAAAAGCCACAGGTGTTCGTGTAATTGACACGGAGACACATGAAAAACTTGAATTTAAAGCTAAAATTATATTTTTATGTGCCTCAGCTATGGCATCTGTAGGCATTTTATTGCAGTCCAAATCAGAACGTTTTCCTAATGGATTAGGGAACGATTCAGATGCATTGGGACGTGGTATCATGGACCACCATTATAAATTGGGTGCCTCAGCCAAAGTTGATGGATACCTTGATAAATATTACAAAGGAAGGCAACCCACTGGATTCTATATTCCACGTTTTGTCAATCTTGATGAAAAAACAAAGAGAGAGGGATATTTAAGGGGGTTCGGATATCAAGGCAGGGCCAGTAGAGGAGATTGGACAGAGGCTATTGCTGAATTAAATTATGGTAAAGATCTAAAGGACCAAATACTAAAACCTGGCCATTGGACCATTGGTGTAACCGGATTTGGGGAGTTTTTACCCTATGACGATAACAGGGTAACCTTAAGCAATACCGAAAAAGACAAATGGGGCTTACCCCAATTGGATTTTGATGTGGAATTCAAGGAAAATGAATACAATATGCGAGAGGATATTAAAAAACAAATCGTGGATATGTTCCAAGCCGCGGGCTTTAAGGATGTTAATGCCTATGACCAAGAGACCGGCCCTGGATTGGGAATCCATGAAATGGGAGGTGCAAGAATGGGACATAGCGCAAAGACCTCTATCTTAAACAAAAATAACCAAGTACATTTGGTACCAAATGTTTATATTACTGATGGGGCATTTATGTCGTCATCCAGCTGTGTAAACCCCTCCTTGACCTATATGGCGTTTACCGCTCGTGCAGCCAACCACGCCGCTAAGGAGTTTAAGTCAGGCAAATTTTCCTAGATAATTATGTAACCAAACGAAAATCATTAAGAAAGCATCAATTTAATTACTTTGAACCAATTGAATTTTCTTTCTTAGCTATTAAATAGATTGATATAAATTAATTTTACCTTATGGAAAATGCTTCGGCAAGAAATATGTGGGGCGATTATTTGGACAAACATTTAGAACATGCTTTCCATGAAGCGCCACAAGTGATTCATTTTTATGACAACGAAGAAGATGCCAATACTTACGCTAGATTAACCAAACAAGGGATTAAAAAAGCAATATCCGATTCTCTATTAGGACTACAATTTAGAAATGAACCTTTGCCAAAAATTGGGGATTTCAAAGTAGTCACCAATTGGAAAGGCGAAGCACAGTGCATCATTCAGATAAAATCGGTAAAACTTAAACCCTATTTTAGTATTGATGCCGCTTATGCTAAACTTGAAGGGGAAGGCGACCAAAGCCTAAGTCACTGGAAAAAAACACACTGGGACTACTATACAAGAGAATTGGCACCATACAATCGTGTGCCGAGAGATAGTATGATTGTGGTTTGTCAAGAATTTGAAAAAGTATTTTAGTAAATAAAAAAAGGGACGTTAATTCGTCCCTTTTTTTATTAGTTTAATTAAGGTTATTCCTCCATTTCTACCCATGTGTTTCCATTCTTATGGGATGCCACAGATGCTTCTATAAAGTTCATGCCCCTAACACCATCTCTCATAGTAGGATAGGCACCATCATTTTGCTTTTCTCCACGAATTGCTCTTGCTACGCCTAAATATATATTGGCCATAGAGTCAAAAATCCCTTCTGGGTGACCTGCTGGTAATTTAGTTCCATCCAAAGAAAACTCACTGTTGTAGGCATGGCCAGGCTTATAAATCTTCGTAGGTTCCGTATCACTCATCATATAAAGGAAATTCGGTTTTTCCTGCTCCCATCTAAAAGCTGCCTTTTCGCCATAAATAGCAATGGCCAAACCGTTTTCTTCTCCAGTTGCCACTTGACTACCCCTAATTACGCCTTTTACATAATCTCCCATACGTATCAAAACCGTACCGTCAACATCCATTTGGTTATCCTCATATAGGTAGTTAAAATCGCATAATAAAGATTCAACTTCCAAACCGGTAGTATACTCCACTAGATTAAAGGCATGTACGCCTATATCTCCCATACAAGAACTGATACCCGCTTTTTTAGGATCTAAACGCCACACACTGGATCTTTTTTCCTTGTCGTGTATAATTGGGTTGATCCAACCTTGATAATATCTGGCATCTACTTTATGGATCTTGCCCAAAGCACCAGCTTTGATCATCTCCCTCATTTGGCGCACCATAGGATAACCAGTGTATGTATGTGTCAAAGCAAAAACTGTACCTGCTTTTTTATATGCCTCTTGAAGTATTTTAGCCTCTTCCAAAGTGGTTGTCATTGGCTTTTCGCAAATAACATGAAAACCATTGTCCAATAGTTTTTTGGCCATTGGGAAATGTAAAAAATTAGGTGTTAAAATAGAACAGACTTGAATACGTTCATCTACTGGCAATTTTAACTCCTCCTCAACAAAGGTGTCAAAATCCTTATAAATTCTATTTAAAGGAACATCTATCTCCTTGGCAAACTCCATGTTTGCCTCAAAATCTGGATTAAAAACGGCACCAGTAATTTGATAATTATCATTAATATGTGATGCAACCCTGTGTAATACGCCGATAAGGGAATCTCCTCCCCCTCCTAAAATTCCTAATCTAATCTTCTTTGGCATGTTATAATCGTATTTAGTTGTTTAATTTATTTGAATCAATGAAACTACAAAACCACTAACAAGTAATCAAGTGTTATAATCAATTTTCTCATTTTTAAAGAATATTGTAAATAAAATAAGGACCAATAAAGCAAAACCAGATGGATATAACCAAATAATATTCCAAAAATGTGAACCGTCCATTGCCATATAGTGATTGGAAATAATTCCTGCTATCCAGAAACCGATTAACATTCCCAGGCCATAAGTAGCCAATGTTATTAATCCTTGTGCAGAACTCTTAAATTTTTCACCTGCTTTACTATCTGTATATATCTGCCCTGAAACAAAAAAGAAATCATAACAAATACCATGTAGCGCAATTCCAATAAGCAACATAAAGCCGTATTCCCCAACATTCCCGTAAGCAAACAATGTGTACCTTATTACCCACGCTAACATGGCAACCATAATTGTTTTTTTAAATCCAAATTTTGTAAAAAAATAAGGAAGTAAAAGCATAAATAGTATTTCTGATATTTGACCTAGGGTCATTTTCCCTGTTGGATTATCCATCCCTATCTCAACTAAAAATGGATTAGCATTTTGATAATAAAATGCTAACGGAATACAGATCAGAATTGATGAAATAAAAAAGATAATGAAATTTCTATCCTTAAACAGGCTAAGCGCATCCAAGCCAAGAATTTCCCGTATTTTGGGCTTGCCAGAACTTTTGTGCCTTGGCGGGGTACCAGGTAACGTAAAACTAAAAACACCTAAGACTATTGAAGCAATAGCAGTCATTAAGAATGTATTTTTTAACAAGCCTTGGGCAATTCCACTTTTAGCATCCCAATGAAAAAAGTAGCTAATCATGATACCAGCCAAAACCCATCCTAAAGTACCAAAAACTCGTACCATGGAAAACTCTTTAGCTGGGTTTTTCATTTGATTGAACGATACAGAATTAACCAAAGCCAAGGTTGGCATATAAATAACCATATAGCCTAAAACTAAAGGGTAAAACATACCAAAATCCTCCACTCCGTACATAGCATATAATAAGCCTGCTCCTATTAAATGAAGCACCCCTAAAATGCGTTCCGCATTAAAATATTTATCGGCAATAATCCCAATTATAAAGGGCGCTAAAATAGCACCCCAAGATTGGGTAGAAAAAGCCAAGGCAATGTCGTTATCCGAAGCATTTAAATTTGCATTCAAAAATGTTCCCAAGGTTACGAACCATCCTCCCCATATGAAGAATTCCAGGAACATCATGAAACAAAGCTGAACACGGACAAGTACGCTCATTTATTATCTTTTATAAAAAACATAGTCAAACACAAGCGGCTCTAACTGGTTGCTCCTAAAATCTACCGCAATTTGACCTCTATGATTGGTACTGTGATTAATTATATGAAAAAGCATATCCTGCAAGGTATTTGTAAAAAGGCGCCCTTCTGAATTTTCATAATCTATACGTTTGTCAAACCCATCGGCATTGGTGACAATCTCAAAAGAGGTCCTCTGATTTTCATAATGAATATCTCCCCATGCATTGATAGGATGCGTTTCCCACGGGTTAAAATCACTGGGTTTACCGAGTATTCTTGCATTCCAAATATGATGTGCGTTTAATATATGACTAAACAGTTCTTGGCTTTTGTTTGGCACAGTGTCCATCACTAAACATTGATCAATAATTTTTTTGTTGCAATAAAAATTATAATCGAATAATTCGTTAAAAAAAGCATTCATAGTAAACCCGACATTTTTTAAACAACCTCTTTGGCGGCCTTTAGTAGAAGTTCCTTTGTGGCTATTATACCAGCTTCCTCTCCTAACTCAGTACCTTCGTACTCTACTCCTATATACCCAGTATAACCGGCATCTTTTACCATCTGAAGCATTTTAACATAATCTATTCCAGTATCATTACCTTGAGCATCAAAGTTATTGGACTTTGCACTCACTGCCTTGGCATATGGCATTAATTCTTTAACACCTTTGTATTTATCGTACGATTCTAGACAATCCCAGCTATCAGGTTTTCTGGTCATACAGAAATTTCCAAAGTCTGGCAAAGTTCCACAGTTATCCATATTTACCATTTCCATTACTTCTGCATGCAAAGCTCCATTTGATGAAAGTCCGCCATGATTTTCCACGAGTATATTAATATTCTTGGTTTTTGCATAGGTGGCTAGTTTTGTGAGTCCGTCAACAGAATTCTTTTTCCATTCCTCAGGCTCATTACTGCCACTCAGGTTTACCCTAATGGCATGGCAACCCATAGCAGCCGCAGCATCAACCCATTTCTTATGTTTTTCCACCGTTTCATTACGCTCGGTTTCATCCGATACGGCAAGGTTTCCCTGCCCATCAATCATAATTAATACGTTCTTTAAACCGTGCTTTTGGGCTTCAGCATTGGATTTTTCCACAAATGCCGCCATAGCTTCATCAGAATAATTGGCATCAGATAGTTCTGGGTTATACAATTGGCTCACATATTCCAAACCTTCAAAGCCCCAATTTTTGGCTTTTTCTGCAAAAGAATAAGGGTCAACCCCATCTTCCATAATCATTTTATGCATAGACCATTGTGCCAATGACAATTTAAAAAATGGGGCAGTCTCAATCGCTTCTTGGACATCAGTGGTTTCTTGGCCATCTACTTTCTTAGTTTCCTTGCAGGCGTACGTTCCAAATAGGGTTAAACCTACTCCTGCAACAGATGTTTTTGTAATAAAATTTCTTCTTTTCATTTTATAATCAATCTAAATTCAGAATTTATTTTAAATAAGTACTTCTCCCTAAGCTAATTAAGGTTAATTTCAACAATGTAAGAATATGGGATTCATAAGAGGATTAGCGAATAAATGTAGAAAATTAATTTTATATTTAATAAATTTAGGGAATAAACAAATTCTATGAGTAAATTTTATTATAATGAAGAAGCCGATTCTTACGATGCAATTGTTGTAGGAACAGGCATAAGTGGCGGTTGGGCCGCAAAGGAACTTTGTGAAAAAGGACTAAAAACATTAGTTCTTGAAAGAGGTCGTATGGTTAAGCACATTGAGGATTACGAAACCGCCAACAAAGATCCGTGGGATTTTCCAAACGCCGGTGAGGCAACCAAAGAAATTATTGAACAACAACCCAAGCAACATAGAACTGGATACACTACTAGTCAAGCTAGTAATATGTGGTTTGTTAATGATCTTAAGCACCCTTACAACGAAATAAGACGTTTTGATTGGATGCGTGGCTATCACGTAGGTGGTAGGTCATTACAATGGGGTAGGCAAAGTTATCGCTGGAGCGATATTGATTTCGGAGCAAATAAAAAAGATGGAATAGCTGTTGACTGGCCAGTTCGCTATAAAGATATTGCACCTTGGTATGCCAAGGTCGAAGACTATATAGGGGTAAGTGGGGAAGCATTAAACCTACCGCAACTTCCCGATAGTAATTTTTTACCTCAAATGGAATTGAATTGTGTGGAAGAGGTATTCAAAAATAAAGTCAAAGAAGGATTTGATGGTCGAGCAGTAACCGTTGGTCGTGTAGCCCATATTACTGGGACTAAAAATTTTGATGGCCGTACTAAATGTCAATATAGAAATAGATGTATAAGAGGGTGTCCTTTTGGAGGGTATTTTAGCAGTTTATCATCTACACTTCCTGCAGCGGAGGCAACTGGAAACATGACGCTTAGACCAGATTCTATTGTACACGAGGTTATTTATGATGCCGATACCAAAAGAGCAACCGGTGTAAAAGTTATTGACAGAGTAACCAAGGAGACCTATGAATTTAAGGCAAAAGTTATTTTTCTATGTGCTTCTGCCATCGCATCAACTTCTATTTTAATGCAATCTAAGTCAGACCGTTTTCCAAATGGAATGGGGAATGATTCTGATCAACTGGGAAGAAATATTATGGACCATCATTTAGGTGTAGGCGCTTCCGGCAAGTTTGATGGCTTTGATGATAAATATTATAAAGGAAGAAGACCTAACGGTGTTTATATCCCAAGATTTAGAAATCTAGGTGGTGCTTCAAATAGAACCGACTATAAACGTGGTTTTGGCTACCAAGGTAGTGCAAGTAGAGGTGATTGGGAAGATTCTGTTGCAGAACTTTCCCATGGTAAAAACCTTAAGGATGCCATCTTAAAACCAGGAGGGTGGACTATGGGTATTGGTGGTTTCGGCGAAGTTCTACCATATGAGGACAATAGAATGACATTGGATTATGATAAATTAGACGAATGGGGACTGCCTACGGTAACTTTTGATGCCGATTTACAGGAAAATGAGTTTGCCATGCGTAAAGATATGCAGGAATCTGCGGTTGAAATGTTGGAAAAAGCCGGGTTTAAAGATGTCAAAGGCCATGATGGTCCAACAGGTTTAGGTCTTGGAATTCATGAGATGGGAACTGCCAGAATGGGTAGAGACCGTAAAACATCTGTGTTAAATGGCAATAATGCCTTACACGATGTACCCAACGTTTATGTAACAGATGGTTCTTTCATGACCTCTGCATCATGTGTTAACCCATCATTAACCTACATGGCATTTACTGCCAGAGCTGCAAACCATGCAGCAGAAGAACTTAAAAAAGGAAATATATAATGGATAGAAGAAAAGCGCTTAAAAATATGGGACTGGCTATGGGATATACCGTGGCCACACCTACCTTAATTAGCTTATTTCAGAGCTGTAAGGGAGAACAAATAGTAGAATGGACACCTATCTTTTTTAACAAAAATGAAGGTGCTCCACTTATCAAACTAGTGGATATTATTCTTCCAAAGACGGAGACTCCATCAGCATCAGATGTAAATGTACATGCTTTCATAGACCGTTTTGCCGATGAGGTAATGGAAAAAGAACAGCAAGATTTTGTTAGAATGTCCATGGGTAAATTCTTGGATAAGGCCTTAGCTGATTCCGGAAAGGAAAATGTGGGCGATCTTACTGCAGAAGATCTTGAACCTGTTTTGGCAAATGCTTTAAAAAATACGAAGGAAGATGAAGCCAAAATGTTCGAGTCTATTTCTTCTTACAATGATGCAATTGCAGAAGGGAAAACTACCACTTTGGATGATGAGACATCAAGATTTGCGTTCGCGAACAATTTACGCGGAATGACCATTTGGGGCTATAAGACTTCAGAATATGTTGGCGAAGAAGTTTTGGCATATTTACCTGTCCCAGGCGAATTTATAGCATGTGGAGACACACAAGAGCTTACTGGTGGTAAAGCTTGGTCCTTATAACAATGAAAAGACGAAATTTCATTAAAAAAACTGCCCTTACCGGAGGATTATTATCCTCTGGTGGGGCTTTTTCTTATGCCTCAACTAAAAAGAAGTTATCACCAGAGTATAAATTCAATCTGAAATATGCACCTCACCTAGGTATGTTCAAAAATTTGGCTGGTGATGATCCCATTGACCAAATCAATTTTATGGCAGATCAAGGTTTTATCGCCTTTGAAGATAACAGCATGATGCAGCGGGATGTTGCCTTGCAGGAAAAAATTGGTAATACCTTATCTAAAAGAGGCATGGGCATGGGTGTTTTTGTAATTGATAAAGGCGGTAATATGGCCAACACATTGGCTGCCGGCAAAAAAGAGTATATAGACATTTTCCTCAATGGCTGTAAAAAGTCTATTGAGGTTGCCAAACGTACAAATGCAAAATGGATGACTGTTGTCCCTGGAGGTTATGATAGAAGCTTACCTATTGGCGTCCAGGATGCCCATGTTATTGAAGCATTAAAGAGAGGTGCCGAAATTTTAGAACCTCATGGATTGGTTATGGTTCTAGAACCACTTTCCGATTCTCCCGACCTATATCTTCAAAAATCTGATCAGACGTATATGATATGTAAAGCTGTAGATAGTCCATCTTGTAAAATACTTTACGACATATACCATTTACAGAAAAACGAAGGACACCTAATTCATAATATGGACATTACTTGGGACGAAATCGCATATATCCAAATCGGTGACAACCCTGGTCGTAAGGAACCAACAACCGGTGAAATCAATTATAAGAATGTATTTAAGTACATCCATAGTAAAGGTTATGACGGCATTCTTGGCATGGAACATGGCAATTCGCAAAAAGGTGAAATTGGTGAGGAAGCCGTTATTAAGGCCTACCAAGAAGTTGATGGTTTCTTATAATTGATCTCACCTTCTATTCTACCCTATTGTCATAATTAGATTCTCTCTTCATTGGCATTTGGATACTCTCCCAAAATTAATTCTTATCAAACGGTATAAAGTATTGTGCTTTATTACGCATAATACTTATATCTAATTTTTAGATATGCATTTCGTCGAAAAAAACTAACATTTCGATGAGTGGCACACTTGTATAGTAAGAATTAAAATACTTATTCGTTAATTTGAATATGTTCCCATATATCTACCTACTTATCGTTTACTTAGCGCTATTTTGTATATCCAAAATGGCCTACTATTTTTATCAAGTTAAAAAGAATACAGCAAATACCTCCTTTAAAAAGGCATTAGAAACTAATCCTGTTAAAAGAAAAAAGCTGTATTCTTTTAACTTTAACACTTTTTTAGGCGATTTGATAAAATATACATGATCCAAAAAACGTAGTACTAACGTATATACGTATAGTTCGATAAAGCATCATGGATAATTACATTCTATTTTTACTTGTTTATTCTTCTGCGTTCTTTTTAGTCAACGCATTGAAGTCGTACACAAAAAAATAAATAATGGATTTAATAGAATATCCGATTTAAATAAAAAAGGCCCCATATGGGGCCTTTTTTATTTAAAATTTCCAGATTAAGAACCACACATAAGGCAATCATCGTCGCCTTGACCTTCCTTGGCCCTAGCAATCATCTCCTTCATCTCTGCAGCTGTCATTGGCTGTATGTCCACTTCTGCCATAGCAGTAACCTGAGTTGCAGAAACACTGATGTTCTCAGTAATTATGGCCTTGGGTGTTGTCGCTTCAGCTTCCGCCTCTGCCGCTACACTAACAGGAGCTGCCTTCTTCTTACTATTATCTAAAGTAAACTTAATGGCGTCTACAGCTGCTTTGGTACGCAAGTAATACATTCCTGTTTTTAAACCACTTTTCCAGGCGTAGAAATGCATCGAAGTAAGCTTGGAATAATTTGCATTTTCCATAAAAAGATTCAAAGATTGACTTTGATCTATAAAATACCCTCTATGACGAGACATATCTATTATGTCTTTCATACTAAGTTCCCAAACGGTCTTATACAGATCTCTAATGTCTTGTGGAATAGTTTCAATGTGTTGAATAGATCCATTTGCACGCATTAATTCTTGCTTCATATTTTCATTCCACATACCTAAGCCAACTAGGTCTTCCAATAAGTGCTTGTTTACAACTATAAATTCCCCAGACAGTACCCTTCTTGTATAAATATTAGATGTATAGGGCTCAAAACACTCATTGTTCCCAAGAATCTGCGATGTAGATGCTGTTGGCATAGGAGCTACTAGCAAAGAGTTCCTTACACCATTTTTCTTTACATCCTTTCTTAGCTTGGCCCAATCCCAGCGTCCAGAAAGCTCCTCATCCTTAATACCCCATAAGTTATATTGAAATTCACCATTGGAAATAGGTGAACCTTCATATGAAGAATAAGCTCCTTCAACTTTTGCCATCTCCATAGAGGCGGTTACTGCAGCAAAGTAAAGTGTCTC
The DNA here is from genome assembly GCF_048890225.1 of Maribacter luteocoastalis. Classification (NCBI taxonomy): domain Bacteria; kingdom Pseudomonadati; phylum Bacteroidota; class Flavobacteriia; order Flavobacteriales; family Flavobacteriaceae; genus Maribacter; species Maribacter luteocoastalis. Next base: position 855,161 of record NZ_JBMFZG010000001.1, read on the forward strand.
AAATATCTCTTGGTTTAATTTTTTAGCCTCATCACTTGTAAAAGGCATACGTAGCATTATAAATGCATCTGCCAACCCTTGTACACCCAACCCAATTGGCCTATGACGCATATTTGAGTTTTCAGCCTCTTTTACAGGGTAATAGTTTCTATCAATTACTCTGTTTAGGTTTTTGGTTACCCTCTTGGTTACCTTAAACAATTCTTTATGATCAAAGTCACCATTCTTAATAAACATTGGCAAGGCTATAGAGGCCAGGTTACATACCGCTACCTCATCTGGTGATGTATATTCAAGAATTTCCGTACAAAGGTTTGAAGACCTAATTGTACCTAAATTTTTCTGGTTACTTTTTCTATTGGCAGCATCTTTATATAGCATATAAGGCGTACCCGTCTCTATTTGGGATTCCAATATTTTCTCCCAAAGTTCTCTAGCCCTTACTTTTTTGCGACCTTTACCTTCTGCTTCATATTTTGTATACAACTTCTCAAATTCCTCACTATGGTTTGTGAAAAGTCCAGGGCATTCATTAGGACACATTAAGGTCCATTCCTCATTGGCTTCAACCCTTTTCATAAATAAATCGGAAATCCACATGGCGTAAAACAAGTCGCGGGCACGCATCTCCTCCTTACCATGGTTCTTTTTCAAATCAAGAAATTCATAAATATCAGCATGCCATGGCTCCATATAAATAGCAAAACTACCTTTACGCTTTCCACCACCTTGATCAACATATCTTGCAGTATCGTTAAATACTTGCAACATAGGCACGATTCCATTGGAGGTGCCATTGGTACCGGCAATATAAGAGCCTGTAGCCCTAACATTATGAATAGATAAGCCTATACCCCCTGCAGATTGTGATATTTTAGCTGTTTGTTTTAATGTATCATAAATACCGTCAATACTATCATCCTTCATAGTCAAAAGGAAACAGGACGACATTTGTGGTTTTGGTGTTCCAGAGTTAAATAAAGTGGGTGTAGCGTGTGTAAAATACTTTTTAGACATTAGCTCATATGTCTCAATAGCTGATTCTAAATCATCCAAATGTATACCGACAGAAACACGCATCAACATATGTTGTGGCCTTTCTACAATTTGTCCGTTTAATTTTAAAAGGTAAGAACGTTCCAAGGTTTTAAAACCGAAATAATCGTAGCCAAAATCACGGTTATAAATAATGGTAGAATCTAATCTATCCGCATTATCCATTATTACCTTATACACTTCATCGGACAATAATGGCGCCTTCTTACCAGTTCTAGGATTTACATATTCATATAAATCCTTCATGGTGCTTGAAAAGGATTTTTTTGTGTTTTTATGTAAGTTAGATACAGAGATACGGGCAGCAAGTTTAGCGTAATCTGGATGCGTAGTTGTCATGGTTGCCGCTATCTCAGCCGCCAAGTTGTCCAGCTCTGAGGTGGTAACACCATCATAAAGCCCCTCTATAACCCGCATAGCCACTTTTAATGGGTCTACAAGATCATTAAGACCATAACATAATTTTCTTACTCTGGCCGTGATTTTATCGAACATGACCAGTTCTTTTCTTCCGTCTCTTTTTACTACATACATTTGGCTACACTTATTTTAAATTGATATTACTTGAAACATTTATGATTACTATATTTTAAGGCTTTAAAAACCATTGATAAAACAATGGCCTATTTTAATTGGATGTTTTTAAAAATCCGCATCAAAACTTATTTTTTGCGCATCTTCATCTTTATCCTTGTTTAACACACCAGCCTTTTGATATTCAGAAACTCTTTTTTCAAAGAAATTGGTTTTTCCTTGCAAGGAAATCATATCCATGAAATCAAATGGATTTGTTGCATTATACACTTTATCACATTCTAACTCTACCAATAATCTATCGGTGACAAACTCAAGATATTGTGTCATTAACTTAGAGTTCATTCCGATCAAGCTTACTGGAAGCGATTCAGTAATAAATTCGCGCTCAATAGTAAGTGCATCTGTTAAAATCTCTTTGATTCTTTCTTTGGGCACTTTATTTATAAGGTGTTTATTATGTAAGTGAACAGCATAGTCACAGTGCATACCTTCATCTCTCGAAATCAATTCATTTGAAAATGTAAGCCCAGGCATTAATCCTCTCTTCTTTAACCAAAAAATAGAACAAAAAGCACCAGAAAAGAAAATTCCTTCCACAGCTGCGAAAGCAATTAATCTTTCTGCAAAACTTGGCGACTCAATCCAGTTTAACGCCCAATCGGCCTTTTTCTTTATAGCGGGGAAATTTTCAATTGCCTTAAACAGCACACTTTTTTCCTTTTCGTCCTTTACATAGGTATCAATTAATAGAGAGTAGGTTTCAGAATGAATATTCTCCATCATTATTTGAAAGCCATAAAAGAACTTAGCTTCCGCATATTGTACTTCACTTACAAAATTCTCTGCTAAATTTTCGTTTACAATACCGTCAGAAGCCGCAAAAAAAGCAAGTATGTGTTTAATAAAATACTTCTCATCATCACTTAACTTGTTATTCCAATCTGTCAAATCCTCATGAAGATCTATTTCCTCAGCAGTCCAAAAACATGCTTCACACTTTTTATACCATTCCCATAAATCATCATGTTTAATAGGGAAAATCACAAAGCGGTCATCATTTGCTTCCAAAATAGGCTCTAGGGCTGTGGACATAATATTATATTTTAAAAAAGTTAGTGTGAAGAGGGGGAATTTACCCTCTAATCGGGAATAACAAAGATTCAAAATTGTGATCGATTTCTAAAGGTTGTTTTACGATTTCCATCACAAAGTTTTTAACACAATTTGTTGAAATCTAGGCTCACGATTGATGTTTATTGCCCTAACAAGGCATACCCGATTCTGATAAATAAAAGAAGAAATTAAACGAAAAAAAATAAACCAAAAAGTATATATCCTATACCTTTTGGTTTATTAAATTTTTTTTTAAAAAAGCACTAATAATTAATACGGCTCACCAAGGTTTCTGATGACGAAAATGCCCACCAAGACTAATTAAGGTAGTTCCCCCGAAACCTATCATTAGACTTGCGACTTAACAGAATACCTGTTAAAGTCACTTTTTTGGCGCTCAAAACATTGGCTGGAAATATGAATTAACACTTTCCCCGAGCCGTATACTAATTATTTACTGCCTTGGCTTCAAAACTGCCAGTTATATTAATAACATAACCATCTGTATTTCTCATCGCAATATCAAGTTTGCCCTTACAATGGGTATCGTTTATTGATAGAATATCTATACTACCTTTCTTTGCAAAGAAAGGGGCCTCTCCTAAAGTATCAATAGTAGCCACTCCAAATACCCCATCAAACTCGTCTAAAAGACCATTGATGTCTCTCACTTGATAAGTGCCAGGCAACCAAGTCCTGGCTTTAGCTTCTCTAGAGATCACAAACTCCATGTTATATAATTGATTTTTATAAGAATTGTCTAAAAACAGCTCTATGGTACTAAAAGATGAACCCAGATGATTTTGTCCAACCTTTGTTTCAAAGGTATTGTTACCTATATTTTCAAAGTCAAAATTCCAAACTGCTAAGGACAAGTCTTCATCATGTAAATTAGAATGATAGTACAAATCTTTTCCAGAGCTGGAAATTAGGAAGAAAGGCAAAAGACCTAAAACAATAAATTTTGATACCTTAAAAAACAATTTGGGCATTTCAACAGGTTTGGTTTAGTTATTATTGGTATTTGATAACAGATTTATACTGTCCATAACAATCTCATTCTCAACAGCCCCCTTTTTTGTTTTATCGAAAATAGATGCAATAATCAGGGCAATTAAAAATATTCCAAACATTAAAACACATTTTCTCATGATAAATTAATTTTCTATATCATTTAAATACCAGTCTAAATTACATGATGTAATGCCCGCAATTGGCGAATATGTATAATTTGCCTTATTTACTGTATAAACGGAATATGCAATCTTTCATCAACAACCGAATCAATAAAATTGTAGTCTTTTTCTTATGTTTTTACATGTTAATTATACCAAAACCGCATTAAAACCCAATTATTACCAACTATACTTAAAAAAGTTCCATTGACACAAAACTTTAATTAAGTCAATATCCTATATTATAATTTGATTAACTTTCATCTCTCATATTAGTTACAGTATGTTAGAAGCGGTAATAGTAGATGATGAAATTAAGGCATTACAAAGCCTTTCCTGGGAGCTTACAAATTTTAGCGAAGAAATAAATGTCTCTGCTTCCTTTACCAATCCGTATGAAGCTCTTGAATATTTAGAGAGGAATACACCCGATTGTCTCTTTTTGGACATAGAAATGCCAACTATGGATGGTTTTCAGTTCATTCAAAAACTAACCAACAAAAATTTTCCGGTAATTATAACCACAGCTTATAACCAATATGCCATTAAAGCGTTAAAAAATGATGCCATAGATTATTTGCTAAAGCCAATAGATACTGATGATCTTAAAGAAACCATTATTAAGATCAAGAAATTTAATGCCAAAAATTTTTCTGCCGAAAAACTAGAGCAAATTCTTCTAAATTTTAATGCAAGATCAATTAACAAAAGAATTACGCTTAATACAGATGGTAAACTACTTTTTTTGGAGAGCGATGAAATTTTATTCGCAGAATCTGATGGAAATTATAGTACCATTTTTTTGACTGATGGACAGAAAATAGTTTTGACCAAAAAATTAAAAGAAGTGAATACCTTACTTCCTAAAGATTCCTTTTTTAGGATACACAACTCTTATATCATCAATCTAGATAAAATAAAAGAATTTTTAAAGACCGATGGTTACGTAGTTTTAAAATCCAACCATAAAATACCTGTCTCAAGACAGAAAAAATCAGATTTTTTGGACCTATTATAGAATATTTTATGGGTTTAAACATTGTAAAGCTATTTTCTTCCTTAACGCCCTTGGTTTTTTTGAGAACACCGATATTGATCAGTATCCATATTTTTTTAATGTACGTTCCAACATTTTCGCAAGAAACTCCGGATGAACGTAAAATAAATATTGACAGTTTAATTGTACAGGCACCTGAAACCTATTCTGAAATAGACCGTGTTTTAAGACCCATTAGAAATGATACTTCTCTAATGAGAAATTTTATTAATGCATGTAAAAAGCCCCAATATTTAATTGGACAAGCATATGCATTGAACCAAATTGGAAGATCTTATCGCAATATTTCAGAGTTTTCTAAAGCATTGGGCCTATTCCAAGAAGCATTGAAAATAGCTGAAGAAACTGATAATACTGAATTTCAGATTTACAGCCTAAATATGATCAGTGTGGTGTTCAGAAGAACAGATGCCATTAAATCTGCCTTAGATTATAGCCAAAAAGCATTGGAAATAGCCGAAAAAATAGAAAACCCATCTACTGGTATAAAAAGAAGTATTAATGTTTCATTAAATGGTATTGGAAACATTTATCAAACACTGGAACAATATGATCTTGCCATAGTTAAGTATAAAGAATCCTTAAAATTGGAAGAAGAACTTAATAATAAACTAGGGCTTGCAATAAATTATCAAAATATTGGCGAATGTTATGAGGCACAAGGGCTTTTAGAGCAAGCCATGGATAATTATGAAAAATCACTGTCTTACAATAATGAGATAGGCTCAGAAAAAGGAATTGTGATATGCAACTATAGTATAGCACATGTATATGTTCACTTACAAAGAACAGAAGAGGCTATTGAATTATTAAAATCAACATTACAAAGAGCCAAAGCAGTAGCGGACCAAGAGATTATAGCTGCAATATATATAAATCTAGGGTGGGCTTATATTACTGTAAACCAATATGATGAAGCTGAACGTAATTTAACACAAGGTCTAAATATTGCTAAAAAATATAATTTTCCCGAAGAATTGGCAGAATCCAACAAGTTTTTATCTGAACTATGGATAAAAAAAGATGATTTTAAGAAGGCAATGAACTTTTACAAGGAGTCTAAAAAATATGATGAGGAAATTACCAACAATCTTAATCTCAGATACGTGAATGATATGATTGTTCGTTATGAATCCGAAAAACGAAGTAATCAACTAGAGGCCCTTGCCAAAGAAAATGAAGATGTACGACTAAAATTACAAAAGAACCGCACCATGTTGTTAATAAGCGGGATTTCTTTGGTCTTATTGGCCGGGATACTGTACATTCTTTATCGTCAATATCAATTAAACAGTGAGAAAAAATTATTGACTTTGGAACAAACTATGTTACGTAGTCAAATGAACCCACATTTTTTATTTAATTCTTTAAACTCTATAAAACTTTATATAATAAATAACGAAAAGAAAAATGCCGTTCATTATTTAAACAAGTTTTCAAAACTTGTACGCAAAATATTGGAAGCTTCGTCTCAAAGGGAAATACCATTGGCGGAAGAATTGGAAACCGTAGTACTTTATATGAACATAGAGAACATACGCTTTTCAAATGAAATTAATTTTAAGATTAATGTTGCGGATGATATTGACGTTCACACCATTAAAATTCCCTCCCTTATTTTACAGCCATTTCTTGAAAATGCCCTATGGCATGGTCTGTCCTCTAAACAAGGTGAAAAAAATATTGTCCTTGATGTAAAAAAAGGCGCTGAAGGATTTATTAATATTGCTATTACAGATGATGGTGTAGGTAGGGATGCTGCAGAAAAAATAAAACAAAGTAAGGTTTTAAAGCGAAAATCAGTTGGTATTGACATTACAAAAGAACGCTTGGCAAACTTCTCCAAAGACTTTATAAATTCCTTTCATGTAGAAATTATTGATATTTATGATGTAAATAACATTGCATCGGGAACAACAATAATGCTGAACATTCCAACTATTTAAGATGTTCCTTGGCCACCTCTTCCAACTCACTATACCAAGCTTTACCGAATTTGCGTATTAGAGCGTCTTTAACAAACTTGTAAATAGGCACTTTTAGCTCCTCTCCCAAGGCACATGCCGGATCACATATTTGCCATTTATGGTAATTAACCGCTGTTAATTCTGTATACTCATGTACTCTTATGGGATACAAATGACATGAGACCGGTTTTTTCCAATTTATCTTACCTTTATTATAGGCCTCCTCAATGCCACACTTGGCAATTTTATGTTCATCAAAAATAACATAGGCACATTCACTTCCATTGACCAAAGGTGTCTCCCACTCACCATCCTCGCCTTTTACAAATGCCCCTACTTCTTCAATAACGGCTCTGCCTTCTGGTCTTAAATATGGCTTAACATCTGCATAAATATCCACTAATATCTCTGTTTCCTTATCATCTAAAGGTGCTCCAGCATCACCGTCTATACAACACGCCCCCTTGCACGCACTTAAATTGCAAACAAAATCATTCTCAATAATTTCTTCAGAAACAATAGTTTTACCTATTTGAAACATAGTTTTAATTTTGGGTTGAAAGATACGTTAATTCTAAAGTAGAATTTTTGACAATATTCGCAGAAATAAAAATCCAAGTGCCTTTTTATAAACGTAGATTTGCAAAAAAATTACCCCAATGACATTTCATTTTAATTTTAGAGAAATTGCAACGGCAAGTATGGTACTTTTTGCGGTAATCGATATTTTGGGAAGCATTCCAATTATTATTGGGTTAAGAAAAAAAGTAGGCCATATACAATCTGAAAAAGCGTCTATTGTTGCTGCTTGTATTATGGTTGCCTTTTTATTTTTAGGGGAAGAAATATTAAACTTAATAGGCATTGATGTTAACTCTTTTGCGGTTGCTGGTGCTTTCATAATATTTTTTCTTGCCATTGAGATGATTCTAGGAATAACCTTATATAGAGATGATGAACCCGAAAGCGCATCCATTGTACCAATAGCATTTCCACTGATTGCTGGTGCAGGCACCTTGACATCACTACTTTCGTTAAGGGCAGAATACTATGTGGAGAATATTATTGTTGCAATAATTGTCAATATTATATTTGTGTATTTAATTTTAAAATCATCGGTGAAATTAGAGAAAGTTCTTGGCAAAAACGGTGTTAACGTTATTAGAAAAGTGTTCGGTGTTATCTTGATGGCAATTGCAGTTAAGTTATTCGCCGCAAATATCAATGAACTTTTTAACCACTAAAAAACACCATTTTTAAAGTTTTGAATTAAATTTATACTATGAACAAAAAACTATATATAATACTCATAGTCGCCGCATTAGCTTTAATAGCTTACAACGTTACTTTAGTAGATTTTTCAAACCCGTTAGAAGGTAATAGTACTATTGCTCTTATTGGCATTGTGGCCTCCTTATGTGCCATCGTTTTAATACTTATCTACAGCATCAGTAAAAAGGTGCAAAAAAGACTAGAGGAAGATTAATTTGTAGTTTCTATTGCTTCGGCTTCGCCTTGTTTAATAATAGGATTGTCCAATTCCAATACTTTCTTTAACATAGGGTCTTCACTGCTTTTTATTTTCGCATGAATATTTGCGCTAAACAACTGTTCTGCCAATGCCGCTTTTAAGTATAGTTTAATACTACTTTCAAAGTCATAAAAGCTCATTTTCAAATTACGATTAACAGAATAGTCCACAAATTTTTCAAACAGAATATCATCTACCCTAAAATCATTCACAAATTGCTCCTCACTATATTGGCTATAACGCTGTCTATCCTCGTCTAAATGTTCAAAAACAAAAAACGATAAAAACCCTAAACTATCCATACTTTCCACTGCTTCCTCCTCATTGGAGCCAATAGGAACGAAAACATCTGGAATAATGCCACCTCCACCATATACTATTTTTCCTTTGGGAGTGGTGTATTTTAAGGAATCGGCAACCTTAATACTATCAACGGAAATCATCTCACCACTATGGTACCGCTCTGTAAAACGCTGATAATAATCCCTATTTCCCTTGTCGTAATTTTTTTGGATACTTCTGCCCGTTGGAGTGTAATATCTTGAAACTGTTAAGCGAACCGCAGAACCATCACCTAAGGCCATTTCACGTTGTACCAAGCCCTTGCCAAAAGACCTACGACCTATAATTGTTCCAATATCATTGTCCTGTAAGGCGCCTGCAATAATCTCACTTGCTGATGCTGAACGTTCGTTAATTAAAACATATACCGGCTTATCTTCAAAACTACCCTTATCCGTTGCATATGTTTTGTCTATCTTCCCTTTCTTATTTTTAGTAAATAAAATTAATTTTCCATCTTCAAGAAACTCATCGGCCATTTTTTCGGCAATTCCTAAATACCCGCCTGGATTGTCCCTTAAATCCAAAACTAATTTTTTAGCGCCTCTTTGTTGAAGCTCAGCTAATGCTTTTTTAAATTCCTTAAAAGTAGATTCAGCAAACCTGTTCACTTTAATATAGCCCATATCATCAGCCAACATATAATGGGCCTCAACACTTTTAATTGGTACTACACCACGATTTACGGTAACCTTTAGTATTTTATTTTCTTGCTTTCTATAAATGGTCAAATTCACCGGAGAACCTTCTTTTCCCTTTAATTTATCCACAATAACCGTACTTGGCATATCCTTACCGTACAAGGTATCGTTATCAGCCATTAAAATACGGTCGCCTGGCAATATTCCCTTTGCGTAGCTTGGACCGTCCTTAACTGTCTTGATTACGGAAATGGTATCTTTATATGGATAAAAATTAATGCCAATACCTACAAAATCACCCTTCATATTTTCAGACACCCTTGTCATTTCTTCTTCTGGAATGTATACCGAATGTGGGTCTAGTTTTTCCAGTATACTGTTCACGGTAACATCTACAATACTATCCGTGTCTACATCATCAACATATTCATAATCAATATAGTCAATAAGCCTATTTAACTTGTCTTTTTTAGAATTGGTTGTAAATAGTCGTTCTGGAGTATCATTAAAGTTAAGCTTACCTCCAACAAAGATTCCTATGGCCAAGGCCAAGGCAATTAGTATTGGTATTAAATAACTATACTTTTTCATTGCTGTTAATAAACTTATACGTTAATCTTCAATATTGGGCATATGCTTTAATTCAACGCCTGCCTTTTCCAAGAATTTTAATCCAGAATCATCTTTATAACCTATTTGATATACTACACGTTTTATGCCAGCTTGGTGAATTAATTTACTACATTCCCTACAAGGCGAAAGCGTTATGTACAAGGTTGCACCTTCACTAGACTGTGTAGAAGCTGCAACTTTTAAAATAGCATTGGCTTCCGCATGTAAAACATACCATTTGGTGTAACCTTCATCATCCTCACAATGATTTTCAAATCCAGTTGGCGTACCATTGTAACCATCTGAAATTATCATACGGTCTTTTACGATGATGGCGCCCACCTGTTTTCGTTTACAATATGAAAGTTTGCCCCATTCGTTGGCCATGCGCAAATAGGCCTTATCATACTTCTTCTGCTTAGATTTTTTCATATTTGATATTGGCAATACTACAGGTTTGACTAAGATACCGGCTTTAGTAACCGCCCACAACCCTTAAAGGTTAATTTTAACAAAAGCAATTACAAAGGAAACGTTTGGTACAATAAAGGTATTGTGATTAGTAGCACTAAAATACTAGCGCCCCAAATAAAGTGTGCTGGTTTTACTTTTACAGCAGTCTGTAAACCAAAGGACAAACTTAATACCAGTAAAACAATAAGTATTTGTGATACTTCAATACCTGATGCGAAACCAATAAGAGGCAACACTTTTTCCTCTTCTCCAGAAACCAACATTTTAAAATAGTTGGAAAAACCAAATCCATGTATCAATCCAAAAAATGCTGTTGCCAAAACATGAAGGGCAATGGTTTTATGGGTTTGTAACATTTTATGGTATAGTATATTGAAAATTGCAGTTAAAAATATCGTTACCGGAATTAAAAACTCGATAAGGGAAACATCCATCCCCACAATTTCATATACAGAAAGCATTAACGACAAACAATGGGTAATTGTAAAAACCGTTGCAAGCAAAACTACTTTTTTCCAAGCTTTAAAGCTGAATGGTATTGCCAGCGCGGTTAAAAAAAGGATGTGATCATAGGCCCCAAAATCCAACACATGATTTAAACCTAGCTTTAGATAAAATAGATACTCTTTCATTAGTCCAATTATTTTTAATTTAATTATTACCCAATACCTCTTTCCTTTTGTATAGTTTCATAAGCTAATTGTACCTGTTTAAACTTTTCCTCTGCCCCCTTTTTAATTGCCTCATCCTGTGTGTTGACCCTGTCTGGGTGATACTTCTTCGCCATATTCCTATACGCTTTTTTAACTTCTTCGTTGGTAGAGGTTTTATCTATCTCCAATATTTTATAGGAATTATCCGCAGACTTAATGAACATGGCCATTATACTTTCAAAATCTACCCGGGATACCCTTAAATATCCAGCAATCTCTTTAATTTTGTTTACCTCTGGATTACTAACATTTCCGTCTGCTTGCGCTATTCCAAACAAAAAATGAAGCAACTGTAATCTAACCTCATATCTTGTGCGTTGTGTTAGGAATGCACAAATACGTTGAGCAGAAATCTCTCGTTTTTTATTGATGTCATTAAAAGTCCTAAAAATGGCATTTGCCTTATCTTTACCATAGGTACCCACAAAGTACTGGCGCACATAATCCATTTCCTTTTGACTAATTTGACCATCAGCCTTTATCACTATAGAGCAAAGTGACAGTAGATTTAATTCAAAATCTGCTGGGGATACATTAGGTCTGGTAAAATCTGTAAATACCGTTCTGGTAGTGTTTGATTTTGTTCCAAACAAACTATCTAATACACTTCCAGCAAAAAAACCTAATATGGCACCTGATAATCCTCTAATAAAAAAGCCTATAAAGGCCCCAACCCATTTAATCATAATATTATTTTGACAATTGCCAAAGATAAAATATATACCAGATATGCAATGTTCAATGAAAAGTTAAGGTCGTTAAAGAAATACGACTAATTAATTATCTTTGCCTATTGATTTTTTAATTTAAAATAAAGAATATGTATCCTGCAGAATTAGTAAAACCTATGAGAGACGACTTGGCATCTGCCGGGTTTGAAGAATTATATACAGCAGAAGCGGTTGAAAACGCCATTAAAAAAGAAGGCACTACACTAGTAGTTGTAAATTCTGTCTGTGGATGTGCCGCTGCAAATGCAAGACCTGCTGCCAAAATGAGTTTACAAAACACAAAAACACCGGATTATACAGTTACTGTTTTTGCAGGTGTAGATACCGAAGCAGTAAATGCAGCCCGTAATTTAATGGTTCCTTTTCCTCCCTCTTCCCCTTCCATGGCTTTGTTCAAAGATGGCGAGTTGGTACATATGATAGAGCGTCATCATATTGAGGGAAGACCCGCTGAAATGATTGCTGAAAATTTGGTTCAAGCTTACAATGAGTTTTGTTAACCTAAATTAGTTGATAATTATTATAGATTCTAAAAAGTGACGCCCAAGAATAAACTCATATATTCTTGGGCGTTGATTTTAATTCAATAATTTAATTTTTTATAAAATCTATAATTTGATCAATTTTTTAGTGCCAATTATTTCTCCTTTATTTAGGTTCCAAATATTTAAAAAGTAAATACCCGCAACCAAAAAGCCTACATCTAAGGTCATTTGACCTTCATCATCAGATGTAATTTGCTCTGTTTTTAATTGCTTACCATCTAAATCATAGAGAACAAGGCCCAAGTCCATATTTGGAAATTCAGTTGCTCTTATCGTAAGGATTTCTTCCGATAACGGATTTGGATAGACAATGACCTTATAAAAATATGCTTCTACTGATCCTACTTCCCCGTTAGAAGAGTTCGATGCACCATCATTACCTTCATTTACATTTCCGTTGACTTCTGCAATATCGATTCTTATATTATCTATACTGCCCCCATTACCAATTTCATCAATATTAGAATGTATTTCGAGAATAGGATTATCAATAGTAGCAATAAAAGAACCTTCAAAAACCTGAAAATCTGTTGAGGATGTCTCACTATAAACAGCATCTCCTTCTACTGTTTGCCCTCCAATTAAACTAACATAAAACATTGTACTATTATTACTTTTTATATCCCAACTATACGCATATGTTTCGCCTTGTTTTAAACCTGAAAGCACAATTTTTGAAACAGAATATTGATCACCAACTCCAATTTGTGTCAAATTAATTGAAAAATTACCGTCAGACGATTCTGAATTTACAGTAGTGCCTCCTTGTGCTAAAGTCCAATCACCTATAGTATTTGACTCATTAGGAGAGGGTGTGGCGGCATTTGCTTTATTAATGGGATCAATAGGTTTACCATCATTAGGTATATTTCCTCTTAGAATTACCGCCTTTGGATATAGGTCGGGAAAGTTCACAATGCTATAAGGTCCACCAAAAACTGTTTCCCATTTGTGCCAAGACATAAGACCCTCATTCTTTCCCCAAAGCGAAGTATTGTACTCATATTGACCATTAAAAACATCCAAATAATCATTTATGCTAGATTGCCCACCATCGAACATCTGGAAACTTCTCCAAATTATTGTTCCGGTACCATTATCCATTGAAAATAACTCGCCATCAAATGCAAATCTAGTTGAATTACCTAAAAACCCAGCTTGATAATCCAACATAAGCTTTAGGTTTTTATCACTATTTCCGGTTGCAAAACTATCATCCAAAGTAGGCATCCTATCCTCAACACCTTCTGAGAAGGTAAGTGCATAAAATTCGTCCCAATCATTAACATTACCACTATTAATAGCATAATTGGCATGATGTTGCGCAATCATGGCAATTTCTGAAAGTGCTATCCATGTATAATTTAATTCCGTAAAGCCAGGACCATTGTTTCTTTGTATATCAACATTAGCTCCTTCAGTGGATGTAGCTACTTCATATATTCTACGGAGATAGTCTTTTACCTTAACTTTTAAAACTTGATTTTCTGTATAAGTCGCTGTTTTAGCTATATATTCTAAATGACCCAAATTACGGTTATTGCCTACATCTGCTATTGCATGTATTTTGCCTCCAGATTGATTTCCATTAGAATCATAATAATAGCTACTTTGCTTATAATCTGTCTCAGAAAAAATGGACGCGTTTTTAAAACCATTTTCATAGTTTCCAAACAACCTCCAATCGGAAACATAATATTCGAAGGAACGATCCAAAGCTGCTTCTGCATATTCTGATAGTTCTATTAACCAATCATAGATTATTTTCTGTTCTGAATTAAAAATATTTTCTTCAGATATTATTTGACTTATAAGTGCAAAGCTATCCCACATTGCCGAAGCCTTTGAAATAGAAACAAAATAAGGATTAACAGGTCTAAAATGAACACCTTTTACATACCTTACCGCCCTACCCCATGTTTTGTTTTCACGATAAGTACCATTCCATATATCCAAATCATCGTCGGTAACAGTCTCGTATAAGTCCTGAAGCACCTTTAAAGAGATTTCAACAGCCCAATCCTGGGCCAATTTGGATGTGCCATTTAAAGTGATGCTTTGATTTAAATAAGCATCTTGAGTAAAAAGATAGGCATATTGTGCAGCCACATGTAGGGCATTGGTATATTCACTATATCTCTTATACTCAGGATGCCCACCAGAGAAATAGGGTTCATCATAGCGAGCTTCAGTTTCAGTATAAAAGTCCAAAGGGTTCTCTAAAGGAATTGGTTGTGCGTACGTATATTCTGTACCCCACAAAAGATGATTCTCTTCTGCAATATAATTTTCCAATTGTCTCTTTCTATTTTGAATAATATCATCTTGATAATATTCAAATATATAACCTTGTTTGTGCCTGTTCGCAACTTCTGGTGCTTGAATTAGATCTTCGAAAACGCCTTGGTGTTTTACTAAGGCTTGTGATTGTAATTGTTCACAATTAAATAGTGAAATCAAGATTGTAGAAAATATAAGTAACCGGACTGACTTAGAGTATAAATTATTCATAGCAAAATAGGGCACTTTAAGTAGGTTAATAGCAAAAATGAATATATGTTGGGGAACATATAGATTATCTCTACGACACTTTAACGCAGCTTAGATCAAACACATTACATAAAATCGATGAAATACAACATTTTAACAATTATTTTTGTTAGCACTTGTTTTTTAATAATGTTTGCTCATTTTTAAAGTTTTTAGCATCTTGTCTTGTTCAAAGTGATTTATTCTATGGCTAAAATTTTATCATACCCAATTACCATAATATTTTTTATTGCTTTTGGAGCCACTTTGGTTTTGTTTCATCCTATACAATGGTTAGGATTTAAAATTATAGGGTACAATGCCCTTAAAAAAACTGTAAGCATTCTAAATTGGTGCCTAATGCGTTGTACCAATATTCTAGGTACCACATATAAATTCACCAACCCCTATAATTTACCTACAGATAGGCCTTTGATAATTGTCACCAATCATCAAAGTATGTATGATATTCCCCCAATTATTTGGTATATGCGAAAACATCATCCAAAATTTGTAAGCAAAAAAGAATTGGGAAAAGGTATTCCAAGTGTCTCACATAATTTGAGATATGGAGGTTCTGTTTTAATAGATAGAAAAGATGGTAAAAGTGCCATTATGGAAATTGGAAAACTTGGCAACTACATAGAAAAACATACCAGAAGTGCGGTTATATTCCCCGAAGGAACTAGAAGTAGGGACGGGCACCCAAAACCATTTAAACCTATGGGACTGAAAATGCTATTAAAAAAAGCACCTTCTGCACTCATAGTCCCCATTAGCATTAACAACTCTTGGAAATTAGTCCGTTATGGCAAATTTCCTATGGGTCTAGGCGCAAGGGTGACTTTTCAAGT
This sequence comes from Maribacter luteocoastalis, assembly GCF_048890225.1. Classification (NCBI taxonomy): domain Bacteria; kingdom Pseudomonadati; phylum Bacteroidota; class Flavobacteriia; order Flavobacteriales; family Flavobacteriaceae; genus Maribacter; species Maribacter luteocoastalis. The sequence continues at coordinate 871,038 of NZ_JBMFZG010000001.1, forward strand.
CCATGAACCAATAGAGAATTCTGGTGATATAGATACTATTATTAAGCAAACCGAAAACGCAGTTGTTTCTGGCATAAACTCGTTTAAATGAATGATGTTTCAATAGTTGAGGAAACAATAACCTTTGTAAAAGAAACCTTATATAACGCGGAAGGCGGACATGATTGGTTTCATATTCAACGTGTTTTCAATAACTCACTTCTCATTGCAAAAGACGAAAAAGTAGATATCCTTGTAGTAAGTCTCGGAGCATTATTACATGATATAGCAGATGCTAAATTTTATGATGGTGACGAAACGATTGGACCAAAAATGGCCTCAACATTTTTAAAATCCATTGGGGTAAGACCTAAAGTAATTTCTCATGTGGTAAAGATTGTTGAAAACATTTCCTTTAAATCGAGTCTGAAAAATGGCAATTCTAAAGAAAAGCAATTTTCCTCACCAGAATTTCAAGTGGTTCAAGATGCGGATCGGTTGGACGCTTTGGGTGCAATTGGCATAGCTAGGGCATTTAATTATGGCGGTTATAAAAACAGGCCCTTATATGATCCTAATATTTCCCCAAATTTAAACATGACCAAGTCAGCATATAAAAAATCTACAGCTCCAACCATTAATCACTTTTACGAAAAGCTCCTGTTGTTAAAAAATAAAATGAATACAATAACAGGTAAGAAATTAGCAGAAGAACGGCATCAATATATGGTTAATTATTTAGAACAATTTTATAGTGAATGGAATCCTCTGGCAATTAAGTCGCAGGTTTAAACAAAAAAGGGCGGAACATAAGTTCCGCCTTAGTACTTTTTTAAAATACGCTATTTTTTCTCTGACAAGCCTCTGGTTAACCAACCTCTTCTATTAGCGGTTGCAATGGCATAAGGAGTAATCCAAAATAGTCCAAAAGTATATAGGATACTATAAGAATAGGCCCAAAAGGACTCCTGAAAATTATACCTGTTAGCATAAAAAATTACTGGGAAAGTGGATAACACCAAAATACTAAGCAGTGTTGAACTTACGAATAACAATGGATGTGTAAGTACAAAAAACAGCATGAATATAACGAAAGGATAACTCATCACAATTTTGGTGGCTTGACTAAAAAACAAAAGTCTAGTACCGGCCTTTGAGCCTTCTCTAAAATTCTTGAATACGTACTTAGACATTTCTATGTTTTCACGCACGTTACTTCTACCCCATCTTATAAACATCTTATAAAGACCTTTATATTGCTCGGGTACATTTGTATAGGCATATGCATTTCTTTGAAATAGTACATGATATCCTTGTTTTAAGATCATATTGGTCATGGCACGATCTTCACCAATATCGGAAGGCTGTCCCATAAAGGTTTGGTTGATCCAATCTGGCAAGCACGCAAATACTGCTTTAGCCCTATAAGCAGCTAATGCACCAGGTGTGCACAACACCGAGTTTAATGTGCTTTCTGCTGAACGTACAAACTCAAAACTTAATACAAAACTTACATCGAGCATTTTTGGTAAAATTGCTTTTTTGTTGTTCAGCACACGAATGTTCCCTGCAACAGCGCCACATTTTTCATTGATAACAAACGGACTTACCAGATTCCTTAACGTATCCTTTTTTACAATAGAATCACTATCAACAGTAACAAAAACCTCTCCCGTTCCTTCATTAAAACCCCTGTACAGAGCATGTCTTTTTCCTTTGTTTTGTGGCTGTTGATAAATAACAACACGGTCACCTAAAACTTTTTTCGCTTCTTGCATCCAATACCAAGTATCATCTTTACTACCATCATCAATAGATAATAGTTGTAATTTTTCCATAGGATAATCACTTTCTGCAAGACTCATCAATGTAGCCCAAACTTGCTTACCTTCATTATATGCAGGTACAATAACTGTACAAGTAGGAAGTTCTTCATCTTTTACACTTGGTATAGCTTTATAAACAAAATATCTATATAGGGTAAACAAAAAGAAACCAGCCTTAAATAGAAACAGACTTCCAGCAATAATCATGAAGACAAGACCAAATGTAGTGCTCATTCTATCCATGTTAAACTGTTCAAAGTCCGTTTGCAACACATACACCACATAAATGGATGCAATCATTAGAACAAAGGTACTCCCCATAACAAAAACTCCCCATGCATTTGCGGTCTCTACAAATGTTTTGATCTTGTTATTTAATAAAAAGTTTTTCTTATTTTTTGATTCATTGGTTAACTTCTCAGTTCTCATAAATGTGTCTTAATGATATGTTCTGATGATTATACGACACAGTGCCAACTTTGGATTAAACATTATGACTTTTTTAAGCTTAAAAGTGTTCTTTAACACTTCTACAACATTATTAACAGATTTATCAAGCTTTTTTGGTAATTATTTAATACCAAACAAACAACATTAAAAGTATGACTGTTCTATCAACCTAATTTTTGTATCTTCAGTCCACAACCAATTAATTAAAACCATGCAAAGAAGAAAGTTTATTAAAGACGCTGCAGCTACCACCGCAGCGTTTTCCATTGTGCCTAGTTTTGTACTAGGCAAAACGCATGTTCCACCAAGTGACACTTTATATATGGGGGCTTTTGGAGTAGGTGGAAGAGGTGCCGGTGTTATCCAAGGTCTAAACGAGACCCAAAAGGTAAAATTTGTAGCCCTTTGTGATGTCGATGACAGACGTGCAGCGGATACCTATAAAAACTTCCCAGATGTTAAACGATATAAGGATTTTAGAAAAGTATATGATACGCACCTAAATGATATTGATGCCATTATGGTGGCAACACCAGATCATATGCATGCCTCTATTGCGCTCCCTTTTATTAGGGCAAAAAAACATGCTTATGTGGAAAAACCATTAACACACAATATTAATGAAGCTAGATTGATGACCAAAGTGGCTCATGAGAACGGAATAGTCTCGCAAATGGGCAATCAAGGGGCATCTAGCAATGGTAGTCGAGAAGCCAAAGAGTGGATAGAATCGGGTGTTATTGGCAAAGTATATAAGGTGGATTGTTGGACCAATAGACCTGTTTGGCCACAAGGTGTTCCAGTACCAGTGGGAAAAGACCGAATCCCAAAAGGTCTGGATTGGGATTTATGGTTGGGCACAGCTGAAATGAGGGATTACAATGATGCTTACCTTCCTTTTAAATGGCGAGGTTTTTGGGATTTTGGAACTGGGGCTTTAGGTGATATGGGTTGCCATATCATGGAAACCCCTTTTAGTGTTCTAGACCTTGGATACCCAACCGAAGCAGAAGCGAGCTGCACTACCAACTGGGTAGGCGATTTTATTGAAGCTGACTATAGCAAATCCTGTCCTGCATCTTCCATTGTCCGTTTAAAATTCAATACCAAAACACACGGCGATATTGCCTTAAATTGGTATGATGGTGGTTTATTGCCCGATTTACCGGATGAGTTAAAAGACGGTGAAACCATTGGTGACAATAGTGGTGGAAGTATTTTTTATGGCATAAGGGGCATCCTTGTTTGTGATACATATTCTAGAAATGCCCGTTTATTACCTTCAACTACCATGGAATTACTTACCCCTCCCAAACCCTATTTAAACCGCATTGAAGGTGATACGGGTGGGCACCAACGAAATTTTGTTGAGGCTTGTTTAACCGGCGGTGAAACCTCATCGGACTTCAAAAGATCTGGACCTTTAACAGAGGCTGTTTTAATGGGTAATTTGGCTATAAAAGCATTTCAGTATAAAAAATTGAAAGAAGGCAAAAAAATTGGAGATTGGGATCCATTTGAATACCCAGGAAGACGCAAAATTCTTTGGGATGGTGACAATATGAATGTCACCAATTGGGACAAAGCCAATGAGTGGGTCAAGGGATCATACCGAAAAGGTTGGGAATTGAGCTAGTATTTTTCAGTTAGATAGAATTTCACCAACATAAATTTAATCTGATTTCCAGTTGGTATACCAATGATAAAAGATATGTTGATAATCCAAGATATACATCACTGGTATACTTACGGAAATACACTAAAATAATTCAATATGATTCCAAAAATATTTAAAATTTCTACTTTAGGAATTTTTTTATCGGCACTACTTATGTCCTGTTTGCAACAACAAAAAAAGACCCAGGAAATAGAGGAGATAAGTTCAAACTATGAACGTTGGTCTAAGGAAAAAGCACAACTTTGGTCAAATAATCAACCTTGGCTAAGGGGTGCCAATTTCAATCCTAGTACGGCAATTAATCAATTAGAATTCTGGCAAGAAGAAACATTTGATCCTGATACCATTGATGAAGAACTAGGATGGGCGGAAGCTATTGGATTGAATTGCATGCGTGTATATTTACATCATGTTGCATGGGAAGTAGACAATAGTGGTTTTAAGGATAGGTTAAATACCTATTTGTCCATTGCAGATAAACATGGCATTGCAACAATTTTTGTTTTTTTTGATGATTGTTGGAACCCAACATATGAAGCAGGCATGCAACCAGAACCTAAACCCGGTGTCCACAACTCAGGTTGGGTTAGGGACCCAGGAGATTTGCTTTACACCTCCAAGGACCTTATCACTACTCTCGAAGCATATACCAAAGATATTCTAGAGACCTTTAAGAATGACCAAAGGATAATCCTATGGGATTTATACAATGAACCAGGAAATTCTGGATACAAAAATAAATCATTGCCCCTATTAAAAAATGTATTTAACTGGGCTAGGGAGATAGGGCCTTCCCAACCCATAACTTCTGGCGTATGGAATTTAGAGTTAACCGACTTAAACAAGTTTCAGGTAGAACATTCAGATATCATCACCTATCATAACTATAATGATGAAATAGAGCATCAACAGGCCATTGATACCTTAAACAGGTATGAACGCCCAATGATATGTACGGAATACATGGCGCGTAGAAACAACAGTTTATTTACCAATATTATGCCTATTTTAAAAGAACAAAATATTGGTGCCATCAACTGGGGTCTTGTAGCAGGAAAATCCAATACCAAATATGCATGGGATGAACCTATTCCAGATGGCTCTGAACCAGAACTTTGGTTTCATGAAATCTTTAGAAAAGATGGTAGCGCCTACAAACAAGAAGAAGTTGATTTAATTAAAAATCTTACAAAAGAATAGCGCTTTAGTTTATTCAATAATTAGCGAAAAATTATTTCATGTAGGGGCTATCCCAATTTATTTTCAATAGTTTACAGCTTCGGCAGATTGTTGACAATCCAGAAAAAAATCATTAATTAGCACATCAAATAATTATTAAATGTTAGCATGGCTTGGACTTTTAACTATTGTTGTCCTACTATTTTTGGTAATGAGCAAAAAAATGGCAGCAGTAGTGGCATTGATTATTGTTCCCATAATCACTGCTCTCATAGGAGGGTTTACTTCTGAGATAATCACCTTTGTCACCGATGGTCTAAAGTCAATTGCCCCAACGGGGGTCATGTTCATATTTGCTATTCTATTCTTTGGTATCCTTACAGATGCTGGAACCTTTAAACCTTTGATTAGGACCTTGCTCCGCTTTGCGGGAAATGATCCTGCACGGGTGGCAGTGGCAACGGCACTATTGGCTATGGCGGTTCATTTAGATGGTTCAGGTGCCGTTACATTTTTAGTGACTATTCCCGCACTTTTACCATTGTATGACAGCTTACAAATGAAGCGTTCCACATTGGCCACTATTGCGGCATTAGCTGCTGGCACAATGAACATATTACCTTGGGGAGGACCTACCATTAGAGCGGCAACGGCTTTAGAAGTCAATGTCACGGAATTATTTAACCCAATATTGATTCCGGTGATTGGGGGCCTACTTACAGTTCTTATAATTTCCTATTTACTTGGAAAAAGAGAAAGGCCAAATGGTTTTTCAGCAGAAGTAACAGGTTTGTCAGAGAATATGGATGAAAATGGTGATTTGGAACGTCCTAAACTATACTTTCTTAATATTATTTTGGTTTTAATAGCGGTTGGAACTTTGATAAGTGGTGTAGCACCTCCCCATATTATTTTCCTGGTGGCTTTTGCAATATCACTGATACTCAATTATCCCAATCCAAAACAACAGAGTGAACGTATAAATGCACATTCCAAGGCCGCTCTTCTAATGGCCAGTATTTTATTTGCCGCTGGCTGCTTCACAGGAATTTTAAAAGGCTCGGGCATGATAGATGCCATGGCAGAAGGTGCTGTGGCTTTCATACCGGATTACGTTGGTAGTCATTTGGCGGTAATCACTGGTCTTGTTTCAATGCCTGCAAGTCTTTTGTTCGATCCAGATTCTTTTTACTTTGGAATATTGCCACTGTTATCTACCACCGCAGTCCACTTTGGGGTGGACGCAATCGAAGTTGGAAGGGCTGCCATTATGGGCCAAATGACTACAGGCTTTCCTGTAAGCCCCTTAACGGGGTCTACCTATCTTTTAATTGGGCTAACCGGAATTGAATTGGGCGACCATCAAAAAAAAACCATTCCATTGGCATTTTTAGTAACTGTTGTAATTTTAGTCTTATCGTTATTGATTGGGGCAATAAGCTGGTAGAAAATGAAAAAAATTAGAATCGGCAGTGGCGCAGGGTATGCAGGTGATCGTTTAGAACCTGCCTTGGATTTGATGGAGCTTGGTAATTTGGACTATATCTGTTTTGAAGGACTTGCTGAAAGAACTATTGCTTTGGCCCAAAAAACAAAAAAAACGGACCCGAATAAGGGCTATAATGACTTGCTTTTATACCGAATGGAGAAAGTACTTCCCTTAGCCCATAAAAACAAGATAAAGGTCATTACCAACATGGGAGCTGCCAATCCTGAATCTGCCATGGAGGAAATTACTGTATTAGCCAAACAAATGGGCTTGAATAATTTAAAGATTGCTGCCGTTTTAGGGGATGATATCAGCTTTACCATTTTAGACTATTTAGATCATACCGTTCTTGAAACCAACCAACCACTATCCCATATAGAAAAGGACATCATTTCTGCCAATGCGTATTTGGGCTGTGATGGAATTGTTGATGCCTTGAAAAATAATGCAGATATCATTATTACTGGTCGCGTAGCGGACCCTTCTCTTTTTTTAGCTCCTATGATGTATGAGTTTGGCTGGAAACATTCCGATTGGGAAAAGAAAGGAATTGGCACACTTATTGGCCATTTGTTGGAATGTGCTGGTCAGGTCACTGGTGGCTATTATGCCGACCCTGGTATAAAAGAGGTTCCTAAGCTCTGGAATCTTGGCTTTCCTTATGTTGAAGTAAATGAAAAAGGTGAAGGATTTATTACCAAACTAAAAAATGCTGGTGGAATGGTTACCACAGCTACATGCACGGAACAATTGCTATATGAAATCCATGACCCGGAAAATTATATTACTCCCGATTGTGTTGCCGATTTTTCAGAAGTCAAGTTTAGGGAGATCGAAAACAACAAAGTTGCGTTTTCTGGTGCAACGGGGAAATCTGCCACTACCAGCTATAAAGTAAGTGTAGGGTACCAAAATGGTTTTATTGGGGAAGGTCAAATAAGTTATGGTGGTCCAAATTGTATTGCTCGAGCCTTATTGGCGAAGGAAATAGTTGAAAAACGATTAGGGAAACTTCCTTTTTCCATCTCCGAATTGAGATGTGACCTGATTGGGATAAACTCACTCTTTGACAAAGGTGAAATGCCAAGTAAAATAAATGAAGTACGACTAAGAGTGGCTGGTAAAACAGCCTCAAAAGGTGAAGCACAGTTTCTTGCTAATGAAGTTGAAACATTATATACAAACGGACCTTATGGTGGTGGTGGTGCTACCAAAAAAGTTGATGAAATTATTTCTATAGCATCCGTATTACTTCCAAAAGAAGATTTTAAAATAAAAGTACTCTATAAAAATACATCTTCATGAAATTATGGGATTTAGCACATATAAGAACAGGCGACAAAGGAAACATCAGTAATGTTTCTGTAACGGTCTATGACCCTAAAGATTTCAGGTCGATTAAGGAAAAACTTACTCCTGATTTCATTAAAGAATGGCTTGGCGAACAGGTCCAAGGTGAAATCTTACGCTATGAACTCCCCCAACTGGGAGCACTTAATTTTGTTCTGTACGACGCACTTGGTGGTGGCGTAACCTCGTCTACCGCAATTGACAAACATGGGAAAACCTTAGGGTCCTATTTATTGGATATCCCTTTTTAAAGCAATAAGAGTATGAAGAAGATTTTAGTAGTACTGTTCACAGCAATTGTAGGAGTGGTTTCATCTCAAGAAATCGCCCAAGGAAAAGTTATTATAGATTCTGTTTACTCCAAAAATCTGGAGAACAATTTTGGCGAAAACCCAACTAGGGCGGTATCCGTTTATTTACCACCAAATTATGACCAATCGCAAACAAGGTATCCAGTTATCTATTTCCTTCATGGATTTTTAAATGACAATAGTCTAATGGACTACATGAAAGATCTTTTGGATTATGCAATTTCAGCCAAAAAAATTAATCCTTTTATCCTCGTTATTCCCGACCAGAAAACCACATATGATGGGAGTTTCTATAGCAATACAGAAGTTTTTGGAAACTGGGAGGATTTTACGGCATATGATTTGGTCTCTTTCATGGATAAAAATTACAGAACCTTGTCCAAACCAGGGAGTCGCGGTATTACAGGGCATAGTATGGGCGGTTATGGTGCCTTAAAAATTGCCATGAAGCATCCGGATATTTTTGAAACGGTCTACGCTTTAAGTCCCGGAGCACTTACTATAGTAAGGGAGTACGGTCCCAACAGCAATACCTATATGGAATTCTCCAAAATGAAGACCATTGAGGACTTGTCCACCTCTTATTTTGGAAAGGTCATCATGGCCTTCGGTAGGTCTTGGTCACCCAACCCGAACAAACCTCCGTTTTATTTTGACCTACCTTTTGAATATAAGAATAACGAAATCATTGCCAATCCTGAAGCGCTGGAAAAATGGTATTCCCAAATGCCTGTTCATATGATCGATGAATATCTAGACAACTTAAATAAACTTAGGGCCATAAAATTGGACTGGGGCCGTAATGCAGGAGAGCGCTTTACCATTCAATGTAAAATGTTTAGTCAAAGATTGGAAAATGTAGGTGTAAAGCACTTTGCCGAGGAGTACATTGGTACCCATGTCAACAATATATACTCCAAAGATGGCCGTATTCCCCAGCAAATGTTACCTTTTTTTGATTTTTATCTCGACTTTAAATAAGATATAGCATCTAAACTAAAACAAGGTCATCTGCCCAGTTTTAAATTGTTCATGAAGTTCTGTATTTAAGACCGGGGGTTTTTTGTCCTTGAAATACTTCCGTTTTGCCAACTTCACCATATCATGGATTTGAGTGGCTATTTTACCTTCACCCCTACTTCGGATACCAAACCGACTGTCATTAAGGGTTCCCCCATGACACTCCTGGATCTGATGTAATACCTTATCCGCCTTATCGGGCATGGTCCTATGTATCCAATCTGTAAAAATACTCCCTATAGCACCATTTAAACGTACCACGGTAAACGCAAAGGAAAGCGCCCCTTTCTCTGAAACTGTTTGGGCAAGCTTTAAGATTTCATGACTATTGATTCCAGGAATAATGGGTGCCAACATAGCATTAACAGGGATTCCATTCTCTGACAATATTTCAATCACTTTAAGTCTATTGCTGATGGTAGCCGTTCTCGGCTCTAAAATCCTTCTAGTTTCTTCTAATAATGAGGTTACGGAGACGTTTACGGCAATCAAACCATATTTATTCAACTCCTTTAACAGATCCAAATCCCTTAAAATCAAAGAATTTTTGGTGATTATTCCAACGGGATGCCTGTACCTTAAAAAAACCTCCAAACAAGCCCTTGTTATCTTATACTTTTTTTCGGCGGGTTGGTAACAATCCGTGTTGCCAGAGAGTACAATGGTACATGCTCTCCAGGACTTGCTTTTTAATTTGGCCTCCAATAATTTTGGTGCATCCTTTTTGATAAGGATTTTACGTTCAAAATCTAATCCGGCACTATACCCCCAATATTCATGGGTGTTTCTGGCATAACAATAAATACATCCATGTTCACATCCTTGATACGTGTTCATAGAGTACATCATACCCACATCTGGACTCGTGACCTTGTTTATTATTGTTTTTGGAAATATTGGTAAGTATTGCGTTTTGTTATGATCGGCGTTTTCACCTTCAGTACGGCAAAACTCAAGAAAATCATCTCGTGTTTCGTAAATATGTTCTAGAAACTTATTGGGTTTATTTTGCTGCGCTCCTCTTCCTTTTATAAACTCATTTGGTTTCATTTTATGGATTTATTCCAAAAATATGGAATTAATACAAAAATTGGGATTATTTAACAGTTACCTGAACCAATTGTTTTTTAGAACCTCTTTTGGCATAAAACATGAGCTCATCGTTAAGATGGTCCACATAAGGTTTGGAAACCATCAAAGGTAAGCGTGCGTCCGTGTCATCGATAACCTTTTCATAATTCATGTGCCCGTATTCATCCAATTTTATTAAAAAAACATTTCTGTTTCTACTCAATCCTTGTTTAAACATGATACGCTCATCGTTTAATTGTTGTGGATTTTCAGCCGAGGTACTAATAAAGAAATAGGTTTTGTCATCTTTAGTATAGGCACTATAAGAAGCATAAGCACCGTCTCCTTGTGTAACCTCTGTCTTGTTTATATTCCTGGCCCAAATCAAATCTCCGTTACCATTTAATTTTGCACTTACAATATCGTTATGATGATATCTAGTAACCATTACCCGACCACCACTACTGTTGGCCTGGGTACTGGTGCTGGTAAAATATTCTTCGGCATTGAACAATATTTCACCTTTAGAGGTAATGTCCATACTTTTAAAAACCAAGTCCTTCAATGTTTTATCATCTTCCCTTCCAAATTTATCCATCATAAACTGCTGTGAGAAAGGATTAAATTTTTGTGCCTCTATATCCAATGTTTTTGGATTCAGCTTAAAATAAGAGATGCCATTATAGCGACTATCCTTTCTATCTGAATAAAACCCAAGACTAAGCAACTCGTTCCCTTTAAAAATTGGTTTTAGGGCCTCTGGAAATTTTCCCGGTGTATAGAACGACTGTGTACTTCTACCTACCGATGAGACCCTTACCATTTCATATTGAAATTTTCTTTCAGTGGCATTGAATCGCTTCTTTTTAAAGTAAGCCTTTCCTATTAAATACACGTTTTTTAAATCTTCAGAAAAGGTAATGGTCTCAAAAGCATAATTCTTTTCCTCAACCTCATCGGAAAAATCATGTTCCATCAATTTTGTAAGACTGGCATCAAACACGTAGATAAAGTGCTTATTATCCTTACCCTTCTTAAAATGTGTAGTTATGGCAAAAGCCGTTTTTTCATCATTGAAAAGTACGGAAGTGGTAAAACCTGAAGAAAAGTTTCTATTGTAATAGTTACGATCCAAGGGTTCCGATACTGAGTCTGAAGTAATGCTTAAAATGGTTTCTTGAGTGAACTGAAAATCCGTGTAAGGACTTCTATGAATTTGATATTCGTAAGCCATCCTATCAAAATTGTATTCCAAGAAAAGCAAGTAAGCCTGACCATTTTTTACATAGGCATCTACAAAATTCGCGTTTTTAAGCTTATAGTTAAATTCTGACAACAACTCCAAATCCTTGTTGTAATGTTCTATAAAATAACCTTTAGGCTTTAATACAATACCGGTATAGTAAGCTCTTATAATAACCGTACCCCCTTCGCCATCATCTGCAATAGCTAAAAGATTGGAATACCTGTATTTATCATTGTATTTTTCACCAATGGTATAGGCAATATCGTTTTCTTGTGCAAAAGCACCCAAGGTCGACACAAAAAATAAGACGGCAAGAATTTTTTTAAACATATTCGCTCCAGTTTCGTTTACGAACCTGGAAATTCAGCTTTTCTTTTCTCTAGAAATGCAGTAGTACCCTCGGCAAAATCACCTGTTCCAAAACAAGCGCCAAAGGCATCTATTTCCTGTTCGTAGCCATTTACAGTATTCATAAAACCCGCATTTATTGCTTTTATTGCATAAGAAATGGCTACTGGTGAGTTATTGCTGATTTTACTTCCTATTTTATAACATAAAGGAAGGAGTTCCTCTTGGGAGGTAACATGGTTCACCAACCCGTAATTTTTAGCCTGTTCAGCAGTAATCATGGCTGCAGTCATAATCATCTCCATAGCCCTGCCTTTACCCACCAATTGAGGAAGGCGCTGTGTTCCCCCATACCCGGGAATTACGCCTAAGGAAACCTCTGGAAGTCCCATTTTTGAATTGTCGCTTGCTATTCTAAAATGACAGGCCATGGCCAATTCCAGACCACCGCCCAAAGCAAATCCATTAATGGCTGCGATAACCGGTTTAGATAACCGCTCAATAAAATCAAACAGCAATTCTTGACCTTTAGCAGCAAGCTTTTTCCCTTTTTTTTCTGAAAAATCAGCAAACTCCGAAATATCGGCACCGGCAACAAAAGCCTTTTCACCACTGCCTGTAAGTACAATTACCTTTACATCAGGATTGTCTTCAATATCCGATATAACTTCATGTAGCTCTTGAATGGTTTCCTTGTTTAAGGCATTTAATTTATTTGGACGGTTGATGGTCACCGTGGCAATGGAATCATTTATTTTAAAAAGAACGGTTTTATAAGACATATTCTGGATTATTTTAACGCGGGTACATTTTTTTCTTTAGGAAACTTGACGCAGAACACCGTGCCCTTACCTGGTTGCGAGGTAAATTTTATACTGCCCTTATACGTTTCTACAATATTTTTGACCATTCCCAATCCAAGGCCCATACCACTGGTTTTTGTCGTAAATTTAGGTTCAAATATTTTGTCCTCAAATTCAGCCTCTATACCCACTCCATTATCGGCTACAGAAATTTTGACCATATCCCCATCAGTTGCTACTGAAACAAGAATACGTGGCGACTCAACTTCTGGAACAGCCTGAATTGCATTCTTAACTAAATTGGTCACCACCCTAATAAGCTGTGTACGGTCTAGTTTAGCAATTATTTCCTCCTCCTCCGCAATAAAATGTATGTATTCTTCATTAAAAATATCCAAGGCCAATTTTACGATCTTAACAACATTTAAGGTTTCATTCTGTTGTGCCGGCATTTCAGCAAAATTATAAAAGGCAGATGCAATACTGCTCATGGTATCTATTTGTTGTATAAGTGTATTGGAAAATTCCTTTACTTTCCTATCTATATCCGGATCTTTTGGATCAAACTTACGTTCAAAACTCTGCACACTTAAACGCATTGGTGTAAGCGGGTTCTTAATTTCATGTGCCACTTGTTTGGCCATTTCTCGCCATGCCTGCTCACGTTCGCTCTTAGCAAGTTTTGCGGCACTTTGTCCAAGTTCATCGATCATGGCATTATAAGAGGAAATCAATTTCTCTATTTCCTCACCGGGCTTTTCAATATCTATTTTTTTGTTGCGTTTTGTAAGGTCCGTATGTTCCATCATATCTGAAATGGTCTCTAAAGACCTGGTAATATATTTAGATATAAAATAGGCAAGGGCAATAGCAAGCAGCAACATTAAAAAGTACACCCCGGCCAACCGCATTAAAAACTCCCTCAGTTCTTTATCATTGAACGAATTATCCTCAAAATAAGGTAGGTTCAATATCCCTATTGGTTTAAATTGTCTATCCGCAATATAGGTATAAGATGCTTGGTATTGATCACCCGCAGCCCTATTCTTTTCTACATATCTTTTGTCGGGACTTAGCTCTAGGTTATTTAATACCTCAGCAGATAAACAAACAGAAAGTGAATCATTCTCAAACTTTGGCCGGGAACTTTTTATAAGTTGGCCTTCCAAGCTATATAAATTGAAATTCATGTTCTGCACCACGGCAATCTCATAAATTTCATCCTTAAAAATAAGACCTAGATTCTCTGTTGTAACCGGATACGTTGTTTTTTGGATAGTCAAATCAATACTTTGCCTGATCTGTTCTTCCTTACGCTCCATACGATTCTCATGATAATCTCTATTTATTTCCCTGAATTGATAGATGGTGACACCCAAAATGAGGACAGAGGCGATAAGTACCAACAATATCATTGATACAAAAATCCGGGATCTTAAAGAAAATCTACTAAACAAAGGTTTGGTGTTTCGTTCAAAGTTAGCAAATATCACACCAAAGAAGGTTAGAGGGCAAAATCAAATTCAATCACATAAAAAAGATGCAGTCAATTAGCGGATTTTAAGTAAGAATGCTGATTAATTACCCTTCGGGATTTTTATTTCTAATCCTTTTGTAGATTTTGATTCCCAGCATTAAAAGGATCCCTAAAACCACTATACCTACCACTCCAAAAATCCAATTAAAGGTACCTTTAAGGATGACCAAAAAGACGACGGCAAAAAGGATCAATGTGGCGCCCTCGTTCCATAAACGCATATAGTAAGAGGTGTAGTTGATTTCATCGTTCTGGAACTTTTTAAAAATAAGATGGTTTTTGATATGGTATATGATCAATAAAACTACAAAGCCCAACTTTATGTGCATCCAAGGTTGTTGTAGCCAATACGGAGCTAAAATTAATAACCATACGGCAAATAAGGTCGCTAGAATTGCTGACGGCAATGTAATAATGTACCATAGCCTTTTGGTCATTAACTTTAACTGTTTGCTAAGTATTTCCTTTTCGGGCGATGGTTTTAGTTGGGCTTCTATATGATAGACAAACAATCTAGGGATATAAAAAAGGCCCGCAAACCATGTAATTACAAAAATAAGGTGCAAGGCCTTTATATAGTTATAATATTCCGTCATTGAGTTAATCAATTGATAATGTAGAGCTCAAAGTTAGCAAATCTAAATACAATGGAAACCCTCTTCAAAGTGATGAAAGGTTACAGCCTTAACACACCAATTCCGGATTCCCAAAGCGCTTTATTATATTCTGGAATATCTGACGTAATCAACTCGGTCCCTCTAGTCTTTAATCGCGTCCATTGTTGGTCTAGTTCTCTCTTCCGATCCAGATTAGATTGATTTACCCTTGGTATACTACCACTTGTCTGATTTAAAAGAAATAAATACTCTGCTGTAAACTTATTTGGAAAATTCTCAACATCATCGTATGCCTGTGACTTTCTTTGTACCATGTCCTTATCCCAAGCGTCCATTTTTTTCAAAAGCATATTCCCTTGGTTTTTCAGTTCTTGATTTTCTATCGTAGCAATAACTTCTTTCAAATCTTTTTGAACTTTGTATAATTTATTTATCATGGTATGCATCTCGGTAATCTTTTGTTCCATCTCGCTCATCAAAGCATCATACGCCTCATATTGGCCTGGCTTCATATCTAAATTGGGCACCACCTTAATTTCGCTTTGTGTAACTACCGTTTCCTCTCCTAACGTAAGTTCAATCGTATAAATTCCTGGAATGGCCATATGTCCATTAAAATCAGCCTCTATATAGACATCAGGTATTCCTGGGACAATGGCGTGGCCCATATCCCAGACAAATCTATTTAATCCTTCTTTGTTGGGAAGTACAGGGGCCGGTGGTGCACCTCCCCCATGGTGTGGAATATAGTGCTTTTCCTTTTCTGAACTAAAACTCCTCACAAGATTACCCTTAGAATCACTTATTTTCATGGAAATTTTGGTGGAATCTTTCACTTTTGGCAACTCGTAATATAGTACCAGTCCGTTGGCAGGGTTAACGCCTTCAAAAGCATCGGTGGCTTTTAATTCCTTGGAATTACTTGATAGCGAACTCCCCCAATGACCTGCATAAGCCGGGTTTGGCTTCAAAATCTTTAAGTATCTTTTGGACGGTTCATATTGTGACAATACTTCCAAATTGTCCAATATCCAAAAAGAACGACCTGAAGTTGCCACTATCAATTCACCTTTATGGACTTTTAAATCCAACACTGGTGTTACGGGTAAATTCAACTGAAAAGGCTCCCAGGTCCTACCTCCGTTCCATGAAATATACATTCCCAGTTCGGTGCCTGCAAAGAGCAAATCCTTTTTCTTTTCGTCTTCCCTAATGACCCGTGTAAAGGCACCATAAGGAATACCTAAACTAATATTTGTCCATGTTTTACCAAAGTCATTTGTTTTATAAAGTGCTGGGGTATAGTCATTAAACTTGTACCGAGTGGTGGCTATATACGCCGTAGCTGGGTCATGTGGAGACACTTCTATGGCATTAACCAAGCACTCCGTTAATCCCTTTGGGGTTACATTATCCCAACTTTCTCCCCCATTTTTGGTTATATGTACAAGTCCATCGTCACTTCCCGTCCAAAAAACACCCTTTTCGTGAGGTGATTCTATCATGTACGCCAACGTTCCATAGTTTTCTGCTCCAACAGCTTCATTGGTATAGGGACCACCACCATTACCTTGTTTTTCATCAATGTCCCTTGTAAGGTCTGGTGAAATTTCTTCCCAAGTAACACCCATATCCCGAGTTCGCAGTACCAATTGGGCACCATGATAATACGTTCCCGGTTCATGTTTGGAGCCAATAATAGGAGCATTCCAGTTATAGAGATATTTCATGTTCCTGGCCTCACGCCCTAGATACTGAACGGGTGCGGCCATGATATTGGTAAAGCTTTTGGTCTCCATGTCCAATACTTCAATGGTGCCTAAATAACTACCCCCTAATACATATCTGGGATTGTCTGGGTCAAAAGCTAAGAAGGCACTTTCCCCACCGGCCGAATACGTCCAATCTTCCCTTCCAATGCTGCTTCGTCCCATGGAAAGGCTTGCTATCCTCACCGATGTGTTGTCTTGTTGTCCGCCATAAATATTATATGGATACAAGTTATCCACACTAATTCTGTAAAACTGACCCGTTGGCATATTATCCTGTGAAGACCATGTCTTCCCATAATCAAAGGTAATTGTGGCTCCCCCATCATCTGCTAGGACCATATTTTTTGAATTCTCTGGATTAATCCAAAGATTATGGGTGTCTCCATGCGGAACATCAATGGTTTCCCAAGTCTTACCCCCATCTTCTGAACGAAACATTGAGGCACTTAGCACATAAACCGTATCCTCATCATTTGGGTCTGCAAATACTTCAATGTAGTACCATGCACGCTGAACTAATCGGTTATCTCCACTGACCATAGACCAAGATTTACCAGCATCATTGGATACAAAGAGTCCGCCCTTATCAGCATTGGAATCACTTTCAATAACCGCATATAGTTTATTGGAATTGGCAGGACTGACCGTAATGGCCATTTTTCCCTTTTCCTCCGGTAAGCCCTCATGAATCTTTACCCAGGTCTCGCCGGCATCAGTAGATTTGTACAATCCACTTCCTTCACCACCACTAATTACCATATTGGGTTTACGTTGATGCTCCCACATTGCGGCGTACATGATTTCAGGATAATTCGCATCCATCGAAAGTTCGGCGGCTCCTGTAAGACTGTTTACAAACAAAGTATTCTTCCATGTTTTCCCGCCATCTTCCGATTTGTAGATACCTCTTTCCGGATTCCCATCAAACAAAGCCCCTTGGGCAGCAACATAAACGATGTCTGGATTCGTGGGATGAATAATAATTCTAGAGATGTGTTGGGTTTTATCCAATCCCAAATGTTTCCATGTTTTTCCGGCATCCGTAGATTTATATACTCCGTCACCATAGGAGGTCATAACTCCTCTAGGTGCATGCTCTCCCATACCACAATATACAATATTGGTGTTGGATTTGGACACGGCAACTGCTCCTACGGAGCCTGTTTTAAAATAACCGTCTGAAATATTTTCCCATTTTTGCCCTGCGGTCCCTGTTTTCCATAGGCCACCCCCCGTAGTTCCCATATAGTAGGTCATTTGGTCATTGACAACCCCAGAGGCAGTAACCGATCTTCCTCCACGAAAGGGACCAATGTTCCGGTATTTCATGGATTTGAAATAATCATTTGCCGTTTGGGACAAAACACTCATCGCTGTACATATAAAAGCGAGACTTAGGATATATTTATTTATGTTTTTCATTTGATTATAGTTGTTTCTTTAAACTATTAAACGAATAAATAGTTCAATTTTAATTCGTTAAAGGCCTGTAATTCTGTACTGATTACAACATCAAACTTTTCCAATTCTTTGTTGATTTTACTTGTAAGTTCATTTTTAACGGCAATATCTTAATCAGTTGGCGGAATATCATCCAGTGCCACCAAACTATTCAAATGTCCCAGTTTGCTGGTTAGTTTAATCGGGAAGTTTAGCGGTTCCTGACTACTTCCGTTTTTTGTTTGCTACAATACCATTTCTACCTTTCCCATATGTTCCTTCATCCTCTTTGCTGTTTAGACTAGGACCTTGTTAGTATCATCACTTTACAGCTTAGAAAAATCATCTAATTGAGTAGTTACATTTCTTGTTTTTCCTTTGAGAATTAACAACATTGGCAGATAACAATTGAGCAAGCAATAGTATGCCTGTCCTAGTGTACTGATTTTTCATTTTAGAAATATTGAATTAGTCCAAGCTAAATTTAGGGAAAAAGCTATATAAATAAGGGATAATATTACTGTTTTAAGGCTTGAATTTGTAACCTCACAATGAATTCAACCTTTAAATAGGAATTCCCCTAAATACCGTCCCATTTTTTTAGTGTTTGCTAATCGATATGTATAGGCTAAAATCTAGACAATAAAATACATTAATCTTGGCGGTCAAGTCTAACACCCTCTAGCGTAAAACCAAATGTTGGGATACCCTGCATCGTCCAATATTTTAATCCAGCCCGTGTACGTGTTTAATAGGTTATGGGGCATTTCGCAATAAACTGAATCGAACTCTTGAACTATGACTTCTGCCCAAAGTCCATTTACTTTTCCTGTAGGGGTAATCTCAAACTGCTCCCCTTTGGCCAAAACTAACAATGAAGCAGCCGCAGTTGACGCATTACGAACATTCATTCCATAAAACATAGGTAAAAAAGAACGGTCTGATGTAACCATAAAACGAATCCAAGGTAAATATTCAAATCCATTTTCCCGTAGTTTTTCCAAGGATAGCCATTGTGACTGTTGTCCATTATCATCAAACACCCTTATAAAACCATCTTTGTTTTCCAACACCACCAATCCTTGCTCCTCGTATCCAATTTCCATCAGGGCCGAACTTGGAATCCTTAGACTTATACCTTCTTGGTTTCTCCAATTGAGCGCTACAGGATTGGAATCCGAACCATAATTACTCAATTCCAAGAATCCTATTTCATTACCTTGTGGGGCATTATATATTGAAACCGCTTGTTCTGTCTCCGGAAAGTTTATAATTCCAATTCCCCAGTTAGTTTCTTGGGAATGAAACAACATTGGGAAGCATAATAAAAATAAAATACGATACATATTGTTAATCATCTTGTTTGTTTTTAAATGAATTAATGTTTCATTAAAAAACGATTATTTAAGTTTTTTCTTACATAATTGTTGTGATTAATCTAATAATCAGATATGAAGTGTATCTTAAAGTAATAAAAGTAGATTTGATTACCAGTGGGAATACGTTGAAAAATAGACGCCTATAAAATTTCTAAAAACTCCAAGCATACGGGACTAGGCAATTCAATTTCATGAAGAAACCTTAAGGTTCCATCTTCCGAATCCCTTTTAAACACGACAATATTATTGCTTTTTTGATTGGCTACCAATAGAAAATTTCCACTTGGGTCAAGGGCAAAATTTCGGGGCCAATCCCCATGCACACTTTCTCTTCCTACCAAAGTTAGTTTTCCCGAATTTTCATCAACCTTAAAAATGACGATAGTATTCTCACCCCTATTTGAACCATATAAAAATTTACCGTCTTCAGATAAATGAATATCTGCGCAGTAACTATCACCTGCAAAGTTTTCATCAAGTGTATTTACGGTTTGCATCACTGTATAAGTACCTGACCCTTCTCTTTTAAATGAGGTAATTGTTGAGTTTAACTCATTGATCACAAATAACTGATTTCCTTTATTGTTAAATGTAAAATGCCTAGGTCCTGCCCCATCTGGCAAATTTATTGTGGCTTGTACATTTGGAACAAATTGACCTTCTTTGTTTTTGTACCTCTTCACTGCATCCAGTCCCAAATCGGCAATAAAAAGCCCATCTTCTGTAAAAGCTGCGGAATGTGCATGTGAAGTCTTTATTGTATCAAGCACTTTTAAATCTATAAATTGAGGGTCTTGCTGTAAAGCTCCATCAATGTTTAATTTAAATATAGATGCACTACCACCAGTATAACTAGCTGCAGCAAGAAATTTTCCGTCATCGGATATTGCAATATGACAAGGATGCGCACCTACACTAGCTTTTGGACCAATCTCTATTAAACCACCTTTTTCATTAATACGGTAAGCCATTACACCCCCTGTAGAACCTTCAAATTCGTCAGTTTCCATTACCGAATACAAATATTTTTTATCTGGTGATAACTTTATGAAAGAAGGATTATTCAAGGGTGCTGCCAAGATTTTGGATTTCATTGCACCCGTTTTTGGATTAAATTGGTATTCATATATGCCTTCGCTGTCACCTTCAGTGTATGTGCCCACATACAATGTGTAGTTCTGGTTATCTTGAGTCATTTTGCATCCTAATAAGAACAAAGAAAGGAATAATGCGAATACGGGAAACGTGTACTTCATGGAAACAATATTATATTTTTAAAAATAGATACTTCCCATGACATTTGGTCTATTTATACAAAAAATTAAGTCTTTTCCTTCTTATTTTCCTCAATAAATTGACGGTATTTTTTTTTGGTCCTTCTGTAATCAACGAATGTAATTATTAGTAGTACAACGAAGATTAACATAATAATTGATAAAAGTAAATTCACGGGGGACTGTGTTAGTTTACTTATTAGAAACAGTATTTAGTAATAAGTCACAATTACAAATTAAATACTGCTTACATAATAATATATTGGCCACTTTATTAATTCACCACACCTCAATTATTTGTTTATTGAGCAAAAGTGTTATTTACATCGCTGGATTTCTTTTCTTAAATACAACCCCGTTACAATAGTTGCTAACACATCGGCAATAGGAAATGAAATCCATACTCCCAAAGCTCCAAGATAATTAGGTAATATCAAAATTAAAGGAATGAAGAAAAAACCTTGTCTACTCAAGGTTAATAGAAAGGCAGGTATCGCTTTCCCAATAGCTTGAAAATAAGCTGCCCCTATTAGCTGCAATGCAATTATTGGTGTAGCCGCAAAGACCCATCGCATAGCAGATGGTGTGTTTGCCAATACAAAAGCATTCATTTCCAAATCTACTTGTGACATGCCTTCCCTACTACTTAAAAACAAGCTGGTTATTTCGGCAGGAAAAATCATTAATCCCAAAAAGACTACAGTCGCCAAAATTGATGCATATTTGACAGCGGTATAGATCGATTCTTTTACACGGTCATATTTTTCTGCGCCATGATTAAATCCCGCTATTGGTAAAAACCCCTGTGTGACGCCAAATACCGGAAACAAGGCAAACATAAGCATACGACCCACTATGGCATATACCGCAACCATTGCCTCACCACCCAAACCAAAAAGAATAGTATTCATTAACAGATAAATGATACTTACTACTGCTTGTCTTGCTAGTGTTACAAAACCTAATGAACCAATTTCTTTTAGAATATTTAGATTAAAACCCAAATAGTTCCATGATGGCCTTAATTCTGATTTACCTGAAAAAAAGAAATAAAAAATATAGCTAAAGCACAATGCATAACTTATCGTTGTTGCCCAAGCTGCTCCGACCATTCCCATGTCCAAAACATTTATAAAAACATAATCCATTAAAAGATTTCCTATCGAAGGGATTATCATGGCAACCATAGCGAATTTTGGCTTACCCTCTGCCCTAATCACAGAACTTCCCATCATGTTCAAGGCCAAAATGGGCACGCCATAGAGTACAATTACATAGTATGTTTTTGCTGGTTCAAATATGGCGCCCTTACCACCAAATGCAGGGATAAGACTATCCACAAAGGTAAGTCCAAGGATTACCATAAAAATGGTAATTAGCACGGTTAGGCTTATTTGATTTCCAAATGTGTTTAATGCTTTTAACTTATTACCAGCACCTAAAGCACGGGAAATTATGCTAGAGCCACCTATTCCAATGGCCATGCCCAAAGCACCTATAAAAAATGAGACAGGAAGTACTACGTTTATGGCAGCTATTGCTATTGATCCAATCCAATTTCCAACAAAAATACTGTCCACCAACACATTAATAGACATGACTAGAATCCCAATACTTGCCGGTACTGCCTGGCTAACCAATAGTTTACCGATAGAATCTGTACCTAGTTTTTCTGATGAAACTCTTGCCATAAGCTTTATGGTAATTTGGCATTAAACCAATATTTAAGACTATGCCAAAACCTCCTTTGCTATTTTGTTTTGTTTAATCTCATCAGCAATACTATCCCAAAGATTTATTCTATGTCGTAAGGCTTCCTGTGAAATTTTGAGTACATCATCCCATTTATTATCATCAGAACCACAAAGCTCTTCAATCATCCTTAAGGACAATGGACCATGTTCATCACCATCCAACTCTATATGCCTTTTTAAGTAATAATTGAGTTTAGGATAGTCTATTTTACCATTTTCACCTTGGTCTATTATTTCTAGAAACATATCAGGTATCAATTCTTCTCTACCAAAAGTAAACGCGGCTGCAACCTTATGGGCTTCCTGACTTTGGATTATCCCAAATGTAAACTGCATAAAAGCTTTCACAACTTCAT
The DNA here is from genome assembly GCF_048890225.1 of Maribacter luteocoastalis. Lineage (NCBI taxonomy): Bacteria > Pseudomonadati > Bacteroidota > Flavobacteriia > Flavobacteriales > Flavobacteriaceae > Maribacter > Maribacter luteocoastalis. Next base: position 893,917 of record NZ_JBMFZG010000001.1, read on the forward strand.
TTAAACTTGATGCTTCAATCCTTTCAACTATATCCTCTAATGTAGAAATCGTATCTAAAAATTCAATTACCGGCTTGGTGTTGGCACCGACTTCATTCATGGCATCAAGATACATTTCAAAATGGCTCATGAATTCCCCCTCTTCATTACGGTCACTTTCCTCCTCTAAAACTATTTCATTGATAAAACGAGCTGTATTGTTGTTTTTAGTGGGCTTCCAAGGCGTATGCACACAGGTTAACTGTATTTGTAAAGCCTTTAAAAGCGACATAAAATCCCATACGGCATACACATGACTCTCCATAAAGATTTTGATATCATGCACTGAAGAAAGTTGTCGGTATAATCGATGCTCTTGTAATTCTTTTTTATACAGACCTAATCCCAACTGTATTTTTTCTGTGTTTTCCATACAATTTTTAGCTATTGTGAATTTTGAATCCTGCTATACCGGTAATGTGTTTTCTGTCTCCCAAGTGTTCACCCAGTTGGCCATAACTTTCACCCAATTATCACTATCATTAAGACAAGGAATGTGCTTGTAATCTTCACCTCCCGCCTTTTTAAATTGCTCTTTGCCTTCCATGGCAATCTCTTCCAAAGTTTCCAAGCAATCACTAACAAATGCCGGTGTTATTACTGCCAAGCGCTTTTTTCCTTCCTTCGCAAGTCTTTCAAATTCAAAATCAGTATACGGTTTTAACCATGGGTCACCTGCTAAACGTGACTGGAAAGAAGTACTTACTTTTTCCTCTGGCAAGCCTAAATAAGATTTTACCATTTCGGTGGTATCATATACTTGGTGCCTGTAGCAAGTATTATGGGCAACAGAATTTATTTTACAACAACTACCATCTATTTTGCAATGATATCTCGTTGGGTCGTTTTTACGAATATGTCGCTCAGGAATACCATGGTATGAAAATAAGATATGGTCATAATCAAAATCCTTTAATCCCTCTGCTATACTTTCTGACAAAGCCTTAATATAATCTGGATTTTTATAAAACGCTGGCATGGTAGTTACCTTCATTTCTGGAAAAAATGCTTGTTGCTCTTCTAATACCTTTACTACAACGGTCTCAAAGGATGACATGGCATAGTGCGGATATAAAGGGACCAACAACACATCATCTACCCCTTTGGCCTTTAATTCTTGCAGAGCATTTTTAATGGTCATGGAGCCATACCGCATTCCTAATGCTACGGGTAGCTTTGTATGCGTTTTAAGCTTATTGGCAAAGCGCTCGGACAAAACGATCAATGGAGAACCTTCTTCCCACCATATTTTAGCATAGGCCTTAGCTGATTTTTTTGGTCGTGTTTGCAGTATAATACCTCTCACAATAATATTCCTTAGCCATTTAGGTGTGTCAATGACTCTTTCATCCATTAAAAACTCATCTAAATAAGGTTTTACATCTTTAGCTGTAGGACTGTCAGGTGAACCTAAATTAACCAATAAAACTCCTTTCATCTTTTGTTTGTTGAATTTGAATTGCAAAAATAACACTTGCTAATCGATGATATTTCAATTTAGCCCATTAGTTTTCTATACCTACATAAAGAGTATCAATCTTCTGTGATTACGTACTTTTATGCAACTTAATTTTTGTAAGTTATACCCAGAACAATACGCTATCACATGAATGCCTTTTTTGATTCCATCCCAAAAACTTCCTTATACTACTTTATGGCCTCCTTAGGGGCGATTTTGGTGCTCTATTGGCTTATATCCTATTTTTTTAGAAAGTTGGGCAAGGACCCCAAATACCTAATGCCAGAAGGTACATTTAGAAAATTAAGTTGGCCAATCATTTTTATTTTTATCTCCATATTGCTACGCTCACAATCCTTGCGTACCATTCTTCATTTGGAAGAACATGCATATTGGTTTAGAAAAGCAAGTACTTTATTGTTCATTTTCTCAATGACATGGCTTATTATTTCCATTTTAAAAGTAGCCAAGCGTTTAATAATCCATAATTACAATGTTAGTGAATCCAATAATTTAAGGGCGCGAAAAATATATACCCAGTTTAATATTTTAGAACGCATCATCATTTTTATTGTCATAATTCTAGCTACTGGACTCGCTCTTATGAGTTTTGAAGAAATTCGTGAAATTGGTGTCAGTATTTTTGCATCGGCCGGTGTTGCTGGTATCATTATAGGTTTTTCTGCACAAAAGCTGATTGGGACTATTTTAGCTGGAATCCAAATTGCCATAGCACAACCTATTAAACTTGATGATGTAGTCGTGGTTGAAGGGGAATGCGGACGCATAGAAGAAATTACACTTACCTATGTGGTGGTCAAAGTTTGGGACAAACGCAGGTTAATTGTTCCAACACCCTATTTTATTGAAAAACCATTTCAAAACTGGACCAAAACCTCAGCTGATATTTTAGGGACTGTTTTCTTATATACCGATTATAAAGTACCTATTGATGCCATTAGGGAAGAGCTAACACGGATTTTGGAAAATACCGACCTTTGGGACCAAGAAGTAAATGTACTTCAGGTTACTGATAGTAAACCTAATTATGTAGAAATTAGGGCCCTAATGAGTGCAAAAGACTCCAGCACGGCCTGGGATTTACGGGTGCACGTTCGTGAAAGGCTCATCGCTTTTTTACAGGAAAAATATCCGGAGAGTATTGTCCATAATCGCGTGTTACTTTCTAAATTTGATCAAGACAACAATTCTTAAAGCAATAGCTACCTATGAAAATAACTAGTCTTTTTGGTTTTATACTGATGTTAACCCAGCTTTCCCTAGCCCAACAAATCACTTGTTCACCAACAGACAAAATAGCGGTAGATAACAAAATAGAATCAATTAAAAATTTGAACTTGCCAACCATTGGGGCATCTATGGTTAGTATTGGCAAAACTTTTTTAGGCACACCTTATGTAGCCAAAACACTAGAGATAGGTGCCACAGAAACTTTAGTGGTTAACTTACAAGGATTGGATTGCACCACTTTTGTAGAAAATGTACTGGCCTTTTCAATGTTGCTACAGCAAAAGGAATATACCTTTGAGTCATTTGTAAAGAACCTGGAAATAATTCGATACAAAGATGGCCTGTTAAATGGTTACGCAAGCCGATTACACTATTTCTCGGAATGGATTGCAAATAATTCAGAAAAGGGACTTCTTAAAGATATTTCCGCGGATATTGGTGGTGTGGAGATTACAAAGGACATCAATTTTATGAGCACGCATAGAAACTTGTATCCTTTTTTAAGCGATGACATAAATTTTGAGAAAATAAAAGCCTCGGAATCTTATTTAAACAATAGGTCCATTTGTTATTTGCCGCAAGATAAGATTGAAGCCAATGAGCATTTAATGCAATCTGGGGATATTATTGCATTAACCACATCAATAAATGGGCTGGATGTTACCCATACCGGTATTGCTACAAAGGAGAAGGATGGCAGGATACATTTATTACATGCTTCAACAATTGGTGAAGTAGTTATATCTAAAGTTCCACTAGTTGATTACTTAAAAAAAGTGAAAAACAATACCGGCATCATGGTGGCCAGACCCTTATAATTACAATTAAGGCAAAAAGACTGATCGGTTGGTTCCAATTTTTGATAATCGCATCAATAGGTAAGGTAACCCCTCCAAAACACAGCATTTTATCTACGAAATACAGCTTAAAGTACGTTAGGGAAACTTACTAAACCATTAGCAAACTAATCGGTCTAAAAAAATCAACTATTAGCCAGTGCCATTACGTATTTTTTAGGTGTTGTGCCGTACTTTTTCTTGAATGCCGCTATAAAATGGCTTGATGTGCTATACCCAATCTTTAACCCTATTTCATTCACATTATATTGGCCAGATTCCAATAACCTACGAGCATGTTCCATCTTATAATCAAACAAAAAACTATAGACAGAATCGCCATACACTTGTTTAAAACCTTCCTTCAGCCTTTTTAAGCTCAACCCTATTTCTTGGGCTAAATCTGGTAAGGTAGGTGGTTCTGCCATATTTGTGATTACTATTTCCTTTGCCCTTCGTATGCGTTTTACATTATCCTCATCCACTAAAAAGGGACACTGTTCGATACTGGCATCTGTGCTTTTGTTAAAATATAACGATATCAATTCATACACCTTTCCTTTAATGTATAATTTTTTAATGGTTGGATGTAGGTTGTAATTAATTATCTGGCTCAAAACAACAGCAATTGCAGCAGAAACCGGTTCTTGTGCGTAATATTTTTTCTCTTGGTTTTCATTACTCAAAAATGGAATGTAACTGGCCTCATCTGAAAATAAGGAATGAAACTTGCGAATGGTCATTACCACGGTAACCATCCATGAATTGGGGGTCAAGACCAAATTCAAAGGCAAATCTAATTGCGTGTTGTAAAGCAGTAATGAGTTTTCTTCAGATACTTCCAAAGCATAATTGCCATCATTAAAAATGAACTTGCCACCACCCTTTAAACAGAAATGAAATTGAATATACCTACGGTTGATCTCACGTGTAATTTGAACATCTTCATTACCATTATTCTGAATTTTCAGAACATAAAATCCGTCTTCTATGAGAACTTCATCAAATGAACCTTTAGCGACATTTTTAAGCATTTCATCCATAGCGAAAAAATATTTTTTATTTAGAAATATTCTAAATAAAATTGTTTAAAAAGCTTTTATAGACCTTAAAAATAGTGGTTTTTAGGATGATAGCTAAAATTTCAGTTATAAAAAACCTGAATCGATGTTAATAGTTCCTCTAGCGTTATTTTTATAAAGCATATGCTTCTATTTTTGCTTTCGTTTCTTATGAAGGACTATCATATTTCTAAACATAGCTCTTTTTACACCATTGGTCTTAACTACAAAAAGGCCGATGCCGTTGTACGCGGCAAATTTAGCTTGGATGAAAATGCCATGGTACAGCTACTTAAAAAAGCACAGAGCCAAGGCATAGATGGGCTTTTGGCCACCTCTACTTGTAATAGGACAGAACTACATGGCTTTGCCCAACATCCCTTTCAACTAATTAAATTACTTTGTGACTACTCCAACGGTAGTGTTGAGGAATTTCAGGAAGTAGCCTATGTGTACAAGAATAAAGAGGCTATTGGTCATCTTTTCAGGGTAGGTACTGGTTTGGATAGTCAGATTTTGGGCGATTTTGAAATTATTAGTCAGATAAAACAGAGTTTTAACCGTTCTAAAAAAATAGGCATCGCCAATCCTTTTATAGAACGACTATGTAATGCTGTTATACAAGCAAGCAAACGTATAAAAAATGAAACCGAAATATCATCTGGTGCTACTTCAGTGGCCTTTGCTTCGGTACAGTACATTCTTAAAAATGTAGAAGACATTGCCAACAAGAATATTTTATTGTTCGGCACTGGAAAAATTGGGAGAAACACTTGTGAAAACCTCATCAAGCATACCAAAAATCCACATATTACCTTAATCAATAGAACTAAGGAAAAAGCAGAAAAGATTGGAGGCAAGTTTAACCTAACCGTTAAGGATTATGGCGACTTACAACCCGAAATAAGAAAAACAGATGTACTTGTTGTTGCTACTGGAGCGCAAAAGCCCACCATTTGTAAAGAACTTATATACACTAAGAATCCTTTACTTATTCTAGATCTTTCGGTTCCTAAAAATGTAGACGACAATGTTACGGAACTTGATAATGTTACACTTATCCATTTAGATCATTTATCCCAAATGACCGATGAGACCTTGGAAAACAGAAAGCAGTCTATCCCAGAGGCAGAATCAATAATTGCAGATGTTAAGGCAGATTTTATCCAGTGGTTGGAAACAAGGAAATTTGCACCCGTGATAAAAGCCTTAAAAATGAAGCTGAAGACTATGAAGGATGAGGAATTGGATTATCAATCCAAGAAAACTGCTGATTTTGATGCCGAGCAGGCAGATATTGTATCCAATAGAATTATCCAGAAAATTACCAAGCAATTCGCAAACCATTTAAAGAACGACCAAATAGATTCTGATTCCAGCCTGGAGTTGATCCAAAAGGTATTTCAATTAGAACTGAATCAAGAATGAGTAAAGTCATAAGATTAGGCACCCGCGATAGTGAATTGGCACTATGGCAAGCAAATACAGTAAAAGACCAGTTACAAGCATTAGGCCATAAAGTAAAATTAGTTCGTGTGAAATCTACGGGCGATATTGTTCTGGACAAACCTCTTTATGAGCTAGGGATTACCGGTATTTTCACCAAGACATTGGATGTTGCCATGTTAAATGGTGATATAGACATTGCTGTACACTCCATGAAAGACGTTCCTACGGCCTTGCCTAAAGGTATTGTGCAAGCTGCCGTTCTTAAACGAGGGAATTTCATGGACATTATGGCCTTTAAGGACAATGAAGAGTTCTTAGGTCAGCCAGAAGGTGTAATAGCAACTGGAAGCTTGCGAAGAAAAGCGCAATGGCTTAACCGCTACCCTACCCATACTGTGGTAGATTTACGCGGAAATGTAAATAGCAGATTAGAAAAATTAAATAATAGCAATTGGAACGGCGCTATCTTTGCAGCAGCAGGTTTGGAAAGGATAGGTTTAGAACCAGAAAATACGATTGGCCTTACCTGGATGCTACCAGCACCCGCGCAGGGGGCCATTATGGTGGTTGCTATGGAGCAAGATAAAGAAATACGTGAGATTTGCGAAGGGTTAAACCATGTAGAAACATCAATTTGCACACAGTTAGAGAGAGATTTTCTTCGTGAATTGGAGGGGGGTTGTACCGCGCCTATTGGAGCCCTAGCGTATATTGACAAAGCTAGTATCGTAAAACTAAAAGGGGTTTTACTTACCGTAAATGGTTCTAAAAAACTGGAAGCGGAACTTACCGCCCCATTAGGAAAACACCATAAATTAGGTATCGATTGTGCTAAAAGTATACTTAGCCGTGGGGGAAGACGTTTAATGAACGAGCTTCAGAACACCCACCTACCCAATCAAATATTCTCTACCAAAAAATTAACCGATGAACAATTACAACGTTTTGATACCCGTATTCGGGTAGCCTCGGAAGATTTTATAAAGATTAATCCTAATAGGATTTCTCCCGTTTTACTTAAACAAGAACTAGATAATGTTGTTTTTACTAGTAAAAATGCTGTGGAAAGCCTATTAATGAGTATCAACCCAGAAGAGCTGAAATTTAAGAATATCTATTGTGTTGGACGTAAAACTAGGCGTATCATTCAAAAGAAAATTGGTAAAGTATCCCATTTTGAAAATGATGCAGCTGCTTTGGCAAATCATCTGGTTGAATTTATGGAAGGTTCAGAAGTCACCTTTTTCCAAGGAAATTTAAGCTTAGACATACTACCTGATATATTACTAGACAACAACATCATTGTAAATTCAATTGAGGCCTACAGGACTAAGCTAGCAGGCAAAAACATTGAACAGACCACAGAAGGTATTTTATTCTTTAGCCCCTCTGCTATAGAAAGTTATCTTAAGGACAACACACCCCATAAAGTAGCCTATTGTATTGGCGAAACCACTGCCAAAGTAGCACGAAAACACTTTAAAGAGGTAAAAGTGGCAAACATACCGGATGTTGAAAGCGTAATAGATTTGGTAAACGAAAATTATAAAAAATAGCTGATGGCTATTAGCCTTTAGCAATTGGCATCTCGCAAAAATAAATAAATGAGAGACTTTAAAAAGCTTGATATTTGGAATAATGGAATTCTAATAGTTAAACACATTTATGGTCTTGCTGGCAAATTACCAAATGAAGAAAAATTTGGCCTTAAGGGTCAACTTTCCAGAGCTTCAGTTTCAGTACCTTCCAATATAGCCGAGGGATGTAGCAGAAATAGCGAACTTGAGTTCAAAAGATTTTTGGAAATAGCACTAGGATCTCTTTTTGAAGTCCAAACACAGTTAATAATATCTGAAGAACTAAAATTTTTGAACAAAAGTGATTTACAATCGGTTTTTGAACTGCTTGAGTTTGAAGCAAAAATGATAAATAGTTTAATAAATAAGATAAAAAAAGTTAGTACTTTTTAGCCAAAAGCAATAGGCCAAAAGCAATAAGCTATATATGAAAAACGATTTATTCTTAAGAGCATTAAAAGGGGAAATAGTAGAAAGACCACCAGTATGGATGATGCGCCAAGCGGGTAGATATCTGCCAGAATTTATGGCCATTAAAGAAAAGTACGATTTCTTTACTCGGTGCCAAAGACCTGAATTGGCTTCTGAAATAACCGTACAACCAATCCGCAGATACGGAATGGATGCTGCCATTTTATTCAGTGATATTTTGGTAATACCACAAGCAATGAATATTGAAGTTGAAATGAAACCCAATTTTGGTCCATATTTACCTAATCCCATTCGTTCACAAAAAGACCTTGACAACGTTATCGTTCCAGATATCCAAGACACCTTGGGTTATGTTATGGAAGCAATTAAGGCAACGAAAGAAAAGTTAAAAGATGAAGTGCCCTTAATTGGTTTTGCAGGCTCACCTTGGACCATTCTTTGCTATTGTGCTCAAGGTCAAGGAAGTAAAACTTTTGATAAGGCCAAGGAATTATGTTTTACCCAGCCAGTTGTGGCACACGAACTATTACAAAAAATTACCGATACCACCATCGCCTATTTAAAGGCAAAAGTAAAAGCTGGTGTAAATGCCGTGCAAATCTTTGATTCTTGGGGTGGTATGTTATCCCCTGTAGATTATCAAGAATTCTCATGGCAGTATATCCAACAAATTATTGATGCATTAAAAGAAGAGATACCAGTTATCGTATTTGGAAAGGGTTGTTGGTTTGCTCTAGGTGAAATGGCAAAATCTGGAGCTTCTGCCATTGGTGTAGATTGGACCTGCTCAGCGAGAAATGCAAGATATTTAACTGGTGGGAAAATAACGTTACAAGGTAATTTTGACCCAGCAAGGTTGTTGTCCCCTCCATCAGAGATAAAAAAGATGGTTACTCAAATGATCAACGAGTTTGGTAAAGATCAATATGTGGTTAACCTTGGTCATGGCATATTACCCAATGTCCCTGTTGAAAATGCAAAGGCTTTTATTGATGCCGTTAAAGAATACAAGCAACCTTAAATGAAGTTGTAGTGCCAGAATTTGAATTTGATGACTTTATCATTTATCCCGTGCAGGAAAAAGATGCATGGCGCTTATGTGATTTCGTTATTATAAATTCAGACCGATTAAAAAAGTATTTCCCAAGGACATTGGCACTAAATCTAACGCCAGATTTATCTAAATACTTCGCTAGTAAAAAGGCAAAAGAGTTTCTAAGAAAGGAAGAATTTCTTTTTGTCTTGAAAGAGCGAAAAAATAGGGCTATAATCGGGCTTATCTACCTCAAAAAATTAGATTGGAACAAAGGTCAAGCTGAGTTAGCCTATGCCATTACCAAAACTTTTGAAGGAAAAGGGTATACTACAAAAAGTGTTGCGAAACTATCAATGTGGGCTTTTCAACAAGGATTTAGAACCCTCCAAGTTGTAGTTAACAAAGAAAATACCTCAAGTATTAGGGTTGCGGAAAAATGCGGTTTTACCTGGAGAACAACATTATTAAAAGAATATACACCAGAACAAGGTCCTACCTTGGATATGGAACTATACGAACTAAGCAATGAAAGATAAATTTTACCAGTACATTCAAGATTTACAAGATACCATTACCAAGAAATTAGAAGAAGTGGATGGCAAGGTAGCTTTTAAGGAAGATATCTGGAAAAGACCAGAAGGTGGTGGTGGCCGTACCAGAGTAATTGAAAATGGCAATGTTTTTGAAAAAGGGGGTGTCAACATATCCGGGGTTCATGGCGAACTGCCAAAAAGCATGCAGGACTATTTTGGCGTTAAAGACGCCAATTTCTTTGCCTGTGGATTAAGTTTGGTTTTACACCCTAAAAACCCCATGGTTCCAACAGTACATGCGAATTGGCGCTATTTTGAAATGTATGACCAGAAAGGCAACATTGTTGACCAATGGTTTGGTGGTGGACAAGACCTAACCCCATATTATTTATTTGAAGAAGATGCCATTCATTTCCACTCAATATGTAAAATAACATGTGACAAACACGATGACACCTTATATGAAACTTACAAAAAACGTTGTGACGAATATTTCTGGAATACCCATAGAAATGAAGCAAGAGGCATTGGGGGTCTATTTTTTGATTATTGCAAAGCTACAGCGTCTCGCAATATGAACGATTGGTATAATTTTGTAAAGGAGATAGGGGATAGTTTTTTAAATTCTTACATACCAATTGTTATAAAAAGAAATAGTCTCGCTTACACCAGTAAACATAAGGATTGGCAGGAGATACGACGCGGTCGATATGTAGAATTTAACCTAGTTCATGACAAGGGTACCCTATTTGGTTTGCGTACGAATGGCCGCATAGAAAGTATTTTAATGAGTCTTCCACCACATGTACAATGGCGTTACGATCACCATCCTGAAAAAGGCAGTGAAGAGGAAAAACTGGTTCAAGTTTTAAAAGAACCCAAAACTTGGGTTTAAATTAATGCAATATGGCTAAAAAAGGAAAAGCTAAAAATACAGTTAACAAGGCCAAGCATAGTAAACTTATGACGCGTAAAAAAAATAAACTTACTAAAGAAGCAACAATACGCAAGGAACATCTTAAGGCCATTATGGAAAAATCTAAAGAAGCTAAATAATTTTATAAGGAAATGAAACAGAAAATATTTCAAATTGATGCTTTCACAGACCGGATTTTTAGAGGCAATCCTGCGGCCGTATGTATATTGGATGGGTGGTTATCAGATGACGTAATGCAGCAAATAGCTGCAGAAAATAATTTAGCAGAAACCGCTTTTGCCGTTAAAAATGAAGATAGTTATGAATTAAGATGGTTTACTCCAGAAGTGGAAGTAGACCTTTGCGGCCATGCTACTTTGGCCACTGCCTTTGTTATCTTCCATTATTATTATCATAAAAATAATACCATTCGTTTTATTTCTCCTCGAAGTGGTGAACTGTTTGTTGAAAAAAAGTCAAATGGCTCATTTTCTATGGATTTTCCATCCGATAAATTAACTGAAATAGAGACAATTATGGATATTATAGAAGCCATTGGTTTAAGTCCTTTAAAATCCTTTAAAGGCAAAACCGACTATATGTTGGTTTACGACAATCAAGAGGAAATTGAAAATATTAAACCAAATTTTCACCTTTTAGATGAGTTAGACTGTAGAGGAGTAATCGTTACAGCACCTGGAAAAGAGGTTGATTTTGTGTCTCGCTTTTTTGCGCCAAAATGCGGAATTCCAGAAGATCCAGTGACAGGCTCGGCACATACAACACTGTCACCCTATTGGTCAAAACAACTGAATAAGTCAGTTTTAACTGCTAAACAACTTTCAAAACGCGGTGGCATCCTAACTTGTGAATATTTAGGAAATCGGGTTAAAATATCAGGCAAAGCTGTTTGCTTTCTTATTGGAGAAATTGAAATTCCACAAGAAGGTTCTTAATAGTTTTATATTTGACTAGACAATAGCCAATTTAAATTAACCAAACAAAAAGATATGTACCCACTTATAAGAAACAGAAGACTAAGAAGCTCAGAAGCCATACGACACCTAGTAAGGGAAACTATAATTACGCCCAGTGATTTTTTAGTACCACTTTTCGTAGTTGAGGGTAAAGGCATAAAAGAGGAAATAAACTCTATGCCAAATTATTTTAGGCTTAGTTTAGATAATTTAGAAAAGGAAGTTAAAGAACTTTGGAATATGGGGCTCTGTGCCGTGCTTTTGTTTGTTAAAGTCCCAGATAATTTAAAAGATAACAAGGGTTCAGAAGCCTTGAACAAAAACGGATTAATGCAAATGGCGATTAAAACTGTTAAAAATGCTTGTCCGGAGATGTTGGTCATGACAGATGTTGCGCTTGACCCCTATTCCTCATACGGCCATGATGGCATTGTTGCTGACGGACAAATTTTAAATGATGAAACCGTTGAAATTTTAGCAGAGATGAGCGTTTCCCATGCAAATGCCGGAGCCGATTTTGTAGCGCCAAGTGATATGATGGATGGTAGAATATTAACCATACGTGAGGCTTTGGAAGATGAAGGTCTTATTAACACCGGTATCATGAGCTACAGTGCCAAATATGCCAGTGCCTTCTACGGTCCATTTAGAGATGCATTAGATTCAGCCCCCGTGGATATCAAAAATGTGCCTAAAGACAAAAAAACATACCAAATGGATTCAGCCAACAGGTTTGAGGCCATAAGGGAGACGCAACAAGATATTGATGAAGGTGCAGATATTGTTATGGTAAAACCTGGACTTTGCTATTTAGACATTGTAAGGGAAATTAAGAACGAAGTTGATGTTCCCGTTGCTGTATATCAGGTCTCAGGAGAATATGCCATGTTAAAAGCCGCTGCCGAAAAAGGTTGGCTAGATCATGATGCCGTGATGATGGAACAACTTATTGCCATTAAAAGGGCTGGTGCAAATATTATAGCTAGCTACTTCGCTAAAGATGCGGTAAAACTAATGGGTTAAGCATCTAGAAATGAGAATTGTAATTATTATACTAATTGGTTTATTCAGTATTCCGCTTACTGCTCAAGAGGATACCTCCAAGCCTCTACTTATTACTGCAAATTCTGGTCTTGTAGCCTCTTCACTTTCCTCCTTTGGAGTGGATTCTGTTGCAGTAAACAAGCAAGTTGACAGTATTATAACTATTGGTATAAAAAACTATGCTTTTCCTGGCGGTCAAGTTCTGGTTGCCAAAGAAGGCTCTATAATTTTTCATAAAACCTATGGATATCATACATATGATAGTGTTCAAAAGGTTGGTGTATCCGACCTTTATGATTTGGCTTCCGTTACCAAAATTTTAGGTCCATTACCAGCTCTAATGAAGCTGGTGGAAGAAGGCAAACTAGATTTAGACTTACCATTTAGCTATTATTGGAAACCTTGGAAAAATAGAAAAGATAAACGCGATATTACTTTACGACAAATACTAGCACATCAAGCCGGATTAGAACCTTATATAGTTTTCCTAAATAAGGTTTTAAAAAAGAATGGGAAAATCAAGAAAAGATTTATAAAAACTTCCAAGAAAAAAGCGTTTAGCAACCAAGCATACACAGGTATCTTTGTAAAAGACCGATTTAATAGAAAAATGTACCGAATGATTAACCGGTCTAAAGTGTCACCCGAAAAGAAATACAAATACTCAGGCCTAAGCTTTCTTCTATTTCCCGAATTGATATATCAATTAACAGGTGTTCCTTACGAAAAATATGTAACGGATCATTTTTACATTCCAGTTGGTTCAACAACATTGGGATTTTTACCACTTACTAAAAATTACCCCAATAACATTGTCCCTACTGAACAAGATACCATTTATAGACATACCTTGACCCATGGATGGGTGCACGATGAAAATGCGTCACTTATGGGTGGTGTTTCAGGTAACGCAGGACTATTTGGAACCGCTGAAGATGTGGCTAAAATGATGCAATTGTATATGAATTTTGGCTACTATAATAACCGTCAAATTCTATCAGAAGATATTGTTAAAGAATTCACATCGGTACAATATCCTGAAAACGAAAACAGGCGCGGTTTAGGTTTTGACAAACCCTTATTAAACAATACAGAGTTGCCTTTCTCTGAGGCCTACCCAAATCCTGAAGTAAGCACTAAAAGTTTCGGACATAGTGGTTTTACCGGCACATACGTATGGGCAGACCCAGAAAACCAATTGGTATTTGTTTTTCTTTCGAATAGGGTGTATCCTACCAGGACCAATAGAAACTTATACTCATTGAATATACGGCCTGCTTTACAACAGGTATTTTATAAAGCATTTCAGCAATAAATAAGCCAAGTTTCTTTACCAATTAATTGGTATCTTAGACTTTCAAAACAACCTTATGGGATTATTACTCTTTTACGCCCTTATTTCCATTTTTTTCTCTTTTTTATGTTCAATACTAGAAGCTGTTCTTTTAAGTATTTCCCCAACATTCCTAAACGTTAAAAAAAGGGAAGGGAAGGCTTATGCGACCACTCTTGAAGACTTAAAAAAAGATGTAGACAAGCCATTAATTGCTATATTAACTTTAAATACAATTGCACATACCGTGGGTGCCATCCTAGTAGGTGTGCAAGCAAAAGTGGCCTACGTCGAAATTTACGGCACTGCCAAACGCTCTATTTTAGGTGTCGAGTTTACCGAAGATTTAATGGTGGGTGTGGTTTCTACGATTATGACCATATTAATACTGGTGGCATCAGAAATAATACCCAAGACCATTGGCGCTACGTATTGGAGACAACTATCAAACTTTACTGCAAAAACATTAAAAATCATGGTGCTCGGACTAAAGTATACCGGGTTACTTTGGGTATTACAACTATTCACCAAATTAGTTGGTGGCAAAGGTCATCACGGCAGTGTGTTAAGTAGGGAAGACTTTACTGCCATGACAGATATGGCCCATGAAGAAGGAGTTTTTGAAAAATCAGAAAGTACTATAATAAAAAACCTGCTTCGTTTTGATGAAGTATTGGTAAAGGATATTATGACACCACGTGCCGTCATGAAGATTGCCCCGTCAGATAAAACCATTCGGTCTTTTTTTGAGGATAATCCTAAATTGCGTTATTCTCGAATACCAGTCTATAAAGATAAAATGGACAATATCACAGGCTTTGTTCTAAAGGACAATGTGTATGAGGAGATTATAAACGATAATGGCGATATGCCTTTGCAAGAAATCCAAAGAGATATTCTAATCACCAGAAGAAGCACCCCTATACCTAAATTATTCGATATTTTTGTGGCTAAAAGAGAGCACATTGCCCTTGTAGTAGATGAATATGGTTCCGTAGCTGGCATTGTGACCATGGAAGATGTCATTGAGACCCTTTTAGGCCTCGAAATTATGGACGAAAGTGATAATGTTGCAGACTTACAGCTACTAGCACGTAAAAATTGGGAAAACAGGGCTAAACAAAGTGGTGTTATTGAAAGTGCCCCAGATAAAAGCATAGAAAAGAAATCATAGTTTTATTATGGATACGGCCTATATAGAAACTCCTTTGGGCATTACTAAACTGGAAGGAAATATCCACGGTTTGGCATCAATAACGGTATTAAATAATAAGGAAAAAATCACTACAATAATTCCAGAAACTCTAGAGGACGCTGTTTACCAATTACAAGAATATTTTGAAGGAAAGCGACAAGTCTTTGATCTTGAATTACATCCCCAAGGAACAGATTTTCAAAAAAAAGTTTGGACAGAATTATTGAACATTCCCTATGGAAAAACCATTTCTTATCTAGAGTTGTCCAAAACACTAGGTGACGTAAAGGCTATACGCGCCGTAGCTGCAGCCAATGGTAAAAATCCACTTTGGATAGTTGTGCCCTGTCATAGGGTAATTGGTAGTGACGGTTCATTAACCGGTTATGCGGGAGGTTTATACCGTAAAAAATGGCTTTTGGAACATGAGAGTCCCGTTAAACAGCAATCTTTGTTTTAAAATTTACAGACCAGCCGGTTTGGATACTTAAGATTGACCTTACAATTCCCCATTTATTTGCACTTAAACGAGATTTAATCCCCTAAATCTATAGAATCAAAATTTTTCAAGAGCACTTCAAAGATAAGCTAGACCATGTGGTTGGTTTTAACCATTTGTCGATGATAGATTATATTGGTGTTATTTCACAAAATAAATAGGGACAAAATCCAGTTCTATATTTTTTAAAAGTTTCCCGTCCTCATTAATAATAAGTACACCTCCATATAATTCATCAAATTTTTGATAGGAAGCCAAAAATACATTCTTTCCTGGATCATAATATTCAGTAATAATATTGACTGACACATCTAATTCCTGCTCTACCTCATCTATTATTCCAATAAAATCCAAAACCTTATTTTCAGATGTATTTATATTAAAAATTGCTGGACCCTTATCAATAATAAATGGTTGTTGATAGGTATATTGATAATATAATTTGTTTCCTATTAAACTGGCATTCAAAGGACCAGGCAGAAATCGTTGCTCTAAAGCCAAATTCTGTTCTTTGATAAGGGATAAGGAATTACTATCCCTAATTTCCATATCGACTTTTCCATTTTCTGCGAACTTCAATATTACCAAATTACCAAGGTCATCATCAAACAAGCTAGGGGAAGATGTTCCAAAATCTAGTGTTTGGGTCAAGGTATTGGTGTCCGTATTATACCGTGTTATTTTATATCTTTCTTGTCCATCCAAATACGTAATAAACAAGTTTTCATCTATAAGAATAGGCTGGTAAAGTGTGTTTATATTAAACTCCAATGAAATATCATTGCCATTTAAAGTGGTCAACGAGATTGCCCTTAATGCCAGATTGGTAGATCCTTTGGGGTTATAAAATCCAAAATAAACCTGGTCTTTGGTATTGATTCCCCATACAATGGAACGTTCATTGGTGTTGGTGTAAAAATCAATATAAGTATCTGTTTCTCTAGATTCTATATCTTTTTTTAATAATGAAAATTTACCGGAATTAAAAGTGTAAAATGAAAGTTCCTGTTCTGTTTGTCTTAAGGTTAAGAAATTAGTGCCCAGACCCAATTCTGAACTTAAATTGGTTTGTTCACCTATTCCAACTTCTGCCCTATAATCATAAAGATACGTGTTATCGTTATCTACGCCTACAAATTCAATATTCGGAATTGTACTAGTTTCAGACACTATTTCAGAATCGTCTGTAGAACATGAACTTAACCCTAAACACAAAAGCAACAACATCAAAATTCTTTTCATAGTAGAATATAAATTAACAAGCATACTATCATTGTAAAGAAACACCTTTAATAAAGCCCATAAAATAGCAGTTTTTATTCCTTCTCAAGTTACAATATAAAATGCATGTAAGAATTTTAACCATTTTTAATTATAAAATCATACATTATAGGTTCCTTTTATCAAAGAAGCCATGCTATATAAAATTAACTTAGAACATATTCTTTTCCTGGATATTGAGACCGTTCCAGAAACTGCTGATTTTAAAGAGTTAGGCGAAGACAAACAAGAACTTTGGGAGCAAAAGACACGATATCAAAGAAAAGACGAATTTACACCAGAAGAATTTTATGACCGAGCAGGTATTTGGGCCGAATTTGGAAAAATAGTCTGTATTTCTGTTGGATACTTTAAATTGAACGGGGATACAAAAAGTTTTAGGGTAACCAGCTTTTTTGGGGAAGAAACTACACTCCTAAAAGAGTTTAAAAATTTATTGAACGGTCATTTTAGCCATGCAAAACATTTGCTTTGTGCCCATAACGGTAAGGAATTTGACTTTCCATACATTGCCCGTAGAATGATTATTAACGGAATTTCCTTACCCTATAAATTAGACTTGTTCGGCAAAAAACCCTGGGAAGTATCACATTTGGATACGATGGAATTATGGAAGTTCGGCGATTTTAAACATTATACCTCGCTTAAATTAATGGCCAACGTACTTGGCATACCTTCACCCAAAGAAGATATAGATGGCAGTATGGTAAGGGATGTGTATTACGAAGAAAAAAATTTGGATAGGATCGTAACCTACTGTGAATTAGATGTGGCCACTACCGCACAAGTTTTTTTGAAATTACGAAATGAGGATTTGTTGGAAGATTACGAGATTAAAAAAGTATAGTAGCGATATAGGATAATAAAAAAGGCGACTGTATTGGTCGCCTTTTTTCAAAGTGTTTATTATTAATACTACTTTACAGACCACGAATCTGTACTTTTAGATTAGGGTTTTAACAATTTTATTTTATTAAATATGATATAACGCTCAGATAATGAGGTTTTTAATAATTTTAGTTTAAGGCAAATTTCGATAGGATATTTCCGAAGAGAATTAATTTTTTTTTCGAAATAATTATAATTAAACTTTTTATTATTTATTGGGTAATAATATATTCTTCCGGAAGAATCATTCAGTTCAAATTCTAAAGCTGTTGTTGTATCAAATATGTCTATAATGTTTGTATTTTGATCTCGAAATTTTCCCAAACCCAAGGTTTGAACTTTTAACGTTATGGTATAATAATTGCCTTTTTTATTTAACTGATCAAAAGGAAAGTGTTGTTGGTTTTGGTTATTGCTTATAAACAATATTTTCTCATCATTCTGAGAATATAAAGTACAACAAATCAATACAAACACTAGTATTCCTAAAAACTTCATAATTAATTAATTTACTTTTTCTAACCATAGTTACAATGTAAGGATATCTACCTAAATCTTGACTATAAGGTGAGATGTTTGCGACAGGGTGAGATTTGGCATACATACCTTAGGTTCTTGATAATTGTAATTATCATCTGGTGATGTAATTTTCTAATTTTTTATACCCCAATTTGTATCTTCTGCCTTCCAAATTGAATCAAGTTTAAAAATAGATCCTGTTATGACAGCCCCTTCCACAGGATAAAACACTGAATATTGCACCCTCTTTTCTTCACAATCAATATTAGTTACAGGTATTCTATGCATAGTTCCATCTGGCAAAATAAGTGAATCCATAAATTGAACATTATGCCCATTACTCTTCATAAATAAATCAGGTGTCACAAATTCATTTTTAACTAATTGAATTAGACGTCTACCTTGAACTTCAGGATGTAAGAACATCTGAAAATCTGGGGTATCGATTATAGCTTCAAGAATTTTTTCTCTTTCCTCATTAGTAAAACATTTAGAACTGTCGATTTTTTCTACGGGTTTTTATCTATAACTTTGTTAGTTCAGCGTTCTTTACAGCTGGATAAACTAGCAAATAGGTGGTACAACAGAGTTAAAAAATATATTATCTGTTTAATTTTCATAATTGGCGATTTAAAACTATTCTTGCTCTATCTGGTTGAACATTTTCATGTAATAATGTTGTTCCTATCCAAAAAATAAGAGCATCAGGATCGGAAGTTTCATTTTCTACCATGTTCACATAATCAACATCCAAAAACACTATATATGGATGTTCTTTGTTAAAATAGCTCAATGTATAACAATCCGGTTAATTTTTAATCTGCTGTTCCCCCCGAAGAAATTTCCGTTGCCCACTGATTTTCACGATAAGAGACAATTCCCTTTGCGTACCAATTGCCCTCTATGGGATATAATAAGACAAACTCCAATTCCTTATTATCACAGTCAAGGTTTAAAATGTTTATTCTGAAAACATCTTCCGTCATATTAACGGAATTCGTTACCAAAGCCATTTTATCCCGAAACTTGATTGCTTTTTTTTTCAATTAATTCATTGCTTAAAATTTTAAGAGGCAAAGAGGAGTTTTTTACCCTTGGATCCATATGCTTGAGAATGTAATCATTGTTAAAAATACTGTTAACAATTTTTTCTGTTTCAATTTCAGTAAAACATTCTTTGTTGTTCCTACTGATTTCCGAAGCGCCATTTTCAGTCTTATATTCTTTACAACTAACTAGGCCCATCACCATTATTATTAAAAATAATGCACTTCCCATTTTTTTCATAAAGTTAGTTTTTGAGACGGTTTAGAATCATCCTTGCATTTTCATAGGTAACATTCCATCCATATGCTTTAATCTCAAATTTAACCCCTTCTTCTCCCCAAAAGAGAAATTCCGGGTTAATGTTTTCTCCATAATGTACATATTCATGTAAAACTGTTGTTCCAATCCAGAAATTAGGGCATCCGGATCGGAAGATTCATTTTCTACCATGTTCACATAATCAATATCCAATAATAATCGATCTGGCCTTTCCTTGTCAAAATATCCCGCAGCATCAGAATTGGTATCAAAGTTATAGTTATCCAATTGAACAATTTCAATAAACAGGAATTTATTAAAGTGAATATTATTCAAAATCCTGTCGTAAAACAGATTCTTCGTACACGGCACAATCAGGATTCCTTGTCGGGCGGAGGATTACATAATTATGACGATTAAAGGATATTCTATTTAAAATTCAATATCCTGAATAACAGATGTTACCCAAACTGAATCTTTTAATTCAATAACACCTTTTACTTCCGCATTTTCTATTGGACTATAAAAAACGTAATTTCCTTTACTAAAATAACAAGAATCCATTGGGTCTATTTCTAATTGTAGCTTCAATTTACTATATGGTAAGGAATCCACTATTTTAACATATCCACGATTGTCTATCAAAAACGAATCCAATTCAAAAAAGAATTCATTTTTAATTATTCTAACTGGATTTCTTTCCTCAATATCTAAATGTAGGTAGGTTTGAATATTCTTGGTTTTAAGAATTTCATTAATTAGGCTTATTTTTTCGATTCGATCAAAACATTTATCCTGGTCTTTTTTTTCCAACTCAGAATTATTTTTTTGTTCCCTTTTGCAAGAAAAAAATAAACAAACTACAAATAGCAAAATAGTTTTCATTCTTAATTACTTATTTTATTTAGAACGAACCTTGCATTTTCTGGGTTTACATTGTTTCCGTAGACCATAATTTCAAATTTCCAACCTTCTTCTCCAGGATAATCAAATCCATCTGTATAATCTCCGTAGTGGACATATTCATGCAAAATGGTAGTACCAATAAAAAATATTGCGGCATCATTATCATTTTCAGCAAGAGTCCCATTTTCCATTTGATTTACATAATCTATGTCCAAATATAACGTATTAGGGTTGCTTTCCTTGGCAAAATGTCCCACAGTTATATTGCTACAGGTATTACAATTTGGAAAATTATCCAATTGGACAATTTCAATGAACGGACCTTCTCCCCATTGCAAATCTAGTTTAATCTGTTCTTTTGGTAATTTTGTAAACAGGTGTATTGCATCGATAATTTTATCAATTTTTCCTACCTTAGGCAACTGGTTCTTTAAATACTCCGTTAGTTTTTTGTATTGGCTGGAATAATTACTATTTTTTGGATATTTGACAAAAGGAGATAGTGTTATAATACTACCATCCACAGCAGCATCTATTGCTTCATCAACAAAATCCTTTGTTTCATTAGTTATAGTGAATTCCGCAAAGAAAGCTACCAGTATCTCCGGAAAACCGTTATTGTCCTCCAAAAAGTTTATCTCCTCCCAAGTTAACGATTCGTCCATAAAATAAAAAATCTTTTGTACAGGCCTGTCATACCCCCTAATGGCCAAACTGCCTTGTGGGTCACCACAATCATATAGTTTGCCATTTACTGAGGCTTTATTGGAATTTGAACCAGCATCTGGGCAACTATCATTAAAATCTACGATTCCACTGTCGCTAATTTGGGAACCATTGGTACATGGCGCACCACCGCCCCCACCTGAATCATCCGTAGTTACATTTACCGATGCCGTATTTGAATGGGTGGTTATAGTGTAATTGCCATAGGGAGTTGCGTTGGGAAAAGTAACTACACCGCTAGTAGCGGTAGCCACATGTGTTTGTACCCCATTCTCTGTTCTTATGGTATGGCTAAAATTATAGGGGACAGTTGTTTGGCTACTAAAAATGGCTTCCATGGTTCTACCATCAAAGGTCTGGGTAAAAGTGGAACCTG
Organism: Maribacter luteocoastalis; assembly: GCF_048890225.1. Classification (NCBI taxonomy): domain Bacteria; kingdom Pseudomonadati; phylum Bacteroidota; class Flavobacteriia; order Flavobacteriales; family Flavobacteriaceae; genus Maribacter; species Maribacter luteocoastalis. The sequence goes on from NZ_JBMFZG010000001.1 coordinate 915,555, forward strand.
GTGCTATTGGTGGCCCTGAAGTTCCGCCGGTATAACCTCCTCCACAATCACCAGATTTACCTACCCTATTTGCCTTTGTATCTTCAAAGAACTGGTTGAATTTATAAAATCGGTATTTGCCTATGAAAAAAGACAAGTCCCCGTCGCTCAACATAAGGTCTGGCATATGCTCAGTTTCAATTTCATACCTAATTACGTATGGTTCTTCCAATGCCCCATCAGTGTTTCTGTGGAATACCAAATTGTAGATATGGTTGGCAGGGGCATTTTTGACACGCATCTCAAGAGTATAGTTGGTGCCATCATCTATATTTATTACTTCGGAAATACTATCAAGGTCTATGCGGGTATTGTTATAAAGAACTTTACCGGCGTCATTTAAGTTTTTACCTGAAATGGAAGATAAAACGTTAACCACATCCGGTACATCTTTACTGGATATAAGATTAATCTTGGTATTATCTTCAATATCCAAGTTTTGCTGCGACATTTCTTGATCGTCCAAAATAACCGATTCCAAATCTTTATCTATACAACCAAGAATAAATAAAGATGGCATTACGAACAGGATTAAAAATTTGAAAGGCTTTTTTACAATGGTTTTCATAAGGTCAGTGTTTTTGTTTCCTTTCAAACTAGTAAAACTTTTCTTTACCCCCCCCCCGATAAAAACCTTACAAAAATGGAGGTTTTATTATTTTTACGGCAAACTGTATGCTTTTATCGATGAAATACGTATAAATTAATAAAATAACGCACTTTGAACTCATTAATGTAAGTCTGGATTCTTCGTATTAATAAGATGTAACTTGTCGACTACGCTCAGGACAGGCTGCTCAAAGTGACAAGATTGCGAATAAAAAAAGGGCAACCCAATTAGGCTGCCCTTTTAAGAAAGTTCTAAATAACTTCAAATTACTTCACATCAAAGCGATCTAGGTTCATTACTTTTGTCCATGCCTTAACAAAGTCCCTAACAAACTTCTCTTGGGAGTCTGAAGTTGCATATACCTCAGCCAAAGCCCTTAATTCTGAATTTGACCCAAAAATAAGGTCAACCCTAGTACCTGTCCATTTTGAGGCACCTGTTTTTCTATCAGTTCCCTCAAAAACAGTATTGTCATTATCCATGGCTTTCCAAGTGGTTCCCATATCTAAGAGATTCACAAAGAAATCATTGGTCAACTGATCTTTTTTATCTGTAAAAATGCCATGTACGGTCCCTTCAGTATTAGCATTTAAAGCTCTCATGCCACCTACTAGAACGGTCATTTCTGGCGCTGTTAACGTCATTAAATTAGCCTTATCTACCAGTAATTCTTCAGTTTTAACACTGTATTTACCCTTGGTAAAATTTCTAAAACCATCAGCTAATGGCTCCAAGGCTTCGAAAGCCTCAACATCTGTTTGTTCTTGTGTAGCATCTGTTCTACCTGCCGTAAAAGGAACAGTAATTTTATGTCCAGCATTATTTGCAGCTTTTTCAACCGCAGCTGAACCTGCCAAAACCACTAAATCTGCAAATGAAACCTTTTTATTGCCAGACTGTACATCGTTAAACTCCTTTTGAATACGTTCTAAGGTATCAACCACCCCAGCTAACTGTTTTGGTTTATTAACCTTCCAATCTTTTTGCGGTGCTAAACGAATTCTGCCCCCATTCGCACCACCTCTTTTGTCGGAATCCCTAAACGTCGATGCCGCACCCCAAGCTGTAGTTACCAATTCTGAAATTGATAAACCAGAGGCCAAAATATTTGCTTTTAGGTCAGCAATATCCTGGTCATTTATCAGCTCAAAATCGACAGCAGGCACTGGATCCTGCCATAATAATTCCTCTTGTGGCACTTCTGGTCCCAAATAACGGTCTACTGGCCCCATATCCCTATGGGTTAGTTTAAACCAAGCCCTAGAATAGGCATCTGCAAATTCATCAGGGTTTTCTAAAAAATGTCTAGATATCTTTTCATAATCTGGATCCATACGTAATGAAAGATCAGTTACCAACATAAAAGGTTGGTGTGTCTTCCCAGCAATATGCGCATCTGGAACAGTACCGGCTCCCGCATCACCAACAGGTTTATATTGCCATGCACCCGCAGGGCTTTTAGTAAGTTCCCATTCAAATCCAAATAGATTTTTGAAGTAATTATTGCTCCACTGGGTGGGGGTTTGGCTCCATGCCCCCTCAAGACCACTAGTTATGGTATCAGCACCAACGCCACTACCAAATTTATTATGCCATCCGGTACTTTGAGCCTCAATAGGGGCTGCTGCTGGCTCGGCTTCCACATAATCATCTGGATTTGCTGCACCATGTGTCTTACCAAAAGTATGTCCACCTGCAATAAGCGCAACTGTTTCATAATCGTTCATGGCCATACGACCGAACGTATCTCGGATATAGTGTGCGGCTTCAATAGGATCTGGATTGGCATTATGTCCTTCAGGGTTAACATAAATTAATCCCATGTGGGCAGCGCCTAAGGGGTTTTCCAATTCATTGCCTTCAGAATCGTAACGTTGTTTGTTTCCTAACCAATCGGTTTCAGAACCCCAATAGATATCCTCCTCTGGTTGCCAAATATCTGCACGGCCACCACCAAAACCAAACATTTTTAATCCCATGGACTCATGGGCAACATTGCCAGTCAAAATCAATAAGTCTGCCCAAGAAATCTTTTTTCCATATTTCTGTTTTATTGGCCATAATAATAAGCGTGCTTTATCTAAATTGGCATTATCAGGCCAACTGTTCAGTGGTGCAAAACGTTGATTCCCTGTCCCCGAACCTCCGCGTCCATCTGCAATACGATACGTTCCGGCTGCATGCCAAGCCATACGTATAAAGAAAGGACCATAATGCCCATAATCCGCTGGCCACCAATCTTGGCTTTTAGTCATCAGTTCTGTTAAGTCCTTCTTGACAGCTGCCAAATCCAAAGATTTGAATTCTTCAGCGTAATTAAAATCATCATCCATTGGGTCTGCCTTTTTAGAATGCAGTCTCAAGATGTTCAAGTTCAACATATTTGGCCACCAATCGCGGTTTGTAGTACCACCACCTGCGGCCTGATTTAATTCCCCGTTTAGAAATGGACAGCTAGCGGCGTCAGAATTATTTACATCCCAAGCGTCACCATGTCCATGAGTATTACTTCCCATAATTTTACTGATTTATAGTGTTGTTAAATTCTCTTACTAAGTTACCAATATTATTACTCCGATTTATTGATAAAATCTTGTTTTACATTATTCTAATATTGATTTTATCTATAGCTCCTTAGGTATTTCATTTTTTATGAAATCTTTGTACGCCTATTAAATTAAATAGACCCGCCAAGCATTAAAGCAAGACGGGTCCTATCACGACAGCATTAACATTAGTAGAAGAACCTAATACTTAAAGAATTTGGTGCTTTTCTTACCTTGAAAATCTTGTATTTGAATAATGTAAAGTCCGGTTGCCAAATCAGACACATTTATTCTTGCATCCTTAGCATCACCTGTCTTTAATTCGATACCTGATGTTGAAACAATACTATACATGGCTTCATCACTGACTTCTGTATTTAATATAATTTCGTTAACCGCTGGATTAGGATATACGGTAAAATTTAAATCATCGTCAAATGACATTACATCTTGTATTTCCAAATCCCCTATAGTTGTTTCGTTTCCTAAAAATGTGAACTTATAGTCCATTGTATATTCAGATGCTATATTCTGGGAACAAAACGTTCGTATTCTTAAAACATAATCCTCACCGTTTTCCAATTCTGTCAAAGTTGATGAAGTATTACCCGTATACTCCGTAATCCAATTTTCTTCATTCAATTTTTTATATTGAATTTCAAATAAACCATCGACCATTTCAGACCAAACCAAAGTAATTTCATCATCTAAAGGTGTATTAAACGATAAATTTTCAGGTGCATTAACACTACAATTTGTCATTTGAACACCTGATAACACCAACGAATAATCTTGCTTTTCATATTTAAGAGTTCCTTTGTGAGATACTGTTATAGTGTATGTTCCACTTGCATTTGGAATATCTATTCGCTCAAAAGGATCTACAAGGTTATCTCCTTGGGTGGCTCTTTCCAATGGATTTTGGGGATTAAGTTTCCAAGGAAGGTAGGTTTTGCCATTTTGGGTAATACGAATATCCAAATCGTTTACTAAAGCCGCATTGGTGACATTTAATTCACCTCTATTAAGGAATTCAGATTCTGGATCTGTCCAAGACAAGGACACCATTAATGGTTCATTTTCCAAAGCTTCTATGGTAAATGAATATTGAGAACCCTGTGTAAGCGAAAGCTCAGATATTTGCGACGTATATTCTTTATTGAACAAAACCTCTGCCGCGTTTTTAGCATTCATTATGCCCCAACCCATTTTATAGTCTGGACCAGGATTATCTATATCATCAGCGGTATGCAATGCCAATGCCTTTAAGGTGGCCGCTTTTAAAAAACTACCATATAGTTGTTCGTTATATTGCTGTAGCAACAATAATGCACCTGTAACACCGGGTGTGGCCATAGAAGTACCAGAAGAAGCATCATAACTTGTATTGCCAATAGACGAGGTAGAAACAATTGAAGAACCATCACCTGCTATATCTGGTTTTATTCTACCATCATCAACTGGTCCAAAACTACTATATGCGGAAACATAAGCTTCCTTAAGATTGCCTTTACGATCCAATTTTGTGTTTGCACCTGCTACTGTAATGCCATTTTTGGCCACTGTAAATCCTAACATTAGATCAAAACCATCTACATTGGTGCCAAAAATCGGTGATTCGTTATCACCACTTTTTTGTGAATTTCCGGCGGCAGTAACCATTAAGTAATAGGGTGCATTAAACATAATTTTATCCCAATCCTGTGCCACTTTAATATATGATCCAAAATACCAATCCGGAACGCGGTCAGATTTTATTCCATATGAATGATTTGAAAGTAATAATCCGTTTGCTGCTGCCTCGGTAACTTCAATTTTATCCCTTGTCCAGTTATTGGAAACTACATTTGCTTCGTAGGCAACACCTTTAGCTTCTTTTTTAATGCCAGAAGAAATAATACTACCTGCGACCATCGTAGCGTGCTTATCAACTTCACTACTCCCATCACCTACCAAAGCTCTAATATCATATTCTTGATGTGTGGTAAGCACAACACCCGCATCCCAAACGCCAACTTGCATTCCTGCACCACTTAAATCTAAATCCAAAAGACCATTCTCATGTAAGGTCGATGCTCTTGAAACTTGACTTGCATTATCTGAATAGGTTTCATAATATAATGGGCTACCATCTTCACCAATTTCTTGCAACTCTACTTTTTTTCCATTTGGCAAAACTTCTTTCACTTTCCAGTTGTTAGATTTTGCAAGTTTTAAAGTCTTTTCCCTATTTCTGGCATAATCAAACTCAAGATCTACATGCATAGAACCAATTTTTGAAAAATCATAGTCTTTTTTAATAAGTGCCCTAGATTTATTGTCCTGTGCAGAAAGACACAAAGAGAATAACAACAAGAACGTAAATGTTAAAACATGAATTGTTTTTTGGGAGCGGTTAAAAGAGTTCATAGCTGCAGTCAAATAAGTAAGATTTGGACTACAAATATATGTGGAAGGTAAATTTACATGGACCTCGTAAAAGTATTATTCGACGAACTACATAGTTTTTTATCTCTTGGTGTTGTGAAAGTGTGGGTTTATGTTGTGTATAAGATTATTCTTACAATTAATATTATGGATAAATCATCTAGATATTAAGTTTAAGGATAACATAAACAGGGAAATGATCGCTGTAACCTCCTAAGTACTTTCTACCTACATAGGTTCTGAAAGGACTTCCCTTGTACTTGCCCTTATCTTCCTGTAAGGCATTATCATTAAAAATATTTGCCTCCATAAAAGTATGCTTGCCTTTTTCATAATTAAGGAAACTATGTGATAGGATGATTTGATCAAAGAGGCTCCAACCTTTCTTATAATTCGTACTACCACTAAATTTAGGCGCATGTAATTTGGCCAAGGGATTATATAAATTTGAGTCTTCCGTAAGCACCTGTATACTCGCTGAACTTGGATCGTCATTAAAATCACCCATAATAAGGTAATTTGGTGAGGTATTTAATTGCTCAATACGTTTCATTTCATTTTTTATAACATTGGCGGCCGCAATTCTCTTATATTCTGTGTTCTCGCTTCCATCCCTTCTAGAAGGCCAATGATTAACAAAAACATGAACCTCTTCCCCATTAAGTTTGCCGTGAACATAAAGTATATCACGTGTTGTATCCCTCAAACCATCCAAATTATCAATTATTAAGGGTATTGGTTTTGACGAGATTACATTAAAATAACGCTTATGATAAATAAGTCCTGTGTCTATTCCGCGCTCATCTGGTGATTCATAGTGGATGAATCCATACTCAATTTGCTTTAATGGACTTGTTTGTATTAAGTCGTTTAAAACGCCTTTATTCTCTGCCTCTGCCACTCCAACCAATATAGGGGGGTAATCATTGATATCCCTTCCTATCCTATAAATAGTCTTTGCAAGTTTGGAAAGTTTTCTTTGGTATCTTTTTGGTGTCCATTTTTTAAATCCATCAGGGGTAAAATCACTGTCTAAGGTGTATTGATTATCTTCAGCATCAAACAAGTTTTCCAAATTGTAAAATGCAATGGTATATACGTGTTTCCCCCTTTTTTTTCTGAAAAATGAAAATTTCATAAAAGACCCTAATTATGAAGCTAATTTAACTAAAATAGCTTGGTCGCTTTTGTGTAATTTTGCACTTTAAGATATTATGTTAGAAAAGAAAACAACAGAATACGAGAAAGCAGTTCTTATTGGAATTATTAATAAAGAACAGAACGAAGAGAAGGTAACCGAATATTTGGATGAATTGGAGTTTCTTACCTATACCGCAGGTGGTGAGGTAACCAAGCGATTTGTGCAAAAAATGGATATTCCCAACCCTAAGACACTAATTGGAAGTGGAAAAATGTTGGAGGTACAAGAATATGTTGAAGAACATGAAATAGGTGCGGTAATATTTGATGATGAACTTAGCCCTGCTCAACAACGCAATATTGAAAAACAATTGCGCTGTAAAATAATTGATCGTACTAGTCTTATACTCGACATTTTTGCGCAACGAGCACAAACCAGTTATGCAAGAACCCAAGTAGAATTGGCACAATATGAATACTTACTTCCAAGACTTACCGGGTTATGGACCCACTTGGAAAGGCAAAAAGGTGGTATTGGTATGCGAGGACCGGGTGAAACCGAGATTGAAACGGACAGGCGAATTGTACGCGACCGGATTACGCTGCTAAAAAAGAAATTACTTAAAATTGATAAACAAATGGAGACCCAACGGGGCAATAGGGGCGCTTTGGTTAGGGTAGCTCTAGTTGGTTACACCAATGTGGGCAAATCTACCTTAATGAACGTCATAAGCAAAAGTGATGTTTTTGCAGAAAATAAACTATTCGCAACATTGGATACTACCGTTCGTAAAGTCGTCATAGGCAATTTACCTTTTCTTTTGAGTGACACTGTAGGGTTTATTAGAAAGTTGCCCACTCAATTGGTAGAAAGCTTTAAAAGCACACTTGACGAGGTTAGGGAAGCAGATTTATTGCTTCATGTTGTGGACATCTCACATCCACAGTTTGAAGAACACATAGACTCCGTTAACCAAATTTTATCTGAAATTGGTAGTTCTGACAAAAAAACCATAATGGTATTTAATAAAATTGACCAATATAAACATGAGACTATTGATGATGATGACTTGGTTACCGAGCGTAGTTCAATCCACTTTACCATTGAAGAATGGAAAAGAACTTGGATGGAAAAAGTAGGTGACAGGGCAATATTTATCTCTGCCTTAAATAAGGAGAACCTTGATGAGTTTAGAAAAAGGGTTTATGATGAGGTAAGGGACATACACATAACACGTTTTCCTTATAACAACTTCCTTTATCCAGAACATTTAGATGAATATTAATTGCAAAATTTACATCAATTTGTGCAGTTCATCGATCAAATTTATCCGCTCATATTGTACACCACATTTTAGATAAGGTTCACAACATAAATATGGCTGAAACAAGTAGTGGTTCTTACCTTTACCCCGTGTTTAAGTGATAGTGTTGACCCCAAATCGATATTTAACTTATAGCTAAAAGTAAAATCCCAAATTTTACGATACCTACTTAACCAAAAAAGCCCTCTAAAAAGAGGGCTTTTTTTATAATCAATTTTTTAAATTAAAAAGCATAGTTAAGACCAAACAAAACATATGTTTGTAAATCGTTCTCTACATCTTCAAAAGATGTAGCCGTTGCAGGTGTTTGGTTCAATGCATAGTTTAACGCCTCTTGCTTGTTGTTTCTTAAACCAAATTCAAAACCTAAACCTATACCTTTCCACAAAGTGTAACCAAAAGAGTTGACCCACGTGTAATTAGAAAGGTCCCCGCTCTTATAGCTTTGGAACATGGATAAATTGGTCTTAAAGTTAACAGCCCCAATCTTTCTTGTATAATCCGCTACTATTTTAGCACCTAAGGAAGATTCAAAAACAGCATCGTTGTTACTAAATACAAAATTGTAGTTCAAAGGGTGAATAACCACAACTAAATCTGTAATAGGAGTCCAGGTAGCACCAACACCCAAATCCAAATATCCAGGATCGTTAAAGTTGTTCAAGATTGTTGTTCTGTATTCACCAAGACCTGAGATAGCAAATTTTTCACTTAGTTTACGACCGTATAAAGATGTTATCGTAAAAACATCAGCGGCTTGTTTAAAACTATCGTCATCATTCGGGTTGTCCTTGTCATCAAATTTCACCCAACTTAGGTTAATATTACCAGAGTTTCTCCAAAAGAACTTCTCTTGGTTCAAATTAGCAAAGCCGTTTACCGTAACCCCTATATTACCAGAAGAATTGTTAGGTGAACCTTGTGCATACCAGTTACTAAAACTGGACAAATTTGCACCAATGGTGCCAAACGCCCCTTTTTTCCAACCTGGTAATGCATCAATTTTTGCTTTAATGGCATCTACACGGCCTTGTATAGCAGCGATAGAATCCTTTTTTGGCCCCATCTCTGCCTTAAGTTCCTCCTCGGTCTGTGAAAACCCAAGGACACTAGCCAAGAACATGACTGTAAGTAGTAAAGTGTTTTTCATCATTATTATATTTATAGTTTGTTAGAAACCCAAATGTACAAATAGTCACTTTTCTGTAGGAAAAATTTCTAACTATTTCTTTTTGAAAAGAGGAACGGAAGAACAGGCCTCCCCGTACATGATTGACTTTGCGACGGGTTGAAGTTTATTGGTCATCAATATATATGCGTTGGCAGGCACTGGTTTATTACTACATCCTTTTATGATTACCGGCTTGTCATTAAACTGGGAAACATCCAGGTTTTCTATTATGGATTGATATAAACAAACCTCCAAGTCTTCTAATGAACCCACAATAGTTTTTTTTGCAAAAGGCTGTAATTTTGTAGCTATAAGCATATAGGCCCACCCAGGAACTATGGCGTCTGTTGAACAGGACATGGCAACATATGAATTTTGATATTGTGCCCATTCATGATTATCCAAATAAGCTCTAAATTCCTTTTCACGCAAAATAATACCTTCAAAAAGCCATTCCTTGATATCTAACAACACTCTTTTACCTGGTGGATAATACTCCTCCAAATTAAGAGTGATCAGCTTACTTTGAGCTACTTTATTTATTATTTCTTCTGACATACATTAATACCCCTTTATGGGTTATTCCATTATCCGGAAAACTAAAGCAATCCAAGTTCAAGTTTGGCTTCTTCACTCATAAGGTCTTGTGTCCATGGGGGATCAAAAGTTATTTCCACTTCGGCATCCTTAATTGCATTGAGCGACTTAACTTTTTCCTCCACCTCCACCGGTAAGGTTTCTGCAACAGGACAATTAGGAGATGTTAGGGTCATTAAAATTTTCACCTCGTTATCCTCATTTACAAGTACGTCATAAATTAATCCCAGTTCATATATATCTACTGGTATTTCCGGATCATAAATAGTCTTTAGCACTTTAACTATTTTCTCGCCCAATTCACTTGTGTCTTTTTCTTCTGTTTCTTCGCTCATTCTTTTTTATTTTAATTGTGTCTGGTAGGCAATTGCATATAATTTTAATTGTTTTATCATGCTTACCAAACCATTTGCCCTTGTTGGGGATAAATGCTCCTTAAGACCTATTTCATCTATAAAATCGGTATCTGCATCTATAATGTCCTGTGGTTTTTGATTGCTAAATACTCGAATCAAAATGGCAATAATGCCTTTAGTGATAATTGCATCACTATCTGCGGTAAAAACCAATTTATCGTCTTTAAGTTCCGCATGTACCCATACCTTACTTTGGCATCCTTTAATAATATTGTCATCGGTCTTATACTCGTCATTGATCAAAGGAAGGGATTTTCCCAATTCTATCATGTACTCATACCGTTGCATCCAATCATCGAACATGGAAAACTCCTCAACAATTTCCTCTTGTATTTCTTTAATGCCCATTTCCAAATTTTAAACAAAAATACGATAAGTCTCTATGCTATTCAACTGTTTGTGACAGCAACGATATTTTATCTACCAGTGGTTTTAATTCTTTTGGCGGACTGCCTTCATCAAAACTATTGGATAGATATAATTTATCGTCTTTTTTAATTTCAATCTCTGCTATTCTAGCTCTATCGGTATGCCGGTTATCTGTAGGAGATTTTAAACTTTTGATAGAATCCAAACTTAACTGATTTACCAATTCTGATAAAATTCTCCAATCGCCTTCTTTGGTGGCAATGGTACTACTTTTGTTCTTAGTTCCTAAGACATTGACTTTAATACTATCAGCACTTATTTTACAATTAAAACTAGACCCCCTTGTGGTTGCGGTATAGGAAACAAATTGAAGTTCATTTTTAGTGCCTTTGGTTTGACCTGTACAATTATGTAAGATCATTAAAATCGCAGAAAACAATACATATTTCATAGTGATTCCTTTCTAGTAATTATACAAAAAGGACATCTAAAATGATGTCCTTTTATTAAAATCTTAAGAAGACCCTTAGTTTACAAAACCTTCTTTTGGTCCGCCAGCAACAAAAAGTGCCCTCATACGATCATTTTGTCCCACAGTGAACATATACATACAATCGTCCTGTACATAATCCATATAGTTCATTGTCATATCCGTAGTTCTACAATTAACCGTAGGATACGCTGGACAATTATAGTTTGGACCATCAGATATTGGTGTATCAGATACAAAGTCATCTCTATTACACCTTCCGTCTCCCCAAATATGGCGTAGGTTTAGCCAGTGTCCTACTTCATGGGTTGCCGTACGACCTTTTCCATAAATGCCACCAGCCACGGTTTCACCAAAGAAATCGGTACCGATTACTACACCATCGGTTGCATCAGATCCGCCAGGGAATTGGGCATAACCAAGAATACCGCCTCCAATTTCACAAACCCAAAGGTTTAAGTTAGTCGTAGGATCCGTTGGAGCAATACCGCCTTGAGAAGGTATTTTCATGGCATCATTGGTTCCCCAAGATGCCTTTGTATTAACCACCCTATTAACAGGTCCTAAAATAAAAGTTACATTAACATCCGCTACTAGACCTGCAAATTCTGAAGGAACGTTACTCGTATTAGTATTGGTATTCTGAAAGTCCTCATTTAAAATTCTGATTTGTGAATTGATTTGTGATTGTGTCACTTGGCCTGGGAACTGCTCAATAATATTAATAACCACGGGAATGGTAATAGCACCTTCATATATAGATGGGGTTCCACCGCCTCCACCACCTCCTGGCTTGCCTTTGTTGCTATTTGCCTTTAAAGCTATTGCTTTACGTGTGTTGTACTCAATATCGTACATTTTTTTTGCTAAGTCACTGTTTTTGGCTAATCTGTATTCCAAATTCTTCATAGAAACACATTTTTCAAAGCTATTTTCGGACTTCCCCGTTACATCGTCCTGGTCTACATATAGCGAAAAATCGCTCATATCAACTTGAACTTCTTGTAGCTCTTCTAGCTTATTGTCTGAATTAAGGGAATCATTTTCGCACGAGAAAAACAATGTACCCAATACTACTGCACTTAAAATTACTTTTTTCATAAATAGTTAATGATTATAAATTAGTTTGCCCTAAAATATAAAATCTTAACATTGAGTTAATGAAATGTTATAAAAATAATTAAATTACATAGGGAAAATGTAATGCTTTTCGCCCATAAGGCGCGTATTTTGTAGGTAAAACTGTGTTAAAAAGTTATTAACAATTACATGCAAAAGTGAGACCTCACCCTCTAAATCAACATAGAAGCCGCTTTTCGGATGCTCGCTACCAATACATCCACTTCATCCATAGTGTTATAAAATGAGAAACTAGCGCGTACGGTACCAGGTATTTTATAAAAATCCATGATGGGTTGGGCACAATGGTGTCCTGTACGTACGGCAATTCCCAATTTATCAAGTATACTGCCAATATCGTATGGGTGAAGACCGTCAATATTAAAAGAGATTACGGAAGTCTTTTGTTCGGCCGTACCATAAATTTTAAGTCCATCTATATTTAAGAGCTCTTGTGTGGCATATTCCAAAAGTTCATGTTCATAGGCGGCTATGTTTTCAAAACCTATGGCATGCATATAATCCAACGCAGCACCAAAAGCAATACCGCCGCAAATATTGGGAGTACCTGCCTCAAATTTATGGGGTAAATCCGCATAGGTGGTCTTCTCAAAGGTAACCTCAGCAATCATTTCTCCTCCCCCTTGGTATGGTGGTAATTTTTTTAGCCATTCTTCTTTGCCATATAAAACACCTACCCCAGTTGGCCCACACATTTTATGGGCAGATACGGTATAAAAATCAACATCTAACTTTTGTACATCCGCAACTATATGGGGAGCAGCTTGTGCCCCATCAATAAGTACTGCAGCGCCAACATGGTGTGCCTTATCTATAATTTCCTTAATTGGGTTAACGGTTCCAAGTGCGTTTGAAACATGGTTACAAAAAACCAATTTTGTTTTATCATTCAGCAATTGATCATAGGCATCCATGATCAACTCACCCTCCCCATTCATGGGAATGACCTTTAGGACAGCACCTGTGCGTTCACATGTCATTTGCCAAGGCACAATGTTGGAATGGTGTTCCATGGCCGAAACCAATATTTCATCTCCTTTTTTTAGGATTGACGAAAAACCGTTCGCCACCAAATTAATACCGTGCGTAGTGCCCGATGTGAATATTAACTCATAAGGTTTAGCGGCATTAAAATGTTTCTGGATTTTTTGTCTTGCCTGCTCGTATTTATCCGTTGCCTCTTGAGAGAGCGTATGAACACCTCTATGAATATTGGCATTGTAGTTTTCATAATAGTCTACAATGGCATTTATAACCTGTTTTGGTGTCTGTGAGGTAGCAGCATTGTCCAAATACACTAATGGCTTACCGTTTACCTCTCTTTTGAGAATTGGGAAATCTTCGCGTATCTTATTAATATCTAACATAGTCAATCTTCTTATATACAAAGATACCCGATAATGAATACATATCGGGTATGAAGACTATTGTAAATATTGTTTTAGAATCTAAATCCTACACCAATTTTCAATCTATTAATATTTTCTCTAAAATCAATATTTATTCTTTCTTGATCAAAAATCACTTCATCTTTTACTTGAAGTAGTATTAAATCATACTTTATTTGAACAAAGAATTTTTTTGAAATATCATAAGAAAGGCCAACATCAAAATTAAAACCTCCGTCAGCGCCACTTCGATCTGACAAATCTGTACCCGAGATAGTACCACTAATATCATTACTTACTATGGTGTACCCTAGCCCAATCATAGGGTGCAATTTTGTTACCATGGGTAAATCAAACTCTGCAAAAACTTTAGGTTGAAAAATATAAGTTTTAGATTTATAAGTGTCCTCATTATTTCTTCCTGCTTTATCGTAGACCAACCCACCATTAAGGTCCAAACCTATATGAACCAGACTTGTATTTAAAAAACGATACTTAATTCCTATGTCAAATGCCCCATCATTATTACTAAAGTATCCATTGTCGACAGAAAAAGGATAATTGAGTTCAACACTCCAATTACGGTCCTGAGCTTGGACAAAAAATACAGTAATAACTAAAGTGGAGGTAAGTAAAAAATTTTTCATAAAGAATCAGTTTTAGATTAGATGTTTGTCGGGCTAAAATAGAAGTAAATGTGTGTAGGAAAAATAAACGGTTTGTTAAGAATGACCTAACAAACCGTTAATAATGACACAAATTCTTAAATTGAAATTATTGGGATTAAAACAGGGTATAGCCAACTGATAACTGAAACACCAAATCCTGCCAATTATCATTCATGCCCGAACGTTCCTCAAATTCTGTTTTTCTCAATAATTCTCCAAATCCGAGATAACATCTACCCTGAAAATACCAATTTTCATTAGGCTTAAACATCAGTCCGACCAAGGGTCCTATATCCAATTTAAAATCACCTTCAAAATTCACATCTTCTGTATTGAGGCGTTCTTCTTTCGACTTATCCTTGGTTACTGTATTCAGTAAAAATCCAAATTGTGGCCCTGTTTGGAAAATCCATGTCTGATTTAATCTAATATTTAAACTAATTGGAATGGAGAGGTAGTTATCTCTTATAAGAGCTCTATACTCACCACTATTTACAGAGGGCTGTATAAAAGCGAAATCCTCAATATCTATTTTAGAATAAAATGCCCTCGAGGAATATAAAATCTCCGGTTGCACCCCTAATTTCTCATTTAATGGAATTTTGACAAAAGACCCTAGGTGAAAAGAAATACCGGGAGTATAATTGAAAGAACCTTCCGTATTTCTTAATCGAGTCGTAATGTTTGAGCCAAACTTAATACCAACACTTACCTTCTCTTGTCCAATTATGCTATTGGCAGTAAATAGAATTAGCAAAACTACCACATAAGACTTAAATGAAAAAATCTTCATATGGCAATTAGAAAGTTTTTGTCTCCTACAAATCAAACCCAAGATTAACTCCCAATTTTTTAGCGATCAATTTATTGATACGGGCTTTTAACTCTGGTATGCGGACACTTTCCAAAACATTGTTGGCAAAAGCATACATTAACAAGGCCTGGGCCTCTTTCTTAGGAATTCCCCTAGATTGAAGGTAAAACAAGGCATCCTCATCTAACTGACCAATGGTACAACCATGCGAACATTTAACATCATCAGCAAAAATCTCTAATTGTGGTTTTGTATTGATGGTGGCCCTATCACTGATCAAAATATTATTGTTCTGTTGAAAGGCATTGGTTTTCTGGGCAATCTTATCCACTATAATCTTACCGTTGAAAACTCCGGTGGAACTATCACCATAAATACCCTTATAATCTTGATGGCTTTCACAGTTAGGTTCTATATGATGCACCAAAGTATGATGGTCTACATGCTGCTTGTCACCCAAAATAGTAACCCCTTTCATGGTAGAATCAATATATTCCCCATTCTGAAAGAAGTTTAAATTGTTCCTTGTTAATTTACCGCCAAATGAAAACGTGTGTACCTTAACCACACTTTTATCCTTTTGGTTGATATATGTATTATCTATTAATGAAGCAGTAGCAGCATCATTCTGAATCTTGTAAAAGTCAACTATAGCACTTTTTGCAGCAAAGATTTCCGTTACAGAATTGGTTAAAACCTCATTGGAGGTTAGGCTTTGGTGACGTTCTATAATCTGTACTTCAGCATTTTCCTCTACCACCACCAAATTACGTGGTTGTAACATAAGGGATGCCTCATTACCTGTTGCAAAATGTAAAATTTCTATAGGCTTTTTAGGCATTTTATTTTTAGGGATATAGATATATGCCCCTTCCCTGCTAAAAGCCGTGTTCAATGTTGTTAAAGACTCCTCTTTAGATGCAATTTTATTAAAATAAACATCTATAACAGGCTTATACATTTCTTTGGTCAACGCAGAGCTCATTAGGCAAATATCTACACCATCGTGCGTAGTTTCAGATAAATATGAACTATAGATGCCATCTATAAAAACAATCTTGTAGGTATCTATTTCATGAATAAAATAGCGCTTAACTTCCTTATATTCTAGCGCATTTTCTTCCTTGGGGAAAATGCTGAAATCTATTTTTTGTAGACTATTAAGCGACGTGTATTTCCAAGCTTCTTCCTTTTTAGAAGGAAAGCCTTTAACCTCAAAGTTCTTTATGGCTTCCGTACGTACGTCATGAACAGGATGTTCTACATCCACATTGTTCTCAAACGCCATAAAGGAAGAAATTAATTTATCTTTTAAATCCATTTTATTCAGTATTAAGTACAAATTTATAAGTCGATAGCACTAAATTATCCAGTAAAAAAGATATGCTTAGCACCGCCTACTTTGTACTATTTAAACAGCAGCCTCTTGTTTTAACCAATCATATCCTTTTTCTTCAAGCTCCATTGCCAATTCCTTGCCACCAGACTTTACAATTTTACCATTGTGAAGTACATGAACAAAGTCCGGCACTATATAGTCCAACAAGCGTTGATAGTGTGTTATTACGATAACCGCATTATCCTTACTTTTAAGTTTGTTTACACCATTGGCAACAATTCTTAAAGCATCAATATCCAGTCCTGAATCGGTCTCATCCAAGATGGCCACTTTAGGCTCCAACATGGCCATTTGAAATATTTCATTACGTTTTTTCTCACCACCAGAGAATCCTTCGTTTAACGAACGAGACAAAAACTTACGGTCAATTTCCAATAATTCAGACTTTTCACGTATCAGTTTCAACATTTCATTGGCCGGCATATCCTCTAATCCTTTTGCCTTTCTTGATTCATTTATTGCCGTTTTCATGAAATTAGTTACGGATACCCCAGGTATTTCCACTGGGTACTGAAAAGAAAGGAATACTCCCTTATGGGCTCTTTCCTCTGGAGCAACATCCTCTAAGTCCTCACCATTTAAAGTCACTGAACCTTGTGTAACCTCAAACTCTTCTTTCCCAGCAATAACAGAAGCCAATGTGCTCTTCCCAGAACCGTTAGGTCCCATAATAGCGTGTACCTCTCCTGCTTTCACTTCTAGGTTAATCCCTTTTAATATCTCCTTGTCCTCTACTCTAGCGTGTAGATCTGTAATTTTCAACATAATATGTTACTTTAAATATTCTGGTGCCTTAGGCATTTTATTAAAATCTTCTTTTTGGTGCTGTAAATAAACCGTAGCATTCTTTTCTTTGGCAAAAGCTTCAAACTGCTCCATACTACTTAAGGTTTGCGCTACATCAAAATTAAAAATAGGCACTCTTTTATGTTCTCTATTTTCATATAGATGATATAAATCGCCAGATAATAACACAGGTCCGGTTTCCGGTAAATTTAAATATAGCACTTGGTGACCAGGTGTGTGACCAGGCATAGCTTTGATAACGACGGTGCCATCACCAAAAACATCAAAATCGCCTTTAAGTTTTTTGACATTCGAAAGTTCTTTAATTGCACCATAAATGTCTGCCTGATTCTTTTGTGTCTCCTCACTTGTTACAAAGTCATATTCTACTTCTTGTACCAACCATGTTGCATTTTTAAGTGCATTTGCATGTCCACTATGATCAAAATGGGTATGGGAAAGACCCAAATACTGAATATCGGCAAGCGTCATTCCTATCTTCTCTAATTGATTTACCACTGAATCTTGTCTAGAAACCGTGAAAGCACCACTTGGATCGGTATAGGCTGGTTGGCCAACCAACATTTCTGGTAAACCCGCATCCCACATTAAATTTCCCTTTGGATGGCTAATTACATAAAATGGATCTGCAAATTCTTTGGTCTGCCCTTGATATGTAGTGTCTTGTGAAAACAGTTCTAGTTGATTTACCATTACCGTACCACCACTAAAAGTATAAAGCTTTATTTCAGGCTTTTCTATCACTTCTGTAGCAACAGTTGCATCGGGTTGTTCTTTTTTGGTTTCCTTGCAGGCAAATATTCCCAATACCAAGAAAACATAAAGTATTTTTTTCATTTCTTAATCTTTGTTTTTGCTACTCTTTTTATAAGGTGATTTCGACTCCGCTCAATCACCAAAAAGTAATGATAGCTGAGCGTAACCAAAACTATCCTACAGATCCCTCCAAGCTAATTTCTAATAGTTTTTGTGCCTCAACGGCAAATTCCATGGGTAGTTTGTTCAGCACTTCCTTACTAAAACCATTTACAATCAGCGCAATGGCCTTTTCAGTATCTATACCCCTTTGGTTACAATAGAAAATTTGGTCCTCACCAATTTTACTGGTAGTTGCTTCATGCTCTATTTGGGCGGTTTTGTTTTTAACCTCTATGTACGGAAAAGTATGTGCGCCGCACTCATTGCCCATTAACAATGAATCGCACTGTGAAAAGTTTCTTGCATTTTCTGCTCGACTGTTCACCTGTACCAATCCCCTATAACTATTCTGTGATTTACCTGCTGAAATTCCTTTTGAGATGATAGTGCTCTTCGTATTCTTACCTAAGTGAACCATTTTTGTTCCCGTATCCGCTTGCTGATAATTATTGGTCACGGCAATGGAATAGAACTCACCAATAGAATTATCACCTTTTAAGATGCAAGAAGGATATTTCCAAGTAACCGCTGAACCTGTTTCTACCTGCGTCCAAGATATTTTTGCGTTCTTTTCACAAAGTCCTCTTTTGGTCACAAAATTGAAAACCCCGCCTTTACCCTCTTTATCACCAGGGAACCAATTTTGAACGGTAGAATATTTAATTTCCGCATCATCCAAGGCAATCAATTCCACCACAGCGGCGTGTAATTGGTTCTCATCCCTAGATGGTGCCGTACAACCTTCCAAGTAACTAACGTAACTACCTTCATCTGCGATTACCAATGTACGCTCAAACTGACCCGTACCTGCTTGGTTAATTCTAAAATAGGTAGATAGTTCCATTGGGCAGCGAACGCCTTTAGGGATATAACAGAAACTACCATCTGAAAACACAGCGGAATTCAAGGCTGCATAAAAATTATCCTTTTGGGGCACAACAGAACCAATGTATTTTTTTACTAATTCTGAATGCTCTTTTATGGCTTCTGAAATAGAACAGAAAATTATTCCCTTTTCCGCCAAGGTCTTTTTAAAAGTAGTGGCAACAGAAACAGAATCCATAACAATATCCACTGCAACCCCGGCTAATTTCTTTTGTTCATCCAAGGAAATGCCTAGTTTTTTAAAGGTATCCAACAGCTCTGGGTCTACCTCGTCCAAACTATTATATTTTGGTTTGCTATTAGGGGCAGAATAGTAAGATATCCCTTGAAAATCTGGTTTTTTGTAGTGTACATTCGCCCACTCTGGCTCTTCCATCTGTTTCCAAACCTTAAATGCCTCAAGGCGCCATTGCGTCATCCATTCTGGTTCTTCCTTCTTTTTGGAAATTGCCACAACAATTTCCTCGTTCAATCCATTAGGAAAGGTATCTGAATCTATATCTGTGTAGAAACCATACTCATACTCCTTGGTTTCCAGCTCTTTTTTTAATTCCTCTTCAGTATATGCCATAGTTCTTTATTATAACGAAAAACTTTCCCCACAACCGCAAGTACGTTGTGCATTTGGGTTGTTAAAAACGAAACCTTTTCCGTTGAGTCCACCTGAGTATTCCAAAACTGTTCCTACCAGATAGAGAAAACTTTTTTTATCTACAATAATGCGCACATCGTTATCCTCAAAAACTTTGTCGCTTTCATTTATTTTATTGTCAAAATTTAATTCATATGACAAACCACTGCAACCACCGCTCTTAACACCTACACGAACATAATCCTGTGTAACATCAAAACCTTCCTCTGTCATTAGGTTAATCACCTTCTTTTTTGCCGTTTCCGATACTTGAATCATTTCTTAAATGGATTTGGTCTAAATAGTTTACAAATATACGCCATAAGTAGGTTTTTACCACAAAACCTAACATTATTATAACGTATTAAACTATAGGTGTTTTCTATTGCTTGAAGTTGTGGAGGCTACTTCACTTTTATAAGGACAAGATCTGTCTTTCCCATATTGGTTAAGGTTTGGAAATCGGCACTCAAGGTTTCCCCTACCACCAAGATACTTCCGTCTGTGTTTTCTAGGATATCAAAACCATAATCCAGATCCACACCACCTATAGATTCTTGCCAAATAAGTTTACCATTAGCGTCTGTTTTAAGTATCCAAATATCATTCTCGCCTTTGTTTACCTCTACATCAATATCTGTACTCTTTGAGTTACCAACAACGAAATATCCCCCATCTTTGCTTGCAATAACCGATTGTGCGGCATCAAACCCAGTGCCACCATAGGTATGTTCCCAAACCAAATTACCAACATCATCAACCTTAATAAGCCAAATATCCGATTCCCCTTTGTTTTCAGAAATATCCCCATCTGTGCTAAATGTATTTCCAGCAACTATATAACCATCGTCTATAGTGTTGGCAATGTCATAGGATATTTCTATTCCGGAACCTCCAAAAGATCTTTCCCATAATAAATTTCCTTTTTCATCTACTTTAACCAACCAAAAATCATAGCCACCTTGTGTATTGCTTATGTCATAATCATCGCTTTCTGAAAAACCCGCCATAACAAAGCCATTGCTTTTGGTTAAAACGGCCGCATGTGCCCTGTCGTTATTAGTTCCGCCGAAATAGCCACGCCATTGAATCTCACCAAACGCGGTAATTTTGGTACCCCAAAACTCCCCAACACCGTGGCTCGTTAAGGTATTTGCCTTTTCTGTGTTTCCATCTGCCCTAGCCGAAGTTAAATCTAAAAAACCAGTAAAAAAGAAACCATTGTCCTGGGTTTGTAAGATGTCATAGGAATGGTCATGGCCTGAAAAACCGAAGCTCTTCTCCCATTCTATGGTGCCTGAGGCATCCAATTTTAATATCCAGTTATCATGAAAACCATTGTTCAAGGAACCGTCTCCATCATCACTCATTGCATACCCCGTAAGGGCATAGCCCCCATCAAAGGTTTGAACCAGACTTTGACCTCTATCGTCCTTACTACCTCCATAGGTTTTTGTCCACTCTAAATTTCCATCGGCATCTAACTTCAATAGCCAATAATCATTTACTTCGGCAGTCTTATGCTGTAAATCACCATCTGTACTATTGGAAAACCCTAAAATAGCATAGCCTCCATCGGTGGTTTGGACAATAGCCTGGCCAGTATCTTCGCCACTTCCGCCATAGGACTTAATCCACTCAACCTCACCCTTAAAATTATTTTTAGGATTTAAACCAGAATCCACAACCTCGTCTTTGGCACAAGCCGAAATGAGGAGTATAACCATTAAAAGGTGTAGATGACGCATGGTTTTATTCAGATTTTCTAATTACAAAAAACCCTCTGTTAATGTCACTCACAAGAATTTTTCCACTTTCAAAAAATGGATAAACACTCCAAACGCCATCAAACTGTGTATTGTCAGTTGCTGGGAAAGTGTCAAAATAACCCGATTCTACTATTGATTTTGATTCCATTTGAGAAAGATCCAACATACGTACACCTGCAGTGTAATTAGCCAAATAAAAATCATCCCCAACAACATAACCGTTATGATCAATAGCGCTAGTTGGACCAAGGTAGGTGTCATGTAAGACAGGATTTTCTAAATCGGTCATATCAAATATCAACGTTCTGGACCTAAATCCAGAATTTATCTCGTCTAGCTCGTCCCCCAAAATATAGAATCTATGGTCCTCCGTGAACCAACCTTGGTGTGTATAACCAATGCTAGGATAAGGTAATGTTGCCAGTTCCACTGGAGACGTTTTATTGGAAATATCTATAACAACTACCTGATTTTCGTTGGCACCAATAAAAATCTCAGCCCCAACATAACTTACATCAGGACCATGATAGGTGACAACCTGGGCATCATGCGTATAGCCATTTTCTCCCCACCCTCCGGCTGAGACCGGTGAAGCCGGATTCTGTAAGTCCAAAAAATGAACACCACCGTTATAAGCATCGTTACGTGCGGTACCCACAGGGTAAGCAAAACCAGTGTTTTCATTGATCACAATATTATGTGCATTTCCAATCCCCGTATACCGCCCATCAGATGAAAATGTTTTAACGGTTCCATCTGTCTGCCTCAATTTTGTTAAGTCAAAAACCTGAATGCCATGATTATCTGCCTCGGAAACGATATAGGCATAATTATTATACACTTTAATATCCCTCCAAATACTGGAACTTGTAGCCGTTGGCAATTTACCTAAATATATAAGGTTTTCTGTGTCTGAAATATCAATAAAAGCTGTACCATCATCAAGACCCATTAAAGCGTACTCCTTGCCGGTTGTAGTATCTGTCCACCCCCAACAATCATTACCTGCCTGTGACTGAAAGGCTGCCAGGGGAATGTGACCCAATAAATCGAATCCATTACACGGATATTCACCCGCCATTCCATTTTCACAGGGTACAAAAGATGTGATTTCTATATCGGCATCCATATTTCCCAAATCATCCGTCTCTGGAATGCTAGTGTCGTTTTTAGAACAAGAGGCAACAAAAATGGCAGCAAAGAGAAGAATGGTTTGTTTCATAGCCTTAATACATCAATAATTATACCTAAAATTAGACATATAGTATAAAATATCCTCATTACTTTTGCATTATGTTAGAAGACAAGAACAAAGAAGCTACTTCACTAGAAAAATTAGGTGAATTTGGATTGATTTCACACTTGACCAAAGACTTTGCCATAACGCAAAAGTCTACTATAAAAGGGATTGGAGATGATGCTGCGGTTTTAGATTTTAAGTACAAAAAAACGGTGCTCACCACAGATTTATTAATAGAAGGGGTGCATTTTGATTTAAGTTATATGCCCCTAAAGCATTTGGGCTATAAATCGGTTATGGTTAACCTTTCCGATGTGTATGCCATGAATGCCAAGGCAACACAGATAACCATATCCATTGCGGTATCTAACAGGTTTCCATTAGAAGCTCTGGAAGAACTCTATGCCGGTGTGGCCCTAGCATGTAAAACATATGGTGTAGATTTAGTTGGGGGTGACACTACCTCTTCAAAAACAGGAATGATGATCAGTATTGCAGCACTTGGTGAAGCAGATGAAAATGAGCTGGTTTATCGCTCTGGTGCAAAACCAAATGATCTATTGGTGGTATCGGGTGATTTAGGAGGTGCTTATATGGGTTTACAGGTTTTAGAACGTGAAAAAGAGGTTTTTAAGGTTAATCCAAATAACCAACCAGATTTAGAACCTTATTCATACATTGTTGAAAGACAATTAAAACCTGAAGCAAGAAAAGACATTGTTGAACTACTTCATAGTTTAAAGGTAAAACCTACTGCAATGATAGATATAAGTGACGGACTCTCCTCTGAGATTTTACACTTATGTAAAAACAGCAATGTGGGTTGTAATCTTTTTGAAGATAAGATTCCATTGGACCCAACCGTAATATCAAGTTGTGAGGAATTTAAGGTAGACGGCACTATGATCGCTTTAAGTGGCGGCGAAGATTATGAGTTACTATTTACAATAGATCAAGCCGATTTTCCAAAAATTAAGGGAAATCCAAATTTAACGGTAATTGGACATATGACGGAAGCTACTTCTGGTGCTAATTTGATTACCCGTGGCGAAACTCAAATTCCCATAACGGCCCAAGGTTGGAATTCTTTCCGAGCAGAATAAAAAAATCCTGAAAATAAAGGGCTGTCCTTACTTATCCGTTGTGGGGCATACGACAGGTAAGAATAAAGGTGCTTACTAAATTTCCAGGAATACTCTTATGGTTCCGATATTTTAATCGGAATTATATCATAGTCTGATTTGAGGCAATCTCTATGCTACTTGATGTGTATTGTGCCTGCTTTGATAAATACGCTCCAAGGTCTTATTGATATCTTGGAGCTCAGGAGTAAGATTAGACAGGTTTCCACTAACATCTGTAGTTACTTGTTTGTTACAGTGTATGCATTTGTACTCCTTAATATGTGAGGTCACTTTTTTGGAAACTGAATAATGATGGCCAAAAATATTGCATAATATTTTCTTCATGATAAATAGGTTTTTCAGGCTGCATTGGTACGATTTGGGGATCGAAAAAATGCGTAATTAATATGGCTTATTGATGAACTAATGAAAATAACGGGGTTTTCTCATTAATTATTGTCAAGTTAAAAGTTTTTAATCACTTGAACTATAATTTGTTGTGACGTGTCCAAAAAATGTGGTCAACAATTCATTTTGATCGGTCTTGTTAATTGCACCTGCTCAATTACGTATTTTATTTTATCTTTCTGAGTAATTTCTCTCTATGAACAAAACCAAGGAAACCCTTGTTACGGCTTTTGCATTATTTTCACTTTTTTTTGGAGCGGGAAATTTAATCTTACCCCCACAATTAGGATTTAAATCTGGCGGATTATGGTGGCTTATCACCATAGGGTTTTGTGTTTCAGCAATTGTGATTCCTATCCTAGGTATTCTTGCCCATGCAAAATTACAAGGAACCATTTTTGATTTCGGAAAAAAGGTTTCACCTGCCTTTAGTTTACTATATTCATTTATTATCTATGGTATTGCTATTAGTTTGCCATCACCTAGGACAGCATCGGTTACTCATGAAATGGCCATAGCTCCATTTTTTGATTCTCCTGCTTGGGTTACCAGTGTTCTATACTTTATATTGGTCTTTGTTTTTGTAATAAACAGATCTAATCTCCTCAATCTTATTGGTAAGCTTTTAACGCCAGGGATTATACTTATTTTACTATTATTGATAGGCATTATCACCTTTGGTTTTGACTATAGTTTTCCAATATCGCAATTTAAAAATCCCTTCACCACCGGAATTTTAGAAGGATATCAAACTTTTGATGCTATTGGTGCCGTAGTGGTTGGAGGGGTCATCATCATATCTATAAACTTAAAGCATAAAACAGAAAGTTTTGAAAATAAAAAACGCTTGATATCGCAAGCCGGTATTTTAGCCGGTATAGGCTTGTTTCTGATATATATGGACCTTATTTTATCAGGGGCGTTGGTTCACAATTCTTTTGAACATGATATTTCCAGAACGGAATTACTTACTGCTATGTCCTCTTTGGCTTTGGGCAACTATGGCAATCTTTTACTTAGTATATTGGTTAGTTTAGCTTGTTTTACCACAGCGATAGGTATTATAACAGGTACTGCCGATTTTATTGCATCTCGTTTCCCAAACTTTAAAAATGCCTATCTGATTACTGCAATTGTTGGGTCACTCCTTGGTGTGATTATAGGTCAATTTAATGTGGGTTATATTATAGTGGTAGCAATTCCTGTATTGGCGTTAATTTACCCGGTTACTATTATCCTTATCTTTTTAAATGTTTTACCCAACACCTATGCTAGTCCTAAGGTTTTTAAATGGGTGGTAGGGACAACTATTTTATTTAGTTTGCCAGATTTTGTTCATTATGGGCTAGAGCCTATGTATATGGGATTTGACGGCATACGTGAACTATTTTCTTGGTTACCCTTAATCAATGATGGCTTGGGCTGGGTATTGCCTGCGTTTATGGTATTTATAACCGTTAACCTGTTTTCCTTAAAACCAAACCTCAAATAGGATATGAATTAAGATTGTTCCCTCCGCTTTTTGGAATAATAATAAAAAGCGTAAGCTACCAATATCAAAACAATAAATGGCAGATAGGTGCCTATGGCAACCCCAATTTCATAGGCACTATCAGGGGCTTCCTCAATTTTCTTCTCAATTTTGGAAACATCCTGTATGACAATTACTATATTCATACTTAAAGGGCTATATGCAAATAAATTAGAAACCTTACTTTTTCATTAATTCTTCTATCTCCTCAACTTCTATAGGAATGTTTTTCATTAAATTAAAAGGCTCCCCTTTTTCTTGTATCACAACATTATCCTCCAAACGAATACCCATTTTCTCAT
Source organism: Maribacter luteocoastalis (assembly GCF_048890225.1). Taxonomy (NCBI): domain Bacteria; kingdom Pseudomonadati; phylum Bacteroidota; class Flavobacteriia; order Flavobacteriales; family Flavobacteriaceae; genus Maribacter; species Maribacter luteocoastalis. The sequence continues at coordinate 941,709 of NZ_JBMFZG010000001.1, forward strand.
CTGGGATATAAATTCCTGGCTCAACAGTAAAAACCATATTTGCCTGCATAGGTGTTTTAAGCGCTCCATAATCGTGGGTATTTAAACCAATATGGTGACTGGTACCATGCATAAAGTATTTTTTATAGGCGGGCCATTCTGGTTTTTCATTTTGTATATCGGCTTTGACCAATAACCCTAAACCGAGTAATTCAGAGGTCATTATTTTACCACATTCCTTATGGTATTCAGCCCAAAGTGTTCCAGGAACCAGCATTTTTGTAGCTTCGTTCTTTACCCTTAAAACTGCGTTGTAAACATCCTTTTGCCTTTGGGTAAATGTGCCACTTACCGGGATAGTCCTGGTAAGATCACTTGAATAATTTGCATACTCCGCTGCTACATCCATCAAAATTAAGTCTCCAGATTTACATTCCTTATTATTCTCCAAATAGTGTAATACGTTGGCATTATTACCAGCGGCGATTATAGGAGGGTAGGCAAACCCCTTGGAGCGATTTCGAATAAATTCATGAATCAATTCTGCTTCTATCTCATACTCCCAAACCCCTGGCTTCACAAAATCTAAAAGACGCCGAAATCCCTTTTCGGTAATATTACAGGCCATTTGCATTAACTCCAATTCCTCTGTCTCCTTTATGCCCCGTATCTCTTGTAAAATAGGATTGCTTTTTGCTACTGCATGTGCTGGAAACTTTTGCTTACAATCTAAGATAAATCTATCCTCCCTGGTTTGGGTTTCTACCGCCTGACGGTAATGTTCGTTGGTATTAAAGTATATGGTTTCCGCCTCGGTCATCAAGTCAAAAAACACTTTGTCGAACTCACTCAACCAATAAATGGTTTTTACTCCCGATACTTCTGTTGCCTTTTCCTTCGTTAATTTTTCACCTTCCCATATGGCGATGTGTTCATTGGTTTCCCTTACAAACAATACTTCTCTATGTTTTTTATCATTGGCATCAGGAAATAACAACAAAATAGTCTCTTCTTGATCTGCACCGCTTAGGTAAAAAATATCCCTATGCTGTTCAAAAGGCATTACACTATCTGCACTTATAGGATAAATATCATTGGAATTGAAAACCGCAATACTTTTAGGTCGCATTCGGCGCATAAATTTTTCTCGGTTCTTTATAAACAAAGAATTTGGTATTTGCTCGTATTTCATAAATTTTCAATTTGACTATAAAATTACGCAATAGCTATTGTTTTAATAGAAAATAGCACTGATAATTATGAGATAAAAGATGTCTAATATTTCCTGTTCCCCTTCATATTTTAGTAACTTGTGATGCGATATTTGATATCAAAAACAATAAAATTTTAAATTTTTTAAATGAATAAGCTACACTCTCTATTCCTCTTTTCTTTACTGTTCATTGCATGTAAAGAAACTAAAAAAGAGGAAACCCAGGCCCAGTTATTTGCTCGTATAGACAAGGAGATAAAAGCAAATGCTAAGGGTTATGAAACCTTAAAAGAAGCTACTGAAATTATTGGCCATAGACTTACAGGCTCAGAAAATGGTGCTAAAGCAGAAGAATACACTTTCAACAAGTTTAAGGAGTATGGCTTTAAAGACGTGGCATATCAAACTTTTGAGGTAGAGGCATGGTCTAGGGGAACTGTAGCATTGCATATAGATGGGAAACCATTAAAAGTAGTAACCTTAGGGCATTCACCGGTATCAACCAATATTACTGGTGAAATTGTAGATATGGGAAATGGCCTTGATGCAGATTACCAAGCCAGTCCAGATGCTGCTAAGGATAAAATTGCATTGGTGTACATTAACATTTTGGAAGGAAGTCCAGAAGGGTTAACCAATTTACATAGAAGCGAAAAAACTGCCTTGGCCATAAAATATGGTGCCAAAGGAATCATTATTATTAACCAAGTAGACAATGGTGTTTTATTGACAGGAACTGCCTCCGTTACCGGTGACTTAATTCCTATACCAGCTGTTTGTATTGGAAAAGAGGATGGCATGGCCTTAAAAGAGTCCCTAAAGTTGAGAAAATCTACAGCTACTATTGAAATGACCAACAATAGTGACATGATAAAGGCTAGAAATGTAGTTGCCACTTTGCTAGGCAGTGAAATACATGGGGAAGAAATTGTAGTTGGTGGTCATTTAGATTCATGGGATTTGGCAACAGGTGCCATTGACAATGGTATTGGGTCTTTTGCCGTTTTGGATATTGCAAGGGCATTTAAAGCAAATAATCTTCAGCCGAAAAGAACTATAAAATTTATAATGTTCATGGGGGAGGAACAAGGTTTGTTAGGTTCTAAATTTTTAGTTCATGAGGCCATCAAAAACAATACGATTGACAATATCAAATACATGATGAATCTGGATATGTCGGGCAACCCTATTGGAATGAATGCCAGCGGTAAATTGGATAACCATGAATTTTTTAATGACCTGGGTGCTGCCATCCAACAACAGGATAGTAGTTACCAAAATAAATTTTCAAACCGTTCTGGGTTACATAGTGACCACCAACCGTTTATGTTGGAAGGGGTTCCTATTCTTTCCGTGCAAAGTAATTTGGACAAGTCTGTTTACGACTGCTATCACTCAGATTGTGATGATTTTAATTTGGTAAATAAAGACCACCTGACCAATACTGCCCGTTTTGGCTCCATGATGTTGTATGCTTTGGCAAATTCCAATATACTCCCTGCTACAAAAATGGACAGTGAAACTACCAAACAGTTTATGATTGATAATAACCTGAAGGAAAAACTTATCATAGGTAACGAATGGAAATGGGAAAAATAGCAAGTTATAAATCTTACTGGTACCAACTTTTCTCCTGGTCTATAGGTGTTGTTTCCCTTTTATCAATTATTTCTGCATGCTCACAGGAAACCGTATCAGGGCAGGAAGATTATTTTAAAATTATTAGACCCGAATATACAGGGGAACTGGCCTTTGAAACCACCGCTTTTGTAGAACAATATTGGCGAGTGGCGGGAAATAGCGGGTTTAATAAAACAGTAGATTGGATAAGGGAACATTTGGAAAAAGCAGGGTATGTATTAGAAACAGAGGCTACAAGCAGAGATAGGCTAACCTTTCGTATTGAAAAGCGTCCGATGAAACACCCTACTTGGGAACCTGTCTCCGCTTCCTTACAAATAATCGGTAATCAAGAGATGCTTTTAGAATCTGAGACAAATAGAAACATGACCTACCTCAACTCCGTTTCTACCCCCGAAGAGGGAATAACTGCTGAAGTTATAGACCTTGATCAAAATGAAAATACCAATTTAAAAGGCAAAATAGGATTTACGGAAAATAGCGCTGGATTGTATTATAACAAACTGGTAAAAGAGGGGGCTTTAGGTATAATTACATACAACAACCCATTGTACCTCCAACCAGAAAAGAACCAAACCTCTATACAATTTAGAAGCTTACCACCAAGGGAGGAAACCAAACTTTGGGGCATTGCGCTCTCATATAAAGCCAAGGAGAAATTAAAATCCTTCCTTGATAAAGGCAAAACAGAAGTACGTGTAAATATCCAAACCAAAATTTACCCTTCGGAAGAACTAACTGTCGTCGCAAGCATTACGGGCAAAACCAACCCAAAAGAACGATTGGTTTTAAGTGCCCACATACAAGAACCTGGCGCTAACGACAATGCCACCGGTGTTGGCGCACAACTGGAAATAGCCACCTTGGCAGCAAAACTCCTTAAAAATAAGTCCGTTGAACTTAACCGCACACTGACTTTTCTCTGGGGGGATGAGATAATTTCTACTAGAAGATATATTCAAGAAGATGCCGAAAGGTCCAAGGGTATAAAATGGGGGATTAGTTTGGACATGGTTGGTGAAAATACCGAGAAAACAGGTGGTACTTTCCTCATTGAAAAAATGCCAGATCCCAGTGCCATATGGACTAGGGGAAACGACAAACATTCGGAATGGGGTGGTGATGTACTCTCCCTTGAAGATATGAAACCACACTATCTCAATGACTTTATTATTAAGAATTTTAAAAAGCAGGGAGCTTTTGCCAATTGGGAAGTACACACCAATCCCTTCGAAGGCGGCAGTGACCATACCCCCTTCCTTGATGCCAATATTCCAGGGTTACTCCTATGGCATTTTACGGATCAATTTTACCATACCGATAATGACCGATTGGTAAACGTATCCCAAGAAACATTGAAAAATGTTGGGACAGCTACTTTAGCAAGTGCGCTAGAGTTAGTAAATGCTGATTCGAAAAATGCCATAATACTACTAAAGGATTTAGAAGAAATAGCGACCAAAAGATTAAAAGCTGAATTTAAATTAAGTGCGGATGCATTATCCAATAATGGCAAATATCAGGAGCAAGTATCAATTTTAAAGGCTTGGGGAGACTATTATGAAAAATCTTTTGAAAGTGTCGCTGATCTTGTTCAAAAACCAAACAAAGAACTAACTTCTGTGATTACTAAAGCCCAAGGTCGATTACAGGAATTAAATAGGATCCAAATCAATGCACTAAACAATTAAATAGGGCCGAAGAAATCAAAATATTAAAAATAGAATTAACCGCTAAAAGATGAAAATAGTTGATTGGCACAATCTACCTGAGCAAGGTGTTAGTCATGATCCAGAAATCAAGAAAAAAACGCTTATTGGTAATGGCGAAATTCCTCAATTAATGATGTTTGGAACCGCTGTTTTTAAACCAGGCCAACGTGTAAATTTACACAAACATGATACCATGTATGAAGTATTTTACATTCAAAAAGGCAAAGTTATTTTTGAGGTAAATGGCGTAGAACATGAACTTACTTCAGGTCACTGTATAACTATAGCCCCTGGGGAATTGCATGCACAAACCAACCCTTTTGAAGAAGATGTAAGCTGGACCTATTTTGGAATCGCAACAGATTAAAATTAAAACTTAAATTTCTCCTTTATGGAACTTACTTTAGGAATACCTGCCCTACTTTTCCCAGCAATATCATTAACCATGTTGGCCTATAATGCACGATATTTAGCTATAGCCGCATTAATAAGGCAGCTTTATCAAAAATATGAGGAAACCAATTCAAAATCCATTGGGTTGCAAGTACAAAAATTAAGGAAAAGATTAACGATCATAAAAAATATGCAAGCCACTGCAATCCTAAGTTTTCTCTTGGCAGTAATAACGATGTCTTTAATATATGTTGCATTGTCTTTTTGGGCAAACCTAATATTTGGCATTAGTTTATTTGCTTTAATGATATCCTTGGTTTTATCGTTTATAGAAGTTCAATTGTCAACAAAGGCATTGGAAATCCAATTAAAGGATATGGAAGGGTAAATAGTTAATTTTTAATCATGCATTATTGCAACGACCCTAATTTCTTATTCCTACATTATTTTGCACAAATTCTATAACTGCCCTAGCAACATTAACTCCTGTAGCACTTTCAATACCTTGCAAACCGGGTGATGCGTTTACCTCTATCAATAATGGACCTTTTTTTGATCGTAGTATATCAACCCCTGCAACTCCAAGACCTAGATATTTGGCTGCATTAATAGCTATCTCTTTTTCCTTACTAGTGAGTTTCACTTTTTGCACCGTACCACCTCGATGTACATTTGACCTAAATTCGTCTTGAATACTAATTCTTTTCATACTGGCAACTACTTTCAGACCTATAACTATGATACGAATATCCTCTCCATTACTTTCTGCGATATACTCTTGGATAAGTATACTCGTGTCCATTTTATAAAAAGTATCGATAATAGATCTGGCAGATTTGGTGGTTTCCGCCAAAATAACACCTAAACCTTGTGTCCCCTCCTGTATTTTAATTATAACAGGAGCACCACCCAAGGCGTCAATCTGTTCTTGAATATTATCGGGGTTTATAGAAAAGAGGGTGTAAGGAATGGGAATGCCCTTTCCTGCCAAAATCTGAAGGGTCTTTATTTTGTTTCTAGCCCTGCTAATACTTAATGACCTAGCCGCACTAAATACACCGTTCATTTCAAATTGCTTAACAATAGCCACGCCATGTTTGGTCACCTTTGCGCCTATTCTCGGAATAATGGCATCATAAGCTCTCCCAATATCCTCACCCATAAAATAAATTTTTGGGAAGGCAGAGCCAAGTGCAACCGAACACTTGGTGTGGTCTATTACTTCAACGTAGTGACCTAACTTTTCAGCTTCCTCCTTAAGTCTTTTTGTTGAGTATACATTTAAACCAACTGAAAGCAGTGCAATATCCATTATCGTTTGTTAGTGGTCATTATTCAATTCTTAAAAATAGAAATTACGAATTAGTATTTCCAATTTTGACAAATGCCAAAAATAATTTTGTTTAATAAAATGAGGTAAAACGGGTATTTTTTTTGAAATAAAATAAACAGTAAATTTTGTCATGATCAAAATGGGTCTAAATAATATACTAAACCGTTTGAAAACTTGTTAATAACTTACCTGTGCAGTAAATTTGTTGGCAAAACTAAAAACTAATGAGCGGATTTTTTAAATCTTCAATAGGCAGGAAATATGCTATGGCCCTTTCTGCTTTTTTTTTAATGATTTTTCTTCTTCAGCATTTTGCCATTAACATTTTGTCTGTCTTTAGTCCAAACGCATTTAATGAAGCATCCCATTTTATGGGAACTTTTTGGGCAGTTCAATATCTGTTGCAACCGGTTTTGATATTTGGGGTAATCTACCATTTTGTAATGGGTTTTATCCTTGAGGCCAAAAACAGGGGCGCAAGGGTAAAAAAGTATGCCAAAAACAATGGTGCTGCAAATTCATCGTGGATGAGTAGAAACATGATTTATAGTGGTTTGGCCATTTTAGCCTTCTTGGTGCTACATTTTATTGATTTTTGGATACCTGAAATCAATACTAAATTTATAGAAGGGGATATGTCTGGACTGTTAGCCGATGGTGAAGGATATCGTTATTACGAAGAGTTAACACACAAATTTATTAATCCATTACGTGTAGGAGCTTATGTGGTAGCGTTTGTGTTCTTATCACTACACCTTATGCATGGTTTCAGCTCTGCTTTCCAATCGGCAGGAGCAACAAGTATGAGAAAAGAAAAACTACAATTGTTTGGTAAGGCCTATGCAATCATTATTCCCTTAGGATTTATTTTCATTGCCCTTTATCATCATTTTAATCATTAATACCTATTACTTATGTCTGTATTAGACTCAAAAGTACCTAAAGGTCCGTTGAAAACGAAATGGACTGATTATAAGAACCATATAGATTTGGTAAACCCTGCCAACAAACGTAATATAGATGTTATTGTGGTTGGTACAGGATTAGCTGGTGGTTCTGCCGCTGCTACTTTAGCAGAATTAGGGTATAACGTAAAAACGTTTTGCTATCAAGATTCACCAAGAAGGGCACATTCCATTGCAGCACAGGGTGGTATCAATGCCGCAAAGAATTACCAAGGTGATGGTGACTCTACTTATCGTTTATTTTATGATACTGTAAAGGGTGGTGACTACCGATCTAGAGAAGCAAACGTTTACCGTTTGGCAGAAGTTTCTGGCAATATAATTGATCAGTGTGTTGCTCAAGGTGTTCCTTTTGCCCGTGATTATGGTGGATTATTAGACAACCGTTCTTTTGGTGGTGTTTTGGTATCCCGTACATTTTATGCTAAAGGACAAACCGGACAACAATTATTGTTAGGTGCATATTCAGCAATGAACAGACAAATTGCGCGAGGTAAAATTACCCCGTTCAACCGTCATGAAATGTTAGATGTTGTTAAGGTAAACGGAAAAGCTCGTGGTATTATCGCTCGTAATTTGGTTACTGGTGAAATTGAACGCCATTCTGCACATGCCGTTGTTATAGCTTCCGGTGGGTATGGAAACGTTTATTTCCTTTCAACCAATGCAATGGGATCTAATGCAACTGCTGCTTGGAAAATACATAAAAAAGGGGCATTCTTTGCGAATCCTTGTTACACTCAGATTCACCCAACATGTATACCTCGTTCTGGAGACTATCAATCTAAATTAACATTGATGTCAGAGTCTTTGCGTAATGATGGTCGTATTTGGGTTCCTAAAAGTCTAGAAGATGTAAAGGCAATTCGTGAAGGCAAGAAAAAACCGACCGATTTGTCCGAAGATGAAAGAGATTACTACTTAGAACGTCGTTACCCGGCATTTGGTAACCTGGTACCGCGTGATGTTGCCTCCAGAGCTGCAAAAGAACGTTGTGATGCTGGCTATGGCGTTAATGCTACAGGAGAAGCCGTTTATTTAGATTTTGCTGCCGCTATTCAACGATATGGTGCGGAGCAGGCCAAAATTCATAATATCAATAATGCATCCCCAGAAAAAATATATGAGTTAGGTGCCGCTATCGTAAAAGCCAAGTACGGTAACCTCTTCCAAATGTATGAGAAGATCGTAGATCAAGATCCATATAAAACACCAATGATGATTTACCCTGCAGTACACTATACAATGGGCGGAGTTTGGGTTGATTATAATTTGATGACTACGGTTGAAGGTCTTTACTGTATCGGGGAAGCAAATTTCTCTGATCATGGTGCCAACAGACTTGGGGCTTCTGCTTTAATGCAAGGATTAGCGGATGGATATTTTGTATTGCCTTACACCATTGGAGATTATCTTTCGCATGAAATTCGTACTGGCAAGATAGCAACGGATACCCCAGAATTCGATGAAGCAGAAAAATCTGTTAAAGACAAGATTGATTTCTTCATTAACAATAAAGGTTCCCGTTCTGTTGATTATTACCATAAAAGATTAGGTAAAATCATGTGGGATAAATGCGGAATGTCCCGTAATGCACAAGGTTTAAAAGAAGCAATGGTAGAAATTAAAGCCTTACGCGAAGATTTCTATAAGAATGTAAGTGTTCCTGGAACCGCAAATGAACTAAATGCCGAACTTGAGAAGGCGGGCCGAGTAGCCGACTTTTTAGAATTAGGGGAATTGTTTGCCAAAGATGCCTTAGTTAGAGAAGAATCATGTGGTGGGCACTTTAGGGAGGAGTCTGTTGAACTAGATGGAGAACAACAAGGAGAAGCCAAACGTAATGATGCAGATTTTGCATATGTTTCCGCTTGGGAATTTAAAGGTGAACCATCTGACGCTGTTTTACATAAAGAGCAATTAGAGTTCAACGAAATTGAATTAAAACAAAGAAGTTATAAGTAGTTGATGGTTGCTAGTTGCTGGTTTTTATAAAAACCAACAACGAACAACTAACAATCAAAAACTAAAAAATATGAATCTGACGTTAAAAATCTGGAGACAAAAAGGACCAAAAGATAAAGGTTCAATGGTCGATTATAAAGTAACAGAAATATCTGAACACATGTCCTTTTTGGAAATGATGGATGTTTTAAACGAACAATTGATCAATAAAGGAGAAGAGCCAGTTGCTTTTGACCATGATTGTCGCGAAGGTATTTGTGGTATGTGTTCAATGTTTATAAACGGTGAAGCACATGGCCCTGATAGAGGCGTAACGACATGCCAATTACATATGCGTATGTTCAAAAATGGTGACACCATTACTATAGAACCATTTAGGGCAAAAGCATTTCCTGTGATTAAGGATTTGGTGGTTGACAGAAGTTCTTTTGACAGAATTCAACATGCAGGTGGTTATATTTCTGTAAATACTTCTGGTAATACACAGGATGCCAATGCTACTTTAATTTCTAAGCATGCAGCAGATGAAGCTATGGATGCCGCTACTTGTATTGGTTGTGGTGCTTGTGTAGCCAGTTGTAAAAATGCATCGGCAATGCTTTTCGTAGGTGCAAAAGTTTCTCAATATGCATTACTGCCACAAGGCCGTATAGAAGCAGTTGACCGCGTAAAGAACATGGTGGCACAGATGGATTTAGAAGGTTTCGGTAACTGTACTAATACAGGAGCTTGTGAAATTGAATGCCCAAAAGGAATTTCACTTGAAAATATAGCTAGAATGAACCGTGAATATTTAATGGCCAACGTTAAAGATTAAGGTACAATCATAAATTATTCAAAATCCCGGCCGTAAAGGTTCGGGATTTTTTATTTTTAAGATATGCCTAAAGAATATCCCAAAGAACCAATAAAAGTACCGCGATTTAATGAGGAATCCGGTTTCTACACTACACCACAGCGCTCTAAAATAATGAGCAAAATAAAAGGCAGGAACACTAAACCCGAGCTTGTTTTTAGAAAAGCTTTATATGCCTCGGGCTATAGGTATAGAATAGACTATAAAAAATTGATTGGTAAGCCGGATATTGTACTCATTAAATATAAAACCATAATTTTTATTGATGGTGAATTTTGGCATGGCTATAATTGGGATGAACGCAAGCCGAAAATAAAAACTAACAGGGAATTTTGGATTGCTAAAATAGAGCGCAATATGCAACGGGACACAGAAGTGAATCAAAAATTAAATGAACTTGGGTATACAGTGTTTCGTTTTTGGGAAAGTGATATTAAAAAATCTTTGGACTTCTGCATCCAAAAAGTGATTACCCACTTGCTATCCGTAAAGACATCTTAGTGGGTTACTAAAAATCAATTATGACCAAAAGTTTTATTCCTTATTTTTATTGGGATGAAATTAAAAAACGCTTTTACATCAAAATTACCAAATGTTAAAACTACTATATTCACTACAGTAGGCAATTTGGCCAGACAGCACCATGCTATAGATTTGTCACAGGGATTTCCAAATTTTGAAACTGACAAAAATCTTATAAACTTGGTTTCCAATGCTATGAAGCAAGGGCATAACCAATATGCATCCATGCCCGGTTTTTATGGCCTAAGAGAGATTATTTCTGAAAAGATTGAATCAATGCATGGAAAAACCTATCATCCCGAAAGCGAAATAACCGTCACCGTGGGTGCAACCCAGGCCATTTTTACGGCAATATCTGCATTCGTACATCCTGGAGATGAGGTAATTCTTTTTAAACCCGCCTATGATTGCTATGAGCCTGCCATAGAATTAAATGGTGGGATTCCGGTATTTGTACAATTAGATGCCGATGGATATCAAATAGATTGGGACAAATTTAAATCGCGGCTATCGTCAAAAACTAGGATGATAATTATTAATACCCCTCATAACCCTACTGGACATATTCTCAACAAAAAAGATATGTTACAATTGCAGGAGATTCTAAGGGAAACCAATATTATTGTTTTGAGCGATGAGGTTTATGAGCACATCATTTTTGATCATAATGAACATGAAAGTGTATCTAGATTTCCTGAATTAGCATCAAGAAGTATTGTTTGTGCTTCATTTGGTAAAACCTTTCATGTGACTGGTTGGAAAATAGGATATTGTGTTGCTCCTGAAGTGCTAATGGAAGAAATTAGAAAAGTACACCAGTTTGCCGTGTTTTGTGTTGACCATCCCGTACAACGTGCTATTGCCACGTATCTTAAATCACCCAACCATTATTTAGAATTAAATGATTTTTATCAACATAAAAGGGATTTGTTTTTAGATGGACTCAAAAATTCTAAATTTAGATTTAATCCATCAAAAGGCACCTATTTTCAATTATTGGATTATTCCAATATATCAAATGAAAGGGATGAGGACTTAGCAAAAAGAATGATAGTTAGTCATCAACTAGCTTGTATCCCAATTTCATCCTTTAATGTGGATAACCGAAATGATAACATGTTACGGTTTTGCTTTGCCAAAAAAGACGAAACGCTAAAACAGGCACTAGATATTTTATGCACATTTTAATTCAAAGATGCATTTACCAAATTCATAAATTCAGCAATTTTATAAGGCTCTAACCATCTGGTAACTACCACCAAATCATTTTCTTTATCTATCACAATAAAATTACCTCCAAAACCAGCCGCATAAAAAATGTTTTCTGATAGGCCATCCCAATGACGTTCCCCTTTATTGTTTAACCACCACATATACCCATAATTAGAATTAGGTAGTGATGCTTCAAGTGCCTCATTCACCCATGTTTCGCTAATCAATTGCTTATCCTTCCATTTCCCATTATTCATAAACAATAAGCCAAAGCGTGCCATATCTTCCGCACTAATAAATATTCCTGCACCAGAATGACCACCTCCCGTAACGGATTTCATTTTAATACCATCTATCTCTGTCCAAGCATTATCATAACCAAACCATCGCCATGTGGTAGAAGCGCCTATTTGGTCCATTATCTGCTCCTTTAACACTAAAGGCATAGGTTTTCGCCAGACATGGGTAAGCGCATGGGCCAAAACATTTACACGCACATCATTATACTCCATATATGTTCCCGGTTCTTTAGGTATTTCAAACTTCCAATCATCAATACCTCCATTTTTTGGAGGTCTATCCGCCCAATCTTTTCCTCCCCATAATTCTCCGGACCAAGCAGAGTTTTGTTGTAATAGATGCTTCCAAGTTATTTTTCCATTATGTTCACCACCGAAAGTTCCGTCCCATAAATAATCCTTTACCAAATCATCTGTGTTAACAATAAGACCCCTATCAACCGCAAGACCCGCCATCGTACTCAAAAAACTTTTAGTAACGCTAAACGTCATATCTACGCGTTTGATATCTCCCCAAGATGCTACTACATATCCGTTTTTAAGAATTAGCCCTGCAGGACCTCCCCTTTTTTTGGTTGGTCCCAAAATCTGATGAAAAGGCTCACTTTCAAAACCCTTTAAAATGGCAATTCGTAAATCTCGGGAACCAGAATACTCATTTGCCTCAGCAAAAGATACTGCCTTTTGTAGCTTATTTTCATTAAGACCCATATTTATAGGTGATACTTGTTCCCAAACAGAATTAGGTTCAGGAAAATATACTTGGGCCAGTGAAACGTTAAAACAAATAGCTGAAAAAACAAAAAACAAACCGTACTTCATTAAAAATCTATTATTGTGAATTGAAATTTACCAAATCAAATCGCATTAACCAATCTGTTTGTTCATCTTTTCCAATAAAATAAGGATGGGTGCCAAATTGATAGAATCCATGTTTCTTATAAAACTTAATCGCATTTACATTATGCTCCCAAACGCCTAACCACAAAAATGATTTCTGGGTATTGGAAACCATCCCCTTAACTTTACTTAGGATGGCAGCGCCTATTTTTTTGCCTTGATGGGCCTTTACAACATATATACGCTCTAGCTCAACTGTATCTTTTAATTTAATATCCGTTTGAGCACTGTTAAAGTTTAATTTGAAATAGCCAACCAACTTGTCATTATGGTGAACAAAATAAAAATGGCTATCTGGATTACATAATTCTTCCCTAAGGATATTCGCAGAAAAAGCTTTGGCAAGATAATCTTGAAAATCTTGTGGGTCATTATCTTTTTGAAAAGCTTCTGTAAAGGTAGTAATGGACATTTCCACCAATTTCTTGAGGTTTTTTATTTCGCATTTTTTATAGATCAGTAGCATACTACTAAAATAAAAAAAGGAGCAATATACATTGCTCCTTCCGGGGGAAATTAACCAAGTAATATGAGTGTTTTTAATTAAGGCTAACAGATTTAAAAGCGAATCTACTTCTTGACATGTATGTTACATAAAAACGTTTTTGTCCGAAACAATGTTAACCTCATCATCAGGGAAATCCGTCCTAGGATAGGATATATGATAGACTTCATCGTCAATATTCCATATAAAATCAACCAAATTTAAAATGAATATATGTAATATTTTTCTTACTTATATAATTTTGTTGTAAGAAGTTATCTCCATGTGGTATAACTTACTATACTTGATGTTGTTTTTTATAATTGCCCTATAATATGCCATGTAAAGATTTACTGGTTGAAAAAAGGCAAAAAAAAGAGCAACTTGGGGAAGTTGCTCTTTAAACCAATTTTATTGAATTAGTCTATAGCATAAATAATTTTTTGGTCAACTGAATTATGCCACTAAAAAAATCATTTCGGTAAACTTGTACTTTTTCTTCGGGCGCAATGTGGTTGTGAGAGTTCATTCTGGCTAAATTTAAATATGTTATTGTGGGTATTTAATTATTTCTACGACATAAATATAATAACTAACGCAATTAAGTTCTATATTATTGTTGTGAATATATTACAAAATGTTGTGAAAAAACAACTGGTATGTTTTTGCCTTTAAAATAGCCACAAAACAATTTATAATTTCATTTCTGGAATCACACCTTTACAAATTAATGTGCCTTCTGTAGCCTTTTTAATATCTTCCACACTCACACCAGGTGCCCTTTCCAATAATAAAAAACCTTCTGGAATAATTTCTATTACTGCTAGGTTGGTTACAATCTTTTTAACACATTGTACCCCAGTTAAAGGAAGTGTACATTTTTTTAAAAGTTTGGACTCACCAGCCCTATTGGTATGCATCATGGCAACAATAATATCTTCTGCAGAGGCAACCAAGTCCATTGCCCCGCCCATACCTTTAACCATTTTGCCCGGTATTTTCCAATTGGCAATATCACCATTTTCAGCCACCTCCATAGCGCCTAAAATGGTTAAGTCCACATGCTGGCCTCGAATCATATTAAAACTAGTGGCCGAATCAAAAAATGATGCGCCAGGCAAGGTTGTTATCGTTTGCTTCCCAGCATTTATAATATCAGCGTCTTCATCACCTTCAAAAGGAAATGGTCCCATACCTAGTACCCCATTTTCACTTTGAAACTCAACACTTATATCATCCCTTACAAAATTTGCTACCAATGTGGGAATCCCTATTCCTAGATTCACATAATAGCCATCCTTCACTTCTTCTGCAATTCGTCTCGCAATACCGTTTTTATCTAGCATAATCTAATCCCTCTTTCTTACCGTTCTTTGCTCAATTCTTTTTTCGTAATCTTTACCTTCAAATATTCGCTGTACAAAAATTCCAGGAACATGAATTTCATTAGGATCTAATTCGCCTGCCGGAACCAACTCTTCCACCTCTGCTACAGTTATTTTAGCAGCTCCACACATACAGGGATTAAAGTTTCTGGCGGTTCCCTTAAAAATAAGATTGCCTGCCTCATCCCCTTTCCATGCCTTTACAAAAGAGAAATTAGCATTAAAAGCTTCCTCCATGACATACATTTTACCATTAAATTCCCTTGTTTCCTTACCTTCAGCTACCTCTGTGCCATAACCAGCAGGAGTAAAAAAAGCAGGAAACCCGCCTTGAGCCGCTCTACACTTCTCAGCTAAAGTACCTTGCGGTGTTAGCTCTACATCTAGTTCACCACTCAACATTTGACGCTCAAACTCATCATTTTCACCAACATAACTAGATATCATTTTCCTAATCTGGCGTTTTTGCAAAAGCAGACCTAGACCAAAATCATCAACACCAGCATTATTGGAAATACAGGTAAGATCCTTTACCCCAAGTCTAACCAATTCATCAATGGCTTTTTCAGGGATACCACAAAGCCCAAAACCTCCCAACATTAAAGTCATACCATCACAAACACCATCCAAGGCCTCATGCACATTTGAAACCGTTTTTTTTATCATTTCTATTCTTTAAATATTCCCTCTAAAATAACGATTTTTAAGATGATAAAATAAAAAGGCCCCAGTGTTCTCCAGGGCCTCTATTTATACAGAAATTTATACTCTTTTTAGAAATCCAAATCGTCCAGATCGTCCCCTATTTGTATGTCCTTTTGTTGATTGTCCAAAAACTCTACACAATCTGTAACAATGTTCATATCTTCTGGTTTCTCAAAATCATCCATAGAGATACCTAAATCCTTATCCTTATAATTTTTAGTCATATACAGACCCCAGATAGGTAGGGCCATTGAAGCTCCTTGGCCATACAAAATACTTTTAAAATGTGTGGCTCGCTCTTCACCACCCACCCATACACCGGTGACCAAATTAGGCACCATGCCCATGAACCAACCATCACTTTGGTTTTGCGTAGTACCCGTTTTACCTGCAATAGGATTGGTTAAGTTATACGGGTAACCAGTAATAATCTCCTTGTACACCGTGTTTTCCGTATTGAAAGTATGCCGAAGCCTCGTACCAGAACCGCCTTGGGTAACCCCTTTCATTAAATCAATCATGGCATATGAAACTTCCTTGCTCAAGACATCCTTGGTTTCTGGCACATATTCATAAAGCACTGTGCCATTTTTATCCTCTATTCTAGTCACCATTACAGGTTTTACATATACACCTTGATTGGCAAAGGCACCATAGGCACCCACCATCTCATATACATTAACATCCACCGTGCCTAAAGCAATTGAAGGTACTTCAGGAACGTCTCCTGTTAGACCCAAATTCTTAACAATTGACACTACCGATTTTGGCCCAACCTTATCAATTAATTGCGCGGTAACCGTATTTACTGAATTCGCCAATGCCGATTTTAAGGTTAACTCTTTTCCTGAATATTTACCATCGGAATTTTTTGGACACCAAGGCTCTGGGTTGCCATGTTTATCCGCTTCAATACAATATTGCGTGTCTGGTAAGGTTTCACAAGGTGAAAGTCGCAATTGATCAATGGCGGCAGCATATACAAAAGGTTTAAAAGTAGAACCCGCTTGTCTTGCTCCTTGAATAACATTATCGTATTGAAAATGCTTATAATTTATACCGCCTACCCATGCTTTTACATGACCGGTTTGTGGTTCCATAGACATCATTGACGCCCTTAGGAAAGTTTTATAATAACGTATGGAATCCAAAGGGGTCATAACTGTATCCTTCTCCTTAGTATCACTATTCCAATCAAAGACGGTCATCTCTGTTTTTTTGCTAAAAGAATCCCGGATTTCCTTTTCTGACTTGCCCGATGCCTTCATTATTCTCCAACGTTCTGAAGTTTTCATCGCCCGATCCATAATACTATTAGTCTCCTCATCGGTTAAATCTAAGAAAGGGGCAGTTGGATTTCTATCTGGTGTGTTTTGATGAAAAAACTCGGCTTGCAGATTTTTCATGTGTTCATATACTGCATCCTCAGCATTTGCTTGCATTTTGGCATCTATGGTGGTGTAAATTTTTAATCCATCTAAATACAGATTGTAGCGGTCTCTTTCCCCAGCTAAAGCCAGTTTAGGATTTTTTTCGATCCAATCTTTCATAAATCGTTGTAAATACATCCTAAAATAAGTGGCAAGGCCCTCTCTGTGGTTCTCTGGATTAAAATTGATATCCATTTTTAAACCTTGCAAAGAATCTTTTTCTTGCTCTGTGATGTAATCATATTTAGCCATTTGGGCCAAAACTACATCCCGGCGGTTTTTTACCATTTCTTCCCTTCGTAAAGGATTAAATAATGATGAGTTTTTGAACATCCCCACCAACATGGCAGATTCCTCAATCCTTAAATCCTTAGGTTCTTTACCAAAATAGATTCGGGCAGCAGAACGGATACCATCGGCATTATTCCCAAAATCATAAATATTAAAGTACATACTTATGATTTCCTCCTTTGTGTAACTTCTTTCCAATCTAGTAGCCAGAACCCATTCCTTAATTTTTTGCTGTAATGTTTCCAGTTTATTCCTAGAACGGACCCCAACAAAAAGTTGACGTGCCAACTGTTGGCTAATGGTACTGGCACCTCCCCTTGTACCCAAAAAGAAAAATGCCCGAACAGTCCCTCTAAAATCTATTCCTGAATGATCATGAAAACGGGCATCTTCGGTCGCCACAAGTGCATTGACCAAGTTCTCTGGTAAGTCTTCAAACTTTACGTCGGTACGGTTGTCGTCCAAATAAAACTTACCCAAAAGATTACCGTCTGAAGAAATTATCTGGGAAGCAAGGTTAGTCTGTGGATTTTCCAAATACTCATAGGGAGGTAATTCTCCGAAAAAACCCCAAGAGGCAGAGAGGAAAATTAACGCCACCAATGTTATACCTGAGGCGAACAATATCCAAAACCATTTTATATACTTACCAAAACTTGACGTTTGTTTCTTTTTTACCACTTTTGCCATAAGCTCAAGGATTACTTTTTGTTATTTCCAAACCAACATCGGTAACACCTTCCAATCCAATTACACCGGACACATTACCATTTTTACGCATTGCGTGGGCTACTTCTAAGGTATATACGCCAGAAGAAGAAAAAACGATGTCCTCCTTATACCATAATTTGTTTTCCTTTAGATTACCGCTACCTTTTCCTAACCAAGTACCATCTGGTAATGCCATGGTATACTCTAATGTATCTTGTATCACTTCACCATCGGGTGTGGTTAACGCTGCAATTAAAAAGAGATTACTGTAAGGATACGTATCATCATTCCTAACATTGATGTACATATGGTGTTTTTGTAAAGTATCCATCTTCGAAAACGTAAACTGCATAACAGAATCCCTGTTCCAGGAAGCCCCCGTTACGCTTTTAAATTCAGAAGTGACTACGTTGGTATTGCATGAGAAGAGACACAAAGCTACCAAAAGAATCAACAGTGTACTACGCATTCCTTTTACTTCTATTTCTGTTTTTATTGTTCTTTTTCCTATTCCTGTTTTTATTTCTATTTGCTTGGTTTTTAGGTTTATCAAAACGGGTAAGACTATCTTGTCCAACCACATTTTCAAAAACTACTTTTTCCTCCTCAAGATTATCTACAGCAAAAGCCTCTAAACTATCAACTTTTTCCTTCTTTTTGTTTTTTTCCAAAATTTCATTTACCTGACTTTTAGAAAGCATATGCCAGTTGGCCGGTTCATCTTTATAAGAGAACCATAACATTTCTTTGAAAATATCGGTTTTCTGACAAAATGCCAATCCCTTTTCGGTAAATAATTTAGTGTCTTGGGATGGAAAATCTTTTAGCGCATCAAGATAAACATCCAACTCATAATTTAAACAGCACTTAAGTTTACCACACTGTCCTGCCAATTTTTGTGGATTTAGGGATAACTGTTGATAGCGTGCGGCAGAAGTGCTCACCGATCTAAAATCAGTTAACCAAGTAGAGCAACATAGTTCCCTTCCGCAAGAGCCAATACCACCAAGACGTTGTGCCTCTTGACGATATCCTATTTGGCGCATTTCTATCCGAATACCAAAGGCCTTTGCCATATCCTTTATCAATTGGCGAAAATCTACACGATCTTCAGCGGTATAATAAAACGTGGCTTTGGAAGCATCGCCTTGAAACTCAACATCAGAGATTTTCATTTGCAATTTTAGGATAATTGCAATTTCTCTGGCTCGTTTTTTTATCTCTTCTTCGCGATTCCTACACTTCTGCCAGATATCAATATCTTTTTGAGAAGCTTTACGGTATATTTTTGGTAGTTCCTCTTTGATAAAATCTACCTTTTTCCTTTTCATTTGAACACGCACCAGTTCCCCAATCAAGGTTACCAAACCAATGTCATGGCCCGATTGCGACTCGGTAGCCACAATATCTCCTATAGACAATGATAGATTTTCTGAATTTTTAAAAAATTCCTTTCTACTATTTTTAAATCGGACCTCAACATATTCAAATGGTTTTTCGCCATTTGGCAGTGCCATATTTGAAAGCCAGTCAAAAACAGTTAATTTATTGCAACCATCTGTACCGCAAGTACCGTTATTCTTGCATCCCTTTGGTTGTCCATCCTTACCGGTAGAACAACTACTACAACCCATATTTTATATATTGATTTGGTATAACATCTTTGGTTTTACCAAAAAAGGTTCATAAAAAACTTATAGGTAAAGATAGTGTTTTTTTAATGTGATATAAAGTGGGGCTACTAATAAGAACTTCAGATTTAAGGAATACCACACGGGTATTTTTTAAATTGCACAGCAATGAAGCAGCTACTATTTAGTTCTTAAACTTCAACACCTCTGATCGCCCTTTTTTAAAGATTTTATTACTTACTACCTTACCCTTTCTTAGTGCTTTTTGCTCTTCGTAAGGTAATTCATGAATTTCTTTGCAGTGATCGGAACAACAATTGTTCATCTTTTCCGCACAAGCCTCACATTGTATAAACAATAAATGACAGGCTTCATTTGCACAATTCACATGTTCGTCACAAGAAGCGCCACATTGATGGCATTTTGCAATAACATCCTCACTTATTCGCTCTCCTCTACGATGATCAAAAACAAAGTTCTTTCCCCTAAATTTGTTTTCCAAGTTCTTTTGGGTCACTTGTCTCGTGTATTCTATAATACCGCCTTCCAATTGGTACACTTGTTTAAAGCCTTTGTGCTTATAATAAGCGCTGGCCTTTTCACACCGGATACCCCCAGTACAGTACATCACTAATTTTTTATCCTCTTTATGATCCGCTAAATCCTGTTCTATAATATCCAAAGAATCCCTAAATGTATCTACATCTGGAGTGATTGCATTTTTAAAATGTCCAATTTCACTTTCATAATGATTCCTCATATCGACAAGAATTGTGTCTGGATCCTCTATAAGTTCATTGAATTTTTCTGCGCCAACATGAATGCCCTTGTTGGTCACGTCAAAACTTTTATCGTTAAGGCCATCCGCAACAATTTTATGCCGCACCTTCACCTTTAGTTTAAGAAATGAGAGGTTGTCTTGCTCAATGGCAATATTAAGCCTTACATTTTCTAAGAAAGAAATGCTGTCCAAGTGCTCCTTAAAAGGCCCAAAATTTTCCGCCGGAACAGATAGCTGTGCATTAATACCCTCATTGGCCACATAAATGCGCCCAAGAACTTCTAAATCGTTCCAATGAATAAATAAGTGATTTCTGAAAATGGAAGTGTTTCCAATATGTGCATATTTATAGAAAGAGATGGTTAGACGGTCCTTACCTGCTTCTTTTATAAGCGCTGCTCTTTCCTTTGCACTTAATGTATTGTACAGTTGCATGCTATACCAATAATTTAAGTTAAACGAAATTTTAGTCAGCAAAGATACTAATTATGAGCAAAACATCAGGTGAATACTATGCTATTCCCTAGAATTGAAATGCAAAGAGTCCCGAATATTCGGGACTCTTTATTAGGCTATTCCAATTTATTCTTTTTCATAGCATTCTTTCATAAAATCAAAATAAAGGAGATAGCCAACAGTTGCCATTGTCATTAAGTACAATGGCATATAACATACTAACCACTAACTGTTTTTAAAGTAGACGTATATTTACTAAAATGGTTGCGTAAAAGAACACATAATTATTCTTTTCAAAAAAGAAATGCTAATTTAGCTTCCCTAAAAAATAACTCATGAGTTCCGAAAAAGAAGCGAAATTAAAAGCCCTTAAATTAACCTTGGATAAATTGGACAAAACCTATGGAAAAGGTGCTGTCATGAAATTAGGGGATAGTGTTGTTGCAGATGTTGAAGTAATCCCTTCTGGATCCCTTGGCCTTGATATTGCTTTAGGGGTAGGTGGTTATCCTCGCGGACGTGTTATTGAGATTTATGGTCCTGAATCTTCAGGTAAAACTACACTTACATTGCATGCTATAGCTGGTGCCCAAAAAAATGGTGGCATTGCTGCCTTCATTGATGCAGAGCATGCTTTTGACCGTTTTTACGCACAAAAACTAGGTGTTGACATTGATAATTTAATCATTTCCCAACCAGATAACGGTGAGCAAGCTTTAGAAATTGCCGATAATCTTATCCGATCCGGTGCTATTGATATCGTAATTATAGATTCTGTGGCGGCCTTGACACCAAAAAGTGAGATTGAAGGTGAAATGGGAGATTCCAAAATGGGTCTTCATGCCCGTTTAATGTCCCAAGCACTTAGAAAATTAACAGGTTCTATAAGCAAGACCAATTGTACCGTTATTTTCATTAACCAATTAAGGGAAAAAATTGGTGTTATGTTCGGTAATCCTGAAACAACAACCGGTGGAAATGCCTTAAAATTTTATGCATCCGTGCGTTTAGATATTAGACGTTCTACTCAAATTAAGGATACAGATGGGAATGTAAAAGGAAACAAAACTAGGGTTAAGGTAGTTAAGAACAAAGTTGCCCCACCCTTCCGTACTACCGAGTTTGACATCATGTATGGCGAAGGTATTTCTAAAATTGGTGAGGTGATAGACTTAGGTGTTGAATACGAAATCATTAAGAAAAGTGGTTCTTGGTTTAGCTATGGCGATACCAAACTTGGCCAGGGAAGGGATGCCGTTAAGACCTTATTGTTAGACAATCCGGAACTTTTTGAAGAGTTAGACAGCAAAATTAGAGAAGCTATAAACGCCCTTAATCAGTAAAAAAGTCTTTTTCTTCTTATAATTTAAGGGGTAACGCAACCTTTTTTCTATATTTTCATCTTGGTCATAAAGGAATTTTTGTGATGAAGAGAGGGATATTAGTAGTAATGGTAGCGTTTTCGTTGTTGTTTAGTAGTTGTTCCATTGAGGATGATGCGCCAAACTTTCATTTTACGGCACTATCTATTACCAATGCTGAAGTGCCAGAATCTTTTGTGCTTAACCAAACTTACAAAATAAACGTTACTTATCTTTTACCTAACGGGTGTACCTCTTATGAAGGTTTTGATGTTAGTAATGAAGATATTACAACAAGAAATGTTGTTGTGGTTGGAGCTGTTCATACAGATGCTGTATCTTGTACTGAGCAAGTTATAGAGCAAGAAGCATCCTTTAACTTCGTCGTCATTTATAACGAACCCTACACCTTTAAGTTTTATCAAGGTGACAATAGCGATGGCGAGCCAGAATTTCTTGAGATCGTTGTGCCAGTAGAATAAAACCTAAGTTAACCTAACCAACGTTGAGTGCCCTAGAAGAACTCATACATAAATGCAAAAAGGGAGAACGAAAAGCCCAAGGACAGCTGTATCAAGAGTACGCAAATATACTCTTTGGTATATGTTTAAAATATTCGCGAAATAAAACGGAGGCCGAAGATAACCTACATGATAGTTTCATAACCATTTTTGACAAAATTGGCCAATATAATTCTAAAGGTTCTTTTGAAGGTTGGATAAAAAGAATAACTGTAAATACAGTACTACAAAAATATAGAAAAGAAGAATATTTAAATGTTGTTGATGAAAACACAGGGGAAGAAGTTACTTTGGATTCTATTTATACAGAAATAGATTTGCAAACCCTACTTAAATATATTAGGGAACTGCCCAATAAATATAGAACAACTTTTAATTTATACGTTCTTGATGGGTATACACATAAAGAAATTGGTGAGTTATTAGGCACAACCATTGGTACTTCAAAATCCAATCTTGCAAGGGCAAGAATACTATTAAAACAAAAAATAGAATCAAAACTTTCCCAATCAGTTATAGGGTTGGTCATAATCATTACTAATTACATGTGGATTTAACGATCGCACACAAAAACATATAAGTCTTTCAAAGATGGGTAAACAAAACATAGACGAACTTTTTCAAAAGAAATTTAAGGATTTCAAGGAAATACCTGATGCAAAGGTCTGGACAGCAATTGAAACTACGTTGAATAAAAAACGGAAAAAGAAAGTTATTCCATTTTGGTGGCAATTGGGTGGTATTGCCGCAGCATTGATAATTGGTTTTATTGTTATGAACCCATTTAATAAAACAATAACTTCAGATGACACCATTACAGATACAGAACAATTAGAAAAGAAATCAGAACATGAGAAAGCTGATACTATTGATAGAAATGTCGTTAAAAAAAACGACCCAATAACAAATAATTCGTCAATCCTCAAAAATAAGGACACCCAACAAATAAATACCGAACAGAATAAAACGAAAAACCCCCAACAAGTTTTAGTTTCAAATAATACAAAGCAAAATATTAAGTCGGGCAACCCGAACAATTTTAGTAAGGTCGAGAAAAATTATAAAGAGCAGAATTCAATAGTAGTAAATACAAATACTGATGGCCATCAAAATGATATTTTAACAGAACGAATTCCACCCAACTCAGTTACTGATGCCAACACTACCGCTAATGTTGATACATCTCAAACAAACAAGTCCTTTTTAACGACCGTAAAAGATGAACGGACAGCAACCGCAAGTCAAAAATTAGAAACCGCCATTACCGACAATGATCAAAAATCATCAGACAAAAATGCTGATGCTAATAAAAAATCCATTTTTGAAGAAATACCTGAAGAGGGCAGGGAACTAGTTGTCGAGAGCAATAAGGGCAAAAGATGGTCTGTAGGACCTAGCATAGCACCTGTCTATTTTAACGCTATGGGAGAAGGCTCGCCTGTTCATCCTAGTTTTGTTCCCAATTCTAAATCCGGTAATGTCAATCTTAGTTACGGTTTAGCCATAGCCTATGAAATTAGCCCCAAGCTTACGGTGAAATCAGGGGTTCATAAAGTAGATTATGGCTATGACACCAATGATGTTTCCTTTTCTACATCGTTGGCCTCCACCAACACTGGTCAGATAAAAACGATAGATTATAACTCAACTTCAAAGAATTTAGTGGTAACCAGTAGGGATAATTCAGTGTCGGACTTTTCGGTTGCCAATAAATCTATCGATTTCTTGGCGCAAAACCCAGAAAAATATGGTGTTATGTCCCAACAATTTGGATATATTGAGGTGCCTTTGGAATTAAACTATGCCGTAATAGATAATACATTTGGATTAAATATTATTGGAGGTGTTAGTTCATTGTTTTTGGTCGATAATGCCGTTGCGTTGACATCTGGTGATCTTACTACAGAAATGGGTGAGGCCAATAATATGAATGACTTAAATTTTAGTGCTAATTTTGGCTTGGGTGTAAACTATAAATTATCTCAAAAAGTTAAGCTAAATATAGAACCGGTTTTTAAATACCAATTAAATACCTTTACGCAGACCCAAGGCACATTTAATCCTTATTCCATAGGGGTTTACAGCGGCTTAAGCTTTAAATTTTAATGGCGATGCAATGAATTGAAGATAACATTACGTACCTCTTCCCGTAAGGTGCCTTTATCTTCTTGTTCTAGGATACCGGTTTCAAAAAATTCATGCACGGTAGCACGGATTACACCCGGTCCCCCACTAAAAAAGGTAAATGAAAATCGTTCCTTATTATTATGAAAGGTCATTGGCACCACAGGTATTTTATGCGCAATGGCCATTTTAAAGGCTCCATCCTTAAATTGATCTAAAACGATAGATTCATTGTCAGGAACGCCTCCTTCTGGAAAAATACATATACTCAAACCCTGCTTTAATCTTTTTTGAGCTCTTCTGTAAACCCCTGTCCTACTCTGCGTGCTCTCCCGATCTACCATAATACAGACCCTTTTATAAAAGAATCCAAAAACAGGTATGTTAACCAACTCTTTTTTGCCAACAAACACAAAAGGATTTTTACTCACGTATAACATCAGCATAATATCCATCATGCTAGTATGGTTTGCCACCAACATATAACTTTTCTTGCGGATAAGTTTTTGTTTATAAATGGTCTTTGGAAAACAGGCCATGCCATAGAGAATAGGCTTCGCCCAGAGGTTACGAGCCATCCAAAAAAATTGGGGATACCATGCCTCCCTTGAGGCAAACAACAACAGGAAAGGAAAAAAAATAAAAATAGGAACAGCAACCAAAATATAGAACCAGATACGGTACAATGTCCATCCTATTTGCTTTAGAATTTTAAGCATGCATCAAAAATAGTTATTTGCACTCATTTTTTTTCATTTGTTTTACCTTTGTGAACTTAGACAAAAAGTAGATGGCAAGAATTTTAACGGGAATACAAAGTACCGGAACACCTCACTTGGGGAATATTTTGGGAGCAATAATCCCAGCAATACAAATGGCCCAAGACCCTAAGAACGAATCATTTCTATTTATTGCGGATATGCATTCCTTGACCCAAATAAAAAATGGCGAGGAATTAAGAAACAACACGTATCGTACTGCCGCTACATGGCTTTCCTTTGGGTTGGATATAGAAAAAACAGTGTTTTATAGACAGAGTGACGTACCGCAGGTCACCGAACTTTCATGGTATTTAAGTTGTTTCTTCCCATATCAACGGTTAACCTTGGCGCATTCCTTTAAGGATAAGGCCGATAGGTTGGATGATGTTAATGCCGGACTTTTTACCTACCCAATGCTTATGGCTGCTGATATATTATTGTACGATGCCAATATTGTACCTGTTGGAAAAGACCAATTACAGCATTTGGAAATGACCCGTGATGTAGCTTCCCGTTTTCATGCGCAATTAGGGGAAACCTTTGTACTGCCCGATGCCAAGGTACACGAAGAAACGATGTACATACCTGGTACAGATGGTGCAAAAATGAGCAAAAGCAAAGGAAACCTCATTAATCTGTTTCAGACTGATAAAAAATTACGCAAGTCAATAATGGGAATTCAAACGGACAGCACCCCTATGGAAGACCCTAAAGACCCAGAAACAGATAACATTTTTGCTTTATATAAAATACTGGCCACTCAGCCACAGATTGAGGAAATGACCGCAAATTACTTAGCGGGAAATTATGGCTATGGCCATGCAAAACAAGCACTTTACGAAGTCATTCTAAACAAGTTTGAGGAACCACGGGAAAAGTTTGAATACTATATAAACCATCTTAATGAAGTAGATGAAGCCTTGGCCATAGGAGCTGAAAAAGCTAAAAAAGTAGCGGATGGCGTCTTGGAACGTGTTCGAGGAAAATTGGGGTATTAAGTTTCTGTTTTTAACAGTCCCTTTGTTGTCATTTTTCATAACCCTGAGAATGACAGTAAAAAACCAACTACATCTTAAAAAAGACCCATAGGTCGTTTTATTGTTTGACCTATAGCCGCATATGTCCTTGTTTGGGGATTTGATTCAATTTTTAATCGATAAATGGTGTTTTTCAGGAAAATCCATCAATCTAAAAATGAAAATACAAACTGAGCGGTTTGTAAAACCCTAAATCGCCTCAAACAATTTTCCAGGCAAAGGTCGTATAACCCCTTTCATTTCCATGGTCAACAAAGTAGAAGAGGTTTTAAAAATGGGAAGCTTACATACTAAAGAAATGGTGTCTAAAAGTTGTTTTCCATTTTGTTCTAAATAGGTGTAAATAGCTTGTTCAGTGTCGTCCAAATTAACAAACAACTGTTTTTGAATGGTCTTTGATACTTGCTCTTCGTCTAAAGACCAATCCAACAAATAAATTAAATCCGCTGCAGAAGTAAGCATATGTGCCTTCTGCTGTTTTATAAGAATATTGCACCCGAGACTGTACTTGTCAGATGTTCTTCCCGGAACCGCAAAAACATCCCTATTATAACTATTGGCTATATTGGCGGTTACCAAACTACCTCCTTTTTCTGCAGATTCAACAACAATAGTAGCTTCGCTCATACCGGCTATAATGCGGTTTCGTTTTAGAAAATTCTCCCTTTCCGGACTACTAGTGCTCCAGAATTCAGTTAAAAACCCGCCATTGGCCCTAACATCAGCTTGGTACTTGGCGTGTGTCTTAGGGTAGATTTGGTTTAGACCATGTGCCAAACAACCAATGGTCTGCAGGCCGTGGTTTAAAGCCGCTTTTTGAATACATATATCAACGCCATAGGCAAAACCGCTAACGATGATAGGGTTCAATGGCGCTATATCTTCAACAAACTGTTCGCAGAAAGCCATACCATAACTAGTAATATTCCTTGTGCCAACCACACTGATTATCCTGCGCCCCTCCAATTCAATATTCCCCTGCTTAAATAATAAAATAGGACTATCTATGCAGTGTTTTAAATAATTTGGATAATCCAAGTCTAAAAAATAGGTGTACTTTATATTATTTGCTTCAATAAATTGTAACTCTTCTTCAGCAGCCTCCAAATGTTCAACATCAAACAAATGCTTTATGGTATGCGTTCCAATACCATCTATTTTTAAGAGATGATTCCGTTTGTCATCAAAAATTGCTGATGGACTACCACAGTGGGAAATTAATTTTTTTGCTATAACATCTCCAACATTAGGGATATTTTGCAACCTTAAAATTGCAAGAAGTTCATCATTAGTATGTTGGGAGTTGCTCATTAAGAATCGTAATAGGACAACAAATATAATGTTAATAAAAAGTTATGGTATCGGTTTTGAAGACTCTATTTTTTATTGATATTTGTGAACAATGGTTGTAGAACAATATATAAGCGATTTACTTTACAGATATAATTGTGTGGTTGTGCCAAGTTTTGGCGCATTCCTAACACAAAAATCATCTGCCAGATTAAATACTGTTACCAATACCTTTTTCGCCCCTGCAAAGTCCATTTCTTTCAACGAACAGTTAACAAGTAATGATGGTCTCTTAGTAACCTACATTGCTGAAATGGAGAAAAAAACTTTTGAAGCAGCACTTACCGCTGTTGAGGAAGTTACTAAAAATTGGAAAAGCACACTGGCAATTGGAGATAAACTGAGTTTACCAAACATTGGTCTACTTTGGATAAATACCGAAGGCAAAATACAATTTCAACCGTATCAAGAAGTTAATTATTTGACATCTTCATTTGGTTTGACTCCTTGTAAATCTATTCCAATTACCCGTGAAATCCTAAAAGAAGAAGTTGTTGCTATTGAGGAACAAATTCCCTTTATTATAAGTCCTGAACAAAGGGAAAAGAACACCTTTAGACCGTATTTAAAATATGCAGCTATTATTCTTTTAGCCCTATCCACGGGACTTACAGGGTTTAGATTTGTTCAAGACCGTATTCAAAATGAGCAAGTTGCACGCCAAGAAGCACAAAAACAGATTACTCGCCAAATACAGGAAGCCACTTTTTTTGATACCACACCGTTAGAATTGCCAACAGTCAATGTAGACGCCCTTTCTTCAGCCGTTCTAAACCCAATTACTACAGGGAAACATCATATCGTTGCAGGTGCTTTTAGAATTAGGGCAAATGCTGACAAAAAGATAAAATCACTACAAGATAAGGGTTATAATGCCGCGTATTACGGTACAAATGCATATGGGCTTCACATGGTGACCTATGACCGTTATAATGACGCACAAAAAGCCTTACAAGCCCTAAAAGAAATAAAACGCTCCCAATCTAGGGATGCTTGGATGCTTTCAGAAAAATAAGCAGCTTTGGTTAAGCCTAGGAAATTTGTTGCTTGTATCTTTGCCAAAATTTTCAACTATGAAAGCAAAGACACCTTCAGAATCTAGAACTACAATGACGGATATGGTACTCCCAAGTGAGACCAATGCCTTACAAAATCTGTTTGGAGGGGAACTTTTGGCGCGGATGGACCGTGCCGCAAGTATTGCAGCTGGCAGACACAGTAGAAGAATTACGGTTACTGCATCTGTAAACCACGTAGCTTTTAACTTGGCAATACCTTTGGGTAGTGTGGTTACTGTGGAAGCTGCCGTATCCAGGGCATACAACACTTCGATGGAGGTATATATTGATGTTTGGATAGAAGATCGTTACAATGGAAAACGTACGAAGGCAAATGAGGCAATTTATACTTTTGTTGCCGTAGATGAAACGGGCAAACCTACCGAAGTTCCAGAATTACTACCAGAATCCCCTTTAGAAAAAGAACGGTATGCCGGTGCTTTACGAAGAAAACAATTAAGTCTTGTTCTTGCCGGAAAAATGAAACCTGATAATGCTACTGAATTAAAAGCACTATTTACGAAATCCTAAAAATCAAAATGGTCTGGATGAGGCCCAATTCGCTCATCCCTATCCAAGCTATCTAGGTAGGCCATATCTTTTTCTGATAATTCAAAATCAAAAATATCCGCATTGGAAACGATACGGTCTTTATGAATAGATTTTGGAATGGTAACGACCCCTTTCTGTAGATTCCATCGTAAGATTATCTGCGCAACGGATTTACCATATTTTTCCGCGAGTTCCTTGCAAATATCCAAGCCAAAAACTTTTCCTTGCATAAATGGGGACCAAGCTTCATACTGAATGGTATTTTTATTGCAGAAGTCAAGTAAGGCCTGCTGTACTACGTAGGGATGAAATTCCATTTGATTTACCATAGGAACAATATTCGCCGTAGTCATTAAATCCTCCAAGTGATGCTGTAAAAAATTACTCACCCCAATAGCCCTCACCTTTTTTTGTTTATAAAGGTATTCCATAGCTCGCCAAGTGTCTTTATATTTCTCCTTCACCGGCCAGTGAATCAGCAATAAATCCAAATAATCAACTTGAAGACGGTTAATACTATCCTCAAATGACTGTAGGGTACTTTCATAGCCTTGATCGGAATTCCACACTTTGGTCACCAAAAATATATCTTTCCTAGTAACCTGACTTTCCTTGATTCCCTGTCCTACGCCCTCTTCATTTTTATAAATTGAAGCGGTATCTATATGACGATAGCCTATCTCCAGTGCATCCTTTACCGAATCTATTACTTCTTGATTGTTTTCTGCTTGATAGGTCCCTAAGCCCAAATAAGGCATCTCAACTCCATTATGTAATTTAAAAGTACCCTGTAATCCGTTAATTTTCTTCTTATCCTGCATGCTCACGTTTTATAATTGATATACCCAATCCTCTGGATTTAATTTTGATGTATCTTGATATAAATAGAATTTTAATCTGGTCTGGCCATTTGACCGATTGGTATAAATTGTGCCAAGCTCCTCCTTTATAGCAACTCTATCACCTTTCTTTACGTATAGGTCAGACAAGTTATAGTAGGTACTAATAAAATTTCCGTGTTTTATTTGCACACCTTTATTTCCTCCGGGTACGGCTAAAATGGCAATCACCTCCCCTTCAAAGATTGCCCTGGCCTTTGATCCGGGATCTGTTGCAATAATAACACCATTACTTTGATGTTGTATTCCAGGATAAACAGCGTCTTTATATATGCCAAATCCTTGACTCTTTATGCCCTTTTCTACCGGCCAAATTAATTTGCCTTTATTAGCGGAAAAATTATTTGCAACAATCGCAGCTTCTGGGGTCAGCACAAATTTACTGTTGCTAGTAGCCGTGGCTTTCCCTACTTTTTTGTTAGATGCAGCAATCGCTGAGCGAATCAATTTTTCTATTTGTTGGTCAATCTTACGTGCTTCCGCCTTTTTCTTGTTAATGGCGCTTACATACTTATTCTCATTCTTTCTAATAGTGCCAAGTAATGCTTTCTGTTGTTGAATCTCACCAAAAAGTTGATCTTTCGCTTTGGTGTTCTGCGCCAATAACACCTCTTTCACCTTCCGCTCTTCATTTAAATCACTGTTTAGCCTTGTAAGCTCATCCGTTTTAGCTATTATTTGCTCTCCTTGCTCTTTTCTGTAATCTGTGTATTGCTTCATATATTGAAGCCTTTTAAATGCTTGGTAAAAGCTCTCTGAAGACAACAGGAACATTAATCTATTTTGTTTGGACCTGTTTTGATAGGATTTCTGTATCATCTTGGCATACTCATCCTTTATTTCCTGTAACTCATTTTTAAGTTTCCCAATACTTCGTATGTTCGTATTTATTTGTCTATTGAGAAGGTTTGTCTGCTGGTTGGTTACACGAATTAACTGTTGCCTTACCGTAATCTTCTTATCCAAGGCCTCCATCTGATCCAAAACATCACCTTTTTCCTTTTTTTCCGCAAACAACAAACGATTAATTTCCCTTATTTCATTTTGTAAGCGCTCCCGTTTTTCTTCCAAAGCCTTCTGTTCACTGGTCTGGGCATAAAAAGTTTGGGCCGAAATGACCACGAGTGTGTAGAAAACAAATTTTTGTAATGATTTGAAGTTCATATTACTTTAAGACCACCTCTTTAAAACCTTTTGGTATTTTATATGGAAAATTAATTGCGCCATTTAACTCTATATTCCTATACTCCAACACTATAGCGTTTCGTCTATTCTCTTCCAATGCTAAAATTCGAATTTCATTTGGAAGTATATCCTTCTCTACTCGTTGGTAATTTTCATAACGGATTTCCAAAAGTTGTTTCTTTGAAGGCTGTGCTAATTGCTGTAGGGCCATTTTAAAATTTTGAGGTTCTATTTGATATAGCATCTTATAAAGTGTGCCTACACCTTTTGGTTTAAGCTGATAAGAATCTTCAGCAATGGAAATGGTGTACTTTTCTGAACGTAAATCGACAATTGCCTGACCTAGAAGTAAGTTTTGAAGCATTTCAAAATCAACCTCTGTTCCTAATAATTTACTTAAATAAGAAAAGTCACCATCAAAATACTCATTCTCCAACTTATTATAAAAAGAAACCCTAGTAGGGGTAATATAGGCCTTAACAATCCCTAAAGGAGCACTCATCCAAATTCCCTTATCCTTCTCCATTCTAAGACTTACCGTAAAGTTTTGCGAAGCATCACCATCAGAATAGTCAATCTTCACCTTACCACTTAAGGTCTTAAAACTTGTTGTGTTTTGATAGTGGGTTTTTATGACCGATTTAGAACTAAGCCGGCTATCGACCTCTCCACCTGTTACAACCTTTGTGCTTTTACAAGAAACGACCAACAGTGTTATCATGCATAACACTATATACTTTGCGTTCTTCCGTTTTCTATTTATCATATGCTAAAATCCGGGTTTAACCTTACTAAGATACATATTTGCCTTTTCAGGATTGTTCAATAATGTATATACCTCAGCCAGTTCCTTATAAATTTTATTTTCCAAAACAACATCGCTCAACACATAATCTAAAGCAGTCTCCAAGGCTTCTATAGCTTCTGGGTTTTTATTGTTTCTTTTCAGTCCAACCGCATTGGCATAATAAAAAAAGGGCTGGGATGGGTAATTATCCATTGCTTCCTCAGAAGCCAGTATTAGCTCTAAACTTTTACTAGAATTTAATAAATCTTCTATTGACTTTATATAATTGTCTAACACATTGTTTTCACCTTGTTGCACCACTATCTTATTATTTACAACCGGTTTATTCTTTGGGTCTTTCTTGGCTAGTGAATCCTTAACTTTTGATTCTAAATATCTGAGTGGGTTATTTTTTTTAACGTCTTTTAAAATAGTTTTAGCTTCCCTAAAATTACCTTGTACAAAGTATGCTTTTGCCAAATTAGATTTTAACTCTTCATTATTCCAAGGCAAGTCACTTTTTACATGCTCTAAAGACTTGTTTTGAACTTCTAAAGCGGTAACCAAGGTGTAAGCATACCAATAATTATCGGGATTACCTTTAATAGCATCTAAAGCATGTTGTTCAGCAGCTATATATTGCTTATCCAACAAATACGTTTTTGAAAGCTCATGGGAAATAACATCCTTTTCCGTGGTTAGTTCAATACAAGAAAGAAGAGCATTGATAGCCCTATCATAATTTTGAATTCCTTTTTGCTTTAACGCTTCAAAGAATTTCTCTTGAAAATCATCTGTGTATTCTTCTAAAAAAACTTCAGCACTTTCTTCAACCTCAATTTGGTTTTCTTCTTGCGCATAGCTTCCTTTTGGAATGGTAAACAATCCCAGAAAGAATATAAAACCAAGAATATTTTCCTTTATCATGTTGTAAATTAATTCCCCTTCACTCGCCTGAGGGTTCTATTTTACTCCCGTACTTCCAAAACCCCCTGCACCCCTATCTGTTTCAGAAAGCACTTCTACCTCTTCCCAATCGGCCCGTTCATGTTTGGCTATTACCATTTGGGCAATACGTTCCCCATTTTCAATGGTAAAAGATTCATTGGACAGGTTTACCAAAATAACACCAACTTCCCCTCTATAATCAGCATCAACCGTGCCAGGTGCATTTAACACGGTAATTCCTTTTTTTGCCGCCAGACCACTTCTTGGCCTTACTTGCGCCTCAAAGCCTATAGGTAGTTCTAAAAATAAACCAGTAGGTATAATGGCGCGCGCTAAGGGTTCCAAGATTACATTTTCTGTAATATTGGCTCTTAGGTCCATCCCTGCTGAAGCCCCTGTTTCATAATGAGGTAGTTTATGAGTGGAGGTATTGATAATCTTGATTTTCATCTGCGTGTATTTATACTTTTAGTTGGGATATAGTTATTTCCTAATAAATACTTTTCTTAGGTTCTCTACTTCCAATTTATAGACCAAACCAAGGAAAATTAAGAACAATGGTATTCCGACAATTAAATTTCTATCAAAGATATAGAAGGAAAGAATGGAAAACAGTATAGAAATTCCTAAGTAAAATATAATTTTTCTAAAATTATAAGGAATGGGATAGTACATTCTTCCAAAATAAAAAGAAAGTAACATCATCGTACCATACGCCACTAAAGTGGCTGTAGCGGAAGCCATGTATCCAAAATAAGGAATGAATACAAAATTGATGATAATGGTAAGTACCGCACCAATCATAGAAATATATGCCCCGAATTTTGTTCTATCCGTTACCTTGTACCATACCGAAAGATTATGATAAATTCCCAAGAAAAAACTTGCCAGCACAATTATTGGCACAATGGCCATAGCATCCCAATAAGATTCGTTTAGCACTATTACTCTTTTCAGAAAATCCGCAAAAACTACAACACCCAATAGAATAATACTCCCCAATACTACAAAGTAGTTTGTTATCTGTGCATAAGCCTTTTGTGGGTTCTTAGTTTCAGAATGACTGAAGAAAAAAGGCTCAATGCCCATTCGGAAGGCTGTTGCAAACAGCGTCATGAACAAGGCTAGTTTATAACAAGCAGAATATTTTCCCATTTCGCTCTTTGCTATATCCGTAGGCAATAATTCGGTTAATAATATCCTATCAAAAACTTCATTAATTGTAAACGCTATACCGGCTACCATTACAGGCATAGCATAGGCAAGCATACGCTTCCAGAGGCCCTTGTCAAAAGTATAAGGTCTCCTAATATAAATTCGAAGCATTAATAACAAGGTTATACCACTGGCAAATAGATTTGATATTAAAATATAGGAAATCTCAAAATCGGGAACATAAATAGAGTTAAATAAACCTTGCACATCTGTACTCGCCAATTTGGGCAAAAGTATGAGGAAGAAAAGATTAAGTCCCAAGTTGAGCGCTATATTCAAAATTTTCACCAGAGCATAACGCATCGGTTTTTCGTTAGCCCTTAGCCAAGCAAAAGGAACAATAACCAAGGCGTCTAAAACCAAAATGCCAAAAACATAGTTCATATACTTTAGCTCTATGTTTAGAACATCTGCAATTGCTGTTTTAAATAGTATTCCTAGAATAAGAAATAGCAATGACGAACCAGCAATGGACAACAATGATGTAGTTACCACGATTTTTTTGTTTTCGCCTTCTTTATAAAACCTAAAAAATGCGGTTTCCATACCATAGGCCAAAAAAACGTTGAAAATGGCGAAGCAAGAAAATATAAGCGTAATTTCTCCATAATCCTCTGGAGGCATTACGGCAGTATATATAGGCACTAACAGAAATGACAACATCCGTGGCAAGACAGTTGCCAAGCCGTATATCGCTGTTTGCTTAAAAAGTTTTTTGAGTGGATTCAAACTCCTTTTGTTGAAGGTTTAAAAGTACCTAATTACCGTCGTTAAACAAAGTAAGATTTAAAGCGCTTAAAATTAAATTAGGGGTTCTTTTTATTCTATTCAATTCATCCTAGAATTTAGGTCCCTGAAATATTTAAATTTACACAACTAATCTGCTTCTAGACCCATACGCTTCATGGCCGTAAAAGCTAAGGCAAAGGCCATCAATAAAAAAATAGCAGCTAAGGTATAAGGTGCGCCTGGAAAGTAAATAGAGCCTTCTGGCCGTATAAAAAAGTAAAATACCGGAGCAAATATTAATTGTCCTACTATAGCGGTAATACTTACCAAGCCAGTGATAGAGCCCTGCAAATTACCTTGCTCCTTTTCCGATACTTGATTGGAGATGACCCCCTGTACTGTTGGGCCTGCAATACCCCCAAGGGCATAAGGGATTAAAAAGGCATATAACATCCATGGCTCAGTGGCCAGGGAAAAGAAAAACATACCAATGGTCCAAAGCAAGAATCCTACCGATACTACTACTCTCTTGCCAAATTTATTTACGAAATAACCCACTAAAAAGCCTTGAACTATCGCAACCAATAGCCCCACTACCATCAACGATACCCCAATTTCCTTAGGACTCCAATTATAGCGTTCAATACCGTAATAGGACCAAGTAGAAGGTAGTGCCTGGCCAGCCAAATTGGCCAAAAAGAAAGCGAAAATCAGCAGTAGCACACCCTTGTAATTTCTGAGTGCCAATAATGATACGCCAGGAATCATTTTCATTAAAGATATAGGGCGTCTGTTTTCTGGTGCCAGTGATTCAGGTACGAATAGCCACCCAAATAAGAAATTAGCAAACGTTAATCCGGCAGCTATATAGAACGGTAGTCTTATATTTATTTCACCAAAAAAACCCCCTATACCAGGTCCTATAATAAACCCTAATCCAAAGGCAGCTCCAATTAACCCAAAGTTTTTTGCCTTATTCTCTTTTGTACTAACATCAGCAATATATGCGGATGCTACCGTAAAACTAGCTCCCGTAATTCCTGCTAAGAAACGCCCTAAAAACAACCAAGTTATTGTAGGTGCCCAAGCATGTATAAGGTAATCTATACTAAGGCCTAACAATGCTATTAATAAAATTGGACGTCTACCATACTTGTCTGAAATTTCACCAAGTACAGGGGAAAATAAAAACTGCATACCAGCAAAGGCGGTAGTCAGCCACATACCATAAATGATTGCCATATGGTTTCCTTCGCCGGTAAGTTCCATTATTAACTCTGGGATTATGGGAAGGATGATACCAATACCTATAACATCTACCAATATGGTAATAAAAATAAAAAGTAAAGCAGTTTTGTTTGATTTCATTCGTGCAACAAAAGTCGGTTAAAAATTGGTGTTGAACATTTTAAAATAAAAAAACCCTACACGTTTGTAGGGTCTATTTTAATACTATTTTGTAAAATGTAATCTTTAATTATTCAACGCTTCCGCACCACCAACAATTTCTAAAATTTCATTGGTAATGGCAGCCTGTCTTGCTTTGTTATAAGTCAGCTTTAATTGGTCACGCATCTCTTTTGCATTATCAGTAGCTTTATGCATCGCTGTCATACGCGCACCATGCTCACTGGCAAAAGAATCTCTAATCCCTTTATACAATTGTGTTTTTAAGGATTTAGGTATCAATTGCTCTATAATTTCAACTTTAGAAGGCTCAAAAGTATAATCAGCACTAACATTTTCCTCCCCTTTAATAGGTACAATAGGCAAAAACTGCTCCGTAATTATAATCTGTGTGGCTGCATTCTTAAACTTATTGTAAACGATATCAATACAATCATAAGTACCCTTGGTGAATAGCTCCATTAAACCCTCTGCTATTTCAGCAACATTGTCAAATGTCAGGTCATCAAAAACTCCACTATGGTTGGCTATAACATTATATCTTTTTTCAAGGAAATCATTTGCCTTTTTACCAATCGCTACAAAATCTACCTGCTTGCCTGCATAAACATTCTCTGCAAGATTGGTGCTTTGCTTAAGAATATTGGTGTTAAACGCCCCACACAAACCTCGGTTAGAAGTTATTGCAACAACCAAAACCTTATTTACCGTTCTGTCATCGGCAAATTTACTCCCGGCATCACCTTCTATACTTGCGCTTAAACCCTGTAATAGTTCCGTAAGTTTATCGGCATAAGGCCTCATGGCAGTAATGGCATCCTGCGCTTTTTTCAACTTAGCGGCAGAAACCATTTTCATGGCACTGGTTATCTGCATTGTTGAAGAAACCGATGCTATCCTGTTACGTATTTCCTTTAAATTGGCCATTTTATTCAGTATTTAGTAAGCAGTAAAAAGTATCAAGTTATTATCATACCTTGTACTTACTTACTACTTAGCACTCTGTACTTATTTAACTCTTATATTTCGCAGAAAGGTCCTTACAAACAGATGCTAAAGTATCTGTAACCTCATCTGTAAGTTTTCCAGCTTTTAAGGTATCCAAAACATCCCTGTGCTTTGCATTTAAGAATTCTAAATAATCACGCTCAAATTCCTTTACTTTTTCAACTGGCACATCCCTTAACAGGTTCTTGGAACCGGCATAGATAATGGCAATCTGATCTTCTACAGTAAAAGGGTCGTTCTGAGCTTGTTTTAGTATCTCAACGTTCCTACGTCCTTTCTCAATGACATTTAATGTTGCCGCATCCAAATCTGAACCGAACTTGGCAAATGCTTCCAATTCACGGAACTGTGCCTGGTCTAACTTTAGTGTACCGGCAACTTTTTTCATTGATTTAATCTGAGCGTTTCCACCAACACGAGATACGGAGATACCCACGTTAATAGCTGGTCTAACACCTTGGTTGAATAAATCCTGCTCCAAGAAAATCTGACCGTCCGTAATAGAGATCACATTGGTTGGAATATAAGCTGATACGTCACCAGCTTGAGTTTCAATAATTGGCAAAGCGGTCAAAGAACCTCCACCTTTCACCATTGGTTTCAACACCTCTGGTAAATCGTTCATATTCTTTGCAATATCATCATCATTGATCACTTTCGCAGCACGTTCCAACAATCTTGAGTGTAGGTAAAATACATCTCCTGGATATGCCTCACGTCCTGGTGGTCTTCTTAACAGCAAGGATACCTCACGGTAAGCAACCGCTTGTTTTGACAAATCATCATAAATAATCAACGCTGGACGACCAGTGTCCCTGAAATATTCACCTATGGAAGCACCTGCAAAAGGGGCATATACCTGCATTGGCGCTGGGTCAGATGCATTGGCAGCAACAATAGTTGTATAGGCCATAGCGCCTTTATCTTCCAATACCTGGGCAATACCAGCTACCGTAGATGCTTTTTGACCTACCGCAACATATATACAATATACAGGTTCACCTGCATCATAAAATTCTTTCTGATTCAAAATGGTATCGATACAAACAGTAGTCTTACCTGTTTGACGGTCACCAATCACAAGCTCCCTTTGTCCCCTACCAACCGGGATCATAGCGTCAATGGCCTTAATACCAGATTGCATTGGTTCGGTTACCGGTTCCCTATAAATTACACCTGGTGCTTTACGCTCCAATGGCATTTCATAGGTTTTACCAGATATAGGCCCTTTACCGTCTATTGGGTTACCCAATGTGTCAACAACACGACCAACAATTCCTTCACCAACATTAATAGAAGCTATACGTTGTGTTCGTTTTACGGTAGCACCTTCACCAACTGATTTAGAAGGCCCTAAAAGAACCACACCTACGTTATCTTCCTCAAGGTTAAGCACAATACCTTCAAGCCCACCCTCAAACTCTACCAACTCACCATATTGGGCATTGGCCAAACCATATACACGGGCGATACCATCCCCAACTTGCAATACAGTTCCTACTTCGTCCAAAGTAGCGGTAGCATCAAATCCTGATAATTGTTTCTTTAAAATTGCTGATACTTCAGCGGCTTTTACTCCTGCCATTTTTGTTCTTGTTTATGATAATCCCTTCGACTACGCTCAGGGTAAATTTCTTTAAAAACGAAATTTAATTATAGACTATTTGTAAATTCTCTTCTTAAATTATTTAATTTGTTAGCTACACTTGCATCATATTGCAAATCGCCAACCCTTAACACAAATCCACCGATAATACTTTCATCTATCTTGTTCTGAATAGATACTTCATTACCTGTTAACGCGGCAACTTGTTTAAGTACTTTCTTTTCTAAAGCTTCTGTCATTGGAACGGCCGTAGTTACATAAGCTACATCTTTTCCTTTCAACTGCTCGTTAAGGATAATGTATTTGATTGCCACCTCATTCAAAATCGCCACCCTTTTATTATCTACCAACATTGAAATCAAACCTTCTGTGATAGCATGGCTGCCGGTAAAAATTTTAGATAACACGTCTTTTTTGGCCGTACCTGATATAACAGGATTTGCCAATACATCCTTTAACTCTTTGCTGTCGGTTATGGTGCCCACTATAGACCGCATATCTTTCTCAACCCCATCTATCGCCTTATTTTCTACAGCCAAATCTAAAATGGCCTTGGCATAACGTATCGCTGCTCTAGAATTGCTCATGTTTGTTTAATTCAATTTGATATCGCCCAACATTTCATCTACCAACTTCAATTGCCTGTCATTACTAGATAGCTCTTGTTTTATGACTTTCTCCGCAATGGCAACAGAAAGTTCTGCCACTTGGTTTTTGATATCAGCAACCGCAGCTTTTTTCTCGCTTTCTATAGCT
This sequence comes from Maribacter luteocoastalis, assembly GCF_048890225.1. Classification (NCBI taxonomy): domain Bacteria; kingdom Pseudomonadati; phylum Bacteroidota; class Flavobacteriia; order Flavobacteriales; family Flavobacteriaceae; genus Maribacter; species Maribacter luteocoastalis. The sequence continues at coordinate 981,877 of NZ_JBMFZG010000001.1, forward strand.
GCTTGCGCTTGTTTCAACATTTTATCCCCTTCTACCTTGGCTTGTTCCTTAGAATCGGCAATCATTTTATCCTTGATCTCACGCGCTTCTTTCAACATAGCCTCACGCTCAGCACGCGCTTCCTGCAACATTCTATCATTGTCTGCTTGTAAGTTCTGCATATCTGCCTTTGCTTTTTCAGCAGCAGCCAATGCATCCTGTATCCCAGCTTCCCTTTCGTTCAAAGAATTTAAAATAGGTTTCCAGGCAAATTTCACCAATAAGAAAATTAGACCCAGTAACAGTATGGTCTGAACGATGAACAAACCTGGCGAAAAATCGTTTAATAAAGTTTCCATTTATCTATAATTAAAATATCAATCAATAGTTAAAGAACATTTCCTGCAACCAACCGTTACAGGAAAATGTCTTTGGTTTTTTAGTTCTTATTTTCCTAAGAACAATGCACCGAATGCCAAACCTTCCAAAAGTGCAGCGATAATAATCATCGCAGTTTGAATTTTACCGGTCGCTTCTGGTTGACGTGCAATACCTTCCATTGCCTTACCACCAATTTGACCAAGTCCAATACCTGCTCCGATTACGATTAAACCTGCTCCAATTAAATTGTACATAGTAAACTGATTTATATATTAAATTAAAAAACTCGTTGTTAAATGAAATCCGCCCTTACATCTTCTGCATCTGGAATTTCGTGACCTTCTTCATCATGGTGATGCTCATGGTCATGCTCTGCTACTGCCATACCAATAAACAAGGCAGAAAGCATAGTAAAAATATAGGCCTGTAAAAAGGCAACCAACACCTCAATTAAGGTGATAAAAAATGCCAAAATAAAGGATAGTGCCGTTGCACCGGCCACACCCAAAGTCTCCTTTAAGGTAAACATAATGGCTATTAAGCTCATTACTACAATATGCCCAGCAGATATGTTTGCAAAAAGACGTACCAACAATGAAAATGGCTTAATAATCAATGCTCCTGCCAATTCTATAATAGCCAGCACAGGCTTAACGAATACTGGCACACCTGGCATCCATAAAATATGTTTCCAATAATCTTTATTACCACTAACGGTATAAATAACCAAAGTGAAAATAGCTAAACATGCCGTTACTGCTAATTGTCCTGTCACATTAAAACCAAAAGGAGTTAACCCTAATAAGTTAAGAATCCAGATAAAAAAGAAAACCGTTAGTAGGTATCCAGTAAATTTTCTGTAATGTTTTTCGCCAATATTTGGTCTAGAAATCTCATCACGTACATAAAGCACCAATGGCTCTAATACCCTGCCAAATCCTGTAGGAACACTTTTGTTTTTGTATTGTCTTGCCAATGAAGAAAAAGCCCACAACATAAAAAGGCCCACCAATAATACGCCGAAAACACTTTTTGTAATCGAAAAATCCAAAACTTTATGTGCATTCGCCGCATGATGTTCCTCATCAAACTCAACCGAAGAAGCACCTGCTTTTAATTCATATATTTTACTATGAAGCTTAACAAACTTAGAACCCTTTCTCTCTACAATTACCTCACCATTATCATCATGATGGAATTCTGATGACATAAAAGTTACCAAACCATTGTTGGACCATACCATTACAGGCAAAGGAAATCCTATATGTTTTCTTTCCCCTTCATCATTTGTATATGAAAACAAATGAAAGTCGTGAGAATCTTTGATGTGATGTAAAATATATTCGTTTACCTCTTCCTTGGTGCTAACGGCACCCTCTTGTTTTTCAGTTTCGGATAGTGCAAAACTTTGTAATGAAAAACAAAGTATTATAAGCTGTAATAAGGTTTTAAACGTTTTTGAAACTTGCATCATTAGTTCTTTGTCAAAAATTAAGCTCCTGAAAATTTTGCGCAAAAGTAGTTAATAATAACCTAAACTACGCAATTTTAGAACTTTAAAATTTACAGTTTTTTACTTCGCATTATTTTGGAAATAAAAAATACTTCCAGAAATAAAAAAATAAACACGGGCAGTAAAAGCGAAGCCCTATAAAACTGGGGCATAAGCTTTTCCCCTAAAAGCTGGGGATAGAACAACGCAGCAAAAACCATAATCTTAAAAACCAATACCCCTAGATAGATGAATCCCAATTGTTCAAAAAACCTATCGCTTTTAGAGGCAAATTGAAAAAAAATAACGAGCACTATTGAAAAGACATAATGGAACCAATATGCCTTTTTCAAAATAGGGTTGAACGAAGATTCCGTTTCGGACAAAAGTAAGTCCTGTAGAAAATAAGAAGTCGCGCCCACTAGAGTGAACACGACCATATATAAGAGTACTTTTTTTAACAATTTACCTATTTATTTAAGGCCATTACTTTTTTTATGACCAAGTAGATGGACAAAAATACGGCAAGTAAGGTAATTGTATCTTCTAAAAATGTTTTTTCATATTTATCATCCAGCCAACTTCCTAATAGGTTTCCCAAATAAATTGTGACACCCATTTGTATCGCCAACCCAGATAAACTTGCCGCGGTACGTAATAGATTTGAATTATCTTGTGGCTTTTGCTGACTCATTTTTCATAGAAGGGTTCTCGCCATTAAATCCTGAACCGTTAGAGCTTCCGCCTAAGCCTCCTTTCCCTTTCATACTACAAGAAGCGTTAAAAGTAGCGCCTGGTTCCACCGCTAATTTAGATACTGAAACGGTACCTTCTATTACTGCACTTGCTTTTAAGGAAAGTAAGTCTGACACCAAAAGTTCGCCATTAAAGCTCCCTTCAATATCTGCATTTACACATTCCACTTTACCGTGGATATAGCCATCTTTACCAATAACTACCTTACCTGAAGTCTTTACGTTTCCGTCTAATTTACCATCGATACGAAAATCTGCTTCGGAAATAATATCTCCCTTTATTTTCGTGTTTTTCTCTATTCTGTTTGGTTGGCCTCCGATTTCGTTCATAGTTCTAGGTTTTTGTTTATCTGAAAACATTTTTCATGGTTTTGGGGTTAAAACTGTATTTCTATATTCTTGTAAGTTCTTATGGACTTGAACAACTTTATAGTTGTCCGATAAAATTACAAAATTCTCATGGGCAACACGGTAATCCTTGTTGTTTTTTAGAAGCTCTGCATAGCCCAAGGCAAAATCTTTAGATATAAACCCATGCACCACAACAAACTGCTCTTCTAAATTATAAATATCTTTTGACACCCTATTTTTATAACGAAGGTCCTCAATAGATTTTTCCAAAGTTTCCTTTAATTTCAAGGCCATATCATTGTTACTTCTCCTGAACGGGAAAACCACTTTCCAATTAGAGGTTCCCTTGGAATCTGTTTCTGGAGAAAATTCGGTTGGTTCTAATTTCGGAAGTTGTTCAGCGATCATTTGCTCGGCCATTTTGCCCTCAGGATTATTAGGATATGTTAAGGCTACATAATTTAAGGCTTCTTTAAAATCATTGTACCCCTGTAATCTTCCTATTGCATTTGCCTTTAGCATTTCAAACTTGGGAACTATTGGATCCCCGGTATAACGACTAATATTCTCCTCTGCCCCAGTAATCACCTGCAAAAACTCTTGCTGGGTAAATTTTTTGAAAAGTGCCTCATATTTTTTTTCTGGACTATCTTCATTGCCCGTTAAAACCGCTTGTGGGTTGAGTAAAATTTCAGCATAACGGGAGTCGCGATGATTTGCTATAATATTAGCTTTCATGGACTCTTGTAATGGACTCCCCTCTTCTTCGTATATCTTAAAAAGATTATATTTTGATGGAAGTATCAATCGCTCTTCTGGATTGGATGCCAACACCTGTTCCAATTTATCTGCTGCTAAAAGATTTTCATTAAACTTTTCCTTATAAATAATTCCTAATTGATAATTGGCAAAATTTCTACCTTCCTTTAAGCTATCAATAACAGTAATATCTTTAGGTAATCTATCCATATAAAAATCCAAAGAGAATTTTTCGTCATCACTAATGGCAACATCTGTCTGTCCATTTTGTGCTACTTCTTCAGCAGTTGCTTCCGAAACCGCTGCAATAGTTTTGTTGGACCATCTCCAATCATCTGCCAAGTCCCTATTTCCCCATCTGTTTTTAAACTCGTTCTGGCCGTAACCCAAACTAGTTAAATTATAAAAGTAGAATTTGCCCTTATTTTCTTTACCTCCCTTGCTTTTTGCAAAAGCGGCAAAACCTTCCGTAATTCTATCCTTCTCCTTTTTTTGAGCTTCCTCTTGCGCTTTTTTTAAGTCTGCTATATGATTCTCAAAATAGGCGATCTGATCATCTACAGGAAGTTCATAAACCATAATTACACTATCTGCGTATTGTACTATATCTTCATATTTGATTACATCTTCCAGATTGTCCAGTTTTTTCTTTGTAATCCTATATTTTTTAGTGTTTTCATTTAAATTGGTCAAAACACTATCATAATACGCACCAGCAGCCTTATACTCGTTTTGGTCAAAATTATAGGTTGCCAAATTCTCATAGTTCATGGCGTTTAACTTAGGTTCATTTTGTGTGGCCCTAAGTGATTTATTAAAATACGCCAAAGCCAAACTGTCTGACCCTTGCTTTAGATGGAACTCAGCTATTTGTCTATAAATCTTATCCAAGAACGGCCTATTCTCCCTATTCTCTTCCAAATGAGTTAAATACTCCAGTACTTCCTCTTTGTTTTCTTGGGTAATCTCCTTGTTTTTTAATTTTTGGATTTCAGCGTTGATCATATACACCCTTGGTGATTTTCTATTTAAATCTATCACCTTGTCAAAAGCATAATTAGCACTATCCTTATAACCTAATTGATTATATAATTGTCCTATAATATAATAGTATCTACCCTTCTCTGGATTCTTATTGGAATAGTAGGATGCAATCTTAAGTTCTTGAATAGCTGTATCTGGGGCGTTTAGGTTAATATATGCCTGTGCAATCATGGCCCTTGCGTCAGCATATTCCTGGTCCTTTAACGATTCAAACTTCATTAAGCGCCTAAGGTTCTTAATTGCCAGCTCCTCATTTTCCAACCTTATGTTCACCTTCTCTCGCCAAATACTTGCTTCGTTAAGCTTGTCGCTACTTGTATATTTATTTAAAATGTAATTAAAGGATTCCAGTGCTGGCAAGTATCTTTCATCAAAATAGCGTGCTTTTCCCAATAATAAAAAAGCCTCGTCGGTTTTTGGGTTACGCTCTTCATCCTTTATATCCATACTATGACGTTGGATAGCTTTGGTAGCCTTTTCTTCGGCAATGATAAAGTTTGGGTTATTATTTTCTGAATCTAGTTTAATCTCACCAGAAACTTCTAGGCGCTCTATTGGCAGTATTTCCCAATAATCATCTTGATAATTATCATTGAGCGTGTTCCTTCCTTCTTCAAAGGCAATATTACCATTGTACAAAGTATTGTACTTGGTATTTAGTGCATGCCAATTACGATTTATAAAGGCATCCTTTTTTGTGGAACATGCATTAAAAAGCATTATTGCCAAAAGACCGGATAAAATAAGTTGCTGTTTGAGTTTCAAAATAGACTGTCTACGTATGTATGCATAACTAAAAAACAACCATATTATTATGCAGTTCATCGACAAAGCGTTAATTTATTTTTGTGTGAAAAGCTTAAATTATTAACTAGAAAGATCTATTTAACAAACCAAGAGGTTGGTTTTAGGTAATTAAGCCCGAAAAAATAGGTTGGATTTGTTGCTTTATCGATACTTATTGGAGCCAAATCGATACTCTCTATTCAAAAAACAAATATGGTAAAATTAAAAAACCGACTCGCTGGTCGGTTTTAGGCATTTGATGTAAAAAAGCTTATTTGGGACAAATTATTGCTTATCCAGCAAAAAATGCCTCTAATTCCTTTAAAGTTTCGGTAGAGGTTTGGATGTCTTTTACTACCTCCCCTTTGTTCAAAACCACAATGCGTTCACATACTTCTGTCACATGAATCAGATCATGACTAGAGACAAGAACAGTTACGTTATCCTTTTCGGCCAATTCTTTAATAATACCTTTTAAGCGTATCTGTGTGGTGGGGTCTAGATTGGCAAACGGCTCATCTAATATTACCACTTCAGGGTTGCCTATAAATGAGGCAACAATACCTGCTTTTTTCTGATTTCCCTTGGAAAGGTCCCTCAGATACTTCTTTTGACCTAGTATTTCGCCATGAAAAAAATCTTTAAATTTAGATAGTAATGCGTTAACATCTGCTTTGTTTTGCCCTCTCAAATCGCCAATGAAATAGAAATACTCCTCTGGGGTCAGATAGCCTATCAAAAACGTTTCATCGATAAAGGAAGATGTAAATGGTTTCCAATCCTCACTGGTATTTACTTGTATACCATTATTATCAATATGTCCTGTGGATGGCTGAATCAAATCCAGCAGTAAGCTAAAAAAAGTGGTCTTACCGGCTCCATTGTTTCCCACTAGTCCAAAACTTTGACCTTTGGGAATTTCTAAGCTCTCAATGTTTAAAACGATTTGCTTACCGTATTTCTTGGTTAAATTCTGTGTTTTTATCATTGTAAATAAATATTGTTAGCTATTCTTTTCTTTAAAACCAGCAAGCATGCCATACTTCTTCTTTCTGTATTGCTCCGTAACCTTGTTTAATAGAACATTTCTCAATGCAAAACCTATAATCCCTAAAACCGAAAGCAGAATTACTGCAGCTTCAAATGAAATAAGATAGTAGCATATTGAAAATAAGGCAATAGGAGCGAGTAAAACAGGAACCATGATTAAAAATTGATTGGCACTGGTCCCTTGCATATTTCCAAAAGGACTCTGATCTAATTCTATTCTTTTTTTATTGAAGGAGCCAAAAAATAAAATGACCGGTATATTTATGCCAAGGTTATACAACGCACAGCTTAGGTTAATGGCCAATGCCTCCCAGCCAAAGTAAACATAGGGTATCGTTAGCAAAAACATGCAGACTACACTTACGGATATCAACATAGCCTTTGACTCCAAATACTTACGTAAAGGAATATTTTGGGACATCATCATGCCATAATAACTGCTGTCCCAAGCCGGGATAAACTGACCGAAATTACTTAGGAATATACCCGTCATAAATACCCCTAGAAAGGCTTTCATGGGCATCATTTCTGCATAAATATCCTGTGTGTAGAATATCAATCCGTAAAAAACAAACAATAGCGAAATAAATACCTGGGATTTGGTACGCTTATTACGCCATATCATTTTTAGATCTAATTGTAAATACGGACCCATATCCCCAAATCTTTTAGTCCATGCCAAATCACTAGCATTTGCTTCTACGGTTTTAGTTTTTAAGGTGGCATCCAAGTAAATCTTATTTTGCAAGTAGTTGTAGTTAATATAATATATAAGAAGTGCCAAAACTATTGGCACTAGAACCGTTAAAGGATATGCATATAGTGCATGAAATACCGGTCCAAAAAATGCTTTTGCGGAGAATACTCCAAAATAATCAAGTGCATACAACACCACAATTAATGTCCCTAATGCAATTAAGGCCTTATCATTCTTATTGATAAGAAGATTAATATAGTTTATACCCATAACAATGGCACAAATTGCCAAAAGCCAAAGCAAAACGTTCAATACCGGATACGCGTTAAACAGAAGCACTACACAAAAAGGAACAAAAAAGAATAAGGACAAAAAATTATAGATAGATGCTGCCGATCTTCCTAAAATGTAATGGGTTATGGAGCTTTTCTTCACAGGGGTTGTCAAGAAAGGTTTAATATCCATTACCGGCAATTTCTGCATAAAGTAACGCAAGAACAGCTCTATTAACACCCAATACACAAAATATTGGCTTATCATCCACATTGGGTTTTGGTCTGGAAAAACTTTTCTCAATAAGAAATACATTCCTCCACCAGCTACTGCCAATGAAATTAACATGTAAATCCCGAAAAATATCATGATGATCTTTATGGCCATGCTTTTACCTAGATTGGCAGATCTAAAAAAGGATTTCCACTGTAAGGAAGTAAACGTTTTGAACATAGGGTTGGTTTTTTGTTCGAGATATTGGTAATAAAAAAAGCAGATTTGTTACAGAAATAATATTTTTTATAATTCCAATTTTATATCGCGTAGTCAATGCTTAATTTTACGGACTATTTAAAGTAGTAATCATTATGGCAGATTTTCATTCCCTCACAGTAAAACAAATAAAAAAACTAACCCCTAGTTCGGTAGCGGTAACTTTTGATATTCCAAAAGAACTTTTACAGAAATTTACATTTACTGCAGGTCAATATATTACTATTAAAAAGGAGATTAAGGGTAAAGAGTTAAGAAGGGCATACTCCATTAGCTCATCGCCAAAAAAGGACAGTATTACTGTTGGTATAAAAAAAGTTGACCGGGGTGGGTTTTCCGATTATGCCAATACCAAATTACAAGCAGGGGATGTTTTAGACATTATGGAGCCCGAAGGTAGGTTTGTGTTCAAACCAACCCATGATGTTCAAAATATAGCTGCATTTGCCGCTGGTAGTGGTATTACACCTATAATGAGTATTGCCAGGTCCGTATTGGACAGCAATCCAAAAAATAAATTTGTATTGGTTTATGGTAATAAATCATATGAGGAAACCATGTTCTATACAGATTTGGTCAAGCTAGAATTAGATTATACCAATAGGTTTTTTGTATACTTCACCAATAGTCAAGCTAAAGAAGAGCAAGCGTTATTTGGCCGCATAGACACGGCTACCGTTAACTATGCCCTAAAAAATAAGCACAAGGATATATCATTTGACGGCTATTATTTATGTGGACCTGAAAAAATGATCCTTTTGGTAAAGGATACCCTTTTAGAAAATGAAGTGCCACAGGACAAAATACATTTTGAGCTATTTACGGCAACTGAAATCAAGGATGAGATGCCCGTACTTCCTGAGGGCCAAACTTCCTTAAAAGTTATTTTGGACGATGAGGAGTTTGAGTTACAGATGGACAAAAAGATGACCGTTTTAGACGCGGTTCTAAAACAAAATATTGATGCCCCATATTCTTGCCAAGGTGGTGTTTGTAGCAGTTGTATTGCGAAGATAAAGGAAGGTAAAGCAGAAATGACACTGAACCAAATTCTAACAGATCGTGAAATTGCAGAGGGATATGTTCTTACGTGCCAAGCACATCCTACTACCCCAACTTTGGTTATAGATTATGATGATGTATAATATTTGGTTGTTGGTTGTTGGTTGTTGGTTGTTGGTTGTTGGTTAAAAAACTAAATGCTTTATACTAATTACTCAATACGCTTTACTATCTGTTAAGTCCCTCCAAAGCTCTAACTGCTTTTTCATAACCTATGGCATATGCTTTTTCTATGCCTTTACGATCTAGAATACCAATATGTTCCAGTTCATGTGGTTCAATTACCAAATCACACCTGTTTATTTTATCTCGGTTAATGGCATAAACCATTAAACCGGTTACCCTTCCCGTTAATTGAAGTGAATTGTTCAGCTGTTTTTTCTCCAATTTTGAAACGATGGACACATTGCTGCCGATAATAAAGTCAACAGTACCATGAATAGGTTCTAAAGGAAAATTATTCATAATACCACCATCAGCATATAACATACCTTGATAGTTTACCGGACTAAAAACTGGGGGTAGTGCTGCCGATGCCAATAATGGCTTGATTAATTCACCTTTGCTTATGAAGAGCTCTTCCCCCTTTTCCAAGTTCGTAGCTACAACGGATAATGCTTTAGTTAGCCCCTCAAAACTATCATGCGGAAAATATTGTTTAAAGCTTGATGTATAACGTTCAGTATCCAATAAACCAGGTTTAGCAATGGCAAAGAAATTATACTTAAAAAGTGGTGTTTCCTTAAAAAACCGTAGCATATCCAAAACGGACGTGTTGTTGGCATACAGTGCGCCAACCAAAGCCCCCACACTACTACCAGCAACGCTTTCTGCCTCCAAGCCAAATTCCTGCATGGCCTTTATAAGACCAATATGGGCCATGCCACGTACTCCGCCACCAGATAGGACTAGTCCAATTTTTTTTGACTTTAAACCAGTACTGTTTTGCAATGCTTCCATAAAAAAATGCCATACAAGATTTTGGGTAACTTGTATGGCATTAAAATTAACCAAATACTGAGTTACGATTCTAATCCAAAAGCATAATAATATTTGCTTCCATCTGGATATACACCTTCTAACATTACCCCTCCTTTTTTATTATCAAGGATTTTTGTAACATCTTCTACAGATTTCACATGTTTACCATCGATATGCGTAATAATAAAACCTTCACGCATTTGTGTTTCCTTTCTAATTTTACCAGGATACAATTTACTCACTTGCACACCACCATCCAGATTTAACTTTTCAGCCAAATCCTTATCCAAAGCCTCAAACTCAGCCCCAAGTAGGTTAAGTACTTCCTTCTCTTCTTTTTTTACGATTCCGGTACCTCCATTGGCATTTTCAAGAACAGCCTTAAACTCTTTTTCCTTACCATTTCTGTTCACCAATAAGGTTACTTCATCTCCCGGTCTTTTTCCGGCAATCAATTCCTGTAATCTTGGAGATGAATCTGTTTCTATACCATTAACTTCCAAAATGATATCCCCTGACTGCAATCCAGCCTTATCAGCCGCACTTTTCTCACCAACCTGCTCTACCCAAACCCCTTTGGTGAAATCCACATCTTTTTCCTTAGCAAAATTACCATCCATAGTGCGTATAGACACACCAAGCATACCCCGTTGCACATTCCCATATTTCAACAGGTCTTCTACCACTTTGGTTACAATGTTGCTAGGTACTGCAAACCCGTAACCTGTATACGTTCCAGTTCTACTGGCAATTGCCGTGTTAATACCCACCAAATTACCATCGAGGTTCACTAATGCACCCCCGCTATTTCCAGGATTTATTGCGGCATCGGTCTGAATAAAGCTTTCAACTGCAAATTTTTCGTGATTAATATTGATGCTTCTAGCCTTGGCGCTAACAATGCCCGCTGTTACTGTAGAGTTTAATCCTAAAGGATTACCGACTGCCAATACCCATTCACCTACCTCAACATCATCGGAATTTACTAGTGCCATAGTCTTCAGGTTTTCTGCCTCTATCTGTAAAAGTGCCAAATCCGTTGTTGGGTCCGTACCAATTACTTTGGCTTTATATGACTCGTTGTTATATAGTGTTACCTCAACCTCATCTGCATTATCGATAACATGGTTATTGGTTACGATGTATCCATTATCATTTATAATTACCCCAGAACCGGTACCTACTCTTGGTTGGGCAGGTGATTGCCCCCTAAACATATCGCCAAAAAACTCTTTGAACGGGTCCGGCAGTTCCCTTGCCCCTTGATTTCCATATTGCGAACTACTTTGTATAGATTTAATATGCACTACGGCATCAAGCACCTTCTCAGAAGTTTCCGTGAAATCCAATGGCTTTATGTTGCCATCACTATCAGCAGTATATAATATATTTTTAGTTGGAACATCTACAACCTGTACATTATCCTTCTTAGTTTCATCTTGGTTCATTTTATTCAAACCTAGTACTCCAAGACTTACCCCTAACGCAATACTAGCCGAAATAAAGTACATTTTCCATGCTCCTTTTCCCGTTTTGTTTGTTTCCATATAATATAATTTTAGTTTATGTTTTATCGAACTCAAAATTTGCAATTCCTGTGCCATTTCAAAACTTTAAAAGCATAAAATTGTTTTAAAATTTATATAGTTTTTAAGTCTTTTTTTAGACTATCTGGTCAGTCGTTATTAAAATTTATATGAAATACTGAAAGGATTCATCTTTTAAACGACTTTTTCTAAGTGTTGATAGGTATTTATATAATCATGGCAGTTCATCTATTGAAGAATGACCAACCAAGTGGTCTGTTACTGTCATTTTGACTTTCTGCCTATTTTAAAAGAGCCATTAGGTGTAAATTTTTATATCAAACAAAACCTTTGCGAATTTTAATCGTAAGTTTAAATAGGAAAAAGAAATTTAACTTGAATACATTACCAAATACCGCTATTTTAATTTTTGCGAATTCCTCGAAAGAAGATTGCTGCAGGAAATCGATTTTGCATGGTGAGAATTTATTTGATTCACTAACTGATTATACCATAAAAAAAGTTGAACGAACAGGCCTTCCCTACTTTCATTTTTCGGAAAAAGATCAGGTTGGCGCTAATTTTGGCGAACGTTTTACCCATGCCATACGTTCCGTTTTTTATAAAGGATTTGAAAATATTATAACAATTGGTAATGACACACCCCAACTTAAAACAAGTCATTTACATGTTGCCATAGAGGCCTTGAAAAATGGCAAGACTGTATTGGGACCTTCCCTAGATGGTGGATTTTATCTATTAGGAATACATAAATCCGAATTCAACCCGTATGTGTTTAACCAACTGCCATGGCAACGTTTTGATTTACTTAATAAAATATCGTATTTCTTTAAAAATTCTAATTGTTCAGTTTTTAATCTGCCAGCCCTACAAGATTTAGACACCATAAAGGATGTTACGAGGCTAAACAATTTTACACACTCAATTTCAAGCAGAATAAGAGCGCTTTTTACCACACTTATTGGTATTGCTAACGGTATAATTAACAAGGTTAGGTTATCTGTTTACACATATTTCTTCCAAATCCCCTTTAATAAAGGTTCGCCTTTATCCCTGGTTAATTAACAACTACAGTTAAACCTAGCAATTTTAAAAATTAGGTTTGCTCAATTCAATGGAAAATTGAACTGATTTAAAAAACCATATGGCCCACAATTAATGGAAGCCATACATTCATTTTTTATTTAAAAATCAAAACATATTTTAGAATGGCAAATAATTATTACGATTCCGCAGATTTAAGAAAATTCGGAAAAATTACGGAATGGAGCGAGGAGCTCGGTACCAAGTTTTTTGATTATTACGGTAAGGTTTTTGAAGAAGGAGCACTAAGTGCGAGGGAAAAGTCACTCATTGCATTGGCTGTCTCCCACGTTGTAAAATGCCCTTACTGTATAGATGCCTATACCAAGGATGGCCTGCAAAAAGGAATTACCAAAGAGGAAATGATGGAAGCGGTACACGTTGGTGCAGCCATCGAAAGTGGCGCGACCTTGGTTCACGGTGTACAGATGATGAACAAGTATAATAAATTGTCAATGTAAACCCCCTAACCCCCAAAGGGGGAACAAAAAGATTGAAAAGAAAAAGATAATTTGATTGATTGTAAATGATTAGAAATTTTAGATACATCCATGATCAACTACCATCAACCAACAACTAAATAAAATGGCTACAAAATCATTAAAAGCAAAAGGAGACGATTTAGCGGTTTCCAACAAACAACTGGAAATTCTCAACGGAGGCATCTTTGCCGATGGCGAACTTCCTTATTTTAAGGACAAAATCGCGCAAATTGGACATTTTCCCTTGCGACCTAAAAAACTGGAAATCCTTCAGATCAATGTAGGATACATGTGTAACCAAGTTTGCGAACATTGCCATGTAGACGCCGGTCCGGACCGTAAGGAAAACATGACCCGTGAAACAATGATGCAGTGTTTGGAGGTCATTAAAAATACAGGTGCCCATACATTAGACCTAACTGGAGGAGCACCGGAAATGAATCCCGATTTTAAATGGTTTGTAGAGGAAGCTGCCAAATCGGGCATCAAGGATTTTATCGTTCGGTCTAATTTGACCATTATCCGTGCTAATAAGAAATACTATGACCTGCCCGATTTCTTTAAAAAGCACAACGTTCACATCATATCATCAATGCCCCACTGGACAAAAGGTAAAACGGACAAACAACGAGGTGATGGGGTTTTTGATAAGTCTATCAAAGCGTTACAAGAGTTAAACGAAAGAGGCTATGGTATGCCTGATAGCGATTTACGGTTAGATTTAGTATACAATCCATCCGGGGCCTACCTGCCAGGAGATCAAGCAGCCATGGAAAAGGATTTTAAAAAAGCATTAGACCAAGATTTTGGCATTCAGTTCCATAATTTATTTGCTATTACCAATTTACCCATTGCACGTTTTCTAGATTATCTTATTGCCTCTGAAAACTATGAGGATTATATGTATGCCTTGGTAGAGGCCTATAATCCATCGGCCGTTGCCAATGTCATGTGCACCAATACCATTTCCGTAAGTTGGGATGGTTGGTTGTACGATTGTGATTTCAACCAAATGTTAGATTTAAAGGTTGCCAGCAAAATCAAACATATAAAGGATTATAACGAAGATTTTTTAAACGACAGAAACATTATCATTTCCCAACATTGCTATGGCTGTACCGCTGGCGCAGGAAGCAGTTGCCAAGGAACAGTAGCATAAAGGTCTTAGACCTATTTTATAAAACAGCTCATGAAAATTGGGCACGTAATCAAAAAAACAAAATACTATGAGTTATTTAGAAGCCACTAACGATTTGTATAAGCAAGCAGCATTAACCCCTGATGTGGGTCTTTGTTGTACCACCAATCCTATTTGGGAGTTACCTGGATTAAAGATTCCTAAAATAATGCAGGAAATGAATTATGGTTGTGGTAGTACCGTTCACGCTAGAGATCTATCCAACAACCCCAAAATGCTTTATGTAGGCGTAGGAGGGGGTATGGAACTTTTACAATTCTCCTATTTTAATCGCCAGAAAGGAGGTGTTATAGGGGTGGACGTCGTTGATGAAATGCTTGAAGCCAGTAGAAAAAACTTCAAGGTAGCAGAGGCTCAAAACACTTGGTTTAAATCAGAATTTATAGAACTAAAAAAAGGCGATGCCCTTAACCTGCCTGTAGAGGACAATACTATTGACGTGGCCGCGCAGAACTGCCTTTTCAACATCTTCAAGGCAGAAGACCTTAAACGTGCTATAGAAGAGATGTACCGGGTTTTAAAGCCACATGGCAAGTTAGTGATGAGTGATCCAACCTGTGAACAAGAAATGAACGATACACTAAGAAATGATGACCGTTTAAGGGCATTGTGTCTAAGCGGAAGCCTGCCGATAAAAGAGTATATAAAAGCATTGACCGATGTTGGTTTCGGGACCATCGAAATTAGGGCAAGAAAGCCCTACCGTATCCTAGACCCAAAAAACTACCCAACAGATGAACTTATCTATATAGAATCTATTGAGGTTGCGGCCATTAAAGACCCGATGCCAGAAGACGGGCCTTGTGTTTTTACCGGAAAAGCAGCTATCTACTATGGTTCTGAGGATTACTTTGACGATAAAAAAGGTCACGTATTACTTAAAAATCAACCTTTGGCCATTTGTGATAAAACTGCGGGTGCTTTGACATCCTTAGGTAGGGAGGATATTTTTATCAGTACATCTACCTATCATTATGACGGTGGAGGATGTTGCTAATTTGATTTACATTTTATAAAAAAAGCCGTTCCAGTATAGTATGGAACGGCTTTTCTAATTTTTATTGATAATCTGATTCATATGCAAACCATTATAAATACAATTTATTTACTTGAAATAATAGTTGAATGAACCTAACTTTTGAACACTTAAACCGACCGCTTGGTTTGTACCAAATTTAAAATTAATTGTCATACATCGGATTTTTAAACTTTCATCGATTTTTTGATTATCTACGTCCAAAGAAACCACTTTGAGATATACTTCACCAGTTCTTTGTAGAGACCAAACGGTCGGATTAACCCAAATCTTGAAATTATGGACAAAACGTTAAAACGCATGGCTACCATGCAAAAAATGCAAGTTACCGGTTTAGAGTTATTTTATGCACAAGGTTACTACAATACTAGTGTAGACGATATTTTGAAGAAATTAAACCTTTCTAAAGGTGCTTTCTACTATCATTTCGAATCTAAAGAAGACTTTTTTATACAAATTATTCAAAATCTTTTGGCCAGAAAAGTATATAGTTGTTTAATAGAACCCATTGAAGGACATAAAAACCCTCTAAATCTTATCAGCAATTGTTTTGAAGATGCCCTAGAAACAGCAGTACATAACGAAATGGATTTTGGCTGTATCCTAAGTAACTTTCTTACAGAGTTTCAAGGTAAGAATGATACCATCATGAGGCATTTGAATGATATTGTTTCCTTATGGGAAGTTAACTTGGTCTCTGCCTTACAAAAAGGAAAGTTCAATGGTTATTTAGATCGTCATGTAGATTGTGAAGCGGTAGCAACATACCTTATGAGCTCCTATTTTGGAATTCGAACCTTGATGGTAGGTGTAGCGCCGAGTGCCAAAAAATATCGTTTTATGGGTCAGCTACGCCAATATTTCAGGTCTTTGGAGGCTAAGAATATACCTGTTTAATCAGGTGATTTTTAACATAGATTTTACCTTTTGACATATCTCATTGGGGGAAATGGTTTCCATAACCCTTTCATAACCATTAAGGACTTTGTTACCGTAAACCGAAGTTGGAATTAAAGGATATCTTCCCCGATCTGCTAAAATTTGATTAGAAATATCCTGACCAAAAGGGACAAACCCAGCATAAGGGTGGGTTACACCCCATAATGTTAGTACAGGAACGCCATACATCGCAGCCAAATGCCCATTACCACTATCCATTGAAATCATAAGCTCCAGATTGGATATCACTGTTAATTCTTCTGAAAAGGAAACTTTATCTACAACATTTGTACAATTATCGTAAGAATTGGCCCATACCTCTAACTGCTTTTTTTCCTTTTCCCCACCTCCAAAAAGCAAAATTTGATACCCCTCTAAATCCGATAAAAGCGAAACTACTTGTTCCATTAGTTCTATGGGATACATTTTCCCTTTAAAAGCGGCAAATGGTGCAATACCAATACATTTTTTATTGGTTAAACCAAGTTTAGAACCTAATACAGATTCAACATTTAATTTGGCAAGAACAGCTTCTTTGTTCAAGGTAAATTCAAAACCAAGGGAACGGAACACATCGGCATAACGCTCATGTGTTGGTTTCAATGGTTTGAAAACCTTGTTCTTTAAAGCAATTAATGCCTTCTTTTCAGGCCTTCCCTTATCTAATTGATTAAAGGGGGTGCCCATTAGTTTGAAGAACTGTTTTAGTAAATTACTTCTAAGTACATTATGCAGATCGGCCACTGCATCTATTTTTAGAATTTGTAGTTCTTTATAAAGTTTCCAAATTCCAATAATTCCTTTATGTTTTCCTTTTACCTCGACGGGGAATACCTTAACATCGGGAATTTGGGACAAAATAGGTTCGTAAAGATTTTTTGTGAGAACTGTTATATGCAGTGTTGGATATTCTTTTTTAAGTGCCATAAGCACAGGAACGGTCATTGCAACGTCACCCATTGCGGACAATCGTATGACTAATAGATGCTCAAGTTTACTTTTGACCACGAAGAACGGGGTTTAACTCCTCATCATTGTACATCTTCATTTGTTTGTACACTTTCATATATTTAATACCGGCTTCGATATCTGAAAGTAACTGGTCTATTGCCGTAGAGAGGTCTTGTTTTTGCGCTAACAAAACCTGCAATTTAGCTTGGCATTTTATCAAATGTTCCGCGGAGGCATCTTTTCTAGTAGCTTCTTCGTTCATATGATAAATCTTAAGTGCCAAAATGGACAATCGGTCTATTGCCCAAGCAGGGCTCTCGGTATTAATTGTAGCGTTTCCCCTAATATCTGCCGATTGGTACTTATTTAAAAAATAGCTATCAATATACTCAACCAAATCGGTTCTATCCTGGTTACTAGCGTCTATTTTTCTTTTTAAGTCTAATGCGGCAACAGGGTGAATTTCTGGGTCACGTATAATATCCTCATAATGCCACTGAACTGTATCGATCCAATTTTTTCTATATAATAAGTGTTCAATACTATCCTTGGGATATGGGTTACTAAATATCTGATACACATCATCTTTTATGTGATATGTATTGATGCTTTCTTCAAAAATTTTAAATGCCAAAGTACTGAACATGTCCTATTTTTTATACAAAGATACCCTTAATTAGGAAATTAGAAGTTTAGAAATAAACACTATCAATGGAACAAATACACTCAACATTAAAATAACCTCTAAGACATTTTTTCGTTTTAAGGACTCTAAATAATTTGTAATAAAGATAACAGCAGGGAAGAAGGTTATCAAAATAGCACTATTTGATTCTCTGAGCAACAACAAATTTGCCAATAACCCCAAAACAAATGACAAGGAAACCAAACGTAATGTAGTTATTTTTCCAACTCCAGATTTTCCTAACCTTAAAAACCCTATAGACCCTAAGAAAATATTTATGATGGTATACAGAAGCATTTTTACACTAGATGTCCAATATGAAGCTGTTAAAACATTGTTGTTAAATGTATAGTTGTAGTGTGTTTCTAAATAGTTCGTTAGATTTATAAGTGTTAGTACTGCGTATAGCAATACAAAATAACAGAAGGTTGCCGCTATAACAACCAACCAATTTCTTATGTTTTTTGGATCGTAAATGTATATTGATACAAACACGAGTATTAAAAATAGTATTGCCCAATTGTAAAAAATACTAGACATTAAAATCCATAATGAAGCATCGAATATTTTCACCTTTATATTCTTAAGGGATTTTATACTTAGTAATCTTCGTATTGCCAGTAACAGAAAAAAGGAGCATACTATGGCATTATTATCATTGAGTGTCTCCGGGAATACTAGTATTAATAGGGTAAAATAAAGTATTCCATAAGAATTTGGTGAAGTGATCTTGTTTCTTTTTATGATAAAATCGACCACAAATACACTAAACAATAATACACTTAAAACTAAGGATTTAAGTATAACGGATTCAGTATCCAATTCTATTTTAAACAGGGAAATCTGAACTGTCCAGTAAAAAACAAAGAGAAAACCCATTAGGATTATAAAATTGATGGGCTTTGTTTTTCCAAAAATGCTTGAAATCATCTATGATTTTTATACTTTTGTGTTGTAAATATAGAATAAGATGAAGTCATTTTTTGAAGGTATCGAGGATTTATTCGTAAATGTGCTTTTTGCACCATTCGATTTTTTCCGATTTGTTGAAAGCTGGACCGTTTC
Source organism: Maribacter luteocoastalis (assembly GCF_048890225.1). Taxonomy (NCBI): domain Bacteria; kingdom Pseudomonadati; phylum Bacteroidota; class Flavobacteriia; order Flavobacteriales; family Flavobacteriaceae; genus Maribacter; species Maribacter luteocoastalis. Next base: position 1,000,965 of record NZ_JBMFZG010000001.1, read on the forward strand.
CAATGCATTGAATTGGTTATTCATGATCATTGGTTTTGCTGCCTTTGTTTATTGGATGTTGCAATTGAAAAAATACAACGATAATGGCGAAGAGGATAAGTCAATTTCTTCCCATTCTTATTTATAGACACGCCTTAAGTAATTAAGGTATATAAGGTTTTGAACTTTTTTTAAAGATCAAAACCTAAATCCTTTCTATAGTTCATTCCTTCAAAGGAAAGTTTTTTCACGTTTTTATACGATAACGCCAAAGCCGATTTAAAATCTGGTCCGAAAGAGGTTATCGCCATTACACGACCGCCATTGGTAACTACATTGCCATCCTTATCATGCGTTGTACCAGCATGAAACACTAAAGAACCATCAATAGTATCCATGCCCGAGATAACCTTGCCTTTTTCATAACTACCAGGATAACCTCCAGAAACGGTCATAACCGTAGTAGCGGTGCGTGGGTCTATTTTCAAATCTATCTCATCCAATCTTTCTTCTGCAACCGCTTCAAACAGTTCAACAAGATCATTCTGGATTCTTGGTAAAACGACCTCGGTTTCTGGATCGCCTAGTCTTACATTATATTCAATAACCTTAGGTTCCTCACCTACTTTTATCAAGCCAATAAAAATAAAGCCTTTGTACGGCAAGTTATCCGTTTTAAGACCTTCTACTGTAGGTTTTACTATTAGGCGCTCTATCTTGTCCATAAGCTCCTTGTTCGCAAAGGGAACAGGGGAAATTGCACCCATGCCTCCCGTGTTAAGTCCCGTATCGCCTTCACCAATACGCTTATAATCTTTTGCAGTTGGGAGAACCTTATAATTTTTACCATCGGTAAGTACAAATACACTAAGTTCTATACCATCTAAAAACTCCTCTATAACCACTGTTGTACTTGCTGATCCAAACTTTTCATCCAACAACATGGATTTAAGTTCTGCCTTGGCCTCTTCCAAATTGTTCAGGATAACCACACCTTTACCCGCTGCAAGACCATCTGCCTTTAAAACATAAGGCGGATCTAATTTTTCTAAAAACAGATAACCTTTATCTATAGTTTTAGCTGTAAAGCTTTCGTATTGGGCTGTAGGTATATTATGCTTCATCATAAATTCCTTGGCAAACTCTTTGCTGCCTTCTAAGTTTGCAGCCGCTTTTTCCGGACCAATCACGGGGATACCTTTGAGCTTGGAATCCTTTAAAAAGAAATCGTGAACACCATTGACCAAGGGGTCTTCAGGACCCACTACAACCATATTTATACCGTAGTCCAGAACAAGTTTTTTAATCGCCACAAAATCGTTTACACCAATTGGTATATTTTTTGCAATTTGTGCCGTACCAGCATTTCCTGGAGCAATAATTAATTCTTTGAGCTTTTTACTTTGTGATAACTTCCAAGCAATGGCATGTTCCCTACCACCGGAACCAAGAATAAGAATTTTCATTTAAAGTGATTTTTACAAAAATAAGTCTTGTTAAGAAATTTATCTTTAAATACTGGAGAAATTCCTATGTTCCTTTTTTTGAAGTTCTTCTGGAGATAAGGACTTAAAATAATCATATACGATTTTAAGGCCGTCTTTACGATTTACTTTTGGCTCCCATCCCAAAATCTCCTGCGCCCTTGTAATATCCGGTTGTCTTTGCAATGGGTCATCCTTTGGCAAAGGCTTATATATAATCTTTTGATTCGTTCCTGTCAACGCAATAATTTCTTCTGCAAATTCCAAAATAGTAGTTTCATGAGGATTGCCAATATTAACGGGTTCAGGATAATCACTAAATAACAAACGGTATATTCCTTCTACTTGGTCATCGATATAGCAGAAAGACCTCGTCTGCAAACCATCACCAAAAACCGTTAAATCCTCACCTCGTATGGCTTGACCCATAAAAGCTGGTACCACCCTGCCATCATTTAAACGCATACGCGTACCATACGTATTAAAAATGCGGACTATACGTGTTTCAAGTCCATGATGTCTATGATATGCCATAGTTATAGATTCCATAAAACGTTTTGCCTCATCATAAACCCCTCTAGGCCCTACCGGGCTAACATTACCATAATAATCTTCATTTTGTGGGTGTACCAATGGATCTCCATAAACTTCAGAAGTGGAAGCAACCAATATTCTGGCATTTTTAGTTTTCGCGAGTCCTAAAAGATTTAAGGTGCCTAAAGAGCCCACTTTTAAGGTCTCAATTGGTATTTTTAGATAATCTATAGGACTTGCTGGCGATGCAAAATGCAATATATAGTCTAAATTTCCTTCTAGATGTACAAACGTGGAAACATCATGGTGGTGAAACTCAAATCGTTCTAAAGGAAACAAGTGTGCTATATTTTTAAGATCACCAGTTATTAAATTATCCATACCAATAACATGAAACCCCTCGGCCACAAAACGATCGCACAAATGAGAGCCTAAAAAACCCGCAGCGCCAGTAATCAAAATTCTTTTCATATTAATATGCTTTTTCCTCCCCTTTAATAGCGTTTAAAATAGTTTGGACAATGATTTTTAAATCTAGAAAAAACGACCAGTTCTCCACATAAAAAATATCAAACTTTATTCTATTTTGTATATCACTATCCTTTTCTATTTCCCCTCTATACCCCCTTACTTGTGCCAAACCGGTGATGCCTGGTTTTACAAAATGGCGAAGCATATATTTATCTACACGATTAGCATACTCATCAGTATGTTTTAACATATGTGGTCGTGGACCAACTACAGACATATTCCCAAATAAAACATTATAGAACTGTGGAAGTTCATCAATACTTGTTTTGCGAATGAACTTACCGATTTTGGTTACCCGCATATCATTCTTACCAGCTTGTCTATCATCTGCAGAATCATTCATTGCCATAGAACGAAATTTAAAACACTGAAACTCACGGTTATCAAAACCGGTGCGTTTTTGAATGAAAAACACTGGCCCTCTTGATTCCAATCTAATTAATAGCGCCATTAAAGGCCCTAACCAGATTAAAATACCGAAAATCACAAATATTGAAAACAATATATCAAACAATCTTTTTAACGCCCCATTTAACGAGTTGTGTAAAGGTATATCCCTTAATGAAAGAATAGGAAGATAATCATAGTATTCAAACTTTAATTTCTTCGAAAAAATGTTCTTATTATCAGGTAAGAATTTTAGTGTTTTCAAATTATTGTCGGCAAAGTTAATGAATGCTGTTAATTCATCATTCTTTAACTCAGAAACCGAACAGTATATTTCATCTATGTTATTCTTTACAATAAATTGAAAACATTTCAACAATTCAAAACCTTTGTCTCTGGGTGTAAACTGAGCGATAAAATTAAAACCAAATTCCCTTCTTTCATTGAATATGTCGATCAATTGATTGGCCTTCTTACTTTTACCTATAACAACAACATTACGTAGGTTTCCCTTAATGCGTTCTCTATACGTATTTAAAAGAAAATAATTCAAAAATTTGAGAAAAGCAACACCTAAAAACACTAAAAGAAAATACTTGCCAAGAGCCAACCTACTCATTAAAGGCTGTTTAAAAAAGCCTATATAGGCATACAGAATGAGAAAAAAGAAAACAAATTGCGTAAATAGTTTTCTAACTACAACCACCACTTTAGAATACCGGTGAACTACATAAAACTCATTTTTAAAGGAAAGAATTAACCAAGCTAAGGAGATATAACTATGAAAAAGCCACGGATTTTGAAAATTGATAGGTAAAAAATTGGTAAACAGATTTATTACCAGCAAATCCAAAAAATAAGATAAGGGTGTAATAAATCCAGAATATCTGCCTTGTTTGAAAAACATTGTTTACAATAATGCTAAGTATAAGTTTTTATAATTGTGCAAATAGATATATCCAAAATCATCCAATTAAAATTTCATGATTTTTGCAAAATACTTAATAGATAAGTTTCATATTTCTTATTTATACTATTCCAGTTTAACTCATTTTTAATCTTTCCGGCATTAATTGTCAAAAATTCTGAAGCTTCCATCTTATTCTTTTGTAATAATATGGCCACATCATCACTATTTTTAAAATAATATGCATTATCACCCAAAACACCCTTGTTAAAGATATTATCATTAGCAATAATTAGACTATTACTTGCCATAGCCTCCAAAAGGGACGGATTGGTACCCCCAACTGAATGTCCATGAAAATAAAGGTTAGAAAAATACCTTAAATTATTTAAATGATTCAGATTATAAATTCCTCCTAGAAATATAATGTTAGTGGATCTGCTAAATTTCCTTTTTAAATATTCCCCGAACTTTGTATCATGCTTACCTATTACCAAAAAAGATCTATTTATACCACTCATAACTACACCATCCAAAATCACTTCAATATTATTTTCTGGTTCCAACCTTGCGATTAAGAGATCAAAGGAATGTTTTTCCACACCATACGACTCCAAAACTATTTCTTGCGGGTTTGTGAATAACTCCGCACCATATGCAATATATTCGGAAACAGTCTTGTATTTCTCGTTAAGATAATCCTGGATACCTATCGAGTCAGCAACCAAAAAATCACTAGTCCTTATTGCTAAACTTTCTGCGATTTTTAAAAATATTTGTACTGGTTTAGAATACTTGCTCCTTTTCCATTCCAAACCATCCATATTAGTAACGATTATAGATTTTTTTGGAAGCAACCAACCCCAGATAGAGCTACTTGTATAACCCAATTGAAGAATTATGTCAAAATTTCTTTTTCTACTATCTATGATGCAATTAAAATCATAAATAAATTGACCAAAAGTACCAATGTTGTCCTCAGGGTCATTCTTGTGAATTATATAAACCCCGTTCCAGGTCTTTTTCTGATATGGATGTGCATGGGAATTATAGACATAAACGTCATGGCCTTCTTCAACCAAATATTTGGATAAATATTCTGCGAATTGTTCAAAACCTCCATGGTTATTGGGTATTCCTCTTGTACCTATTATTCCGATTTTCATTAATCTAAAGCTTCTCTTAACAAATATACCCTTTAAAATAAAAAGAACGAGTCATACAGAAGCAAGTCTATATCAATTTGAGAGCTAATAAATCAAAATCGTGTAGTAATGAAATTATCTTAATCTTAATATTCCAAAAGATGATGGGACATGAAAATCTGGATTTTTAGTTTTTGGATCCACCCAACTTATCCATTTTATTGATTCACTTTTCCTGTCAAGACTAACACACTGACCTCTGTATAGTCCTATTTGTATTTCAAATGAACTTAACAAACCTAATTCCTTTAATCTTTTTAATTTTATACGACCCTCTAAAGTGTACTTTTCACGATCACATTTTATCTTAATACCTAAAGAGTCGGGCCAAGTCCAACTTCTATCAAACTTGCGATACATATTCGCTTTGTAATCTAATACGCGGCCTCTTGGATCCATTTCTAAACAGTAGTAAGGTTGCATTTTATCATTACCTCTAAAAAACAATTCAACTCTTTCTGAAAATCTAACCTCCAATTTATCGTTAGTTTCAACATATACCTTTGGGACACTTCCATAAGCAGTAAAGTGGAAATGAAAAAAGTTTGTATCGTAATAGCCACGAAATTCTGTTTTTGGAGAAACTTCATTTAACCAAGGGTATGAAAAATCATCTAACGCAGCTATACAGTCCCAATTTTCAAAATCAGTAATTTTAGAAATTAACCATTTTTTCATTTATGTTATACTTTTTGTTGGAGCCTAAATATGTGATAAGTATTTAAGCCCTTATCATTCTTTAGACTAAATACTAACCAACAAGTAAAATAGACATAGCTAAGCTGCCCCCATTGTCTTGTAAATACTGCTTCTGTCATTATTGTAAGAAGGAATAAAAGAGTAAAAGTTAAACCTAAATAATTTTCATTTTTCCATGCTGTCCATATTGCAATTATAAATAATGTTATTAAAAAAACAACTCCCATTGCCCCATATTGAATCAATGTATGTAAAAATTGATTATGAGAATGATACTTATATTTTAAGGGTACTTCTAAACCTCTTTTTTCAAACTCCTTATGAAGCAATAAACCAGCCTTATCTTCACCTAACCCCCATACAAAATTTTTATTTGACACTGATAATGCACTTTGCCAAATATTAGAACGTAAGGAAGAACCAGAATAAAAATTTCCTTTATTGGACACTTTCATAATTCTATTCTTCACCACTGGGTTCTGTAATGCTCCAATAAAGCATATAATTACAATACCGAGGAATATGAACGCTTTTTTTATTGATATTGTTTTAGATATAAATAAATAAAATGGCATGAGAATTATCATACTTAATATAGCATTCCTAGCTGCCAAAAGAAAAATACTTAAAGTTAAAAGTGTTATAATAAAATAGAAAAGTAATGAGATTTTTATATAACCCTTAAAATGAAATAAAATTAACAAAGCAATTACATAAAAGTATCCTAAATATATTGGTTGAATGCCAAACGGCTCAGATAAAAAATTGTAGGTAAAATACCAGAAACTAATACCATTCTCCCATACTAGTATGCCTCTATATATGCCAAAACTTAAATTGACAATTGCATTCAAAACCATTCCTGCCAAAAAAGCAATAAACACTGCTTCTTTACACTTTGTAAGTCTTATGGATTGAAATAAAAATATTATTGGAATAAAAAGAAAGGGCAAGTTATAATAAATTATATCTAGTGTAGTGGATATGTTAGCAAATACCTCTCTAACCACTATTAATCCAAAATAGCCTATAGTTACATACAATAATATTTCACTCTTTACCAAAAGTTCATTATTTCTAAAATCTATAATACTATATGAAAAACCAGTTAAGCAAAACAAAAAAAAACCTATTGAATTTACCGCCATGCCAAAACCAAAAGAGATTGAAAAAAAAATCGCACTCCATTGTAAAGCGTTAAATTGACCAAAAAACTTTTTAAGTTTTTTCATTTTCTGTATACATTTTTAAGTTGCAGCACATACTAAAAAGCAACATCGCAGAAACTTGATGCTTAAAAAATCCTGCATTAGAAATTGCCGCTATAGCCATCACAAAATTAATCACAAAGAGCCAATTTAGCGGTCCACTGCCCTTATAATTGGTTCTTTTATGTAACACCATTGGATATAAAAAAATTACATATGCAAATAATAAACCTAATGGAAGACCATATTGAGTTGTTAATGCCAAATAATCATTATGAGTGTCTAAAAGTACATTTGGGACTCTATTGGATATGCTATAATCGTTTTTATATCTATTCCACCTTCCTACTCCAATCCCAGTCCAGGGATTTTCCATTATCATATTTAACGAACTATCAAAAAGGTCAATCCTAGATTTTATAGAAGTTGTTTCTTCGGTAACCTTAACTTTTATAACATTAGATAAATTACTTTTTGAAAAATCAACCTTTATTTTCTTAGAAATCTCATTTACAGAAAATCGTTCTGGTATCCATTGATTAGAAGAAGCAATAAAATAAACAACCACTAAACTTAAAAGCCCTATGCCAACTTTTAAAAAATTTAAAACAAATTTTTTATGATTAGCCGTTAGATAAATAATAATATATGCTAAAACCAAGGCCAAAAATGCCCCTCTTGTACCAGAACCAATTAAAATTAAAATAGAAATAAAAATAGTTAAGAGTCCCCAAAACTTAGAAATTTGAGATTTCATTGTCACAAATCCAATATAAAGAGCAATTGCGGCAGAAATATTTGCAAAAGTGTTAAGCGACAAGCTTCCGCTTAAAAGTCTGCCAGAGCCTCTTATGACAGTGTTTATGCTTGCTTCAAAAAAGAGAAAGAATATACTTATAACGAAACCTATTAGAATTTGTTTTTGATACTTACCTATATCGTACAACTGAAGAAGTATTAAGAACAATATAAAATAACGCAAGTGAAAAGAATAAGATAATAACAAGTTAAAATCCCATAAGTCCTCAGATTTTAAACTGTTAACAATGAATACAACAAAAAATAATGATAGGAATATCTTTATTACTAAGGTGAATTTCACTGGTTTTATTTTGGCAGAGCCATTTAACAATTTCAATAAAATACCAAGGATTAAATAGATATCTATTCTTGTTATAAGAGGAAAAACCACCTGGGTCCTATCATTAGGGTTTGTTAATGGGATACTGGGAAAGATATCATCTATTGGTGCAGGAAATGCTAAAATTATAAAAACAAGAAATAAAAAGTATAATTTTCTTTTCCAAATAGATAGAAAAACAACAACTAGGAACAAGATTAAGGAAGGAATGGTCAATGCACCAAATTGCCAAAATGAAACCTTGCCCATAGAAGCAAAAAAAATGGTGGAGAATGGAAACAAATAGCAGATGCCTAAAAATGCCAAACATAATAGTGTGAAAATTTTATTCTCCTTCATTTTTCCATTACTCATTAACCGAACCTTAATTAATATAAAATTAGTTTATTAACAAAGTAGGATATATCATAGGAACTAAGGTAAGGGTCATAGAGCTTATCAATTACCAAAGGTGTAAAAGTGAGATTGTTAAAGTTGGCCTTTATATATTTATTAGGCACAAAATATTTCTTAAACTCTTGATCTGTTAAAACATGCTTTTGATTATTATAATTGAACCGAAAATTTTCTATTCTAATAATTTTTTGCTCCTTGTTTTTTCCTAAGTCTATTCTAATATTTTGAGGGAAAATTAATTGATCAAGAACAAATTGGATTTTCTGAAAACTATCCGACCCTTCTAATTGTAATTTTATACTTTTTTCTTCTGTATATATTCCTTCCTTCGTTTTGTAATATAATTGAAGCTCATCATCAGCGTAAAATATTGCGTCAAAACTTATTGCCAATTTATCTTGTAAAGCGGGTTCTATGTTTTTAGATGGCCCCTTGCAACCAAAAACAATAGTCAAAAATATAACAAAATTTATCTTAAAGAATTTTGCCATCGCCAATAATTATATAAGTATCTTTTTTATTTGAAGCTCATCAAAAATAGGCCATAATTTAGATAGGTGTTCATTCTTTTGCCTAATATAATAACTATTAACCTCAATATTTTCGCCATACATTGCTTTTAAATTGACTAAGCCAGATGAAGGATAAGATAATATAATACTTGGTGAAAAATCTTCAATCACCTCTTCTACCGGACTATTCCTAGTTATGTCAATTATATTAATACGTCCTATATTTGCTTTTTCAAAGTTGTTAGAAACATCTGCGTGGTGTCCTTTGAAAAATATTTGTGTTTTTAATTCAAGGTTAAGAATAAATTCAATCATTTCATTATAGAGAGATATTACTTCTTCGTTATTCAGTAAAGTTGGTTTGCCACCCAAAATAAGAATATTACCAGGTTGAGGGGTATAGCCTTCTTGCAGTAAGGAGATTTCATTTAGTTTTTCCTTAGGACCAAGTGTGAATTTTTTTAAAATTGTAAATATTTTATTTACTTTATCATTATTAACCGGCAATATTTCTGGCTCTATTCTGTAATTAAAACCACTTAAAAAACCAATAGTTTTACGTACTAAATGTGTGTGTGTTTTATAAGGTTCTAGGTAGTGATAAAAGTATAAAATTCCTTCATAATAAAAATTTATCTTTACATTATACCTTTCCAATGGAAAGTCATAAAAATAATAATTGTCCAATAATGCAGCTGTGTGGGGTATAAATATATTACCATTCCCTTCTTTTAGCAATCTATTGATTTGGCGCTTAATTTTTGCAAATTGAAATATTTTTTTAAATCCTCCCTTTTTATTAATAAAATATCTTTCTTCAAACAAACTGTCTCCTTCTACAAATACTGATGTATATAACCTATTTTCAAAATTGTCTTCCATGAAAAATTGCTTTACAATTTCAGTGGCAATAAAATTTTGTAATGGAGTGTGGGCTATAAAAATATTGGTCTGTTTTTCAATTTTCATTTTTAAATTTTCTATATATAAACCATTTAGAAATAAAGAGTGTAAACATACTTATTACCTGAGCAAAAGAAGCGCCTAAAACGCCAAATCTCGGCACAAGACTAAAATTAAGTAAAACCACGACGCATGCACCCATTATTGATGTAGATAATAGTTGTTTGTCTTGATGGTAAACATATAAACCATAATGTGGAATATAAGAAAAACAAAAGAAAACTACTGCTAACAATAATAATAGAAAAACATCTATATTCTTTAATAAGAGTTCATTGCCTATTATAAAAAGTAAAGGATATATACATATACATGCCAACAAAAAGCCAATAATGGTTGTTGTTATAATTTGCTTTTTGTATTTCTTGAAAACTTTAAAAAATTCTTCTTTGCCTATATTAGAACTTTCTATTAAGTATGGAGACATTACAACTATCACCATTGATTGCACAAACACAAACATAGCATTTGAAATTCCCGAATAAAAAGTAAAAATTCCAACCTCTTCTTTAGTCCAGTAAAAATCTAAGAAATAACGCCCTGAAAATTCAATTATCTTGTAAAAAATTGTCGCAATTAGAAAGGGTAAAGACATTTTTATGCCTTTTCCAATCCAATATAAATCTACCTTAAACCTAGGCTTAAATTTTAAGAATACAACGCCAACAATAATAGAAATTATAACTCCAACAATCCACAAGCTAAAAACTAAACTAATTTCAGCCTTACCATATATCAACTCCCAAAACATGAAAAGCATTAAAACCCATAATCCAGATCTTAAAAAAAGGGTTAGCGATGCTATAACAGATTTCTTTATCGCTATTAGCATTCTATATATTTCTTGAGAAATATGTTCAAATACCAAGATAATGTAGAAGTACAAGACGTACTCTATATTAATTATATTTTTAAGGAATAAAAAAAAAGATAATGGTAATACAATGAGATACACTAGTAAATGAAAAACGGCCTGATTACCTATATAATAATTTATAGAGCCTCTTTCATTTTTTATTAACTCTCTTGCATTATATGTGTAAAAATCAAAACCAAGTATATAAATTACTAGCGTAATTGTCGTTTGAAAAATCCCAAAAACACCTAAATCATTTACACTTAATTTTTTAACTATCAAAATTGATAGTAAAAACTTACAAAGTATTGTAAGCCCTCTCAAACATAGGTTAAGAATACTATCTTTTTTAAGATGCCTTTTAAACTGTAGTTTTTTCAATTTGTTGTTCTGCCAGTAGTGAATAAGATACTTTTCTTTCAAAACTTGAGTCAACATTTAAAGATGCTTGTTCCCCAACGACAATGTGCCCAACATTCCCATGAACTAATTTTCCATTTTTAAGAGCACTTTTTTTATTTGAAAGTAACACACCTCCTGTATATTTATATATGGATTCTCTTTCCATTTTAGTAAACATGTCCTGCTTAAGAATTGCTTGCATACCATCTCCTGTATGCCTATAAAATTTATTGCCCTCTGGACGAACACTTATTAATGAATCGGCTTTAAAAATAGATAACGTATTTACTGCATCATCAATAATACCAGCATTCACAAAGGGAAAGGAGACTGCACAAAAAAGGCAAGCGTCACTATTATTTAAATAGTTGTTATTTTCTAAAAATACTAAGGTTTGAAATAAGGAGACATTTATTCTTTCTGTTATTTCAGGACGTTTAACAAAAGTTACGTTTAAGCCCTTTTCTAAAACAAAAGTTTCAATCCTTTTATCACTTGTTGTCACAATTATCTCAGATACATTTGTAGCTTTAACAAGTTCATTAATTTTAACTTCCAAAAATGTTACATTACCAAAAAGCTCCAGTGCAGTGTCATAATTAGGCCTTAAAGGAATAATTGCAGTAGTTCTAGGTAAATTTAAATTATTCTTACTTACATAGGCTTGTTTAATTCTTTGACGAGTCCCTAAAATTCTATTCTCATTGTTAGTAAGGTTATTATTGTGTCGACGGTATGAAAACAGTGTTTCGTTAATATTGGTAACTTTAAATTTATTAATGAATTTAACCCACAACTCATACCCATCTTGACATCTATAACTTTCGTCATAACCCCCTATTTCCTTTAAATAGTTTGTTCTGATCATCGTGCAAGCGCCATGAGCAGGTTGGTCCAAAATATTTACCTCTTTCTTAAAATCATGCCTTTTTATTTCCGACAACTCATTGCCATCTATATCAACAATGTAATAATTCGGAAATATTAACCCTAATTCATCATCATTTTCTAGAAAATCTGACATTTTTTTTAAAGCATTCAACTCCATATAATCATCCGCATCTAATCTAACTATATATTTGCCTTTAGACGCCTTTAAGGCTACATTGTTGGTTATGTTTAACCCTCTATTTTTTTGATATATTATAGATATTATGTCATGGTTGGAATATTCTTCAATAATATCTTTTGAATTATCGGTGGAACCATCATCAATAATGATTAATTCAATATCCTTTAAGGTTTGGTTTAAAATGCTTTCAATAGCCTTTCTAATGAATTTTCCATAATTATAATTTGTAATGTAAACAGTTACTAATGGTGATTTCATATCTATTTAAAATTCTCTGTTCTTTAAAATTTTTGCAGGGGAGCCTGCTATAACCGAATATGATTCAAAAGATTTATTTACTATTGATGAACTTCCAACAACACATCCTTTTTCTAAAAGTACCCCAGGAAAAATTACCGCGTGCGTTCCAATCCATACATCTTCACCAAGAACAATAGGCTTATGTGCATAACCTTGTGATTGTATTTCTGTCTTGCCTTGGAAATTATGCATGCTTGTTTGCAAATATACAAAGCCAGATATTAATGTTTTATCACCTATGGTAATAGAGTCTCCTCCATTAAAAACAGAATAAAGCCCAATACGTACATTGTTTCCAAGATGAAGTTTCGCGTTATTGGCCGCAAGCAATCTAACACCCCTGTCAATTCTACAATGATTGCCTAGGTTAAGTGTTGAATTACCATGTGCCCTTATTTCGACATTTCTTCTTAGAACAACATTATCGCCAATTTGTATTTTAGCTGTTTTATCTAAAAGTATTTTAGGGAATGTATAGCATTGAAAGTTTCTACCTATCTTTAGATTTTTGTGGGAAAACAAGAGTCTATATGTTCTTCCCATAACTTTAGGTTTAATGCCATAATACCATTTCAATAAAAAAAACAACATAGCTTATTCTAATATATCCCAAGATAATTTTTGATGTTCTTTAACATCTACCTTTAATTTTTTTCCTATTACATTGTAATATTCTCTAGCATCAATACCATGATTAGGCCTTAAGACGGTGAGATTGGACTCAGTAAGAAGAGTCCCTTTTTTCAAGTTTTTTAGAGGATAAACAGCTCTTCTAAAAGTAGTAACATGTTCCCCTTCCACTGGTAAAGGTTTTTTTATTTTACTCCCTATCAATTCTTCAATTTCTTTTATTTCTTCAATCATTTCCAAAACCTCATCTCTTGTCAATGATACCATATGGTCTCTAAAAGTTTTATTTTCTCTAGAATCTGTAAAATGAAATTCAAGAATTTTAGCCCCTTTAGCTACAGCTGTTACTAGTGCCTTTTTGCCTTCTGTGTGGTCAGAATATCCAACGGGCAAGCCAAATAAATTGTTTAAGCTGTCCATTACGTTTAAGTTCGCATCACTGTAAGGAATAGGATACATGGATGTGCATTGAAGAATTGAAAGATAATTTGGGTCCTTATAAATTTCTTCTTGTTCTTGAATAAAGTTAACAGCACCTACAACATCATCGAATGTGGAGAGGCCAGTCGAGAGAATTATAGGCTTTTTGAGTTTTGTAAATTGCTTTAATACAGGGTAAGCTGTTAAATCTCCGGAACCTATTTTGTATATTGAATTGTGTTCATCTATCCAAGAAACGTAGTCTGGGTTCCATACAGAGGCCATAAACCTGGTTCCATTTTTTTCACAAAGCAGGGCCAATTCCAAATAGTTTTCTTTTGATAATTCAAACTTTTTAAAGTGTTTGTTTCGCGTTGGAGATTCTAATTTACTCACCAAACTATCACCGGAGTAAAGTTGAAATTTAACAAAATCGACATTTGCCTCAATTGCTAATTTGGTCAACTTTAATGCGTATTCAAAATTTCCTTCATGGTTTCCCCCAATTTCAGCAATTAGTAAAGGTCCGTGTTTTCCTTTCCAAGTATTGGTCATAACTATCCTATTTTTGAATAAATATTTATTATATCATTGTAATCATAAGTGGTATGGTTTTCTTGCATATAGTCTAAAATTAATTGGGCATTCTCAAAATCTTCTTGAGTATCTATAGCTAGATTAACCGTGCTATTCATTTTCTTTGGATTATACACATACTCTATGTTATCTAAATCTCCTCTATAAAAATATGTCATCACATGTTCAAGGTCTTCTGGTTTAAACAAAGGATAAGACTTTTCATAAAATTTTAAATTTACAATCTCAATACTCATACCTTTTGGGTAAGTCCTATCTTTTACATTTGAAATAAAGTCTAACTGTTTTGATTCTATTTTTTCTATTAAGGTTAGAATTAAAGAAGTGTCTAAAAAAAGATTATCACCGTTTATTCTCACCGCATTATCAAAACCTTTTTTTTTAGCACAATCAAGAAACCTAAGGGCCACATTGTCTAGTGGGCCTCTGTAATAATCAATGTTATTGTTTTTACAATACGTAATTATTGGTTCATCTGTTTTTTCTAAAGATGTACAAATTACAAATGGGTAATGCTTCTTAAGACCATCCAATCTTTCTATAATATATTCGAGTATTGGCTTGCCATTTATTTTTTTTAATATTTTTCCAGGTAATCTCGAAGAATTGTACCTACATAAAACAATTATACCTGTCATTCTCTTTTGCTTATTAATTTTGCGGGGATTCCACCCACAATACTATTTGGTGCTACATCTTCCTTAACAAGTGCGCCAGCGGCTATTACAGATCCTTTACCAATGGTAACTCCTTTTAATATTTTTGCGCCTGTTGCAATCCAAACATCATCTTCTATTATAATTTCTGCAGTTTTATTAAGTTGTAAATTGATATTTGTTCCCAACTCGATAGAGTGATCACTATCAACAATATAAACAAAAGGGGCTATTAAACAATCATTCCCTATTCTTATTCCTTCAGAAGCATAAATAAAAGTATAGAAGCCAACTGTTGTTCTTTCTCCTATACTAATTATTGCCTTATTATTGCACGAACAAATATTAACTCCTTTTTTTAAAACTACCTCATTATTAATTAATATGTTTTTTGGAAATCTTAAAAGAGAAACATCCTTGTCAATAAATACATTATTACCCAACTTACCAAGCCTAAAAGAATGATAGAATGCTCTTATTTTATTAATAAAAGAAAATTTAAGATGTTTTCGTAGTTGACTTGATGTGTAATTAGAGATCATGGGTAATGTTCTGTAAATTCGTAAGACATATCTTTAAACTATCTCTCCAATTGGGTATATTAAATTTTAGTTCTTGCTTAATTTTAGACTTATCCATTACACTATATCTAGGTCTAACCGCTGGTGTAGGGTATGCTTCTGTTTTAATTGGTGACAGGTCCACATTAATACCGCTAATATCAAAAATAGCTTTGGCAAAATCATACCAGCTAGCGACACCTTCGTTGCTATAGTGATAGGTGCCATAACTAGTTTTTTCTTTGTCAATTATTGATACAATGGCTTTTGCTAAGTCACCCGCATAAGTGGGTGTGCCAATTTGATCTACTACTACTCCTAGGCTATCTCTTTCTGAACCTAACTTCATCATGGTTTTTAAAAAATTTTGACCATGTTCTGAGTACAACCAAGACGTTCTAATAATAATATGTTTCTTTAAAACGTCGGCTATGACTAACTCACCATTAAGTTTGGTCAACCCATATACACTTAAGGGATTTGCCTCGTCTTCCTCCTTATAAAGTTTTGTATGCGTCCCATCGAAAACAAAATCAGTGGAAATATGTATTAAAACCGCGTCATTCGAATCACAAGTTATTGCAAGATTTTTTGCCCCTAGGACATTTACCATTTCGGCGAATTCTTTGTCTGACTCTGCCTTATCAACTGCGGTGTATGCGGCACAATTAATGCAATATGAAACGTTATTTTTTTTAAAAAAGGTTTTTACCGATTTTATATCTGTAATATCTAATTGATCAATATCTACATAAATAAAGTTCAGATTGTCTAAATTTCCTGATACATCTTTAATACAGCTAGCCAATTGCCCCTTACCGCCAGTTACAAGAATGTTTTTCATAATCTCGCTTCATTTAAGGTTGGCAAAAACAAATCTTTATCAGAAACCTTAATGTCCTCTGGAGCTAAATTCCAGTCTATTTGTAATGTTGAGTCATTGTAAATAATACCGCCTTCAGACTCCTTATTGTAGTAATTATCACATTTATAAAAAAACTCCGCCGTATCAGATAATACTGAAAAACCATGACCGAAACCTCTTGGAATAAAAAGTTGCTTTTTATTCTCCTCACTCAATTCTATGGCAATATGCTCTCCAAACGTAGGTGAAGATTTTCTTAAATCTACAGCTACATCAAGAACCTTACCGCTTAAGACCCTTGCCAATTTTGCCTGTGCATGCTCCCCTAACTGATAATGTATTGCTCTTATGACACCATATGTAGAATAGGATTGATTATCCTGCACAAAATTTATGCTTTTTCCAATGCCAGAAGTGAATGCTCCTTTATTAAAGGACTCAAAAAAATATCCTCTATCATCTGCAAATACTTTGGGTTCTAAAACAAAACATCCTTTAAGTTTGGTTTCGGTAAACTTCATTTATTCTTGTTTAATATTCCTAATAGATTCTTACCGTAACCACTTTTCATAAGCGGCTCTGCCAATTTTTTAAATTGTTCCTTATTGATATACCCCATTTCGTATGCAGCACCTTCAATTGCACCTATTTTAAGCCCTTGTCTTTCCTCTATGACTTCTACAAATTGAGAAGCTTGCATTAAAGATTGAAATGTGCCGGTATCTAACCACGCAGTTCCTCTATCGAGGATACTTACACTCAACTTGTTCCGTTTTAAATATTCTTTATTTACATCGGTAATTTCAAGTTCGCCTCTTGGACTTGGAGGAATATTTGCCGCTATTTCTACAACATCGTTATCATAAAAATAAATACCTGGAACAGCATAATTCGATTTTGGTTCTAATGGCTTTTCCTCTATACTAATGGCGATGCCATCGTCATCAAATTCCACAACCCCATAACGTTCAGGATCATGAACCCTGTAGGCGTAAATAATTCCCCCATCTGGATCATTATTTGTTTGTAGTAACTTTGCTAAGCCGGATCCATAAAAAATATTATCTCCTAAAATCAATGCTACTTTATCTTTACCTATAAAATCAGCCCCAATTATAAAAGCCTCCGCGAGACCATTGGGTAATTCTTGAACCGCATAAGAGAAGGTACAGCCATATCTTTTACCATCTCCCAATAACTCTTCAAAAAGGGGTAAATCCTTAGGGGTTGATATTATTAAAATTTCTCGAATACCTGCATACATTAAAGTAGACAGGGGATAATATATCATTGGCTTATCATAAATAGGCATCAATTGTTTACTAACCGAAAGTGTTAGTGGGTGAAGCCTAGTACCAGAACCGCCTGCTAGAATTATTCCTTTCATATATAGTATTTATGGCGTTTAAGAATACATTTTAGAATAATATTCTTGGTAATCGCCAGAAGTTACATTTTTGAGCCATTCAGAGTTATTTAGGTACCACTCTACAGTTTTTTCCAATCCTTCTTCAAAAGTAACTGAAGGCTCCCACCCTAATTCCTTGTTTATTTTGGTGGCATCAATCGCATACCTTAAATCATGTCCTGGTCTATCTTTTACATAAGTAATTAGATTTTTGGATGAACCGGCATGCCTACCTAATTTTTTGTCCATTACCCTACAGAGTAATTTTACTAAATCTATATTTTGCCATTCATTGAAACCGCCAATATTATAGGTCTCATGATTTTTTCCTCTATGAAAAACCAAGTCTATTGCCCTTGCGTGATCCTCCACATAAAGCCAATCTCTAGTATATTTTCCATCACCATATACAGGTAATGGTTTATTTTGAATAATGTTGTTTATAAATAGAGGGATTAACTTTTCAGGGAAATGAAAAGGCCCATAATTATTAGAACAATTGGTAATTACAAAGGGTAGCTTATATGTTTCTCCATAAGCCCTTACAAAGTGGTCTGAACTAGCTTTTGAAGCTGAATATGGTGAATTGGGATCATATGAAGTAGTTTCCGTAAATAAGCCCTCTTGACCTAAGGAGCCATAGACCTCATCTGTACTAACATGATAAAATCGTTTTTTATCATACGAATTAGACCATATTCTTTTTGCAGCATTTAACAAATTTACAGTTCCAATAACATTTGTTCTTACAAATGATAATGGATCTTCAATTGACCGATCTACATGTGACTCTGCTGCCAAATGAATGACACCATCAAAATTAATTTTATCAAACAAGTCATTTATAAAGGGTTCATCTACTATATTCCCTTTAATAAAATGGTAATTAGGCAAATCCTCAATATCCTTTAAATTTTCAAGGTTACCGGCATAGGTAAGCGCATCTAAATTGTAGATGTGGTAATTTGGATAACTTTGCGCAAATCTTCTCACTACATGAGATCCAATAAAACCTGCTCCACCTGTAATCAATAAATTCATAGATTTCTTTAGTATAATTCTTTTGTTTTCTTATTAAGAAATTTGATAAAGGACATTAAAAAGAAGATTGTCAAAAACAGTAATGGAATCAAAACAATATTCTTTCCAAAAAATGATTTTTGCACTACTTGAGGTTTCCCTAAGTTTATCACTTTAATTGGTTCATTTATCCTTATCAGTTCTAATTTTTTACTTTCAATATCTTGGATTAAATTATTTTTAAGACTGAACAGACCCGTAATATTTACTGTTTCTTGATTGTCCAGCACAATTCTATCGTTACTTGAAACATTATCATCCCTAACCATTTTCTTGGCATAATTGGAAATAATCTCATCTACTTGTTCCAATAATTTCTGATTCTGTGAAATCCTATTTTTTGCATTTGACCTAGACACTTCGATAAGTTCTTCAAAATACTTGTTTGTATTTAAATAATTAACTAGTTTATCTATTACTTTTTGGCCTTTTATAGGGTCTTTGTAAAATAAAGTAATCTTATGATTGTAGGAACTTTTATTTTGTAATTCTGTCCTTAGAATATCTGAAATTGCAGCCGTATTCTCAAAACTTTGTAGTAATTCCAAATACTTTATATCACCTTCAGAACTTACATCTCCTTCAACTCTACTAATTGTGATTTCTAGACCCTTTGTATCTGAAATATTAACACCCATATTTTTGAAAAAAACCGTATCATTAGATTTCAAATTGGCGTCTATTTCATTTATAACTTCATATAAATAATTTTTACTCTCCAGTTGTGGTTTTACTATAATTTCGGTCTTTAATTTTTTAGAAGTAATCTTGTTTAAGACATAGCCTAAAGCTAAGCCTATCGCAGTCAGGGTAATGAGTATAATAATATTTTTCTTAAGGTAAAGAAATACCCTAAGTATAAATCTAAAAACAGAATCAAATCCTTTCTTTATCAATTTAAACAACTGTCCCAAATCAATTTCATCTGAACTAGTTGAATTAGTAGTTTGTTGGTCTGCCATAATTTATGAATCGCTATTAACTATTTTTTTTAATATTCTATCTGTAATCAAATACGTTGGTTTTACACCCGTTGTCCCTAATCCTCCAGATGCCAAAGTACTCCCCGTTTCTAATGGATTGTCCGATGCATAATACGCATACATAACTTTTACATCTTCACGTATACTCTTTCTGATTTTTGATGCGGACTGAATTGCTTTTTGATAATGAACTCCTTCCATTTCCAATCCTATCACATTCCAAGTTGAGTTATGAAAAAATTTCAATATATCCTTATTTTGAAGTGATGTTCCTAAAACCGTAACCATTGTGCCTTCAAAAATCTTTAAACCATACCCCTCAAAATCTTTGGCACATAACTCATTCTTAAACGGATAGTTATCGGCGGTGCCCTCAAAAATATGTGCGGAAGGAATCATTAAATCCCCCTTGCCACCTTCCAAAATACCAGCTTTTCCCATAATGGATATAGAAATAACATTTAACAATGATTCACTTTTTTTACTTTTTCCAAATGGTTTCAATAGCTCGTCTATTGTTTCATATGCTTGCTCTCCAAATGCATAATCCATCACAAAGATAACAGGTTTTTTATCATCTTGGTTTTCAGTAAATTGATAGGAACATATGTTCTGGCCAAATTTTGCCGTATCAAATATTTGAACATCTATATTAGTGCCCGATATGTCATCCAAAGTTATCATTCCGTTATTTTCCGCGACCTCTTTAACCTTGTTTCTTAAGATTACATTATCAGGTGCGCTGAGTGCTTCATAAATCTCCAATTCACTGAAGTCCGATAGTTCTTCCTGCAAGGTGTGTTTTGCGAACAATGAGTTCATAACACTATGCATATTAGCGGAAATAATATGAATTGGCCGTTGTAATAATTTATGCTCCTTTAAAAGATTTTTAATATTGGTGGCCCAACGTTCCCCATGAATGTGATGTCCTAGCCTTTCCCTAAGTAAGGAACTAAAGGTGATTGCCCTTTTTTCCCCAGTTACTTCTTCTTCAAGGGCTAGCTTTCCTAACCAGAAAATAATTTTTAAAAAGCGTTCTGGATTACTTTTAGTAGCAAGCTTACTGTAAATTTCCAATATTTCCTCAAAAGAACGACCTAGAATATTTGCCGTATGAATTAATGCTATTTCTTTATCAGATTGCGACAATTCCTCTTTTTTCAAAGCTTCTTCTAACTTGGTCCAATCCCTAATGGTTTTCTCGGTATTGGGAATAAGTATTTTTTTGCAAATCTTTTCAGATTCTATAAAAAGAAAAGTAAGGTGTGTTAGGATGTCATAAATATCAGACCTGCCTCTGGTAATCTCAATATTCATTTGCTCATCATCTATTCGATAACAATTTCTCCTTCTTTTTGGGGGTACTATGGGGCTCATGTGAGATATGCCATAACCCTCATCTGAAGTTAAATTGATAAACCTACATTGTTCTATTCCTTCTGGCAAACGCTCAAGCACATAAATTAATCCGTTGAGCTCGGTCTTTTCTTCTGCTATAGTGCCATAAATTTCTGGTCGTAATGATAGAAGTGCATTTTTAAGGGCATCACCAGAAATACCATTTGGTTTATAAAAACCTCTGTTAAAAAGATGACGCATAGTAATATACATGCGTTCTATTGCATTGGTAGATTCCTGTGCGCGCGTAGTTATTACTGTTTTTTCCATAAAAAACTTCTTACAAAATTACGATTTAAGATTTATTAAATAAGGTCTTAAGCTTCCTTTTGCAAAATGAGTAGATTGGCAACGCTTCGATCATTGGATAAACGTTGTACTTTATTTTGACCCCCAAGTTTTCCAATAGACTTCATATATTCTTTAAAGCCACCTACTTTTATTGGGGTGATTTTTAGCCTCTGTAGAATTTTACCATCAATCAAATCAAAATAATAACTATTTTGTTCTTGCAATGTTTTATCAAGTGTTTTAATGAACAAATCCATATCTGTTGGTTTATGTTCAAATTCAATAAACCATTCATGATAGGGTAGTTCGTTATTGTTTGGTGTTATCTGCGGAGCCACCGTAAATTCGTTTACACGGGCATCCGTTTTTGATATTGCAGCCATCATGGCTTCCTCTACTTCTTTTGCAATAACATGTTCGCCAAATGCAGATATAAAATGCTTTATCCTCCCTGAAACCACTATTTTATAGGGGCCCATAGAAATAAACCGAATGGTATCTCCAAGATTGTAAGCCCATAAACCAGCATTTGTGGAAATTATCATGACATAATCAACTCCAACTTCAACATCTTTGAGCGTTATACGATTCCGATGTTCGTTAAAGAATTCATCAGCCTTAACAAATTCATAAAAGATGCCAGAATTTAACAACAACAACATACCCTTTTCCTTTTGTGAATCTTGGTATGCAAAGAAACCTTCACTAGCAGGAAATAGCTCTATACTGGCAACTTTTCGTCCTATTAAATTCTCAAACTTACTCCTATAGGGTTCGTAATTAACTCCGCCATAAATAAACAATTCAAAATTTTCAAAAAGCTCACCGATGGGCTTTTTGGTGGTCTCTTTTAATTTTTCAAAATACATTTGAATCCATGAAGGTATTCCGGCAATAACCGTCATATCCTCATTTCTAGTTTCCTCAACTATTGCATTAACTTTAGTTTCCCAGTCTTCTATGCAATTTGTTTCCCAACTAGGTAATCTATTTTTCTGTAAATAATTTGGAACGTAATGCGCAGAAATACCCGATAATCTGCCAAGTTTAATTCCATTTTTTTCGTCAAGAACGGGACTCCCTTGAAGGAAAATCATTTTTCCATCTACAAAATTAGCCCTTCCTGTTTCATCAATATAAGTTAGAATTGCATTTCGCGATGCCTCAACCTGGCATTTAATAGAACTCTTGGTTATGGGAATGTATTTTGCACCACTTGTAGTGCCTGAAGTTTTTGCAAAATAAATGGGCTTTCCAGGCCATAATATATTTTCCTCTCCTTGTAAAACTAGATTTACATAGGGCTTAAAATCTTCGTAATCCCTAATTGGCACGTATTCTGCAAAATCCTTAAAGGATCTTATCGCAGCAAAATTATGATCTTTGCCAAACTTTGTTCCAATTGCCTTGCTAATAAGATCATTAAACACTGCTTGTTGTGTGTCTAAAGGCCTAGAAACCCATTTTTGGGTTTGTTGTGTAATATATTTTGCAAAAAATTTAGCAGCGAATGCTTTTAAAGACATACCTATTAATTAAAGTCTATATAATCTAAAGGATCTACAGGGTTACCATTGTCCCACAGCTCAAAATGTAGATGTGGGCCAGTACTATATTCACCGGTATTTCCAATAGAGGCAATTACTTCACCTCCACGAACAACAGTTCCTTGGCTTTTTGCTAACGAGCCATTGTGTTTATATACACTTAATAAACCACCTTCATGTTCCAAGAGAACTACATAACCCGTATCTGCGGTCCATTCTGCAAATATAACCGTACCATTGGCTACCGCTTTTACTGGGGTGTCTTGTGTTGCAACTACGTCTACGGCATAATGTTTTTGTTGCACATCATAATTCATGGATACCGAACCCGAAATTGGGGGGAAAAGAATTAAATTTCTTGTTGTGGTATTATTTTCAAATAAGTTGTATTTGTCCTCCAAAGCTACCTCTGCCCTTAAAAGAGAGTCTTCCTTTGTTGGTGTTAGATCTACAGTTGATGGATCTATCTTAAACTGTTCAAATAGAGAGTCCCTATTAATTTGGTTATTCTCAATGTCACCTTTCAAAACCATTCTTATATTATCCAAATACCTATTGGTATAATTTAAGGTTCTGACTAACGAATCCGTTTTATAGGTTAAATCCGTTGCCTGTTTTTTAAGTTTTGTTGATGAATACCCTGGAATATATTCACGCAAGGGTGTAAAAGCTATCAATAAGATGGTTAGCCCAATTAACCCTATCATAAATAAAGAACCTGTTACAAAAACATTTAATCTACTTAGCTTAAAAGATATTTTTTCCTCAAAAGTACTTTCATTAAGTATTACAAGCCTATACTTATGAAGGAGCTTTCGTTTTATTTCTTTTCTTTTTTTTACTTTTTTGGCCATTACAACAAAGATATGTTTAGAATTGATATTGACCGTGTTTCCACATAAAAAATATAAACTAACAATTAGTTTCTTTATTGGTGTATCTCTAAGATTTAACGGAAGTTTAGCTTAAACTATTTAATAAAGATCACAATCGTTAATAATTTAGTAAACTATCTTAGTTTTTAGTACCTTTGTAATCGCTTTAAAAGATTTTGATATGACATTAGCAAATATATTCTTAGCCATAGGACCGTGGCAAATAGCCATAGTAGTATTAGTTGTTCTTTTACTTTTTGGAGGAAAAAAAATTCCGGAACTAATGAGAGGTCTTGGAAGTGGTATTAAAGAATTCAAAGATGCCTCAAAGGAAGATGAGGTTGTTGAAGACGAAAAGAAAGATTAGTTTTCAAATAAAACACTGTATAAAGCGCCAATAATATTGGCGCTTTTTTTTGTTAAAAAAATGAAGTTTCTTACAATACATGCACCAATCAAACTGGTTTAAATTGGCTTTTTAAAAAATGTTACCTGCCTATTAATAGGCAACACACGACAAATAACCAGCCTTTCACAACAAAAAATAAAACTTTTACGGCTTTAGGGTTACTTTCGAAATTAAATTGGAAAAATCCATCTTATTTTTTGATTATCACCAACTATCATTAAGGCACTGTGTCAATTGATTTATAAAGCATGAAAACAATAGTTTCGATTACATTACTTTTTTTATCTATGGGCTTTTATGCCCAAGATTATCAGAATAATCTGCTGTCCGAACATAAAGAAGATATTGCATATAGTACTATTAAGGAATCTACTAAAGCTTCAGAACAAGTAGATGAACAAGCAGATGAACTGGCATTTAACAAAGCCGCAGAACAAAATGACATTCCATATAGAAAAATTGAAAATCTAGAAAATGTAAAAAATGGTTACTATGTTATTTCAGGCGTTTATAGCAAAAAGGGTAAACTTGACAAGCAAGTTAAAAAGTTCAATAAGAAAGGGTTTAATTCTGGCTATTTAAAAAATACACAGAACAATTTATTTTATTTTTATCTAAACCACTATATGACATGGCAAAGCGCATTGGAGGATTGCAAAACCAATTTTAATGGAAAATTTAAAGATGACATGTGGTTGCTAAAAATTTCCAATAGTGTTCCAAATACAGAAAACATAAGCTTAGAAGAAGTTACTTATGAAACGCTTATTCGCGATAAGGCCAAATTAGAGCCATCCCATTTAAGTGCAGATAAAAATAATAGCTTTAAAATAAGCAACAGCCCACCTAAATCAAAACTCATTGAGAGAGCAGATGAATATTTTGATAAAATGTGGTATGCAGAAGCAGCTAAATTATATGAAATAGCCTTATCAAAAGACCATGATAATTACTCGTTTGAAGTTTTACAAAAAGCGGGGGATGCACACTATTTCAACACCAATATGGAGCAAGCTTATAAATGGTATACTATATTATATGAAAAATATCAGGACGAATTATCGGCGGACAATATTTTCAAATATGCGCATTCCTTAAAAGGAACGGGGAAATATGCCCGATCAAAGCGTTTAATGCGCCTTTATGATAAAAAGATAAAATCCGACATAAATATAAAGAAAATATCCGATGAACAACGAGAAGCAATTCTAGATAACCTTTTAAGTTCTAAAGACCAATTTGAAATTAAAAACTTAAAGGTGAACACCAAATATTCAGAATTTTCTCCAATGTTTCTAAATACTGATGAAGTTGTTTTTGCATCTGCTATGGATTCTTCCGTATTTAGTACCAGACGGTATAAATGGGATAACCAACCCTATCTTGATCTTTATGTTTCCAAATTAAACGAAGAAACATCAGAGCTAAAAAATGCTATAAAATTTTCAAAATCTATCAACACAAAATATCATGAAGCGTCTGTTACCTTTTCACCCAATGGCGAGACCATGTATTTTACCCGCAATAATTATGGTAAAAAACTTCGTAGAGATAAAAATGGGATAAACAATTTAAAGATTTACCGCTCTCAAAAAATAAACGGAGAATGGTCTGAAGCGACTGAGGTTTCCTTTAATAGTGACGAATACTCTACAGGGCATCCAGCACTTAGTAAAGACGGCAAAAAAATGTACTTCGTTTCCGATATGCCAGGAAGCATCGGAGAAACAGATATTTTTGTGACTGATATTGGTGAAGATGGTAGTTTTTCT
Source organism: Maribacter luteocoastalis (assembly GCF_048890225.1). Taxonomy (NCBI): domain Bacteria; kingdom Pseudomonadati; phylum Bacteroidota; class Flavobacteriia; order Flavobacteriales; family Flavobacteriaceae; genus Maribacter; species Maribacter luteocoastalis. Next base: position 1,027,035 of record NZ_JBMFZG010000001.1, read on the forward strand.
ACGCCAAGAAACTTAGGGCCAGAAGTCAATACAGAGCAGAAAGAAATGTTTCCGTTTGTTGACGAAGGCAAACTATATTTCTCTTCAAACGGTCATCCCGGACTAGGTGGATTAGACATCTATGAAGCACTTATAAACGATGAGGGTGGATTTACTAACGTTAAAAATCTAGGAAAGCCCATAAACAGTAACAAAGATGATTTTTCATATATTATTAATGAGGAAACACAAAAAGGATATTTTGCATCCAATAGGATTGGCGGGAAAGGCCGTGATGATCTTTATTCATTCAAAAAGCTAATGATAGAAGAGGTGCCCGAAAATGTAAATGCCATAGCTGGTGTGGTTACAGATTTAGTAACTGGGGATGTAATGCCCAAAGCATTAGTTGAACTTTTAGATGAAAATAATATAAAACTAAAAGAGATTGAAACAGATGAAGAGGGTAGTTTTGTTTTTGAAGACTTGGACTCTGAAACTAGATATAACCTAAAAACAAACAAAGAAACTTATTTTGTTGATGAGCATATGGTGACCACTACAGAGAATGACACTATTAATGTTGATATTACCATGCGTAAACTTAAAGACATGATAGCTGTAGAAGAAGGCATACGTAAGCTTAAAACAGAAATGATTCATTTTGATTTCGATAGATCATATATTAGAAATGATGCTACTTTTGAGCTTGATAAATTGGTAGAAGTGATGACCGAGTATCCTGAAATGGTCATTAAAATTGAATCACATACGGATTCAAGAGGTAGTAAGGTTTACAACGAATACCTGTCTGACAAAAGGGCAAAATCAACCCGGGACTATATCATCTCTAAAGGTATTGCGCCAGAACGTATTGAAAGCGCGATTGGGTATGGTGAAAATAGGTTATTAAATGAATGTGATGGCAGTATACGCTGTACAGAAAAACAGCATTACTTAAACCGTAGGTCTGAATTTATAATCGTAAAAATGTAACTATTAATATTATTGAATATTTAAGGCCATTGTATTCTCAATGGCCTTTTTTTATTCCTAGTTAGATGTAAAACTATATTAGTATCCGAGTTTGTTTTCTAAAACAATTCCCAAGATTGTAAAATTCCTCAATGTTCTATTATGGTTACTCCTTGGCCCGTTTCCTAATACCAAGAAAAGCCTTTCCAGTTCTAAATCCATATATCGTTTATTTGTGTAATTGGTAGATTTTATAAAATAAGGATTGTTTTTCATAGTATAAATTTTCCTTTTGTCTAAACTATTCATTACTCTGAATATTAGTGCCTTTCTTTATGTTGATAACCAAAAAAAGCTCACATATGGATAAAATTTTACTCGTTAAAGAAATATATATTGAAGCCTTTAGAAATTGGAAAAGCTACTTGTTAGAAAATTACTTCAAAATATTTTCATGGATATGTTTTGCACTTATTGCATTGGCCTTATATGCCTTTATTTTTAGGGTATCTACAGGTTTTTCCTTTAGCAACCTTTAATAAGAAATAAATAGTTTATATACAGAAAAAGGCTTGAGGTAATCCTCAAGCCTTTTTCTGTATATAAAATTTACATTAGGTTAGAGCTTTTTAAAACTTACTGTTTTTAAAATGGCCTCCAATTCAAACATATAATCCCTTTTTTCTGTTGCTGGAGCAAATGTAAAGCCTTCTAGCACTAACTTTCTGTTATTAGGCTTATCATTAATAATATAGGTTAGAAATGGGCCAGCCATGGGATATCCGGACATTTCCCAAATACCTCGAACTTCGGCCGCTTTACGCCCAGCTATTTCCGCAGGAAATACATAAGGGGAAAAGGCCTTTTCTGTAACCATATAGTTTTCCTTATTAGGCACATCTGTTCCGGGAACATATAACTTGCCTATAGAATCCCTCATTTTTATAATGTCCTGTACAAAAGTGGTGTCGTTCTTAAAAGTATCCCAGGGTACACTATATGCAATAATGTTCATGTTCCCTTTTTGTATCTGCCTGTCAATCCAAACAAAGTTGTCCTCTTCACGGCCAACTTTATAAATAGATGGTACATTTAGGTTGATCCCAAACTTATCTTCAAGTGCTTTCTCCTTACTTAAAGACTTTAAAAATCGCTTTTGGGCCTCAGCAAGCTCTAAGTCTTTATAGGTCTCTACAAAACTTGGTGCCTTTTCATTTAAGTTTTCGATTATCTCTCGTTTGTTTCTTCCTTTGATAACACCTACGTTTTGAGGTTTGGCATACATGTTTTTTTTCATGTGTGCTAAATCTAAAGAATCTTCCATAACATAAAGTACAGACCTTGTATTTCTTACGGAACCTGAAAAAACTTGTGGTGGTATTTGGGTTATACTAAATAAAGCCTCGTCCCATGTTAAGCCTAAGGCCGGTGCGGCAAAATGCTCTCGAATCTTGTCACCAACCTCACTTTTCCAAAGTTCATTCTCAATTACAACTGTAAGTGTGTTGTAGGCGCCAATGGAATTGGGTAGAAAATCTTGATTTTTGTCCTGCTTGCAGGATAGTATTAGCATTACTAACAACGCTAAAAGTGTAGTTGATTTTTTCATTTTTTGTATTTCAATTTTACGATGAACAATCGCACAATTTTAATTTTGTGCCTGGTTTTAGATTGTTACCACTAATACCGTTCCATTTTCGTAAATTTTCAATACTAACTCCAGGATATTTTCTAGAAATAGTCCATAGTGAGTCTCCACTACGTACTTCGTGCACCTTTGAATTACTTACAACAGCAGTTCTAGTAGGCGTGTCTTTTGGTTTCACTAGGGCGCTACTGTTTTTTCTTGGAAAAATGGTAAGACGTTGGCCAATTCGTAAATTATTACTTGACAAACCGTTCCAGTTTTTAATTTGGCTTACACCAACTCCATATCGTTCGGCAATTTTGCCTAAATAATCCCCACTACGTACCTTATAACGTATTCTGTCGTTTTGAGCCTGTTGTACCAATTGGGGCAGCGGACTTTCCTTGCTTTTGAGCTCCTTATCAACGTGTGCATAGATTGCCTCTTCATTGGCAACAAACCTACCCATTAAGTCTACAGGCAAACGTAACGAATAGTTTTCTCCTTTAATAAAAGGTATGGCCTCTAGCTTATAGGAAGGATTTAAAATTTTTAATTCATCCTTACTTATCCCAACCAACTCAGAAATTTGGTCAAAAGTAATCAGACTTTTCACATGTATCGTGTCCGTTTCAAAAAAGGGACGATCGACTTTCTTTCCTTTTAAACCGTGTTCTTCGGCATATTCAAACAAATACATTGTCGCTAAAAATGCCGGCACATAGCCTGCCGTTTCCCTTGGAAGGTTTCTTCTAATATTCCAATAATTTTTATATCCCCCTGATCTTCGTATTGCCTTGTTCACATTGCCTGGACCAGAATTATATGCTGCAAGTGCCAAGTCCCAATCATTGAAAATACCATACAATCTTGATAAGTATTTACAAGCGGCTTCGGTAGATTTAATTGGGTCACTGCGTTCATCTACATAACTGGTAACATCTAATTTGTACATTTTACCGGTGCCATACATAAATTGCCATAAACCTGTGGCTCCTACCCTAGATTTTGCCTTTGGATTAAGTGCAGACTCTATAATAGACAGATATTTCATTTCTAAAGGAATGTCATAATTGTCCAATTGCTGCTCAAATAATGGAAAGTAAAATTGGCTCACTGTTAGCATTCTTTCCATTAGTTCTCTTTTGCGGGTTAAAAAAGATTTAATGACGCTTTCTAATGAAGGGTTATAGGCAACGTTAAAAGGTGTTTTTTGGTTCAACCTTTTTAAACGCATTTTTAAGGTGTCGGTATTTATCTCGATATCATAGGTGGCATTAGGGTCTAAATGGGCCACTTCCTCATACATTTCCTCAAAAAGTGGTGCATTTTGCACCAATTCCTGCATCCATAGGCTGTCATACTTTGCTGCAAGCTCATGGTCTTTTAAATCATACCCGCCAGAATTTGGCGATTTAAACAACGTAATAGGCGAATCTGCAAAACTGACTACAGAATCTAGTTCGATTGGTATGTCGTTACTGGAAATCAACGAATCGGTTGCGACAGTAGCCATAGATGATGTACCAGTACCATCAGCACTAATTAAAGTAGGCTTTTCCTGTGCCAAAATTGAAAACGACAGCAGTAAAAAGCCTAAAAAAGATATAAGGTTATAAATTGTCTTATCCATAATGGCATTTTTATCTTAGCGGGACTAACGAAAATCGTACATTTTTTTGTGAGAATAAAATTTAATCTCTTAAAATACGATTAATATCGATATGTGCCGTTTATCGATAATGCCCTTGCTAATCTAATATTGCAGCAATTCCCGGTAATGTTTTACCCTCAAGACTTTCTAACATTGCCCCTCCACCAGTAGACACATAACTTACTTTATCCTCAAAACCGAATTGTTTTACAGCAGCTACGGAATCTCCACCACCGACAAGTGAAAATGCCCCGTTTTGTGTAGCCTGATCAATAAAATTCCCTACTGCAATGGTGCCTTTTGCGAAACTTTCCATTTCAAATACACCAACTGGCCCGTTCCAAAGTATTGTTTTTGCACCTAATATTACTGATTTGAAGTTCTCTAATGTTTTTGGTCCGGCATCCAACCCTTGCCATCCGGCAGGAATCTTGTCTACGTCCACCACTTTAGTATTTGCTGTATTGCTAAAATCATCAGCAGCCAAAACATCAACCGGAATATGCACATTAACACCCTTTTCCTTGGCTTGTTTTAAAATATCCAAGGCCAATTCCATTTTGTCATCCTCACATATTGAGTCGCCAACCTGTCCGCCTTGTGCTTTTATAAAGGTATAGGTCATTCCCCCGCCAATGATCAAGTCATCTACCTTATCCAAGATATTCTCAATAATGGTGATTTTGGAGGACACCTTCGCACCTCCTAAAATTGCCAAAATAGGTTTCTCTCCTGTTCTCATTACCTTTTCAATAGCATCTATCTCTTTAGCCAATAAATATCCAAAACATTTGTTTCCAGGAAAAAACTTAGCCACTATTGTTGTTGATGCATGCGCTCGGTGAGCCGTTCCAAATGCATCGTTAACATAAATATCCCCTAATTTGGATAACTGCTCTGCAAATGTCTCATCTCCTTTCTCCTCCTCTGCATGGTACCTTAAGTTCTCTAATAAAAGTACTTCCCCATTTTGAAGTTCAGAAACAGCCTGCTCTGCTTTATCACCAACACAATCATCTACAAATTTGACAGTTACCCCAATTATCTCAGAAACCTTCGCGCAAATATGTTTTAATGACATGTCGGGATTTCTTTCGCCGTTTGGTCTTCCTAAATGACTCATTAACACAGCGCTGCCGCCATCTTCCAACACTTTTATTATGGTTGGTTTTGCAGCTTCTATCCTATTCGTGTCAGTCACTTCAAAATCCTCATTTAAAGGCACATTAAAGTCAACCCGTATCAATGCTTTTTTATTTTCAAAATTATAGTCGTCCAATAGTTTCATGAGATTTTTCTTTATAGTAAGTCGCAAATGTAAAGATTAATGCGAAGTGTATAAAGTACTAGGGTATATAATTTATAACAGCACGCTGCAATTCTGTAATGCCTTAAAAACAACTATATTTGAATCGATGTTATTTAAGGATATACTTGGGCTTGCCCACATAAAAAAACATTTGTCAATGAGTGCGGACGCAGGCAGAATTCCTCACGCACAGTTATTTGTTGGGCCTGAGGGGTGTGGCCTTTTACCTATGGCTCTGGCCTATGCGCAGTATATTATATGTAACAATACCGATGGAGAAAATAACAGTGGGAACTCCGTTTGCAACTTAAAATTTAGCTCGTTTTCCCATCCTGATATGCATTTTGCCTTTCCGGTGGCCAATTCTGATAAAGTAAAATCACATGCTGTAAGCGACCATTATATACATGAGTGGCGTCAATTTGCACAAGAGCAACCGTACGGAAATCTTTTTGATTGGTATCAGTTGATAGAAATAGAAAAAAAGCAAGGGCAGATAGGCGTAGACGAAGCACAAGAAATTGTAAAAAAGTTATCCCTAAAGTCCTATGAAGGAGGATATAAAGTGATGATGATATGGATGGCGGAAAGAATGAACAATGCGGCTGCAAACAAACTTCTAAAGCTAATTGAAGAACCGCCAGAAAAAACTATATTTCTGTTGCTGTGCCAAGATGAGGAACAAATTATACAAACCATAAAATCTAGGTGTCAAATTTTACACTTCCCACCTCTGGCAGAAGATACAATAGCAAAAGCACTTATAAATAATGGGGCGTCTCATGAAGAAGCTATGCAGATAGCCCATGAAGCCAATGGAAATTTCAACAAAGCCCTAGACCTATTAAACCAAGATTCAGAAGATCTAATTTTTGAAAAGTGGTTTGTACAATGGGTACGCAGTGCCTTTAAGGCCAAAGGAAATAAAGCTGTTATTCATGAACTTATTCTTTGGAGCGAGGAACTGGCGAAAACGGGCAGGGAGACACAGAAGAAATTTTTAAACTTTTGTATGGCCGTAATGCGGCAAGCTTTGTTACTAAACTATGGCGTTGATGAACTTGCCTACATGAAAATACATGCAGAAGGATTTCAACTTAAAAAATTTGCCCCCTTTATACATGAGAATAATATCCTTACCATTACAGAAGAACTAGAAAATGCTATTTATCATATAGAACGTAATGGTAATGCGAAAATAATATTCACAGATTTATCAATTAAACTAACCCGTCTTTTGCATAAAAAAGCAACAGAAATAACCTGATAGTATGTCATCCATCCTAAATTATGCCACTGAAATTCTATTACTAGTTTTCTTAATTATCACTTTTGTACAAAGTGGTATTGATAAGGTTATTAACTGGCAAGGTAACCTTGATTGGTTAAAAGGACATTTTGCCAAAACACCATTAAAAAAAATAGTGCCCTTATTATTGGTGATTGTTTTGATCACGGAAGTCATTTCAGGTGTTCTTTGCCTATTGGGCGTGTATCAAATTCTGACAATGGCTGATGTTACCTTGGCAAGGTATGGTGCTATTTTTTCGTGTATCGCACTATTAATGTTGCTTTTTGGTCAAAGAATGGCGCAGGATTATGAAGGGGCAAAAACTATCGCAATATATTTTATTCCTGCCATATTCCTTGTTTATATGTTACAGCCTTAATTCTTAGATGCAATCTATGGTGTTTTTAGTTAAAAATATACCCCTTAATTTTAAAAATAAAAACCCCCTCCAATTATTGGAGGGGGTTTTTTTGAGGCATCGAGCGGATTCGAACCGCTGTACAAGCTTTTGCAGAGCTCTGCCTAGCCACTCGGCCACGATGCCTTGTTTTAGGAATGCAAATGTAGTACCTTATTCCAAGGTATCAAAAATATAATATCATGTTCTTTTTGAATTAATACTAATGGTGACTTTTTCAACATCACCGTTAATTGGAGGGCTAATTTTAGATACTGATATGCTAGATTCCAAGACCATGGGTATTTCAACAAAAATACGGTCGCTTATGCGCTTGGCAACATGTTCCAGTAATTTAGAGGGAATTGCCATCTCCTCCTTAACAATTTTATTTATGTGAACATAGTCCACGGTGTCTTTTAAGGCGTCTGTAAGCGCGGCTTTGGAAAGGTCTGCCTCTACCGTTACATTCACAAGATAATCACTACCGATTCTTGTTTCTTCGGCCAAACAGCCATGATATGCATAGGCTTTTATATTCTCTACCTGTACTTTTCCCATGTTATCCTTTACGTTATATGGCAAACATAAAACAAAGAAACTAGAATTTAATAGGTGCACCTACAATTACTGATTCCTTGAAAAAGGTCTACTCCTAAAGTAACCACATGTGTACCAGAGCTATACCCTAAAATTTCATTTAAAATTACTTGATAAGAATAGCCAAAATAGAAATTACTTTTCTTGAACCCAACAATAGGGGCAATATATAAAGGATTACCTATTTGATCATTTAAAAAACGGTAAGTAACTCCTGCATAGTAATAATCCTCAAAATCATACCATCTAAATTTAACGTTCAAATCTGTCACAGAACGACCATCACTTTCAAAAAGCTGAAAAAACACTGAGGGTTCTATCTCTAGATTACTACTTCTGTTCTTTGTGTATCTGTAGCCCGTATAAACATAATAATTCCTTAGCCTATTCGGTTCAAAAATTGGGTTAAATTTTGATAAATCCTTATCCAGTATGTTAGAAGCATTAGCGCTTATATAAAATTTATCATAACGGTACAACAAACCTACATCAAAGTTATGGTTGGTAGTTGCGCGGTCATCGGTAACACTAGGGTCTAAAGCGTCAAAGTTTTCAATATCTATTCTAAATTGATTAAAATTATAGGAAATCCCAAAAGATAAAAACTCATCATCGTACCTATCTAAAGTCAAATGGTGTGCAAAAGAAACTCGGGCCCCTCTTTGTTTGGTCTCACCATTACTGTCGTTATAAAGCAAGGCCCCAATACCTGATTTCTCTCCCACGCGCATATCTGCTGCCAGTGACTGTGTGTCTGGAGCATCCTTAATCCCTACCCATTGTGTAAGACCATTTACCCTTATTTTTACATGGTCACCAATTCCCGCATACGTTGGGGACATCACAAAAGGGTTGTCTGCCAAATATTGGGAGAGTTGTGGAATGGTAAGTTCCTGACCTTTAAGGGCAAAGGCGCTAATGAAAAACACCAAGGTCAATAATTTATTACGCATAATTTTTAGGTTAAGTTTTATCTGTAAAGGGTAAAATGTCCTACAAATTCTCTATCATCGGCTTCTCCGTTTAGTTGAATTACATACCAATAGTCACCTGTTGGTAATTCCTTTCCTTCATATTTGCCGTCCCATCCTTGGGCATCAACGGCTTGTCTGGAAACTACTCTACCATAACGATCAAATATTTTTATTAGTATTTCTGGGAACTGCTCCATGTTTCTTGGTATCCAGAAATCGTTATTGCCATCACCATCAGGGGTAAAGAAATTAGGAATTTCTATATCTATGAACTCCATGAAAATATTCGCAATTGACTCACAACCATTCTCATCTACCACCCTAACTTCATATGTGTCGGTTCTGGTTATGTAATACGTGTTGTCATTTCCGTTATCAATTCCATCAAAATAATAGGTGTACTCGCCCCTACCTCCTTCTGCTATTGCAGTTATCTCATTCATGTTTTGCTGCTCCAACGACAATGTTAAAGGGTCAAAATTCTCTATGGTAAAGTCTATTGTTAAAATACATCCATTGGCATGGGCAATAGTTATGTAGTGATTCCCTGGTGCAATACTCCTGAAATCAGGATTTAATTGCATCGCAGATGGGTCAACTGAATCCAACGCATAAAGTACATCGCCAATTACGGTTGGGTCTTCCAGTGTAATATTTACATAATTATCTGGGGTATCACCCGTACACTCATACACAGGGCTTACTTCTGCATTAAGATTTACACCCGCTGCAATATCTACTACCAAATTAGTTTCACAACCATTGGCATCCCTTACAAAAATTAGATAGTTACCCGCGGCCATATCCATGAAATCCAATCTATCCGCAACAAAATCTGAATCATCATTAGCATTCAATGCGGTGCTATATGGTGCTGTTCCTCCCGTTACGTTCAAGGTAATAGTGCCGTCTTGGCTACCCACACATATTTCTGGAGTTGACGTAGTACCTACCATTAAAACAGTGGGTTCTAAAATGGTATATGTTAAATATTCAAAACATCCATTCTGATCCTGAGCAATAACTGTATAATCACCTGGGGCAAGATCTGTAAACGTATTTATAGTGTCAAATTGATCCAGATTGGGTGAAATTGCATATAGATATCCACCCGCGCCTCCAGATAGCGTAACCGTAATACTACCATTATCTTCCCCTGCACAAGTAATATTCAACGCTTCGTCTGAGTACGATAACGGTATAGGTTCTGCTATTATGACTTCTTCCGGTAAGGTGTTACAGTCTTCGCTGGTAACGGTAACATAATAGGTTCCTGCTGCCAGATTTCTAAATATACCTGTAGGTTGAGGTCCTCCGATACGGGTAGCCAACGCTAGTGAAGCATCTGTGAACAACTCATACTCATAATTACCAAGACCACCAGTTGCTTCGGCATAAATAACCGCGGTACTTTCCCCTGTGCAGTTAATAAATGCTGCTGTTTGGTCTACTATTAAAGTCAAAGGCTCAATGGGATCTTCGGTAATCGCATTAGATACTGCTGCTTCACAACCGTTTACAGCATCCCTGACATAATATTGGTAGGTTCCCGCTGGGAACGAACCCGTAGCAGGTAATCCCATTGGGTTACTTGTCATAGGCATGAACGTAACATTGTCTAAACTGTACTCATAGGTACCACTGCCTCCAATTGTCGTTAGTTCAAATGCTGCCCCAGTAGCACATGTTAAAGGATCCGTTCGTATTAAAAATGCCTCTACTGGTGTTGGTTCCCTAACTTCTACAGTGTTGGTAGTAACATCACAGTTCCATCCATCGCTAACGGTTATGCTATAAATACCCGCTCCAAGATCGTTAAAACTAGGGTTTAGCTGTTGACCGGTAGTAAATGTAATTGTTACACCTGCGTCATCGTAATAGTTTAATTGATACTCATAACTACCACTACCTCCGCCAATAACATTAGCAGTGACTACTGCTCCGGTATCCCCGTAACAAGCTAAATCGGTTATCAATGGTGTAGCATTAGCCACAATTGGAGTTGCAGGATTCAACACCTCAGAATATGAACGTGGACATCCAGATGCATCGGTAACCGTAATATCAAAATTACCCGCAGAGAGTCCCGTGAACACAACTGACTGTACGCCTGTTGCGATATATGCCGGCTGACCTGTTGTTGTATTGGTCATAACAATGTTATAAGGAGCATATCCACCTGTTGGGTCAATTAGAATTTCTCCTTGGTCATTTGTACATGTAGCTTCTGCCAATACATCTACAATAGCTGACAATGGCATATCTGGAGATATAATCGTAACCATATTACTGATGTCATCACATAATGGAACATCTGCTTCCGTAATGGTCACATAATAGTTGCCTCCTGAAAGTCCTCCTATAGTTCGCGGGTTTACCGAGGTGTCTGTACTAACGGTTCCACCAATAGGATTGTCATTGCTGTCAAATACCTGGTAATTATAATTACCCGTGTATCCAGATATAGTAAACTCTAAAGTTCCATTTCCATCCCCAAAACATGTTACAGGTGAAACAGCCGTAGCCGTCACCTCAATAAAGTCAAATGGAGCAATGGTATAAGGGGCCGTATCTATATAACAACCTGTATCTACATCTGTAATTCTGAATGTATAATTGCCAACTGCTGTTAAATCGTAATTGGCTGTGGTTGCCGTAGTAGATGTCTGTACTCCATTAGGGTTGCCAATAGGTAACAACTCAAATGTATAGTTGTGAGGATTACCATCATCGGTTACTGTAATCAACACTTCTTCTGGATTATTAATATCACAAGTGATACTGTTTAGTGTTGTGATAGTAGCTGTAAATGTATTTAAAGGTGCAATGGTTTGTGTTGGTAATGGGAACGGACAACCGTTTTGGTCCCTTACAACAATATCATAATTGCCGGCAATCGTTGTTTCATAAGTAAACACATTTCCTCCAGTTGGACGGAAGGTTCCCCCATTTACACTGTAGAAATAGTTTGGTGTACCTGTACCCGAAGTAATCGTTACTTCAATAGTTGCTGTTTGAGTGCTGTTGTCTACATCACAAGACAATTGTGTAATGTTGGTAACCGCAGCATCTAAGGCAAGTGGTTCTTCAATGATTACTTGGTCCGTAGCAATACAGTTTCTATTAGATGTGACTGTAATATCATACGTACCCGCGGGTAACCCTGTAAATAATCCATTATTTTGGGTAAATGAGTTTGTTCCGTCTGTAATTTCATAAACATAGGGTGGATTGTCATTAACCCCAGCACTTGTTGGTGCCAAGTTTATGCTAATACTTCCGTCTGAAAGCCCAGCACAAGAAATATCCGTTTTATTTGTAGCCAATAAAGTTACAGGTGTTGGTTCTTCCAATGAAACTGGTGCATCTGCAAAACAGTTTGGTGTTCCCAACGTATTATCTGTTACTCTAACTATATAATCTCCAAAAGCTACACCTATAAATTGATTTCCTGTTGGTACTAGTCCAGTGTCTGTTAAATCTGAACGTAACAATTGTACGGTAAAAGTTCCAGAACCTCCGGAAACGTTAAAGTCAATTACGCCATTGTTGGTAAGACAACTTGGCTGTGTATTTACCAATGCGCTAATCTGCAATTCAGGTTCTATGGTTATATTTTCTACTTCCCCACATCCGTTGGCATCCACGATGGCTATCGTGTGCGCGCCCGATGATAGGTTGGACACCGTTACCATGTCGCCAGCCGCGATCAACCCAGGGGCAGACTGGGGCGAACCGCCGTCGACACTGATCCTATAAGGGCCGACACCTGCCACGTCCATCGTAACATCGACCTCATACGTGCCCTCAGGAACACACGCGTCTACCATCGACAAGGCTATGCCAGGGGTAGGGTCCATGGCTATCGTTACGGCCAATGGGGCTCCTATGATACATCCGTTACTGTCCCGTACATAGATGTCCCAGTTAAGGCTCACCGATGGGTCCAGTTCTATCGTACTGTCAAAGGTAAAGGCGCCGGGAACTCCCGCTCCGCTCTGTGACGCACCATACGTATATGCCGGTGTTCCCCCGTTCGCAAGAACCGTCACCACCGCATCGGATACGTTACAGTTCGCGTTCACCACATCTACCAAGGTCAGTGCCAATGGCTCTGGGGCATCTATCGTAACCGTGTTCGTCACTACGGTACACTCTGGGTATGCCGTCTGTATAATGGAAACCGTATAGGTGCCCGCACCAAATGTACTTGGTACAGTGAACACATATGGGTCTGATATGGCATTGTCCGCAATAGTGGCGGTTACCGCGGTACCCGAACCATCCCGTACCTCATACTCGAACGTTCCTATATAACCCGTTACCGTAACCTCAATGGTACCATCGGTACTGTCGCTACAGGTAGCGTCATTTGTCACAGTCGCAACGGCATCGATAAGGTCATATGGCGCCACATTGTGCTCCACGATAACAGAACAGTTCGTCGTCGTATCCGTAATCTCGTATACATAGTTGCCCGGTGCGGTAATCACTATATTGGTTGGGTCCGCTACCACATTGCCACTAGGTAATTGTGTATATGTATAGTTTCCTGAGCCGTTCAAGGCAACAATCTCTATGATCTCTTCTCCATTGGTACAGTCTATTATCTGCAATTGGTTGATGGACGCGGTTACCTCCTGCGTCACAGGAACTGGTACCGACACGGTATCCTGACATCCGTTGCTGTCCTCTACCACTACATTGACCGCAGCGGAACCATAGGCCGCCTGGTACGTGTTGTCGGTGCCAAAGTTGGCGCCATTGTCAAAACTATATAGGTATGGGCCCGTTCCCGATGGGTTGCCCGTTCCGTCATTGTCTATCGTTACCGTAATGGTACTTGCCGTATCGTCACAGGTATATGCCGAAGCACTGGCAGAAATCGCCAATAAACTTGGTTCGTCTACAGCTATCGATTTGGTGTCCTCACAGCCCTTGTCGGATATCACCGTAATATTGTACGTGCCAGCGACCAGCCCCGTGAACACGTTCGTTGGTTGTGTAGTCGTACCACCGTCAAGACTGTATGAATAAGGCGTATCTATATTGCCCGGGTCCAAGGTTACAGTAATCGTACCGTCGTTGCCGCCGAAACAGCTAACGTCAGTCGCCGATAGGCTAAAGGTAGGCAACTCAGGTGCCGGTAAGGTGATCGTTACAGGGACTATACAGTTCGTTGACGTATCCTCTACCTCAAAGGTATAGGAAACAGAATGTGTCAAGCCCGTGAACACACCGGTTCCATTGGAAGGTCCCGCAGGACTTGTCTGTGTAAAGGTATACACTCCGGATCCGCCATTGGCGCTGACCGTTACCTCGCCCGTATTGGCAGGGTCACAGTTCTCGTCAGAGCTTACAACCGCAAGGGCCGTCAATGGTGGGAATATCGTTATGTTCTCGGTCTCCCCACATCCGTTGGCGTCCACGATGGCTATCGTGTGCGCGCCCGATGATAGGTTGGACACCGTTACCATGTCGCCAGCCGCGATCAACCCAGGGGCAGACTGGGGCGAACCGCCGTCGACACTGATCCTATAAGGG